>CACMRG010000001.1 GCA_902616005.1 uncultured SAR116 cluster alpha proteobacterium
ACAAACTTCTAAAGAAACAAAGATAGAAAAGAAAGAGCCTAAAAAAACTAAATCATTTAATTTTTCTAAAATGAAAGATAAAACCCTATGTATTTTAGCCTATGATAAAAACAAGAATAATTGGTCAGAAAAACCTGATAAACTGAAAGCTGTTGAAGAAGCCAAAAAAAGGAATTTAGATTGCAGTTTGTCTTGAAATTAAAAAATGAGGTCAACATGATTAGACTATGTTATTTATATGAATTTAAATTAAAACATTTTTAAAATTTTGATAGTTTAAAAATAAAAATTTAATTTTTACAACTTTTTTGGTTCAGATTTTTATATGAAATATTTTAACAAACAAAAAAACTCTTTATAGTTTTTATATTTGATAAAAATTTAGCTTTTTAATTATGCAGAAATATAGATTAAGGTTAAACTATTAATATCAATTTTTAATTCAATTGCTGCAACAAATCATTAACTACGTCGTTATAGTAAACTTGCATTTCATTATCAATTTTGTCATTTCCTATTGGCTTCCATTTAATATTTTTTAAACTAAGTTTAATTGACATTTCATCCATCTCAGTAACTTTTGATATTATGTCCTGAATTTTTTCATCTAAAATTTTAATTTGAAATGACTTTTTTTTGTTTAGTTCTAAATCAGAAATTATAGTTTCATTGTTAGAAGTTACACTAACACCACAATTCAATCCTCTTCGCTTAGCTTCTTTTACAAATTCTGGTTTGCTATTATCCCATTCACCTGAAATTGATGCCCTATTACATATTTGATTATCCATCAAAGAAGACACACTAGTTTGATTTCCATCATTCTCTCTTTTATTATTTGTGATTTCATTTGTTGATTTTAAAATTTTGTTTTCACCAGCTTTTTTTATTGGTTTATATGCATTAGACAATTTTTTATTTCCAATTTTGGTTATAACACAATCATCTAAATATAGATAACCACCCATCAAGGAACCAACACTTGAGAACTCTCCCCTTAATGTCACCATAGTTTTAGCTGACATTTGTTCAATTAAATTTTTTTCATCTGAATTTCTTGCATAACAGTAGGCATAAGTTCTTGGCCTTAAAAATGAGTCATCATCTAATATAAGATCTATTTCATATTTATTTAAGTCGGCATACATATCCTCATTTTCTACGTTATATAACTCTCCAGTTACTTCCCATATAGAGTTTTTCATTTGTTCTTCATAATTTTCCTCTTGAATATCAGTAAATGACGTTAATTTTTTTTTAAAAGATTTTAAATCTACAATTGTAATTGGATTTTGATAATTTTCTATATCTGATAATTTTAAAAGCAATTCTGATTGTCTATTTTTTGAGGCATCAAAACCAAATATATCTAAAACTTTATCAAATGAATCCCATCCCCAAATAACTCCTATTATTACTATTAATCCTATTCCACGAATTAAGATTGTCCCAAACTCATTTTCTTTATCACTCATATTGATGCCCTAATTACTTATATATGTATAATCATCATATAAATTTAAAAATATAAATTAAGCAGTTTTTTTTTTAAATTTAAAGTTTAAATATTTTCATTTAATTAATTTAATTTTATTTAAAGAACAACAAAAATATTTCATAACAATTTTTAATTCAATTGGTTTAACAAATCATTAATTACTTCGTCATAGTAAACTTTCATTTCATTATCAATTTTGTCATTTCCTATTGGTTTCCATTTAATTGTTTTTAGACTAAGTTTAATTGACATTTCATCCATCTCAGTGACTTTTGAAATTATGTCCTGAATTTTTTTATCTAAAATTTTAACTTGAGATGACTTTTTTTTGTTTAGTTCTAAATCTATTTTTTTATTAAATTTTATTATTGCTGAAAATAAACCAGTTTCAGGATTATACATATTTTTTAATAAATTATAGGCTTCTCTAGTCTCTTGTTTTTCTTTATCAGACAATAATTTGTAATATTCTTTAATATCATCAATTTTAATTATACTTTTATTTTGTGTTAATTTTTCTAAAATAAGTAATTCTTGTTCTTTTTTATTATCCATTTTTTTGTTCATTAAAGAAAAAATTTCATTAATTAGATAACTCTTTTGATCTTTAACATTTTTGTTTGATAATAGATTTTCTGAGGTATCCTTTTTAACAATTTTTTCTTCAACTACATTCATATGTTTTGTTACTTCTGCTGAAAATCCATATAAAGAACCAACTAAAATTGCTTGAGTTGAAATGTAAAATGAAAAAAAACCCGTTGCAATAATTCTAAAAAACAAAACAAATTTCAGGGAATTAATGGCTTTTAAATAATTACATGAAAAAAAATACCTTATAAGGGTTAATGTTGTAAAGTTAATAAGTATATAAAAAAATACGAAAGAAAAAATGAAAAAGAGAATGAAGGTAAAACCTTCCATGGTTATATTACTAAATATGTAATAAAAAATGATCAGTACAATCTGTATCAATATAAAATAAAAAACTAAATAACTAAACAACCATGAAATTGTATTAATAAAGAAAAACTTGCTAAATTGATATTTTTCAAGTTTGATTTGATCATCAGTTTCTGAGTAATTTTTTATAAAATACTTTTTACAACTTTTAGATTCTAATAACACCCAACCAATAATTATAAGATATCCAATTGCAGTTGATATGATGATAAAGGTACCAAAATCATTGTTCCCAAGAGGTGAAGCTTTATAAAAATGGATAACATCAATAAATGGATATATTAAAATTATCCAAATTATAGCTGATGTTATTAAGAAAATATTTTTTTCTGAAATTTGTTTCATTTGAAGATATCTTAAGTGATATTTTAAATTTGTAAAATATGTAGTGAATTTTTTTTTAAATATTATCTTTTATTATTATAGTTAAATTATGAAATTATGAACTATTTTAAGACTTATTAATCAATAGTTATTTTTTTTCATTATAAAATTCAAAATTTTTTGAACTTTTGACGGATGAAAACTTTTGTTTGAAGGGACTAAGCAAGGGATTACATCAAATCACTAAAAAAATTTATTAATTATATTATCTTAGAAAAGATGTTTGACATCACTTCCTCCGCCACAATATGTTGATTTTATTATAATTTATTTTTTATTTAAATTTCCAACCGCAAGGTGACAAATTGTCAGATCAACTAATTTGAAATAAGGAATTAATTGGGTGATTAATATCTATTTCTTCAACATTTTTAAACCCAGCATTAAAGCAAAGTTCTTTAACTTTTTTTAAAGGCAAACCTACAGTTCCGAGACCTATACCATCATAGGCCAAAGAAGTTGTCATGCAAAAATGCAAACTTGCGCCAAACTTAAACAAAGCCATTGGGTCATTATTGTCTATAGGATCTTCTGTACATTTAATATCCATCAGTAAAAAAATACCACCAGGTTTTAAAGAGTTTTTTATTGCTTTAATGCCTTCTTGAGGATGTGGTAAATCATGAATTAAATCAAAAGCCCCTGCTATATCAAACTTATCATCAGGACCTCCTTCGTCTGCATCCCAAACTTTGAAATACGTATTTGCCGTAACATCTCCGGATTTTGCATTGATTTTTGCTTCCTCAATATTTGGCTTAAATTTATCAAATCCAAAGAAAGTAGAGTTTTTGAACCTTTTTGCCAATTCAACAGCTGACCTACCAGTACCACACCCAAAATCAGCAAACTTTACACCTTTATTGAGTTTTTCTTTTATGTCTGGCACTTGATCTATCCACTCCGGAACAAGAAATGATCTATATCTAGAACAACCTGTAAGGTCTAAACCTTTCCAAAATTCACTATTATATTCCTCAAATTTTATACCACCACCATTTTTAAAAGAACTAATTAAGTTTTCGTAAGGTAATAACATATTATTAATTACTTTAAAAAAGCCTTTAAAAGAGTTTTTACCACCTTCACTATTGAATAGTTCACTATACTCGTTACTAATTGAGGCTTTTCTAGTTTCCTTGTCAAAATAAATATAGCCAGTTTTTGAAATTCCATATAGCCATTCTCTGATGTATCTTTCGTTGTATTTTTTTCTTAATGCTATTTCTTTACTTGTCGAAGGACCATTAATTGATATATCTTCAAAAAGGCCTAGATCGACGCCTATAGAACATAGTCTAAAGGATATTGTTCTTGAAATATCATTTAAGATTTCTTTTTTACAGTCATCAAGATTTTTATTCATAACATTTATTATTAGATAATAAATTTATTTGTAAACAAAATGATTTAATTTTATTTTAAAACAATGAAAAAAAATTTATCTCTAGATATTAATGTAATTAAAGCATACTTAGTACATTTGTTGACTGGAACTGGCATTTTAATGAGTTTTTTTTCAATAATTTCAATATTAAATGAAGACAAACTCTTAACTTTTGTTTTTCTTGTAATTGCATTGTTTATAGACGTTATTGATGGGAATTTAGCTAGAAAATTCAATGTTAAAAAGTTTTGTCCAAATGTTGATGGTGTAATGCTAGACAGCATAGTCGATTATATAAATTATGTATTCATACCGTGTATAATTATTTATAAATTCAATTATGTACCTGAGCAATTTGAAATTATTTTGCCAATACTAATATTAAGTGTTTCTTTATTTTCGTTTTCTTATTTAAAAATAATGACGGAAAATTATTTGTATATAGGATTTCCTTCTATTTGGAATGTTATCATTATTTATTTATCGATTTTAGATTTAAACGATTGGAATAATTTATTCATACTTGTAATTTTAATATTATTAAAGATAATTCCTATTAAAGTAATTCATCCTATGAGGTATAAGAATCATAAAAGAAAAAATTCTATTATTGCTATTGGTTTAATCTTTGTCTCACTTATTTTACTTTTAAATTCCTTAAGCATAAATATTTTAAATAATTTTAAATTAATTTTTGAAATCATTTGGTATGTTTTAAACGCATATTTCATAACGTTTGTAATGTGGATAAACTTAAATTTAAAAAAAAATTAAGCTTACATTAAAAAGATTTTACAGCTTTTACCATTGACTTTAATTTTTCAAATACAATGTCTTCGTCAACATTACCATAACCTGCAAAAGTGCCAAAACCACAGTCTGATCCAGCTATAACTCTTTCTTTGCCAACAATATTGACAAATTTCTCTAGTCTTTGGCAAATTAAGTCTGGATGCTCAACAAAGTTACTTGTAGAATCTACTACACCTGGTATTAAAATTTTTGTTTCAGGTATCTTACTTTTTAAGTCATCAAATATTTTCCATTCATGAGCATGTCTTGGATTGGAAGATTCAAATAAAATATAATTACCTCTAAAAGACATTATAACTTCAAAAATTTTACTTATTGAAATATCATCAATATGGGGACCTTCATAATTTCCCCAACACACATGCATTCGTAACATACTTGGATCAATTTTTCGAAGACTATGATTTAAAATTTCCATATTTTCATTTGCAATTTTTATAAATGCTCTATCACTCCATTCTGAGAAAATCATATGTCTAGATAAAGCTAGGTCTGGACAATCTAATTGTAAGTTTAATCCTGAATTTGCAATAAGATTAAATTCTTTTTCCATAGCTTCAGATATAGCTACAAGATATTTAGTTCTTGTTTTGTAAAAGGAATTAGCAAGAAATAATGATATTACACCTGGTGAAGCTGAATTCATAAATCCTTTAGACAAATTATTTTTTTTCATAGCGTCCTTCAAATTTTTTATATCAGCAAGAAGTTCACTATCACCTTTAGAAGAAATTTTAGAAACACAACAAGGTCTTGAGTAAGTTGGTGTTCCACCACTTTCAGCTAATTTCTTTAAATAGCTAGGAAATCTTTTGAGATCTGATGGTGCATTTCTAGGACTATCACCTGCAAATCCATTATATCTATCTTTCACATAGGTTGCATAAGATATTTTTGACATCTCCCCATCAGATATAATATCAATTCCAACTTCTTTTTGTTTTTTTACAATGTCAAAAACTGAGTCTTTTACAACTTGATTAAATGTGTCCTCATCATAAATTTCATTATTTTCTTTTTTAAATAAAAGCTTGGACAATTTTTTGCTTCTAGGCAATGATCCAACGTGAGTTGTTAAAATTGTCATTAAACAGTTCTTATATGAGTTGCACCTGCAGGATCATCTGTAGGAATTACTTGATACATTGAAGACATATATGGTTTGGTTGTTTTAAGATCGAATTGTGTATTTTTGGGAACTGAAAATGTATCACCAGGATTTAAAGTTAAATTAAATATATGTGATTCTATGTTCCAACCGCCTTCAACAGGCATTAATACAGTATCTCTATCAGAAAAATTTTTAATTTTATTTATACATTTTTCAGATATAAAATTTACTTCAAAACCTGGTTTATCATAAATAACACCATGCTCTCCGATAACTGAAACAAAGTTATGTTTCGACAAGGAATATAGATCCAAATATCTAGCTACATAAAATGGCGTAATTTCACTAGCTTCTATTTCAGGAAATTGTGACAATTCTTTTTTCGTTAACTCAGGCATTTCTTTTTCGTCATGAGGCAAATTTTGACCTATTTTAGTATCATAAATTTTACCTTTTTCAGATAAAATTAAACCATGTTGTTTCGCGTCATTTAAAACTTTTGGTGCCCAAACCACTCCACCACCTGCATCGTTTCCACCCAACACAGCCATTAGCATGCCATATGTTTTGCCTATATTTTCAAAACCTCTAAAAATACCTGTAGGAATATTAAATATATCTCCTTTTTCAAGAATAACTTCACCAGCATCACCATTAATTCCCCAAAAAAATCTCCATTTACCAAATAAAACAAAGAACACTTCAGCTGTCCTGTGGCTGTGTAGTGAATTGTTACATTTGGGTGGTTGGCCAGCAGCTCCAATATTAAAGCCATGAGGTATATTAATATGAACGTGTTGATCAGGATTTTCAGAAACCCCTGCACCAATAATTGTAAAATTTTCCTTTAAGTTAGATCCAGGTGTATGAGCATCAATAAAAGCAGTTTTACAAGGTATTAATTCATCAAATCTTACTAGCCTGTCTTGAATGTTAAAATTACTCATTACTAGCAGTATAATTAAAGTAATATCTGTTTCCAAATAGATATTTCATCAAAGATGACATATTCTCTAATTATTCCAGTTTTCCCAAATTCAATATGAGATATGCCAGCAATTTCAATATCTTTTTGCGATGGAGGTCCGTAACATCCTTTGTTCAAATGTTTTCCCTTAATTGTCCACCTTATGGCAACTCGGGGGGATAACAAAGGTTCTGTTATTCCAGAAAAAAAATGTATGATCAATTCTAACTTTTCAAAACAATTCAAAAAATCTGACCATATTTTTTTTATTTGTTCATATGAATAATTTATTTTTCCTCCAGGCCAAAAAGTTTGAGCAGATCTCTCATATTTTATTTTTATTAAATTAAAATCCTTATCAATTAATTTTTTAAAATACGAAATATAACTATTAGTAAATTCATTAGAATTATTTTTGATAAGATTCTTAGAGACAAAAGCTTTTGATATGAAATTCAGACTATTTTTATCAAATATCTTTTCTTTAATTTTCATTTCTACAAATTTTTTTGCAGTAAATCCTAGTTGATTTAAAATAGCACTTTCATCTCTAACTATCCATTCTTCAACAACTTTGTTATCTATAATAAAGCAATCAGCAATAACTCTATACATAATACTTTTCTCAGATGATTTTCCATAAAAACCATTACCTTTATGTGTTGCTGTAGACAAAATTCTATGAGAGCTTAAAATGCCATTTTTATAATCACCAGACCAAATTACATCTTCTCCAATTAATTGTCTGTCAGGAAATTGACTTAAAGTATCTTTTGTAGAATCAATTACATCTTTACATTTATAAGTTGTACTCCTCGGTGATCTTACAATGACATCATCATTATAGTAATCATAAATAGAATTAATTTGTTTATTTTCCCATATCTCTTGTGTAATTCCATAAATAAATTTTTCAACATCTAAATCTTTACCGATTTGGGGTTCATTTTTTTTCATAATTTTAATTATCCCTTTACTGCACCCTGCGTGAGACCACTTACTATTTTTTTTTGAAAAAACATTACAAGTATAAAAAGTGGAACAGTTGCTGAAACAACAGCTGCAACGGCAAACATTATATTTCCTTCAGTATAAGTTGTTCCTAAAAAAGCAGCAATTTTTGGAATCATAGTTCTATTTTCATCGGATAACAACATAGCAGTCACAGCAAAATCATTATAAGCTAACAAAAAACTAAATAAACCTGTTGTAATTACACCAGGCCACATGACAGGAATAATAACATGTCTAAATGCCTGAAATTGTGAACACCCGTCTACCTTTGCACTTTCATCTAGCTCTTTAGGTATGTTCTGAAAAAAAGAATGTAACATCCAAAGTGTGAAGGGCTGATTAATTGATACTAATACAATTATAGTTGTTGGTAATATTCCCCAGATATTCCAATCAAAAAAAGGTGGTAGGTATCCAGCCACAAGAGTGATTGGAGGCATTGCTCTAAAAATAAGTGCTGTTATTAAAAGCCAAAAAGTATATTTATAATTTGATCTAGATAAAGCATATGCTCCTAAAGTTCCAATTGTTAAAGAAGTTAAGACAACAAAAAAACAAACTATGGCTGAGTTTACAAAAGATTTCCAAAATTCCTCTTGAACCCAAGCTCCTTCATAACCAGCTCCCGTAAACTGAGAGTTATAAGTGTCTAAAGTATTCTTGCCAGTCACTGCATTATACCAATTAGAGATAGAAAAAAAATCAAGTTCTACTTTGAAAGAACCCCAAAATGTCCAAAAAAAAGGGAAAGAGGCTAAAAAAACCCAAATAATTATAAATATATAAATTAAAATAGAAAATCTGTTCGAATTGCTTTTTATCATTTTTTAAATTTAAAATCCCTCCATGTTCTCAATAAAACTGGTGAAAGTAAAATAATTACGCCTATTATTGTCAAAATGGAACTTGTTGCTGCAGCTGAGAGCTGTCTTGTTTCACCACCTAAGTCGTTAAAAATTATCCAGCTTAATGAAGTTGCATGCGCTTCAGCGCTAAAACCAACAATAGGTTCAAATACTCGAAAATTGTCCATTAATTGCATAAGTGTAACGAATGTAATTAATGGCATTAAATGAGGAATAATAATGTAGATTACTTCTTCAAATTTATTGGCACCATCAATCTTTGCTGATTCGAGTTGATCTTTTGGTACAGTTTGGAGTCCTGCATAAAAAACTATAAAAGAAAAAGGAATTGCGTGCCATACACCATACACAATTAACATTATCCAAGTTAATGTAGTTGAAGCTTTAAGAGATAAGTTTGGGTCATCAAACAACCATTGGATTAAGTTTCCAATTATACCTCGTGAATCAATCATCCAAAATAATATTATTGAACCTATAAGAGGAGTTACAATCATAGGTAAAAGAGAGAAAAAAATTACTATCCCTCTTAATCTTTTATTTATTGAATTTACACCTAAAGCAATCAATAAACCAAGTAAGAGCATTATGGGTGTAACTGTGAATGTAAAAGTAAGTGTAAAAAAAACAGCTTTATAAAAAGGAAGATCACTTAAAGATTGTATAAATGAAAAAATATTTTCAGAGTTTTTCCATATAAGTTTTAATTTTTCAATCGCCAGGTGTCCTCTATCAAAATAAATATCTAATCCGACAAATTTACCCAAGGGCTCAGACTGGTTTAAATTTTTTGTTGCTTCGTGATCAATTGATGTAACTTTTTTGCATCCAAAAGGGTCACAATTTTCAACGGTTATAAGTATGTTTTCGTGAGGCGTGTGAACCGATTGTAAAACAACAGAAATAATTGGTAAAAAAATAAAAATCAACATTGCCAAAAATGTTGGCAATATAAACCAGAAAAAAGTTTTATGCTTCATAATTCTAAACTAGAGAGAAGGTGTCTCTCTAGTTGATTGAAACTTATTTTATAAAAAACCTTTTTCTTTTGCAGCTGCACGATAAGCATCCTCTATGTCAGATAAAGTTTTTTTTGCGTTTTCCTTACCTTGCATAAAATCTGCAATTTCTGCACCTATAGCTGAATGCATTAGACCAGCATACGGAAGCATTGGATAAGGTGTTGTATTCATTTTTGCTGCAGCAAAAACACCTCTAGCTGCATCTGTCGGGGTGTATCCGTCTAAAAGCCAAACTGCTTGCTTTCTTACTTTTTCATCATTAATAATAGATGGATCAATTGCATTCATCATAGCAATGAAAGTAGCTTCAGCTTCAGCGTCACTTATTTTTTTAGCAACGGTCCAACCATCCCAAAAAAGTGTAGATGCTGGAATCTTACCACCGCCAACAGTCATTGGACCAGCTATATCCATACCTTTTTTAACTGCATCAGAAACTCCCTCTGCATCAGTTAGTGTAGCAGCTCTACTTCCCCACATATTCATCAGGATAACGTTACCAGCTCTGAATTCTGCATTCGTGGCATTACTATCATGAGTTAAAAAATCTGGATTCATATATTCAGATAAAGATTTCATCATGTTTAGTGCTTTTTTACCAGCATCTGAATTTACGTTTGGTTTAGGTGTATTACCTTTGAAATGTTTTCCACCATATCCAATAAACATATTATTAAATTCTTGTGCTAAATTCCAACCTGCTTTATAAGCTCCACCCACAGGATTTTTCGCAAAACCAGAGGCACGTATTTTTTTTGCAGCTGATAACATTTCTTCATATGTTTTAGGTACAGAAATATTAAGTTTTTCTAGAATATCTTTTCTATAAACTAAATGTTGAGCATTAGCCATGAAAGCAACAGCCATAACTTTACCATTTATTGTGATAAGTTGATTTTTCTTTAATTTGGAGCCGTGTTTTTTGACTAAATCGTCTAAAGGTCTAATTAAATCGTTGTTTAATAGTGCAACAATTGATGTGTTTGCTACTATAGCAGATGTATATTCCGCTGGTTCACTACTCATTCCAGCCACATTAATTTTTTGATGGTCAGCTGTTAAGTTTGTTTTAACTTCAGCGCCCTTACATTTTTTTGCACCAGCGCCAACTGTTTGTATAGCTGGAAATTCGTTTCCAACAACACTCACTCTTGCTTTAATTTCACAGGCAAAAGAGTTTTTTATTAAAAAAAACAAAAAACTTATTATCAAAAAAGTATACTTTATTAAATTCATATTTTACTCCAATCTATTTATAAATGAATTCCAGTTTTTGAATGAAAAAAATGACATGAATCATTTGGTATTTTTACTGACACAATTTCACCAATTTTTGAGGAAAAGTTATTAGAGGTTTTAACGTGTAATAAATTATTTTTAACATTAAGTGTAACGATCGTGCTATCCCCTAACAGCTCTATTGAATAAATTGTCCCAGTAAAATTTCCAATTTCTTCAATACTAGCATCTTCAGCTCTAAATCCAAGTGTATATTTTCCATCTTTAATATTAACTTTTGAAAATTTTAGATCTTCAGAGATTGATGTTTTATTTCTAATTGAAATTGGAATTAAATTCATGGGAGGGCTCCCTATAAAAGAAGCAACAAATGTATTAAAAGGTCTATTATAAATTTCTTTAGGTGATCCAATTTGTTGTATTTTTCCATTGTTCATTACAACTACACGGTCTGCTAATGTCATTGCTTCAACTTGGTCATGCGTTACGTAAATAGTCGTAATTTTAAGTTTGTTTTGCAGATGTTTTATTTGGGCTCTTGTCGAAACTCTCAATTTTGCATCTAAGTTTGACAAAGGTTCGTCCATTAAGAATATATTTGGATTTCTTACTAATGCTCTAGCAAGTGCAACTCTTTGTTTTTGTCCACCAGATAATTCTGCAGGTTTTCTTTTTAAAAATTTTTCCAATTCTACCATTTTTACAGCTCGCATAACCAGCTGTTCGTGGAGTGATTTTTTTATTTTTCTAATTTTAAGAGGAAATCTTATATTTTCATAAACACTCATGTTTGGATATAAACCATATGATTGAAAAACCATAGATACGTCTCTGTCTTTCGGTTCAAGATCATTAACTATAATGTCATCAATCTTTATAGTCCCCGAACTCAACTCTTCTAGTCCAGCAATCATTCTCATAGTTGTTGTTTTTCCACATCCAGACGGTCCTAATAAAACTAAAAATTCTTCGTCCTTAATAGTTAAATTAAAATCATCAACTGCCTTAAAATCTCCCCATGATTTCGAAACATTTTCTAATTTGACTACAGCCATCTTAAATTTGTTTTGACTCGAAATAATTTTTAACTTCTTCAAAAATTTTGTATGAAGGTAAAATATTGTTTTTATTCACTGAATATTCTCCAGGAAATAAAATAGTTTTAATATTGGCTTTTTTTGATGAAGTATAACTAACAGGAGTATCTTCAATTGTTATTGAATTATTTTTTGCAACGTTGAGATTTTTTATCGCAAAGTTATATATTTCTGGATAAGGTTTCTTTTTAAAACAATCTTTTTCATATGTAATTAGATCAAAGTTATTAAAATCAATATATCTCGATAAACTATCCTTGATAATCTCAATAGTTTCTTTAGTAGTTGTTGTAATAAATCCAAGCTTAATATTATTTTTATTAGCATATTTGATAACGTTTAAAACACCTTCCCTTGGTTTCACAGAGTTAGTAGAATATTTTCTAAAATATTTGATTTTAAGATCATATATTTTTTTTACTTCATTATCATTAAGCTTTAATTTTGAATATTCTTTAATTCTTAGAATTCCACCTGGCTTTTGAATCATATTTATATAATTTCCAATATTCCAGTACCAATTTAATCCAAATTCTTTAAAAGCTGTATTAAATGCTTTACGTTGAATTTCAGATGTTTCAACCAAGGTTCCAATAGAGCCAAAAAAAATTGCTTGCATATTTTTCCTATTAATACCTCTAATAATGTTAATAACCTTATATAAAAAAAATTCTATATTAAAATATTACTTGTTATAAGAAGTCCTTAAAACTCATCATTGTCATCTATTATTTTATGATAAATAATAAAAGTATTATCTCTAGACTAACCTTTTTATCAAGAAAATATATAATTAAAATTAACAAACATATAAAATAACCTTGAATTTAATATTGAATTAATTTCAAGAGACAATTAACGGAGAATTTTATGAAGATATATAATCATTTTGTAAATGGAAAAGAAATGGAACCAAGTAGCGGAAAATATTTTGATACTGAAAATCCATATACTTGTCAAAATTGGGCAAAAGTTGCTAAAGGAAATGCTCATGACGTCGACATTGCAGTAAATTTTGCAAAGGAAGCTTTTGAAAATAATTGGTCTAAAAAAAAACCTACAGAAAGAGGTAAACTACTTGTAAAACTTGCAGAACTTGTTGAGAGAGATGCTCAAAAGCTTGGCGAAATAGAGGTTCAAGATAATGGGAAGTTAATTGCTGAAATGGGAGCACAAACGAAGTATCTTGCAGAATGGTATAGATATTTTGGAGGACTTGCAGACAAAGTTGAAGGCTCTGTTCTACCTTCAGACAAGCCTGGAATTTTCAATTATACTAAGTATGAGCCATTTGGAGTTGTAGGAATGATCACAGCTTGGAATTCTCCCTTACTTCTTTTGTCTTGGAAGCTTGCTCCAGCTTTAGCTGCGGGAAATA
The DNA here is from genome assembly GCA_902616005.1 of uncultured SAR116 cluster alpha proteobacterium. GTDB lineage: Bacteria > Pseudomonadota > Alphaproteobacteria > Puniceispirillales > Marisalimonadaceae > TMED54. The sequence goes on from CACMRG010000001.1 coordinate 13,740, forward strand.
CTGCGGTAATAAAACCATCTGAATTTACTTCGGCATCAACTTTAGAATTTATGAAATTAGTGTCAGAGGCAGGATTCCCGGATGGAGTTGTAAATTGTATTACGGGAATGGGGGTTGATGTAGGTCAACCACTTGTTGAACATAAACATGTGTCTAAAATTGCATTCACTGGTTCTGATGTTTCTGGTCAAAAAATATATGAAGCTGCTGCAAAAAAAATAATGCCTGTTTCTTTAGAACTAGGAGGTAAATCACCAAACATTGTTTTTGAAGATGCAGATTTTGAAGCTGCGATAATGGGCGTTATCTCAGGTATATTTGCAGCGACAGGTCAAACATGTATTGCTGGGTCTCGTTTATTGATACAAGAAACAATTTATGAAAAATTTGTCAAAAGGCTCGTTGAAGTTGCAAGTGAAGCAAAAATTGGAGATCCAATGTCGTTTGATACGCATGTAGGGCCTGTTACTACTCAGCCTCAATTTGATAAAATTATGAGTTACATAGACATTGCTAAATCAGAAGGTGCAAAATGTATCTTAGGCGGAAATGCTTATTCTAGCGAAGATGTAAAAGGAAATAGATTTATTGAGCCAACAATTTTTGCAGATGTAAAAAACGAAATGAGGATTGCTCAAGAAGAAGTTTTTGGACCCATATTATCTATAATTAAGTTTAAGGATGAAGAAGAAGCAATAAAAGTAGGAAATGATGTAATATTTGGTTTAGCGGCTGGAGTTTGGACTAATGATATTGGAAGGGCCCTAAGAATGTCTGATAGTTTAAGAGTGGGAACAGTGTGGGTCAACACATATAGAGCTGTAAGCTTTATGTCACCATTTGGAGGTTACAAACGATCAGGAAAAGGCAGAGAGAGTGGCCAAGAAGCTATTAAAGAATTTTTGCAGACAAAATCAGTCTGGATAGCAGAGCAGACTTCTGTTTCAAATCCATTTATTATTAGATAATTCAAAATAAATTAATTGGAAAATTTATTAATATTATAATTTTCACTTTTGTATATTTAGTTGCAGTTAAGTAAATCCTAACATTGTTTGCTGAAAGACGATGTGTTAAGTTATTTATGAAATTGTTAAAAGAGAGGTTATTGAGTGTCAACTATACCACGCCTTCAAAATCCTGAGGAAAACCCTCGTGTAAAATCAGTCTTTGACGATATTAGAGCTACACGTGGAAGCAATTTTATAAATAATTTATGGTATTACTTAGCCTTTAATCCTGAATTACTTGAAAAAACATGGCGAGATGTAAAAGAAGTTATGGCAAAACCAAGTCATCTTAATCCAATGACTAAAGAACTTATTTACGCTGCAGTATCTATTGCTAATAGTTGTGAATATTGTATTCATTCTCACACAGCAGCAGCTCGTGCTCAAGGAATGACAGATGATCAGTATGCTGAATTTTTATCAATAGTATCCCTTGCTGGTCGAACAAATAATCTTTTAAATGGCATCAAAGTTCCAATAGATAAAGAATTCGATCATGAAGTTATTATTAAAAAGTAAAAATATTATTTTTGGAAATTTGAACATTACTATTGATTATGTTTTATTTTAAAATTTAAAATCATTTATAATTTAAGGGTTAATTTTGGCAAACTCAGGAATTAATTGGATAGATATTACTTTTGATTGGTGTGTTGATTTTTTATACAAATTTGCGAGTTTACTTGGTATCAGTTATGAAGAAATTAATATTTGGTTATTTGTAATAATAGGGCCTATATCATTATTGATATCTATTTTTTTAAATTATTATTTTTACAAAAAAATAAAGAATTTGAAGAAAAAAATTGAAACCCAAAAGCAAGAAATTTCTGAAATTAATGAAGTTGAAGAAAAAAAAACAGATTATCTAAAAATTTTTGGAATTATTATTATAATTATTTTCATTTTCTATTTTTTAGAGTTAAAGAACTAAAAATCTGGTTCATTTAAATAAATTAAATATAATTGTCAAAACAATGCTAATTATTATGCAGGTAGCTATTGGAAAGAAAAATGTTGAGTTCTCTGATTTAAAAATTATATCACCAGGTAATTGACCGAAACCTATTTTTTTTAGATAGGGATAAATTAATCCTATAAGTAAGATAATTATACCTAAGATTATCAAGAATTTTTGCATGCTTATTTTATAATGAAAAATTTTTTAGTAAACAAATGTTCTATCTGCTTGTAAAGACAAATTAAGTAAAGTTTTAGGAAAAACTTTTATTGAATTAGCTTCTTTAAGATCTTTTTCTGTAACACCTCTAATTTCACAAGATATTGCTGATACGTAAATAGGCACATTTGCATCAACTAAAATATTGAAATGTTCACTAAGCTTTCCAGTACCTAAGCCGACTAAACTGTCTAATACAGGCTTTCTTATTAAACTCACAGCATCGGCATTTAAGAAAACTTGAACTTCATGGCCTTCTTCAACTGCAGTTCTTGCTAACATAAATCCTAAAGATGCTTTGGTAGGATTGTTAGTGCCATTAGTAATGTTAAATAGCAATTTAGCCATTACCCAGATTATAGCTTAAAATTTTTAAAGTCTAGCGATATATTTTAATTGCTATGCACTTTTATAATTATTCAGCTTAATGCAATTTTTTTCTATAATTACTGGACCTTTATATAAATCGATAAAATCTTTCCGCATGTTTTCAGCTCTTACTGCACATTCTTTATGAGTATTTATTAGCCCAACAGTGTCTTTGAGTAGCATACACTCCATATTAATTAAGTTACACACGGAAATAATTGCTTGAAACATAATAAACCTTTCTGAAATTTAATCAACAATATCATATTTACGTAATTAGTTGTTTAATAGTCAGTTGGTGAGAACACTATTTTAAAAATATGACTAAATTAAAATCAGTATTTTTGTAAGATGCTATTTAATTATGCAATGAAGTGTGCTCATATAAAGAATAGCTTATTTCATTAAAGGGTCATTACTTCTTTTCCACAAAATTTTAGTTTTATTAATATGTTTTAATAAAAGTTTTTCTTTTTCACTATAAAGATATCCAGTTGTACCATTAATAAAATATCCACCATCTTCTGGAATATCAGTAAATAAATAATATTCTTCTTTCAATTCATCTTTTGTCACAAGATGCGTTTTCTCTTCAGTTAAAATTTTATCCCACCATTCCTCTTTAGTTCTTTTGGTAGTAAAAATATCTTTAATTGTGTTATCAACATTTGTAAGTTGATGACGTATCACATTTTTTACAGTTTGACGTTTTGTTTTAAGTTTTCTAGATTTTTCAAATTTATTTTTTTTAAAACTCTCAAGACACAATTTTGAAATGCCAGTAACTCTCCATGACCATGATTCACCAACCAATAATGACTTAAATATTAGTTTTTTTTTCTCAAAACTAAGTTCGCTGTCATATAATTTTAAATATATATCAAATATTGCTGATGATTTATGGTTATAAAATCTCATCTAAAGTGCCTAAGTTTAATATATTATAGATATAGAATAGTTTAAATTAAAAGATTAACTAAAATAATTTTTATTGAAAATTATTTTTAAAATAGTTTAGAATTGTTTATTGATTAATTATGTATGCTATAAAAATTATACCCAATAAACGCAAAATGGATGATTGGTTTCTTTACAGAGATCCCAATGAACTCGTAGTTCAATGCTGGAACGAAAAAGAAGATGCTGAAAATTTTATGAAAAAACTGGATTATGATCTTTGTGAAATTACTGAAGACATACCAGAAAGTGCTATTCGAAGGTATAATGAAAAGAGAAATGCAGTAAAAAAAGATTAATTACTTATGGCTAGTGTATTAAATGCATCTCAAAAAAAAGAATTTGAACAAAAGGGCTTTATAATAATTAGAAATTTTTTTGATGAAGAAGAAATAAGTTTACTCCAACAAGCTTCCCATAAAGATAAAAATATTAAAAAACATCTTTATGACAGAAAAGATTCTGAAGGATTAGTAACAAAGATGGTCGCTTGGAATCATCCAGATGATAGTATTTACGGAACAGTCGCAAGATCTTATAAGATGGTTGACACCATGGAACACTTGCTAGAAGGCGAAGTCTATCATTATCATTCTAAAATTACAGCAAAAGAACCATTTGAAGGTGGTGCTTGGGAGTGGCATCAGGATTATGGATATTGGTATAATAATGGTTGTCTATTTCCACATATGGCTAGTGCAATGATTGCTCTTGATAAATGTACCAAGAAAAATGGCTGTTTGCAGGTATTATCGGGTTCAAATAAAATTGGTAGAATTGATCATGCTTTATTGGAAAGTGGACAAGTTGGTGTAGACTTGAAAAGGGTTGAAGAAGCTAAAAAACATTTAGATTTAATTTACTGTGAAATGGAACCTGGAGATGTTTTGTTTTTTCATTGCAACACTCTTCATAGATCAGATAAAAACAATTCAGATAAAAGAAGATGGACTTTATTATGCTGTTATAACTTAGCTACAAACGACCCATTTATCGATCATCATCATCCTAATTATACGCCTATAAAAAAACTTGAAGACAAACAAATTAGAAAAGCTGGTTCAAAGTTTTTAAACCCAAATGCAGCCGGAACTTTTTTGAACCGACCTACAGCTCCACCTCAATTAAAAAGAAGTAATGGTCAATTATTTAAAAAATAAACTTTTCAATTTTATTTTGAAGAAATAAAGCTAGTTCTTTATCATTTAAATTTGGTAAATTTTTGTTTTGGATGAAATCACAAATGTCAAGATTAATATATTTGTCTAAGCTTTTTTTAATTTCGTAAAGATATAAACTCTGCTTTATTGTTTGATTAATTCTCGAAGCTGCCTGGAAGATATTTGAGTTACTTCCTTTAAATTTAATCAACAAAAGATCTGCTGAAGAAGTGTTTAACAATTTCCCTATCATTGGTTTCCAATATTCTTCCTTAATAGGTTCACCTTTTTTTCTAGACCAAGCTACTGCTCCAGCTGGGAATATGGCAACAACCCCACCTTTGTTCAAAATATTTATTGCTTCTTTTCTTATATTAACGTTGTTTCTCATTGCATTTTTATTATTGCTAAAATCAATTGGCAATATATTTGGTGCTAATGAAGGTTCTTTTTGCAATATACCGTGAGCTACTACTCTAAAATTAGAGTCATATCTTGAGGCTAACCAAGAAAGTATCACTCCATCAGTTACACCATAAGGGTGATTAGCAGCAATAATTAATCCTCTATTTTTATTTTTTTTTGGTAGGTTTAAATTTGGAAATTGAACCCCTAGACTATTAATGGCTAAATCCCAACAATCATTACCAATTTTATTTTGAACATTTTTTGTATAATTATCATATCTCTTTTTTAGAGCGAACCTAGCAGAGCAAGTTTCAATAACTTCAATAAACAATCTATGATGAAGGGGCAACCAAGGTTCAGCGTATGTAATTTTGACAGATTTTTTTAACATTATTAATCTTTGACCTAAAAATTTGGATTAATGGGGTTAATTTCTGGAAAAAGTTTTTCCAAGTCATATGCTACTTTAAATAACTGATCTTCTCTAAATTTTCTACTTATAAATTGCACACCGATAGGTATTTTATTTTCATTAACGTGATTTGAAAAGCATAATCCAGGTAAACCAAGGTAAGGAGGGGCAATTTGAGGTAGCATTGATGTAAAAACTTCATCAAAATCTTTTTCAGACTTTGTATCTTTAAGATCTTCAAAAGGAAGATCTCCAGAAATAGGGCATAATATCAGAGGGTATTTATCGAAAAAAAGTGACCATTTTCTCCCTAAAGTTGCTCTTTGTTGAAGTGAATCCATAAATTTTTCTATAGAAGTATCAGGGCATTTTTTTGACATTTGATCAAAGACAAATATTGCGTCTTCATCTTTTTCTTCAAAAATAGCTTTGCCAGAAGATCTTCTAAATTCACCAAGCCATAATACTGCTTGATAATGACCAATCTCCTCAAAGTTTGGACCTTCAATTTCATCAACAATCCAACCTTCATTTTCTAATTTTTTTGCTACATTCAATAGGTTAGATTTAACTTCATCAGAAATTTTTATACCTTTGATTTGAGTTAATAATGCAATTTTTTTATTTAAAGTTGGTAAATCGTGTGAGATCGGTGTCCACCACGGGTCATCATAATTTGGTTGTCTCATAGCATCATATCCCAACTCTAAATCTTTAATTGATCTTGCAAGAGGACCGGAAACAGCCATTATTTGACCACCAATATATCTATCTTGCATAGAATAATTGATCATCGGCACTCGACCAAGGCTTGGTCTAATTCCATGAATTCCGCATGCATAAGCAGGATATCTTATTGAGCCTGCTATGTCAGTTCCATGACCTATGCAACCAATGCCACTAGCAGTTGCTGAGGCAGCTCCCCCAGAAGATCCTCCAGGTGTTATTCTTTTATTATGGGGGTTTAAAGTATGACCATGAAGTGAGTTATTAGTAAACCACCTAATGCTGAATGCTGGGGTATTGGTTCTACCAATAATTAGAGCACCTGCTTTTTCTAAGTTATCTACTACGGTACTATTTTTATTTGCAATTAAAGATTTGTTTAATCGTAAGCCATTTGTTGATGCAAACCCATTTTGATCAGTATTAATTTTAATAGTTACTGGAACGCCAGCTAAACAACCTAATGGTTTTTTATTTTTTTTATTATTATCTAAAAGTTTTGCCTGTTTTCTTGCATATTCGAATGTTGATTCTGGAATTGCGTTAATCTTTGGATTAACTTGGTTAAACCTTTCTTCTACAGAATTAATAATTTCATCTAAAGATATTTCATTAGAAAGATAAAGTTTTGATATTTCACTTGCATTTAACGACCATAAATTTTTCATTTCATTCACAAACAATTAAAATTATAATAAAAATAAACAGATTAAAATATATAAATTTTTCAAATTATTTTTTATTAATAGAATTTATTTTGTAATTATCCAATTTTCTAATCTCATTTTCTGAATTTATATTATAAAAAGGATCAATTTCATTTCCATTAAAATTATAATGGATATACTCAATTTTTAAACTAGATGTAAATACATCAACTTTTCTCAAACCATTAGAAATTTTTATTTGCAAATCCTCTATTAATTTTATATTCCAAAGAGAAATTACATGATGTGTTTTAAGATTGGATGTAACAGATATTAAATCAAAATTTTTAGCTTTATTATCTAGGATATTATTGGCTTTTATAAAAATATCATTTGGAAAAAAGGGGACATCACATGGAAAAGTGAAAACCCATTTATATTTTAAACAATTTGCCCAGACTAGTGCGGAATATATACCTGACAATGGACCTAGATGACCAACAAACTTATCTTTAATTATTTCTAATCCAAACTTAGAAAATTTATCTAAATTTTCATTAGCATTTATCGCTATTGGTAAATTATTATTTGAAATTTTTTTTATAATTCTTGAAATTAAGGTATGATTATCAATAAATGCAAATGCTTTATTGACATTGTTCATTCTCACAGACTTTCCTCCTGCCAGTATAACACAAGGATATTTAACTTTTTGATTATTCAATTTTTTATTTGTTATTTTAAATTTTCCTTAACTAAACACTCCCAATATTTAACACCAAAAGGCAAAAGTTTGTCATTAAAATCAAAATAAGGAGAATGTAATTTTTCAGAATTAATTCCTGCGCCTAACCATAAATAAGCACCTGGTTTTTCTTTTAACATATAAGAAAAATCTTCAGAACCCATTGTAGGGGTACAATTTTCATCTATCATATCTTTTCCAAAATATTTTTCATAAATTTCATGAGCAAAAGAGGCACTTTTTTCATCATTCACAGTTGGTGGATAGCCTGGAATAATTTTAAAATGAACTTTGCAGTTATGAGAAATCGCAGTTTGTTCAACTAAACATTTGATTTTTTTTAAAAGATTATTTCTATCTTGTTCATTAGTTGATCTTAATGTTCCTCCCAGATAGGCGCTTTCAGGTATTACGTTAAAGGCTGAGCCACTATTAATTTTTGTAATTGATAGAACAGCATTTGAAAATGGATCCAATTGTCTTGATATAATAGTTTGAAGAGAAACAATTATAAATCCTAAAGCTATAATTGGATCATTTGAAACATTTGGTTGAGCAGCATGCCCTCCTTTTCCAAATATATTAATCTCAAATATATCACCGCCAGCCATAGCGAACTGTTTATGTATCACAGCTTTACCAAGTTCAACTCCAGGCCAATTATGTATTCCCCAAACGTTATCAATTTTAAACTTTTTGAATAATCCATCATTAATCATAGATTTGGCACCAGCTCTTCCACCCTCTTCAGCTGGTTGAAAAATAAAAAATACTTTACCAGTAAAGTTTCTGTTTTCTGACAATATTTTAGCAGCGCCCAAAAGCATTGTCACATGGCCATCATGACCGCAAGCATGCATTTTACCTAAATTTTTTGAAGAATAACTTAAGTTTGTTTTTTCATCCATTGGCAATGCATCCATGTCAGCTCTTAAACCTATTGATTTACTAGATTTTTTTTTGCCTTCTAAAATACCAACTAATCCTGTTTTACCAATGTTTTTAACAACTTTAATTCCAAATTCCTTAAGTTTTTTCTCAATGAATTCCGCAGTTTTATACTCTTCATAAGCAATTTCTGGAAAAGAATGAATTGTTTGTCTCCACTTTTTCATTGTTGGAATTAAATCTTGTATGTTTTTATTAAATTTCATTATAATTTACTCAATAATGGTTTCAACTTTTGATAATATATTAACAATTCTTGGAGAAGAAAACCAAACAATTCCTCTAATTTTTGATTCCCCGCATAGTGGGAACCTTTATCCGAAGGATTTTAAACATAATACAAAATTTGAAAAATTAAGACAGGCAGAAGATAGTTATGTAGATGAGCTTTACAAAGAAGCCTCAGATATTGGTGCTATTTTATTAAAAGCAAATTTTCCTAGATCCTATATAGATCCTAATAGAGCGGAAACAGATTTTTCTTTAAGTGAGATTTCTGATTTTAGTAAAGACATTTTAAATATAGATTTTCAACCAACAATCAAAACAAAATTAGGAATTGGTTTGATTTGGCTTAAAGTACCACCTGATGGTGAAGATATGTATGCAAAAAAATTAACATGTGATCAAGTTGCGAATAGGATCTTAAATTATCACAGACCATATCATAAAAAACTTAAATTAATTTTGAAAAATACATATGATAAATATAAATGTTTCTTTCATATAAACTGTCATTCTATGCAAAATAATGCAAGTGCCATGTCAACTCAAGAAAAGGGGACACTTCGGCCAGACTTTGTTATAGGTGATAGAGATGGTACTTCTTGTAATAAAAAGTTTACAAATCTTATTATTACTATTCTTAAAGATTTAAATTATGATGTAGTTATGAATGATCCTTATAAAGGTATGGAGTTAGTTTCTGCTTATAGTAATCCAGCTCAAAATAAACATTCATTACAAATTGAAGTTAATCGAGGGTTATATATGGATGAAAAAACTAGAATCAAAACGGATGGTTTTAATGTTTTAAAAGAACATTTGTCGTTGATGATTAAAGAGATAAAAGGATTTGTAGAGGAGGAAATTAGATGAATGACCCAAGATTAAATTATGCAAATGAGTACCCAGTAGAAATTTTACCTCCTGACATATCTGGATATAAAAAAACTAACACAGGTGTAGATTATATTTTAACTTTAGATAGTGGATTTCCAGGACCTCATGTTTTAGTAACTGGTGTTGTTCATGGTAACGAGCCTTGTGGGGCAATTGCTATAGATTGGTATTTAAAAAATAATTTTAGACCTAAAGAAGGTAAACTCACATTTGGATTTATGAACATAGAGGCATATTTAGCTTTTGATCCGGAAAATCCTAATAGAACTAGATGGGTTGATGAAGATTTTAATAGACTTTGGGCTCCAGGAGTTTTAGAAGAAAAAAACAGAAGTAAAACCTACGAATTTTTTAGAGCTAATGAAGTAAAACACATAATTTCTGATGCCGATTTTCTTTTGGATATTCATTCAATGCAAAAACCATGCGTGCCTCTAATGATGGCTGGTATATTGGATAAAGGTATAACATTAGCTAAAAATTTAAATTATGAAATTAAAATTATTACAGATTCAGGGCATAAAGAGGGTATGAGGATGAGAGATTATGGTGATTTCTCAAATCCAGAAAGCAAAAAAAATGCTCTCTTAGTTGAATGTGGACAACATTGGGAGAAATCATCTAAAGATGTGGCTATTGAGTCATTGATAAAGTTTCTTAGACATACTGGAGTTATGGATAATAATTTTGGAGAGGATATTATATCAAATGAAATTGTTTCATCAAATCAAATTGAAGTATTTAAAGTTGGTGAAATTGTGACTATTAAAACAAACAATTTTATGTTTGAAAAAAATTGGCAAGGCTTCGATAAACTCACCAAAGGCTCAGTTATCGGAAAGGATGGAGATAAAATTATATATGCTCCTTTTGAAGAAACTATATTGATAATGCCTACGAAAAGATTATTCCCTGGAAAAACAGCAGTTAGACTTGCTTACAATTTAGATTAAATTTTTATGTAGAGTAATTATTGAAGTCTAGGGTTAAACATATCCCTTAAATGATCTCCGACTAAGTTTATAGATGCTACTGTTATTAAAAGAGCGATACCTGGAAATATGCTAATCCAAAAATCACCACTATACATATATTCAAATCCATTACCAATAAGTAATCCTAGAGAGGGCTCTGTTATTGGTAATCCTAAACCTAAAAAACTTAATGTTGCTTCTAGTGAAATGGCATGCGCTGTTTGTAATGTACCAACTACAATTAATGGAGCAAGACAATTTGGTAATATATGTTTAAACATTATCCTAGTATTGCTAAAGGCAAGACATCTCGCAGAGTCGATATATTCTTTGTTAATTTCTACAAGTGCGGAGGCTCTTGCAGTTCTTGCATAATATGCCCATTGCACTAATATTAAAGCAATTATTGTCTTTTCAACTCCTTTTCCAAATGCTGCCAATATTATCAAGGCAACTAATATTGATGGGAAGCTAAGTTGAATATCAACAATTCTCATTATTATAGTTTCATATTTTCCTCTAAAAAAAGCTGCAGAAATTCCAAACATCGAACCTATAATTAATGCAAATATTCCTGACAGAACTCCAACTCCTAAACTTACTCGTAAACCGTAAAATATTGCTGAAAGCATGTCTCTGCCAGCTCCATCTGTTCCAAGGACATATAAATTACCAGCAAAATCTTCGGACATTGGTGGCATTCTACTATTCATTATACTTACACTATTCAGATCGTAAGGATCTGTTGGGGATACTAGTGGTGCAAAAATAGCTACGAATAATATTAAAAGAAAAACAAAAAAGGCGAATACAGCAATTTTATTAACAGAAAAATCTCTCCAAAAATTTTTAAAGTTTTGGTCTCTACTGCTCATTGATGTGCTCCTTTTAATCTAACTCTAGGGTCAAGAAAAGTGTATAGAATATCAACGGCAAGGTTCAAAAACACAAAAAATGTAACTATTATCATTAAATATGCAACAATTACTGGTCTGTCTAAATTATAAATAGAATCGATAATTAATTTACCCATTCCTGGCCATGCAAACACAGTCTCAGTAACTGTTGAAAAAGCTATTAAAGAGCCAAATTCAAGACCTATAACTGTAACTATTGGTATTAAAATATTTTTTAAAATATGAACTAGAACTATACGCTTTTCAGATATACCTTTTGCTCGCGCAAAAGTTATATAATCTTGCAAGATTATTTCCCTTGTTCCAGCTCTAGTAAGTCTGATAACTGATGAAATCTTAAATAATGCTAAATTCAAAGCAGGAAGAAAAACATGAGATAGACCGTTTAGCGTGAATAAAGAACTTTCTATTCCAAAAAAATATCCAATTTCCCCTCTTCCCGTAGAGGGTAACCACCCCAAATATACAGCAAAAAACATTATGAAAATAATTCCTACCCAAAATGTAGGCATTGAAAACCCAAGAATTGATCCTGCCATTATAGTTTTACTAGCTTTACTATCAGGTTTATAGCCAGCGTAAATACCTAGGGGAATAGCTATAATTAAGGAGATAAAAAGAGAAAACAAAGCAAGTTCAAGTGTAGCTGGCATTCTCTGTAATATTAATTTTAGTGCTGGTTCATTATAAATAAAAGAACTTCCTAAATCCCCTTTAAGTGCATTTGTTAGAAAATACCAATATTGTTCACTTACTGGCTTATCTAAACCAAGTTCTCTAATCACGCGTTCAACTTCAGCTTGATCTGCCTCAGGATTTATTAACATTTCAACAGGGTCGCCGACCAAATTAACGCCAACAAAAACTAATATGGACATTATAAAGAGTACTAAGAAACTCTGTCCAAATCTTTTTAAGATATATTCTAACATATGAAAATATTTTTTATTTAAATATTAAACCCAGAAAAAAATTCTGGGTTCAATGATATTTAAAATCAAACTATTTACAATTAAGATAAGTTGCAATAGTTCTTTCATCAGTTCTAGGCGTGTAAGAACAGGTAGATTTAGCTGCCCAGGTATTCATTTGATAATGAACTGGTATCACACCGTAATTTTTGCCTACTGCTATTTCAGTAGCTTTTGCAAGAAGCTTTCCTCGAGCATCAGAGTCAACTGTTGCCAGAGCTTCTTGTATGATTTTGTCTACAGATGGGTCAGAGTGTCTACCTCTATTAGCTCTACCCATTCCTATAGATTTATCGTATGTGTGTAATAAAGCTCTCAAAGGTGAAGATGCTTCTCCAGATCCAGCTCCCCATCCAAGAACCATGAAACTAAATTCAGGACTTTTATTTGGACCGCCCCTAGAAGCTCTTTTGAAATAAACAGCTTTTGGCATTGTCTCAACTTTAGCCTTGATTCCAATTCTTGATAACATCTGTGCCAAAGCTTCAGCAATTTTAGCATCATTGATGTATCTATCATTTGGACCATGGATTGTCATTTCAAATCCTTTTTCATATCCAGCCTCTGCCATGAGTTTTTTTGCTGATTCCGGATCATATGGATCTGGCTTCATATTTGGAGAAACGCCATGGAAACCTTTTGGAAGAAGTTGACCAGCTTTCACAGCAATATTTTCCATTACTTTAGATACCATTGCGTCACGATTTATTGCCAAAGATATAGCCTTTCTTACTCTAACATCCATTAAAGGATTTTTAATTTTTCCACCTCCAATAGCTTTTATATGAGGAGAGTTTTCTCTAAATTGATCCATGTGCAAATATATTACGCGATTAGATGCTCCACTATTAATTGACAAAGTTGGATTTGTTTTAAGTTTCGCAACATTTAAAGGTGGAACATTATCAATAAAATCAACATCTTTTGCAAGTAGCGCTGCAATTCGTGCAGGTCCAGATTTAATTGGCTTAAATAGAACATTTTTATATTTTGGTTTACCTGTTCCAGCACCATGATAATTTTCATTAGCCTTTAATTCAATCCTATCACCTGGAACCCATTTTACAAATTTATAAGGGCCAGTTCCAATTGCAGCTTTTCCACTATTATAATCAGCCGTAGTAGCACCTTCTCCATACTTTTTTGAAATAATTTTGACTGTCATGATGTCATTAGGCATTAATGGATAAGGTTTTTTTGTTTTAATATGAATTGTATGACTATCGATTTTAATAAAAGTTTTACCTTTTAAATATGTCCCAAAACCTGAAGGTGATTTAGGTACATTTGGAGCTCTTTGAGCAGTAAACATTACATCGTCTGCTGTGAAATCACTACCATCATGCCATTTTACACCTTTTCTTAGTTTAAACTCCCATGTTGTATCGTTTATAGGTTTCCAAGATGTAGCTAGGTCTGGATAATGTTGCTGATTCTCGTCACTTCCTACAAGAGTTCCAAAAATGTGAGTTGCAAATGCATTATTAGGACCTAAATTGTGATAATGAGGGTCAATAGAACTTGGTTCTGATTTTAATCCTACTGTAAGATCTTTTGCAAATGATAGATTAGATAATAAAATACTCACAAATAGAATTAAAAAAGTTTTAATTAATCTCATAATTATCTCCTTTAATAACTAAAATAATAACTAATAAAAACAGTGAATGAAATTAATTAAAGAGTCAATTTAATCTATTTAAATTTTTTTTTTGGTGTTATCTTAATTCATATGTCGCTTTCAATTATTGATGAACTTCCAAAAAATGAAATTTATAATGATAGAATTTCTGGTTTAAAATTATCATATAGATATTTAAAAAATAAAAATAAAAAAACTATAGTTTTTTTGCATGGATATAATGGAAATAGCAAAAGTTGGGCGTATCAATTTAAATTTTTTAAAAATAAATATTCATTGATCTCATTTGATTTTCCTGGGTTTGGTGAATCTGATAATATGAAAGATCCAGATATGTTTAAAGTGTCTAATTTGATAATCCGTGCATTAGAAAATTTAAAAATTAAAGAATATTATATAATTGGGCATTCAATGGGAGGCATGTTAGCTCAAATATTAAGTACAAATAACAATTCATCGGTCATTAAAATGGTACTCTCATGTACACATAAAGGGTACTCCATGAAATATAAGAAACCCCTTAGAGAACCATATAATAAAAGACTTCAACAAAGACATGAACTCTCTGACGTGGAATATGGAAAATTAAGGATATCTAAAATGCTACCAGGATTTCAAAATAAGAAAATTTTTGATTTTTTATGTTTAATTAGTCAAGAAATTTCAAGTGAAGCAATTGTTTGTGGTGGTTCTTCCATGCAAATATTAGATACTACCGATAGATTATCAAAAATTAAAGTTCCATGTTTAATTTTAACTGGTTCAGAAGATATTGTAGTTTCTAAGAAGAAGTCATTATTTCTTTACGATACAATAAAAAATGCTCTTCATATTGAAATTAAAGGGGTTGGGCATGCTCCTTATTGTGAAAATGCAATGGAGTTCAATGAAAAAATTAGTTCATTTTTATCAACTTAATGACAGCTTTATCTTATAAACCATTTGCAATTTATTTTGTTAGCAATTCTCTATCATTACTTGGTCTATGGATGCAAAAAGTAAGTATAGGCTGGCTAGCATGGAATTTAACTGAATCAACATTTTGGACAAGCTTTGTTGCATTATCTCTAATGGCACCAGCTGGCATTTTAGGTCCTTTTTTTGGAGTTTGGGCTGAAAAATGGGATATGAGAAAGGCAACAATTATTTTAAAATTTTCAATGTTTTTTATTTCAATTGTGATTTTTTATTTACAATTTATTCAAGCTCATTCAATTTTTTCACTTGCTGCCTTAACATTAATATATGGTATTTTAAGTGCTATATATCATCCTGTTAGATTAGTTTTTGTTTCAATAGTAGTAAAAAAATCTTTCTTAGGAAGCGCAATAGGTTTAAATTCGGCTTCATTTAATGCCTCAAGGGTCATTGGACCAGCTATTGCTGGTTTTCTTATGTTATATTTTGATCTACAATTTACATTTCTGGTCTCAGCTTTGTTATATTTACCAATAATAATAATATTGTTTTTTATTCCATTAGAAAAACGAGATACTTATTCTTTTAGAAAAGAGACTTTTAAAAAGGATTTCTTTGAGGGTTTACGATATTCTTTAAAAAACAAAATTATAAAAATAAATTTATACATAGTTTTCATTAATGCATTATTTGTAAGAGGAGTCTTGGAAATCCAACCAACTATAGCAGGTGAAATTTTATCTGGAAGTAGTACAAGTTTATCGTTAATTACTGCATCTGCAGGAGTTGGAGCGTTACTTGCTTCAATTTTCCTTGGCTCTAGTAAGTATTTACAAAATAATTTATCTAAAATATTTTTACCTATGATAATTTTTGGATTTTTATCTTCATTATTTATTGGGATATTTAATGATATAGAAATCATTATTTTATTATTTTTATTTTTGGGTTTTTCTACAACTCTGATAGGAATTGGAACACAAACATTAATTCAATTGGAAGTTTCTGAACAATTTAGGGCTCGTGTGCTGACATGGTGGTCAACAATTTCATTTGGATCTTTATCTATTGGTGGTATTTTGATTGGTTTGTTTGGTGAAATAATTCCATTAGAACTGGTTTTAATTATAACTCCAATTGTAGGGTATTTATCATATATTTATTTTCTTAGAAGATTTAATGGATCTTTTAGTCTCTCTTCGAAAAATGTAAATGCCTGATATTGTAATAATAATTCCTCCAATAATTGTATTGGTCAATGGATAAACATTCCAAATCGCTAAATCAATAATTATTGCCCAAATAATACCTGTATAATTATAGGGGCTTACGATTGAAGCTTCTGCCTTTTGCAAAGCAAAGGTCATTAAACTTTGAGTTATAAAAGCGCATACACCTAATAAAATTAGCAATATATAAACATCTAAAGTTGGATCTTTCCATACATAGGGTTGAAAAAAAGAGGTGGTTATTACACTTACTAACATAAAATAAAATACTGTTTTAAATGGATTTTCAGTTTCTCCAAGTATTCGCAAAAAGATAATTGTTGTTGACCACATTAATGTAGCTATTAATGCTGTAATTGAAGCTATTTCTATATTAGTTGAAGGATCTAATGCAATCACAACACCAGTAAATCCAAAAATTATAGCAGTCCATCTTCTCCAGCCAATTATTTCATTTAAAAAAATTATAGCAAGAATTGAACTGAAAATAGGAACAGCCATTGAGATGACTGTAACATCTGCAATGGGTAATCTTTGAAAAGAATAAAAAAAGAAAATATTTCCAATTACTCCAGCAATTGATCTAAAAAAATGAAGAAATGGTTTTTTTGTATAAAGGAATTTAAATCCCCCTAATTTATTAATTATAGGTAATAATAAGATTATGACTATTATTCCCCTTATAAACGCAATTTGTATTGGGTTATACTCTGGCCCAATCAACTTTGCAATTGCACTCATTAAGGTAACACTTACAACAGCAATTATCATTGCGCAAATAGCAACAAAATTATTTGAAAAACTTATTTTCAAGATTTTAGTTTTCAATTCGTAATTTTAAGTTTGTTAATTTTTTAGGTTCTCTCAAAAATAAAATACAAAGAAATGAAGCTAAAAATGGATATAATGAACAAATTCTTATAGTTAAAATTGGATCTCCTAAATAGTCAATTGCTGCTGCAAAAGGTATTGGCCCAATGGATGCTCCAACAACTAAAATCATTTGTCCTGTACCTTGGATTGATCCTACATGTAATCTTCCAAAATACCTGGGCCAAATATACCCAAATAGTGAAATACTAAAAGCATTATTGATACCAAAAATAACAGAATATATTATTGCATTTTGCAAAGAGGTTGCAAAAGTTATCATAAGTAATGAGCATCCTGTTACTATTAAGGCTATTCCGATAATAATATGTGTTTGAAATTTATCTAACATTTTACCTATAATGGGTATAAATAATATCATGGCAATCATCGTTGGTATAAATAATGTTGTTGCGATTTGACTTGAAAGATTAAAATATTCGTTCAAAATTGTTACTTGAAAGAAATGTAAAGCAGTTACTAACATAGAAATAGAGAAAAAGGAAAATGCCAAAATATAAAAACATTTTTCTTTAAGAGCTTCACTAAGATTCAGACCAATAATTTTACCTTTCGTATTTTTCTCATTTGTAATTTTTTCAACTCCATCAGGTAACATATTTACATCTTCTGGTTTATTTACTGCTAAAAATATCAATGGAGGCAACATAATTATCCAAGTTGAAAAACCAATAATGACCCATGCCATTCTCCACCCATAAACCTCTATGAGGTAATTCGAAATAGGAGGATGCAAACCCATAGAAATCGCAAATCCAAGTCCCATTAATCCAAGAGCAAAACCTCTTTTTTTGTCAAACCATTGTGTTACAATGTTGGACGAACAAAGCATAAGAGAGCCTTGACCAAAAAACCTTAAAAAGCCAAAACCTAATGCTAACATAAAAAAATTTGATGCTGCTCCAAATAATAAACATCCAAAACCAAGCAAAATAATCGTCATAATTAAAACAATTCTGGGCCCGAATTTATCAACTAATTTACCCATTCGTGGAAGTAAGAAAGCAGCAACTAAAGTTGCAATCATATAAGCTGTTGATATTGAAGTGCTTGATATATCAAGTTCTTTTGTAATAATTGGAAGAAATGCACTGAATGTGTGGGACTGTCCAGCTCCACTACTGAAAATACCTAAACCACCAATTAAAACAACAATCCACCCATAAAACAGTTTTGTATTAATTTCATTTACAGTTTTAGAGTTAATTAAAAACATAATTAAAATAATTTACATGTTAATTAATTTTAAAGCAATTAGTTACAGGTTTAATTTTTCTTACTTGCTTTTACGAACATATTTACAGCCTCTTCAAATGTTCTAGATTCATTGTAGGTTTGTCTAGTTTCATTCGAGATTGGGGTCTTTTGAGCTAGTTTCATAATGTCAGCAGCACCTTCATGAAATTTAGGAGTCAGATTCAATGTTTTAAAAGTTTTTGCTATTTCATACATTTCACCTTCCCATCTACTTGCATCCAATGGGATTTTTGGAGTCATATTTTTCATAGCTTTTAAAATTTCAGGTTTACTAAATTCAAGCTCTTTCACGTATTCGTCAAACAACTTAGATTTTGAAGCAGCCGTTATTGTTGCGGCATGAAGTGCAAAAGTGCCTTTTGTAGCGCTAGCATAAATCATTTTAAATGCTGAGGCTTTTCCAACTTCAGAACCGAGACTTTTAACTATAATACCTTTATTATTGAGAATTTCTAATTTACTTGTATTTTTACCTGAGATATAGAGACGAGTTTTACCTTTTTCTACAATTGGATTTAAACCTACAATACCTCCGTCTAAAAATTCAAAATGTTTGTTATTAAAGAGTTTTTCAATTTTTAAGCAAGTGTTTGGTGATATAGCATTACAATCAACGTATGTTATTTTTTTTTGTAGATGAGATGAAAAACTAGTAACAAACTTTGCTTGTTGAAATGCTTTATCAGGTGGAATGATGGAAAATATTATATCAACTTCTTTTAAAAAATTTTCAAAATTATCAATATTTATTACTCTTGCCTCGTTAGCAAGTTTAAGTGTTCTTTTACTTCTACCTTTTAAAAATGTTAAAACTTTAAATTTATTTTCAACTAAAACCTTTGCAATTCCATGACCCATGTCACCAGGCATTAATACGCCAATGATTGGCTTTTTTGAAATCATATAATTATTTATCCATAGGACCGTTATTTTTTTCCCAATCTCCAATTCCTCCAACGTTTTTTACATTACTGTAACCCATTTCGATCAGAGTTTTTCCACTCAAAGCAGCTTGTCCACCAGCACCGCATACTAATATTATTTCACTATTTTTATTTAACTTTGTATTGAAATAGGGTGTCTGATCGTCTGCAGCAAATTCTATAAAACCTCGAGGAATTGTAAGTGCATCTTTAATAGTTCCAGTTTTTTGAATTTCACCACTATCACGAACATCTATAAATATTGTTTCATCAGAACCATGTTTTTTAATTGCATCTAATGTATCAATTTTTTCAACAATTTCGTTAGCTTCTTTTAAAAAATCTTGTGCTGTTTTCATATATTTCTCCTATTTTATAATAACTATATTATTGGACCTAATTTTTGAGGTTGTGATACGCCTATAGTCATCCAACAATTAGTACATTTTTTACTTATATTACTTTTACTAAGAGTCCATAAAATTTTGTATCTATTTTTATTTTTACCATCTAAAAAAACTTCTACCTTTGCCTCAGTTTGATTTTTAAAAATTAATTTAGTTTCGAAAAACAGTGATCCTAGCAGTACATCATAAGGGTTTGATCTAATCATTGAAACAAATCTACCTAGTGGGCCTGTATATTTTTTATTTTCTGGGTGGGCAAATAACCAACACTGATAAATGCCTTTATTATCATTAGAATTACTCTGAAGTGAAGTTAATTGTATGTCTACAACTTCTAGCGGACTGAACTTATCATTTGGTCTAATTTCAGCAAATAAAAGACTTTTAAAATTAAAAATAAACAATGAGCACAATATGAGTGTTAATTTTGTAGTTTTTAGCCTCTTTAAATAACTGGATTTAAGCATATTTATACCTTAATCATCAATATTATTTTTTAAAGAGGAATAAAATGTATTTTTTAAAATTATTTACTGTATCTGCTTTTTTAATTATAAATTCCAACAATGTTTTCTCTGCAGGATCAAGCTCAGATTCAAATAACGCCAAAAATAAATCATTAGCATATTTATCTGCTGAAAAACTTATAAATAAAAAACAATATTCTGATGCTATTGTAAAGTTAAATGACGCATTGGTAACTGATAGCAAAAATGCAGATATATATAATTATTTAGGATTTTCTCATAGAAAATTAGGTAAAATGGAAGATGCTGCTTTTTTTTACAATAAAGCTCTTGAAATAAATCCTAAGCATAAAGGTGCTCTTGAGTATCAAGGAGAAATGTTTTTAGCTCTAAACCAAATAGGAAAAGCTGAAGAAAATTTAAAAAAATTAGATAAAATTTGCTTTCTTGGATGCTCTGAGTTTGATAAACTTAAAAAATCAATTATGGATAAAAAATCTGGTAAAAAGAGTTCTTACTAAAAATGGTAAACTTCACGCAAATAACTGTAAAAGATATTGCTAAAGAAGTTAAGGATAATTGCTTACTTGGTATACCTGCTGATTATTCTGGCGTTCCAATGTCAGTTACAATTGAAATAATCAAAAATAAAACCAAAGGGTTGAGGTTATATTGCTTACCACTAACTACAATTCAAGGAGATATGCTAATTGGATCTGGTTGTGTAAACGAAATTGAGACTGCAGCTGTTACCTTAGGAGAGTATGGCCAAGCTCCTAGGTTTCAAGATGCAATTGAAAATAGTAAGATTAATATTAAAGATTCTACTTGTCCTGCGTTACATGCACAACTTCAAGCTACTGAAAAATCAGTTCCTTTTATGCCATTGAGAGGGATTTTAGGTTCAGATTTGTATAAGAACAGAAATGATTGGGTTGTGATTGACAATCCAATGAATAACTCTAATACCAATGATGAAAAAATTGTTATTTTACCAGCTGTAAAATTAGACATTCTCATTTTTCATGCTAGTAAAGCTGATATTAATGGAAATGTACAAATTGGAAGAAGAAGAGAATTGGCTACATTGGCACATGCTTCAAAAAAAGTATATGTTACAGTAGAAGAAATTGTAGATGAAGATTTTTTTGATTCCGAACTTAAGGCTGCTGCTACTTTACCATCTTTGTATATTGACGGCATATCATTGGCTAAAAATGGTGCGTGGCCATGTGGATTAACAGACTATTATGATATAGATACTAATGAGATGAGCAAGTATGCTAAGGCAGCAAAGTACCAAGAAACATTTGATGAATATATGAGAGATTTTATTTTACAAAATAATTATTCAAATATTTGATCCAAGTGACTGAAATTTTTCAATCTGAAATTATAATAAGTGAAATATCTAATTTATTAAAAGATGACAAACATGTAGCAATTGGTGCAGCTTCTCCAATACCTGGTTCAGCGGCTCTTTTAGCTCAAGAGGAAAGAAAAAATACTAATTTAAAATTACAAGTAACAATTTTGCATTCTCAAAAATTTAATAATTTTACGGATGGCTCTAGGGAGTTGTTTGATGCATCTGCTCAGGGAAGAATAGATACTTTCTTTTTAGGAGGAGTTCAAATAGATGGTCAAGCTAACATAAATTTAGTTGGAACTGGTCGTTACCCAAAATTAGATAAACGTTTTTCAGGATCGTTTGGTTCAGCATTAATGTATTTTGTAGTCCCCAAAATTATTCTATTTCGTGAAGAACATACTCCCAGAACATTAGTAAAAAAAGTTGATTTCATTTCTGCACCTGGCATTTCACCACCTAACATATATAGGCCAGGTGGTCCCAAATATTTAATCACAAATAAAGCTTTATTTAGTTTTAACAAAAAAAAGAAAAATTTTAAAATTGAAAAAATAAATCCAGAATTTACATTAGACGAGGTAATTAAAAGCACAGGTTTTGAATTTAAAACTAATAAAAATTTAAAATATTTTACTATGCCCTCTCAAAAAAGAATTGATGTTTTACGAAACTTGATTGCTCCTAAAGTATTAAATTTTTATCCACAGTTCGCAAAAAAATTATGGTTTAACTAGTTTTTCTCAAAATCATTTCCCTATAAGCGAGATAACAAGTGGAACTAAGTATAATTATTCCACCAATCCATAAAGTTATTTCAGGTGTTTCATTAAAAATTGTGTAGCTAAGTAAAGCTGACCAAATTAACCTTAAAAAATCAAATGGTAAAAGCATAGCAACCTCTGCTCTTTTAAATGAACTGTTCATTAAAGTTTGTGCAAATGTTCCTGTAAGTGAAATAAATAAAAAAAATAAAATATGTATTAATGTTGGTGAAGTTCAAACTGGCAATGCTAGAAATAACGTGGCAGGAATTAGACCAACACCAGCATATAAAGATATTGTATATACTGAATCTGTAATAGTTAATCTCTTAATAATGATGAGACAAATTGACCAAAGTAAAGATGAGAGGATTACCATTAGGGATCCTATTTCAATAGTGATATCTGGTCTTAGGACTATAAGTATCCCAATAAATCCTATTATCAAAGCTGTTATTCTTCGCATCCTGATTATTTCTTTCAGAAATAAAACTGAAAAAATTGTTGTAAAAATTGGAACTGTAAAACCTAGAGCAGTAGTTTCTGCTAAATTAATTTTACTTAAACCATAAAAAAAACAGAGTAGTGCGATTGAATTTAATCCTATCCTATAAATTTGTAATTTTGGATTTTTAGTAATTAAAATCGATTTTCCTTGATAAACTATCATTGGACTCAAAATCACAATAACAAATGCACATCGAAAAAATGCAATTTCAAAAGGATGTATTTCCTCAGAAATATATTTGACAGCTGCATGCATTATAACAAAACAAAATCCTGACAATATCATGTAGGTTATTGCTACAAAACCATCAGATTTTGCAAATTCAAATTTACTGTTTTTCACAAAATTTTATTTATTTTGTCTATTATCAATTAAATCATTTACTACTGAAGGATCAGCTAATGTTGAAGTATCACCTAAATCTTGGTATTCATTAGCAGCGATTTTTCTTAAAATTCTCCTCATTATTTTACCTGAACGAGTTTTTGGTAATTGCGGAGAGAATTGTAATAAATCTGGAGTAGCTATAGGACCAATTTCTTTTCTAACCCATTTTTTTAATTCAGCATGTAATTGATCTGACGTATCTACACCAATATTTAAAGTAACATAAGCATAAATTCCTTGTCCTTTTATATCGTGTGGATATCCAACAACTGCTGCTTCTGCAACATCAGTATGAGCAACCAAAGCTGACTCAATTTCGGCTGTACCCATTCTATGGCCAGAAACGTTTATTACATCATCAACTCTTCCAGTTATCCAATAATATCCATCTTTATCTCTACGACAACCATCACCAGAAAAATATCGTCCTGGAAATGTTTTAAAATAGGTATCAATAAATCTCTGATGATCCCCATAGACTGTCCTCATTTGACCAGGCCATGACATCTCAATACATAGATTTCCCTCAGCTTCACCATTTAACTCATTATTGTCATTATCAACTAATATTGGTTTAATACCAAAAAAGGGTTTTGTTGCAGAACCCGGCTTTGCATCTATTGCTCCAGGAAGTGGAGTAATAAGTATTCCTCCAGTTTCTGTTTGCCACCATGTATCAACGATAGGACATCTTTTATCACCTACAATTTCATTATACCAATTCCATGCCTCTGGATTTATAGGCTCTCCAACTGTACCTAAAATTCTTAAACTACCTCTATTTGTTTTTTTTACTGAAGCCTCCCCTTCAGCCATTAATGCTCGGAGTGCTGTAGGAGCTGTATAAAAAATATTTACTTTATGCTTATCAACAACTTCCCAAAATCTACTAGAAGTTGGATAATTTGGAACACCTTCAAACATTAGAGTGGTAGCACAATTTGATAAAGGTCCATAAATTATATATGAATGTCCAGTAACCCATCCAACATCTGCTGTACACCAGTAAACTTCATTTGGTTTATAATCAAAAATATATTCATGAGTAATAGATGTGTAAACCATATAACCGCCAGTTGTATGCATTACACCTTTTGGCTTTCCTGTAGAACCAGATGTATATAGTATAAACATTGGATCTTCAGCGTTCATTTCTTCAGGTTCACAAGTTTCCGCAACTTCTTCAAACAACTCATGATACCAAAAATCTCTGTTATGAATCCAATTGATATCACCATTTGTTCTTTTAATAACAAGACATTTTTTACATGAAGATACTTTTTTTAATGCTTCATCTGTGTTTTGTTTTAAAGGGATTGTTTTACCACCTCTAATACCTTCGTCAGCAGTTATGATTAAATTTGAATTACAATCGTCAATTCTTCCTGCAAGAGCTTCTGGCGAAAACCCTCCAAAAACAACAGAATGGATAGCTCCTATTCTAGCACAAGCTAACATAGCATAAGCTGCTTCAGGTATCATTGGCATATAGATTGTAATCCTGTCACCTTTTTTAGCGCCTAATTTTTTTAAAACATTAGCGAACTTACAAACATTTTTATGGAGTTCGTTATATGTTATTGATTTTTGTTCATCTGGGTTGTCACCTTCCCATATAATTGCAGTTTTATTACCATTATTTTTTAGGTGCCTATCGATGCAATTATAGCTGGCGTTTAATGTTCCATCTTCAAACCATTTTATATATAAGTTTTTTTGGTCATATGAAAAATCTCTTACTTTTTCATAATTTTTAATCCAATCAATTCTTTTTCCGTGCTCACCCCAAAACTTAATTGGATCTGAAATTGATTCATTATACATTTCTTTATATTTTGCTTTATCAATATGAGCATTTTCTACAATTTTATCACTTGGTTTATACAAATCTTCCATTGTTTTACCTTTAAAGTTATTCTTCCAACTTAATAATACATTATCATAGAATAAATTTTCAACCTGTTCTATTAATAATGTCTTCTGCTTCAGACAAATTGTCTATATCGAAAACTTTTTTGGCAGTTTCATATGAAAAACCTCTTCTTGCAAGGGCACCATACCATTTGTTTTTCAAATTACTAGTGTCACTTTCATTTAATTTTTTTTGATAAAATACACCTATTTTTTTTTTCTTTGAAAAAATTAATGCTGACTGAATTTCATCTAATTTCTTTGAAAAAAATTTATTTGTAATTTTTTCAATAATTTCATCATCAACACCCTTCTCATTTAGTTTATATTTAAGAAGTTTTTTTGAGCCACCATTGTTAAAAATTTTTTCACCTTTAATTTCAGAGTATCTTAGATCATTTATATAATTTAGCTTCTTCATTTTTTCAGTTATTGCATTTATAAACTCATTTTTTTTTGAGAATCTTAAATTTGGGTCAAAAACATCAATTTTTTTTCTTAAAAAAGATTTAAATTGATATTCTGTTGTTTCAAACTTCGATAAGTACCTTAATCCATTTTTATTAAGAAATTCTAAAATATGATTTTCATTATCCATTTTAAATTTGATTTTTTTTATAAATTGTATTTAAAAATAATACTAATAATTATGAAAAATAAAAACAAATACTTAAGTATAAGAAGAGATATAAATATTATAAATTGGCTTGGTTTATATACTCTCTACCTTAAAGAAGTAAAACGTTTCACTAGCGTTTTTCTTCAAACTATAACAGCTCCAATGATTACTACATTATTGTTTGTAGTTGTATTTTCTATTGCAATTGATAGATCTGCAGGTATTAAAGGTATCTCATATATTTCTTTTTTAATTCCTGGCCTTATGATGATGAGTGTTTTACAAAATGCTTTTGCAAATACCTCATCTGCGTTTATGACTGCTAAGGTTACGGGATCGATTGTAGATTTATTATTAGCACCTTTAGGCTCATTAGAAATTTTTACTGCTCATAATTTAGCAGGAATTACAAGAGGTGTTATAGTATTTCTTGCTTCATTTTTTTTATTACTTATACTTGGAATAACAAACTTACCAATAAATTATATTTGGACATTTATATTTCTTATATCTGGAGGATTTGCTTTATCATGTATAGGCATTATTGCAGGTATCTGGGCTCAAAAATTTGATCAATTAGCGATTGTTTCAAATTTCGTCGTTCAACCTTTAGCTTTTTTATCTGGAACATTTTACTCTATTGAACGTTTGCCTGAGTTTTTAAAACCAATAGCTTATTCAAATCCTTTTTTTTATATAATTGATGGTTTTAGATATGGTTTTTTAGGTGTTAGTGATATATCACCTTATATTTCATTGATAATATTATTAGGTTTCAATTTTATTTTAGGCTATTCTGCTTGGTACATACTTCATAGCGGTTACAGATTAAAATCATAGTTGACAGTAGAATTATAAATGGTCTTTTTAAATAACGAAAAAAATGGTGTTTTACCTTCTCAATACATAAAAGAGTTAATTGATAGAAGCTTCATGTTTAGCAATGAGAATATTAGTGAAGACCTAATTCAACCTGCATCAATTGATCTGAGGTTAGGTTTCAAAGCATGGCGCGTCCCAGCATCATTTTTACCTGGTAAAAATAGTACGGTTGAAGAGAAGTTAAATCAAATAGCAATGCATGAATTTAGTTTGTCAAATGGTGCAGTCTTAGAATGCGGCTGTGTGTATATTGTAAAATTATTAGAGGGTCTAAATTTACCAAAAAATATATCCGGTATGGCTAACCCAAAAAGCTCTACAGGAAGATTAGATGTTTTTACTCGTTTAATTGTTGATCGAACACAGCAATTTGAAAATGTTCCAAAAGGGTACAAAGGTTCCTTATATTTGGAAATTTCTCCAAGAACTTTTTCAGTCGTTGTAAGAACTGGCACTCGATTAAATCAGTTAAGATTCTCAATAGGTGATGTAAGTTTTACAGACAAACAAATGGCTGAACTTCAACATAAACACGATTTGATAAAAAATAATGAAACATCTGAACTGTCAGATAAATTAGAAAATGGATTGCCTTTATCAGTTGATTTAAAGGGTGTTGATGGTGTTGTTGGATACAAAGCAAAAAAACATTCAAAGTTAATTGATTGTGACAAAGTTAAAAATTATAAGGTCTCCTCTTTTTGGGAGAAGATAACTGTTGATGATTTAATAATTTCTGAAGTAAATCAAAATAGATCTTTAGTTTTAAGTCCAGATGCTTTTTATATACTATGTAGTAAAGAATCAGTTTCAGTTCCAAAAAATCTAGCTGCTGAAATGCGACCTTATGATACTAATATAGGAGAATTCAGAGCACATTATGCAGGCTTTTTTGATCCAGGATTTGGGTCTCCAGAATTAAATGCTAATAACACCAAAGCAGTTCTTGAAGTAAGATCGCATGATGTCCCGTTTATAATTGAAGATGGACAAACTATTTGTCGATTAATTTACGAACCCATGTCAAATATCCCAGATAAATTATATGGTGAGATAAAAGGAAAAAATAATTATCAATCACAAGGTTTAAAATTATCTAAACATTTTGTATAAATTAGATTAATGTTATTATTTTTTATTTAAGGATTTTAAAATGGCTTTAAGTCCAGACATAATGAAAACATATGGTCGAATTGATATTGCTTTTACACATGGTGAAGGTAGTTTTCTATTTTCCGAAGATGGAAGTAAATATCTAGATTATGCAACTGGTATTGCTGTAAATGCGTTTGGACATTCTCACCCAGATTTAATTAATGCATTACAAGACCAAGCGTCTAAACTATGGCATGTATCAAACCTATATAAGATCCCAGAACAAGATAAAGTTGCTAGTTTACTGGTAAAATATTCATGTGCTGATCAAGCTTTTTTCTGTAACTCTGGTGCGGAAGCTACTGAAGGTGCCGTAAAAGTTGCAAGAAGATATGCTTGGTCTAAAAAAGATATTGAAAGGGATGAAATTATATGTGTTACAGGAGCATTTCATGGAAGAACATTAGCTATGCTTGCAGCGAATGATAGACCTCTTTTTCGAGAAGGTTTTGGTCCTAAAGTTCCAGGGTTCAGTCATGCAGAGTGGGGTAATATTGAAGATTTAAAAAATAAATTAAATAATAAAGTAGCAGCTGTATTGATCGAACCTGTTCAAGGGGAAGGCGGAGCGAGAAAAGCACCGATGAATTATTTAAAAAAAGTTGAGACATTAACAAAAGGAAATGGATCTTTACTTATATCTGATGAAGTCCAAATTGGCATGGGTCGTTCTGGAAATTTATTTGCTTATCAAAATGAGAATATTGAGCCTGATATAATTGCGCTTGCCAAAGGTCTAGGAGGAGGTTTCCCAGTTGGAGCAGTTCTTGCAAAATCTGAAGTAGGTAACGCTATGGTCCCAGGCACTCATGGAAGTACATTTGGTGGTAATCCTTTAGCAATGAGAGCTGCAGAGGTAGTGATAAATTTAATCACTAAAGACGGATTTTTAGAAACTCTAAATAAAAAAATTAAATATTTAGATAATAAAATAAATTCTCTCATTAAAGATGAAAGAAATAATTTAGACAATCAAAACGAATCAATATTTGTAAAAGAAAAGGGATATGGTTTTTTGCGAGGCATAGAATTGTCTGAGAAAGTTTCTGTTAGTGACTTTTCTACAGAAGCACGAAAAAAGGGGCTTTTATTGGTTGGTGCAGCAGAAAATACTATTAGAATTTTACCACCGCTCAATACATCATTTGAAGAGATTGACTTAGCTTTTTTTAAGTTAAAAGAGATATCTTTAGAGTTTCATAAAAGAAATGACTAGTTTTTTAGATATAAAAGATCTTTCCAAAAAAGATTTAGAAAGAATTATTGATGATTCAATTGAAATAAAAAAAAATGGATCTGATAAAATTCTTAAAAATAAAAATGTTTTAATGATTTTTGAAAAACCATCTCTCAGAACAAGAATTTCGTTTGAAGTTTGTATTAATGATTTAGGTGGAAACTCTCTAATATTAAATTCAAATGAGTTTAAATTTGGGCAAAGAGAGAGTATTCATGACAGTACTAAAGTTCTTGATAGATATATAGATTTAATAATTATAAGATCATTTGAACATTCAATTTTGAAAGAAGTTGCAAGTAATTTTTCAAAACCCATTATAAATGCTTTAACAAACCATAGTCACCCCTGCCAGGTTATTGCAGATTTAGTTACTTTCAAAGAAAAGTTTGGTAATTTTAAAAATAAAAAAGTTTCTTGGTTTGGAGATTTGAATAATGTAACTCAAAGTTGGATAGAAGCAGCTACAATTTTAGATATAAATTTTTCTATCGCGTGCCCAAGTAGAGTTTTGGCTTCAAAAAACAATATTAAATGGTTAGAAAAACAAAATAAAAATCTGGTCATTTCAGAAAATATTAATGATATTGCTAAAAATTCTGACTGTATTATGACTGATACTTGGATATCCATGGGAGATCAAAAAGATAAATCTGTAAATCACTTTAAACCATTTCAAGTCAACTCAGAACTAATGTTGCTAGCTAACAAAAATGCAATATTTATGCATTGTCTTCCTGCACATAGGGGAATGGAAGTTTCAGATGAAGTTATAGACTCTAGATCATCAGTAATTTTTGATCAGGCAGAAAATAGAGTTCATGCACAAAAATCAATAATAAAATACTGTTATAAAAGTTAATTTTTAAAAGTTTAGTTATGATTTTAGAAAATTTAGTTATTCCTTTTCAAATTAATAATAAAATAAAAGGAACAATTGTTCGATTAAGTTCTGTAGCTTCTCAAATTATTAATGCTTCACATCCTAAAAATATAAAATCTATTTTTGCTGATTCTATTTCTGTTACTGCTTCTATTGGCTCGAGAATGAAAAACGACGGTGTTTTTAGTCTTCAGGCTTATAGTGAGGGGATAATTAAAACAATTTTTGTTGATTTAAATAATAATTCATCTATGCGAGGTTACATTTCAGTAAATGATTTTGAAAATATTGAAAATCTTCCTTTTGAAAGACTTATTTCCAACGGAACTTTAGCTTTAAATATAAAAGAAGGAAAATTTTCTAAAAATTATCAAGGTTTAGTTGAAATCAAAGGAAAATCTATAAAAGAAGCTATAGATACTTATTTCAATTCGTCTGAACAAGCAAAATCTTTTTTTAAATTATTTAATATTTTCAATCTTAAAAAATATGAACCTAGTTCTAATCATATTGCTGGCGGAATAAAATTGGAATTAATGCCAGAGATTAACAACTTAAATAACTCAGAAAGTTCAAATGAAGATTGGAAAACAATGTTAATGTTCTTGGAAACTATGAATTCTGAAGAATTTTTAAGTATAAAAAAAACATCAAAGCAAATTTTATTGAACTTATTTGGACAGTACGAAATTAAAATCTTTGACGAAATAAATCTTAATAATAATTGTCAATGTTCAAATGAAAGAGTTTTAAATACGCTAAAGTCAATGGACCAGAAAGAAATAAAATTTATGTTTAATGACAAAAAGTCAATTGAAGTGGTTTGTGAATTTTGTAAGACAAAAAGGGTTTATAGTGAACAAGATTTGATATAGTTATTTTTTCCAAAATGATGCTGTAAACATTACTAATATTGCGAATATTTCCAATCTTCCTAAAATCATTCCTGAACAAAGAATTAATTTACCTACATCAGGTATTTGGGCATAAGTACTGTTTGGTCCTATCATTTCACCTAATCCAGGGCCAACATTTCCTATAGCAGATGCTGCTCCAGATAATGAAGTCATGAAGTCTAACCCTAAACTTCCAAGAAGACATGAGATTATGATAAAAACAAGTATATACAAAAAGAAAAAGCCCATAACAGATTCAGTTACAGATTCTGGAATTGGTTTTTTATTATAATAAGGAATAATTACTGCATGAGGTGTTAAAAGTTTTAATACTTGTGTTTTTGAATTAGCAATTAAAACTAAAACTCTTGCCATTCGTAGACCACAAGTTGTTGAACCAGCACATCCACCTATAAACATTAATATTAAAAGTAAGGTTGTTGCAAAACCTCCCCATTGGCTAAAATCATCGGTACCAAAACCTGTGCCTGTTACAATTGAAACTACGTTGAAAATAGAAACTCTTAGTGATGAAAAAAAATTCTCTCCATTTATATAAAGATTAAATGTTACGATTGAAATCAAAAAAAATAAAATTAACAAAAACCATTTTACTTGCTGATCATTAATTAAATTCTTCCAACCATTTTTTAAAATTGATAAATAATGAATAAAAGGTAATGATCCAACTATCATACCAAAAACAATAATTATTTCTATATTTACTGAATTAAATGCTCCTAAGGATTCCGATTTTGTAGAATAGCCTCCAGTAGCAAGAGTTGTCATGGCATGTGTTATTGAGTCAAATATTGGCATTCCAGCAAACCAAAGCATAAAAGCCCATATAGATGTTAAGATAATGTACACAATACTAATTCCACTTGCAAAAATAGCAGCTCTAGGAATAATTTTATCTGGTGTTTCGTAAGATTCAGCTTTAAAAAGTTGCATGCCTCCGATTGATAACATAGGTAAAATTGCAATAGCCATAACAATTATTCCAATTCCGCCAAGCCATTGAAGAAGAGCTCTCCATAGAAGTATTCCATAAGAAACTTGTTCAAGATCTGGTATAATTGTAGATCCTGTTGTAGTTATTCCAGACGTTGATTCAAAAAATGCGTCAATAAAATTTAAATTTAAATTTGAAAATAAAAAGGGTAATGAACCAAAAAGTGAAATAGAAATCCAAGCACTATTTGTTAAAAGAAAAGCTTGTCTTAGTTCAAGGTGTTCAGGGTTATTTTCCCTTGAAGAAAGATATAGGCCTGCCCCAACAAATAAGGTCATAAATGATGATACTAAAAATGCCGCCCAATCATCGTCACCAAGAATATAATCAACAAATCCAGGTATCAGCATGAATACTGATAAAGTACAGAGTAACAAGCCTATTAAATTAATGACAGGTTGAAATTTCATAGTTAATTATAAATTTAATCTCTAATAAAGTCCAAAAATCTATTTCTTAACTTTTCATCAGTTAAAAATGATCCCTTAAACTGTGAAGTTATCATCAAAGAATTTTTTTTATGAACACCTCTTGTCTTCATACAATGATGGTCAGCTTCTATAACCACCCCAACTCCAATTGGATTTAAATTATCATGGATTGCGTTAATTATTTGAGATGTCATGATTTCTTGTGTTTGAAGACGTTTTGCAAATGTATTAACTATTCTTGCTAATTTTGAGATTCCAACAATACTTTTATTAGGTAGATATCCAATACTTGCATTTCCAATAATTGGAAGCATATGGTGTTCACAATGACTTTCAAAATCTATTTTTTTTAAAACAACAATATCATCATAACCTTGAATTTCTTTAAATGTTTTGGATAGTATTTCTGATGGATCTTCTTTATAACCAGAAAAGTGCTCTCTAAAAGCTTTAACAACTCTCTTAGGTGTTTCTAAAAGACCTTCTCTCTTAGGATCGTCACCAATCCATGATAAGAGTGTTTCAACTGCTTTTTCAGCTTCCTCAATTGTAACCTCTTTTTTTGTATCATTACTTTTAAAAGCTTTAGTTACAGACGAAAATGAAGACATAATTATTAACCCTTTTAGTTTGATTTAATAAAAACGTATCATACTTACATTCCAAAACAACTGAATTATTTTAAATTTATTGTTAAGTAAATTTTGAAATGTTTAGTTCTATAAAATTATTTAAATTTTTTATTAATCTATGTGTTACAATTATGCAAGGAATGTTTAGTTCTTTAATGTAATCAAATAAGAATTTCTGAAATGATTTTATGGTTGTCTTATCTAATGACGAAAAAGGTTCATCTAATAACAATGCCTCAGGATAAGAAATGATGGCTCTTAGACAAGCTATTCTTGCTTTTTGACCTCCTGAAAGTTCAGAAGGATAATGATTTGAAAATTCAACCATATCAATTTTTTTCAAAAAATGAAGTACGTGTTCTTTTTTATTTTTCGTCTCTCTTGGTAAAGAAAAAATTAGATTATTTTTCACATCGAAATGAGGAAATAAAAAATAATCTTGTAACATATACCCTATTTTTTTGTTTTGAATTGAAGCATTAGTTATATCATGTTTATTAAGGTATATTTTTCCTGTCCAAATTAAATTGTTGTCATGAAATCCCGAAATTAAATCTAACAATGTAGATTTGCCAAGGCCACTTTTACCAGAAACAAAAAGTATTTCACCTTTTTTAACTTTAAAACTTAAGTTTTTAATAAGTGGTTTTTTTTCTTTTTTATTAAAACTAAATGTAATATCTTTAATTTCTAACATTTCAGATCAAAAAAACTTCCAGTATGATGTTTAATTTTTTTAAAAACAATAAACTTAAATTAAGAAAAAATAAAAAAAAACATATTTCAATAAACAAATTTGATCAATATAAATCTGAGTTTAAGATTTTTTATGATAAGGCAAATTTTGAACTTCAAAAATTTAAGTTAAATGATTGGAAAATAACTTTTGATTATGCGAAAAGAAGAGCTGGCGCATGTATTTATTCCAAAAAAGAACTTTCATTTTCAATATATTTTTTAAGAAATTCATCTACTTTTGACTTAAATGACGCACTATTACATGAAATATCTCATGCTCTCGTAGGTCCTGATCAAGGCCATAATCACATTTGGAAAAAAAAAGCTTTATCAATAGGATGTAGCGGTCAAGTATACCATTCATTAAACTTTTCGAACCCAGGATGGATAAAATATTGTTCAAATTTATGTTGGGAACAAAAATGCTATAGAAGGAAACAAAATCTTATTTGTAAAATTTGCAAGTCTGAAGTTTTATACAAAAGGAATTAAGTTTCTTCTAATTCAACTAATGTTCCTGATAAATCACTAGGGTGAAGGAAAATAACAGGTTTATCGTGAGCGCCAATTTTAGGATTTCCGTCACCTAAAATATTTATCTTTTTATTTTTTAATGAATTTATAGTTTCAGAAATCTTTTCTACCTCAAAACAAATATGATGCATTCCGCCTTTTGGATTTTTTTCTAAAAATTTTGATATTGGGCTCTCATTACTAAGAGGTTCTAGTAATTCTATTTTTAAGTTAGAAAACTCTAAAAAAACAACTTTTACACCGTGTTTTTCTAAAACTATTATTTCACTCTTTTTAATGTTTAATGCTTTTTGCCATTTTAATGCGGCATCTTTTACATCAGGCACCGCAATTGCAATATGGTTAACTTTTTTATCTATGTTTTCCATTTAATTCTTCCATTACTAATTGTAATACTTTATTTTTAATATATTTTTATATCTACCATAATTTTATTTTATTAAGGAAAAAAAAATCAGAAAAACAAGTAAACAAATTATAGAAGAATTACAAGATAGAAGAACCGAGGCTAGAGCGGGAGGGGGTGTTGATCGCGTAAATAAACAACATGACACTGGAAAATTAACAGCTCGAGAACGGATTGAAATTTTTTTAGATAAAGATACTTTTGAAGAAACTGATATGTTCGTTGTTCATACAATTAAGGATTTTGGTATGGAAAACAATACTTTTTCAGGTGATGGGGTAATCACAGGATCTGGAAAAGTTAACAATATGTTAGTTTACATTTATGCCCAAGACTTTACCGTTTTCGGTGGTTCTTTGTCATCAGCTCACGCTTCTAAAATCGTAAAAGTTATGAAGTTAGCTATTCAAAATGGGGCGCCTTTGATTGGCTTGAACGATAGTGGTGGAGCAAGAATCCAAGAAGGTGTGGAATCATTGGGTGGATATGCAGATGTTTTTTTACAAAATGCATTAGCATCAGGTGTTGTTCCTCAGATTTCACTAATAATGGGACCTTGTGCAGGTGGAGCGGTCTATTCTCCAGCAATGACTGATTTTATTTTTATGGTCAAAAATACGAGTTATATGTTTGTGACTGGCCCAGATGTAGTAAAAACTGTAACCTCTGAAGAAGTAACAGCTGAAGAATTAGGTGGAGCGTTAACGCATACAACAAAATCATCTGTCGCAGATGGGTGCTTTGAAAATGATATTGATGCACTTTTAGAAATGAGAAGATTTTTATCTTACTTACCTTCTTCTAATATTTCGAAAGCATCTACTA
Source organism: uncultured SAR116 cluster alpha proteobacterium (assembly GCA_902616005.1). GTDB lineage: Bacteria > Pseudomonadota > Alphaproteobacteria > Puniceispirillales > Marisalimonadaceae > TMED54. The sequence continues at coordinate 49,212 of CACMRG010000001.1, forward strand.
AACCTACAACAGATAGTATAAGAAGACAGACAGCTTCGCTAGATACTCTTATTCCGGATAATCCAAATCTTCCATATGACATGAAAGAATTAATAATTAATATTGCTGATGAAGGCATATATTTTGAGTTACAAAAAGACTATGCAAAAAATATTTTAATTGGATTTATTAGATTGAATGGAGAGACAATTGGAGTTGTAGCTAACCAACCATTAGTTTTAGCGGGTTGTTTAGATATTGATTCTAGTAGAAAGGCAGCTAGATTTGTTAGGTTTTGTGATGCATTTAATATCCCAATTCTGACTTTGGTAGATGTTCCTGGCTTTATGCCAGGCACAGCACAAGAGTACGGTGGAATCATTAAAAATGGGGCAAAATTATTATTTGCTTATGCAGAAGCGACTACTCCAAAAGTAACTTTAATTACTAGAAAAGCTTATGGTGGGGCTTATGATGTTATGAGTTCAAAGCATTTGAGAGGAGATGCTAATTATGCTTGGCCCACGGCAGAAATTGCAGTAATGGGAGCAAAAGGTGCTGTTGAAATTTTGCATAGAAAAAAAATTGATGACAAGAAGTTCATTGATGAAAAAACTCAAGAATATGAAGATAAGTTTGCAAACCCATTTAAAGCTGCTGAAAGAGGGTTTTTAGATGATATAATAATACCTAAAAATACTAGGTATAGAATAATTCAAGCTTTTTCAAAATTAAAAGATAAAAAATTAAAAAATCCAGATAAAAAGTTTGGAAATATACCTTTATAGGACATAAATGATAAAAAAAATTCTAATTGCTAATAGGGGCGAAATAGCTTGCAGAATAATTAAAACAGCTAAGAAACTAAAAATAAAAACTGTTTCAATTTATTCAGATTCGGACATCAATGCTGAGCATGTTCAAAGTTCAGACGAGAGTTTTTATTTAGGGCCTTCAGAGGCTTCAAAGAGTTATTTAAATATATCAAAAATAATTGAAATTTGTAAAAAAGCTAAAGTTGATGCCGTCCACCCAGGATATGGTTTTTTGTCTGAAAATCCTAATTTTGTAAAAGAGCTATCTAAGAATAAAATTATATTTATTGGTCCATCTGAAAATGCGATAATTTCAATGGGTGACAAAATCAAATCAAAAATGATTGCTGAAAAAGCAAATGTAAATGTTGTTCCAGGTTTTATCGGTGAGATAAATGATGTGTATCATGCTAAAGAAATTGCTAAAAAAATTGGTTTTCCAGTAATTGTAAAAGCCAGTGCTGGTGGCGGTGGAAAAGGAATGAGAATTGTTAACAGTAAGGAAGAGGTTGATGAAGCTTTTTTGAGAGCTTCTAGTGAAGCTAAAAATAGTTTTGGAGATGAAAGATTATTTATAGAAAAATACTTGGTTGAACCCAGGCATATAGAAATACAAATAATTGCAGATAATTATGGAAATGTCGTTTCACTTGGAGAGAGAGAATGCTCAATTCAAAGAAGAAATCAAAAAGTGATTGAGGAGGCCCCATCCTCTTTTTTAGATGAAACTTTAAGAAGAAATATGTCAACGCAAGCAATTATGCTTGCTGAAGAAGTAGAATATTCTAGTGCTGGGACAGTTGAATTTATCGTTGATAGAAATAAAAATTTTTATTTTCTAGAAATGAATACAAGGCTTCAAGTTGAACATCCTGTTACAGAAATGATAACAGGGCTTGATTTAGTACATGAAATGATAAATGTAGCAAATAATAAAAAATTGTCATTCTCTCAAAAAGACATTAATTTGAATGGTTGGGCTTTTGAAAGTCGTATATATGCAGAAGACCCCTATAAGGGTTTTTTACCTTCTACAGGAAGATTGACTAAGTATAGTCCTCCATCTGAGATCAAATCTATGGATTACAAAATAAGAAATGATACTGGCGTAAAAGAAGGTGATGAAATATCTATTTTTTATGACCCTTTGATTGCTAAATTATCAACTTGGGGAAAAGATAGAAAAATTGCAATTAAATCTATGGAAAAAGCACTTGATGAATTTTGTATTAATGGATTGAAAAATAATTTATCTTTTCTTTCATCAATTTATTTAAATCCTAAATTTGTCGATGGCGAAATATCAACTGCTTTTATTGAAAAAGAATTTAAAAATGGATTTAAAGGTCTTCCAATAAAGCAATATAAAAGTTTATTTGAAATAATTATTCTCACTTTAAGCGCAGAAAGTGATATCAGAGATCTAAATCTTAAAAAATTTGATAAAAGAACATCTGTGGAGTTGTTTGATTTTTTTGATAACAAAAAATATATATCTGATGAATACATTGTTAAATTAGATAACAAAATGTTTGAAATAAGCAAATTTGACGGATATTTATACTTACTTGATAAAATGTATAATAAATTAAGAGTACGTCATCAGATCGATTTTCAGACAAATTTAATAAACTTTAAAATTTATGAAGATGATCAAATATTATTAAGTACTTTTCTAAAATTGAATTATTGCTTTCCTTATTATCAGATTGATTTTAGAGGAGCATCAGCAAAAGGTATCACGAGAGATTCAGTTAATTTAGAATTATCTAAATTTATGAGAAAAGTTGATGATGAAGAAAATAAAAATAGTTTAATATGCCCAATGCCTGGAAAGCTTATTGAATTATTTGTAAAAGTAGGAGATCAAGTTGAGGTCGGACAAAACTTGTGCATAGTTGAAGCTATGAAAATGGAAAATACACTTCAGTCTTCTTTGAAAGGACAGGTAAAGAAAATAAATTTTAAAGTTAACGATCTTTTAAAAGTTGATGACATAATTATTGAGTTTTAGGTATTGTAATTAAGTTATGAGTAAAAAATCTAATATTAATGACTGGGAAAAAATTGCTTTTGAGGAACTAAAGGGGATTAAAACAGATCGATTAATTAAGGAAACCCCAGAGGGTATTAAAGTCAAACCATTGTACACTAAAGATGATTTAGAAAACTTAAACCATATAAATTCTCTACCAGGTATGGAGCCATTTGTGAGAGGTCCCAAGGCAACTATGTATACATCAAGACCGTGGACTGTAAGACAATATTCAGGTTTCTCTACGGCAAAAGAATCAAATAAATTTTATAAAAAAAATATTGCAGCTGGACAAAAGGGGTTATCTATTGCTTTTGATTTAGCAACTCATAGGGGCTATGATTCAGATAATGAAAGAGTGCGTGCTGATGTTGGTAAGGCTGGTGTAGCTATTGATACTGTTGAGGATATGAAAATTCTTTTTGACGGAATACCTCTTGATAAAATGTCTGTATCTATGACTATGAATGGAGCGGTTTTGCCTGTACTCGCTAGCTTTATAGTTGCTGGTGAAGAACAAGGAGTTCCTGTTGAACAATTAAGTGGAACAATTCAAAATGATATTTTAAAAGAATTTATGGTTAGGAACACTTACATCTATCCTCCTGAACCTTCAATGAGAATAGTATCAGATATTATTTCTTACACATCTGAAAACATGCCAAAATTTAATTCAATTTCAATTTCTGGTTATCACATGCAAGAAGCTGGAGCTAATCTAGTTCAAGAATTGGCTTTTACAATATCTGATGGTTTGGAATATATCAGAGCTGCAGTAGATAGAGGTTTGAATGTAGATAAATTTGCTCCCAGGTTATCTTTCTTTTTTGCTATTGGTATGAATTTTTTTATGGAAGCTTCAAAATTAAGAGCTGCTAGATATTTATGGTCTTATTGGGTAAAAAAATTATTTAATAATCAAAACCCTAAATCACAAATTTTAAGAACGCACTGTCAAACATCCGGAGCAAGCCTTCAAGAACAAGATCCTTATAATAATATTGTCAGAACTACAATCGAAGCTTTAGCAGGTGTTCTAGGAGGAACCCAATCTTTGCATACAAACTCATTTGATGAGGCGATAGCATTACCTACTGAATTTTCAGCTAAAATCGCTCGAAATACACAGTTAATTCTTCAAAATGAAACAGGGGTAACTGATGTAGTAGATCCTTTGGCAGGAAGTTATTACGTTGAGAATTTAACAAATGAGTTAATTCAAAATGCAAATAAAATTATTGAGAAAATTAATGATATGGGTGGAATGACAAAAGCCATTGAAAGTGGTTATCCAAAATCAGAAATAGAAAAATCAGCAACTGAGAAACAGGCAAGAATAGATTCTAAAAAAGATATTATTGTTGGTGTAAATGAATTCAAATCAGACCATTTAGATGACGTTAATATTTTAGATATTGACAACGTTCAGGTTAGAAAAGAACAGATTGAAAAATTAGATAAAATCAAATCTGAAAGAGATAATAACCTTGTAAATCAGTCTTTAGAAAAAATTACTAATGCAGCTAAAAATAAAAATGAAAATTTGCTTTCATTATTTGTTGAAGCTATGAGAAATAGAGCAACAGTAGGTGAAACATCTTTTGCATTAGAAAAAGTCTATACTCGCTATGAAACGAAACAATCTATAGTTACAGAAGTTTATGCAAATACTTTTGATAATCAAAATGAACTAAAAAAAATAAAAATATCTTTAGATAAATTCAAGCAAATAGATAATGAAACTATCACTTTATACATGGCTAAGTTAGGACAAGACGGACATGACAGGGGAGCTAAAGTTATCTCATCAGCTTTTTCTGATTTTGGTATAAATGTTGAAGTTGGCAATTTATTTCAATCACCTGCTGAGGCAGTAGAAGAAGCCCTAAAAAAAAATGCCCATGTGATTGGTGTTTCATCTCTCGCAGCAGGCCATAAAACTCTAATTCCTGATTTAATCAAAGAATTAAAAAAGAGAAAGGCAGATGATATTCTAGTTTTTTGTGGAGGTGTAATACCTAAAAAAGATTATCAATTTCTTTATGATGCTGGAGTGTCTGAAATTTTTGGACCCGGGTCCTCAGTAATTGATGCAGCTCATAATGTGATTGAAAATACAACAGATCATTTAAAGAGAATGCATAATTATAGAAAATCTAGGATTGTTTAGAAATGAAATATTCGGAAATTTATAAAAAATGGAGAGATAATCCAATAGAATTTTGGAAAAAAAATGCTGAAGATGTTTCCTGGATTAAATTTCCTGAAAAAATTCTGACAAAAAAAAATGAGAATTTTTATGAATGGTTTTCAGATGGCGTTATGAATACTTGTTATAATGCTGTAGATAAAAATATTTTAGAAGGAAGAGGAGATCAGGTTGCTATTTATTATGATAGTCCAATAACTAATTCAAAATCAAAACTAACCTATAATGAATTAAAGTCCAAAGTTGAAAGATTTGCCGGTGCCTTAAACAAATATAATATATCTAAAGGTGATAGAGTTATAGTTTATATGCCTATGATACCTGAAGCTATTATAGCTGTTTTAGCAATAGCTAGAATTGGAGCTGTACATTCAGTTGTTTTTGGAGGATTTGCAGCTAAAGAACTTGCAGTAAGAATTGATGATTGTTCACCAAAACTTATTATTTCCGCTTCTTGTGGTATTGAGCCAGGTAAAATTGTAGAGTACAAACCTCTTTTGGATGAGGCAATAAAATTGTCAAACCATAAAGTTAAAAACTGTATAATTTTTCAACGAGAACAATTAATAGTAAAATTAAATGCAGGTTTTGATGTTTCTTGGAATGAGGCAATTAAAGATGTTAAGCCTGCTGATATAGTTCCAGTAAATGGTAATGACCCATTATATATCTTATATACTTCTGGTACTACAGGACAACCTAAAGGTGTAGTAAGAGATAATGCAGGCCATCTCGTTTCATTGAAATGGTCTATGAAAAATGTTTACAATATGGATCCTGGAGAAGTTTTCTGGGCAGCTTCAGATATTGGCTGGGTTGTAGGGCATTCCTATATCATATATGCTCCATTATTTCATGGTTGTTCAACAGTTTTATTTGAAGGAAAACCTGTTGGAACTCCAGATGCAGGCACTTTTTGGAGGATTATAAGTGAGTATAAGGTAAAGTCATTTTTTACTGCTCCTACTGCTTTAAGAGCTGTAAAAAAGGAAGATAATGATGGTAAATATATTGATAAAGAAAAGCTTAAATCACTAGAGACTCTATTTTTAGCAGGAGAAAGAGCTGACCCAGATACTGTTCTGTGGTTAGAAAATAAATTAAATATACCAATTGTTGATCATTGGTGGCAAACAGAAACAGGTTGGCCTATTGCTGCAAATCCAACAGGTATTGAATTGTTGCCAATAAAAAAAGGTTCTCCAACAGTTTCTTTGCCAGGGTATGCGATTGATATTTTAGATGATAATGGAGAAAAATTATCATCAAATGAGTTAGGTTCAATATGCATAAAATTACCACTCCCACCATCTTGTCTTCCAACTCTTTGGGCTGCTGATGATAGGTTTATAGAAGCATATTTATCTAAATTTCCAGGATATTACGAAACAGGTGATGCAGGTTATATTGATGATGATGGTTATATCTTTGTTATGTCAAGAACAGATGATGTAATAAATACTGCAGGTCACAGGCTATCTACAGGTGCAATGGAAGAAGTTATTTCAAATCATTCTGATGTTGCTGAGTGTGCTGTAGTTGGTGTTAAAGATGAATTAAAAGGAGAAGTGCCAGTAGGGCTAGCTTGTTTGAATACTGGTTGTAATAGAGAGCATTCTGAAATTTGTAATGAAATTATTGATTTAATTAGAAAAGAAATTGGTCCTGTAGCTTCTTTTAAAAAAGTAGCTATTGTTCAAGCTCTTCCAAAAACAAGATCTGGTAAAATACTAAGAAAAACAGTTAGAAGTATTATTAATAAAGAACAATGGACTATGCCACCAACAGTTGAAAACCCTAATGTCTTTGATGATTGTAAAATTGCTTTGAAAAATTTTAATATAATTTAAATTTTCAGAACAAATTTACCAACATGATCCCCTTTTTCTAGAGCTTTATGAGCAAAAGAAACTTTAGATAAACCAAAACATTTTTGAATTATTGGTACTACTTGTCTTTTTTCTAAAAAAGGCCATACATGTTTAATTAAACTTCTTACATAAGATGCCTTAACTTTATCTTCTTGAGGTCTTAAAGTTGATCCAGTAATAGTATATCTTTTTCTCATTAGATATCCAAAATTTAAGCTACCTTTTAATCCTCCTTGAACAGCTATTATGACAAGCTTCCCATCTTCTGAAAGGCATTTTAAATTTCTTTTGACATAGTCTCCAGCAACCATATCTAAGATTAAATTAACGCCCTTTTCTTTTGTTAATAAATTTATTTTTTTTTCAAAATTTTCCTTTTTGTAATTAATACATTCAATTGCACCTAGTTTTTTTACTGCAGCACATTTTTTTGCAGAACCTGCTGTAGCATAAACTTTAGCTCCAAAAATTTTAGCAAGTTGTACAGCTGTAGTACCAATACCACTTGAACCTCCATGAATTAACACACTTTCATTCTTTTTGAGACCACCTCTCAAAAATACATTACTCCAAACTGTTATAAATGTTTCAGGTATACAGGCTGCTTCCTCTAAACTCATTTTTTTTGGTATGGGTAAACAATGATCTTGATTAACTGCTACATACTCAGCGTAACCTCCTCCATGACATAACGCACATATTTTAGAACCTACTGGATATTTGGTGGCAGACTTTTCTCTATCTACAACTATACCAGAAACTTCTAAGCCTGGGATATCACTTGCGGTTTTTGGGACTGGATAATTACCTTCTCTTTGAAGAATATCTGGCCTATTAACACCAGCATAATGTACCTTTATAAGTATTTCCCCTTTTTTTAACTTAGGTATATTTCTAAGTTTTAATTTCAAATTTTCAGGCCCTCCAAACTTTACAATTTCAACAGCTTTCATTGTATCATTTGGTTTTTTTAATTTATTCAATTTTATCTCTTTCTTATTAATTAGCTAATAATTTTAATATTAAATGTATTAATGTAAAGACAGATTTAATAGTCAAAAAAATGCCTGATTTGATCAAATTATAGTCACCTTAATATATAATATTTAGATTATATTAAAAGGAGAATTAAATGGAAGTAGGTATTTTATTACTATACTCATTATTTGCTATAAATGATAAAAATGTAAAAAACTTTCTAGTTGAAGCTAATAAACATAATAAGATTGAATATCAATTTGTAAAAGCAACATCATGTCAATCAGGCCCGTATAATAAAAGCTATGTACTAGCGCCGACTGGTAAAGTTATACTTAAACAAAAATCAAATGATGGTTCGATTGGAGAAATATGTAGTAACTAAAATTTATTTTTTTGTTTAATATTATTCATCATGAGTCTGAGGGCGTTTAATTTAATAAAGCCTTCAGCGTCATGATGGTTATAATTAAATGAACCTTCTTCAAACGTAACTAGGTCTTCATCATAAAGAGAGTTCGGTGATTTCCTTCCTGTAATTATAACATTTCCTTTATATAATTTTGCTCTAACAACTCCATTTACGTTTTCTTGACTTTCATCTATTGCTTTTTGAAGCATTTTTCTTTCTGGAGAAAACCAAAATCCATTATAAATCAATTCGGCGTATTTAGGCATTAACTCATCCTTTAAATGAGAAGCACCTCTATCTAAAGTGATTGATTCTATAGCTCTTCTCATGTGAAATAAAATAGTACCTCCAGGAGTTTCATAAACACCTCTAGATTTCATTCCAACAAACCGGTTTTCTACAATATCAATTCTTCCTATACCATTTTCACCACCTAAAATATTTAATTGATGTAGCATTTCACCAGGAGATAAGTTTTTTCCATTTAATTCTACAGGATCTCCCTTATCAAATCTAAGCTTGATTTCAGTTACTTCATCTTTAGCATTTATAGGTGACTTAGTGCGTGAAAATACTAATTCACTTGGTTCTATCCATGGATCCTCTAAAATTTTTCCTTCAGCTGAGATATGTAATAAATTAGCGTCAATACTAAATGGAGCCTCACCTCTTTTATCCTTTGGAACCACAATTTGATTTTTTTCAGCATATTCTATTAATTTAGTTCTACTTGAAAGATCCCACTCTCTCCAAGGTGCAATAATTTTAATGTTTGGGTTTAAACTTAAGTAAGCGAGTTCAAATCTTACTTGATCATTACCTTTTCCGGTTGCTCCATGAGAGACAGCTTCTGCTTTAACTTCTTTGGCAATTTCAATTTGTCGTTTGGCAATTAAAGGTCTTGCAATAGATGTTCCTAATAAGTAAACCCCTTCGTATAAAGCATTAGCTCTGAACATAGGAAAAACATAATTTTTTACAAAATCTTCTTTAAGATTTTCTATAAAAATTTGTTTAACACCATGTTGCTTTGCCTTCTGTCTTGCAGGTTCAACTTCTTCACCTTGCCCAATATCAGCTGTGAAAGTAATTACTTCACAATTATATTTTTCTTTTAGCCATTTTAATATTACAGAAGTATCTAATCCTCCTGAATAAGCAAGTACGACTTTTTTAATATCCATAATTATATCTTTAGTTGATAAGAACTAAATTATAAAGTTTTTTTATAAGTGAAAAATTAAAATTATCAAAAAAACCCAAAATTATAAGTGTTTGTCCAAGTAAAAAATGTTCTACTATTACTACTAACAAAGATTTATTTTTCATATAATTAAACGTAAACAATAAGTTACCAAAAAAAGAAAATAATAATATATAAATATCAAAATATATTAAATGGCAAAAAGAAAATACTAAGGAGTTAAGTAATAGGATTTCGAATTTATTGAAATAGTCTTTATATTTATAAAAAAATAAAAATCTGAAAATTATTTCTTGAGGTATAACAGAAAACAATAAGTAAAATAAAAGTAAAGCTGATGTAAAATAATATTTTGTTAAATCAAGATCGTTTAGAAAAAAATCATCTCCAAATAAAATAATCAATGAGATGATTAAGAAAATGTCAAAAAAAATGAAATATAAAAAATGTTTTTTTTTTGGAAGAATAATTTTTATTATATCATCTTTGAAGCGTAAACTTATTGTTAAGCTTGCCACTAAAAGTATTGCTAAAACAAAAGATTGAAGTTGAAATAATATTATTAAAATGAAGAAAAAAAATGTAATTAAAAATATTTCTATTAATTTTTGCTTTTTTCTGTTCATTTAAACTATTTGTAAATATTAGTATATTTAAATGAAAAATTTAATTTATAAAAAAAATAAGTATATATTAATCATTATTGGTTTGCTTGGCCTTATACCTTATGGACTTCCAATAATGGAAAAAAATGGTTTAGTAGACTTTTTTGAAATTAAAATTTTAGATCTTACTATTTGGTATGGAATTACTATATTATGCTTCTTAAGTGGTATTTACTGGGGCTTATCAATTAATATCTTTATTAAAAAAAATTCAAAATTAAATTATATATTGCCGGCATTATCAATTATTCCTTTTACGCTGGCTGTCATAGCGATAATAGTTTCAAATTATTTAAACATTATTTTCCTTGTTATAGGTTTTTTAATTTGTCAAATCTTAGATGAGATATTATTTAAGCACAAAATTTATTTCAACTGGTATATTCTACTCAGAAGATTTTTGACTGTAGTGGTTGTAACATTGATGATTTATTATTATATTGTACTTAGTAATGTTTAATCTGCTAAATAAAATATTATTCTCCCTAGTGTTAATGATATCGTTTGTGAGCACTACTTCCGCAAAAACTAAATTCATTGGCACACACAAAGACTGGACAGCATACTCAAACAAAGAAAAAAATGGTAAAACTTGTTTTATTGCTTCTGAACCACTTAAGTCTTCTGGAAAATATAATAAAAGTAATAGAGGTAAAACTTATGTCTTTGTAACTAACGTAAAAAATGGAACAAATCATGAGATTTCAGTTGTCGCAGGTTTTAATTATAAAAAGAATACTAAGGTCAAATTTACTATAGATAAAAATACTACTTTATTATTTCCAATTGACGACAGAGCATGGTCAGAATCTCCTAAAATTGACAAAATATTAGTTAGAAAAATGAAAAAGGGAAATAAATTAATTATTGAAGGAACATCATCTCCTGGTAATGTAATTACAGATCATTATTCCTTAAGTGGTTTTACAAAAGCGCTATCTTTAATAGACAAAAATTGTTCTTAATTTTTCATGCAAAGACAAAACATTATTGATTTATCTCTCATTGAATTAGAAGAGTTTTGTTTAGAATTAGGATTAAAACCTTTTAAAGCTAAACAAATTTGGAATTGGATATACTGTTTTGGAAAAATTAATTTTCAAGAAATGACAAATCTAGATAAAAAAACTAGAGAACTGCTAAATGAATATTCATTCATATTTAGGCCGAAAATAAATAGTGTTCATCAAAGTAAAGATGGAACAATAAAATGGTTATTAGAGATGGATGATAAAAGTTTAATAGAAACTGTTTTTATTCCACAAGGTAAGCGAGGAACAATTTGTATTTCTAGCCAAGTTGGGTGTACTTTGAATTGTACATTTTGTAATACTGGCACTCAAAAATTAGTTAGAAATCTTAATGCTTACGAAATTTTAGGACAAATTTTTACTGTTATTGACCATTTAAATGATTGGCCAATGGGTAAGACAAATAGAAAAGTTACTAATCTGGTTATGATGGGAATGGGTGAACCTTTACTGAATTACGAAAATGTCAAAAAAGCGCTAAAGATAGTTATGTCTTCAAATGGTTTATGTATATCAAAAAGAAGGATAACAATGTCTACCTCAGGGATTGTGCCAATGATTGAGCAATGTGGGAAAGATCTTGATGTAAATTTAGCAATTTCTCTTCATGCTGTTGATGACAAGCTTAGAGATGAATTAGTACCAATAAATAAAAAATACAATATTTCAACTCTTTTACAAGCATGTAAAAAATACCCAAGTTTATCTAATTCCAGAAGAATAACCTGGGAATATGTGATGTTAAAAGATGTTAATGATAGAAAAGAAGATGCTATCAGTTTATTAAGTTTAATTAAAGGAATACCGTCAAAAATTAATTTGATTCCTTTTAATCCTTGGCCTGGAACTTTTTATGAAACTTCTACTAAAGAACAAATTAAACTTTTTTCTAATATTATTTTGAAAGCTGGCTATCCTACTCCAATAAGATCAACAAGAGGTGATGATATATTTGCTGCTTGTGGTCAACTTAAATCAAAAACCGAAAAAAGAAAAAAATCTCTTTTATCTTCACTTCATTAATATTTACTATGAATTTATTAATATTTTTAACGCATGATGTTCTTGCTTTCATAAACTTTAATAACTATATTAATAAAAAAACAAATCAAAAGGATAAATTATGAATGATAATCGTTTCATGTCGAGTTCTCAAGCGCAGGCTGCTCAGATTGATGTTGGTCTAAGATCATACATGCTAGGCGTGTATAATCATATGACTACAGCACTTGCATTAACTGGTTTATTGGCATTAGGATTAAACTTTCTATCAGTTTCTAATGGTCAGTTGACCCCAATAGGAGAACTTTTCTTCTTAAGCCCACTTAAGTGGGTAGTTATATTAGCACCTTTAGGAATGGTATTTTATATATCAGCCAAATTGCAAAGTATTAGCTCACAAAAAGCTAGAAACCTTTTTTACATATATGCAGGTTTGATGGGCTTGTCTTTGTCATCCCTATTATTAATCTATACTGGTGAATCAGTTGTAAGAGTATTCTTTATAACTGCAGCATCTTTTGCTGGATTATCAATTTACGGATATACTACAAAAAAGTCTTTAAGTGGAATTGGGTCATTTCTTATTATGGGCGTATTTGGGCTTATAATAGCTCAGATTGTTAATATCTTCTTAGCTTCATCAGGTTTAGATTTTATGATTTCAGTCATAGGTGTATTAATTTTTGCTGGCCTTACAGCTTATGATACTCAGAAGATAAAAAATATGTATTATGCCGCTGACGATAGTGAAACAGCAGGTAAAAAATCTATAATAGGTGCTTTAACTTTATACTTAGATTTTATTTTAATGTTTCAGTTTTTATTATCATTACTTGGTAATCGTGAGTAATTAATTTCAAAATAAAACCCATTCTATCGATGGGTTTTATTCTACATTATTTTTTTTAATTCTTTTAAAAACTTTTCTGAAGAAGGTTTAGTTACACTAGAAAACCAAGATGATAACTTACCATCCTTACTTATCAAATACTTATAAAAGTTCCATTTTGGAAGTGACAAATATCCAGCTTCCTTTTCAACCCACTTAAAAAAAGGATGCCTATCTTTTCCTTTAACTTTAGTTATAGTAGTAATAGGAAAAGAAATATTAAAATTTACTTCACAGAATTCTTTTACCTTTTTGTTATCTTTAAATTCCTGTCCTCCAAAATCATTAGATGGAATTGCTATAATAACAAGTCCCTTTTTGTTAAATTTTTGATAAAGATTTTCTAATTGTTCATATTGATAGGTAAAACCACAAAATGAAGCTGAATTTACAACTATTATCGGTTTATTTTTAAATTCTTTTAATGAAATTATATTTCCATCAATGCTTTCAAAACTTAAATCAAAAAAGTCAGAATTTGCAAGAGAAGTAATACTCATAAAAAGAGTAAATAGCATAATTGAAAAACTTTTGCTAATCATACCAAACTTTTTTAAGAAAATTACAAATTAGTTGATCTGAAAAATTAGAAACAAGATTATCTCTTAATTTCGTAAGGGTGTTAATCCCAAAAGAAATTCCAACTATATTTGAAATAGATTTAAGTTTTCTCTTTTTTGGGGATGTATTTCTTGAGAAATTTTCAAAAATTTCATGATATAAATTATTTTTTTCAAGTAAGAATTTTAGATAATTCGCGTCTTCAATTATATTATTTCCTACTTGGGCTAAATGGGGTTCAAAACAAAATCCAGCGTCTCCAAATAGTAAAACATTATTTTTGTAAAGTGGTTGAATTTCATCTTCATAAAAATAAAAATAACCCTCATTCCACTCTATTGTTGAAAATTTTGGAATGCTTTTTATTTTATTTAATAGTTCATTTGAGTTTTGAAAAAATCTATTAGGGATAAAAACATAATTAATATATTTTTTATTATTATTAATAAACGGATAAGAAACAATATGTCCATAACTTGAAAAATTTAATTCAAGTGTTTTTTGTTCGAGTAATAATTTAATTTTATCATCTGATACTCCTCGAAAAACTTGTTTTTTGACTATTTTGGTAGTACCACATACATATTTTCGAGTAATACCATTAACTCCGTCGCAACCAATTATTATATCAGCTGAGATAGGCTCATTATTATCCATTAAAACTTCAAGTTTTTCAGTATTTCTTTGAATAATGCCAACACATGATTTATTTATTTCATTTATTTGAATTTTGCTCTTCACATTTTTTATTAAAAAATTAATTAACATTTCTTTACTTACAGAAAAATATTTTAAATCAAATTCATTAAAATAAAAATTTTTTAAGTTTCTAGTTTCATTATTATTATTATTATAACTATTTATTTGAAACTTAACTATTTCATGAACAATTTGTTTAACATCATTATTTTCAGTTAATTTTTTTAAGGCCCTGAAACCGTTAGGAGATAATTGCTGTGCTCCAAATATTTTATTCTTATCTCCAATTATTGTGATATTAACTTTTTTATTTACAAATGCACTAGCAATAGACCATGCAGATAAACTATTTCCAATTATTAAAATCTTCTTCATTTAACTAATTTAAATAATTAATTTAAAATAAAAATAAAAAAGTTAAATTTTTTTAATTTTTTTCTTGGCAATAAATAAATAGTTGTTATCTTGTTTTTTTTTAACTTTTACATATTGTCACAAATACAACAATGATTTCTGACCAACTAAAAAAAATTGGTATAAATGACCCTCTTGAAATAATTTATAATCCTTCATTTGATAAATTATATGAAGAGGAATTGCTCCCGGAATTAACTGGTTTCGAAAAATCTCAAAAAACAGAATACGGGGCATTGAATGTTAAAACTGGAATTTATACTGGCAGGTCTCCTAAAGATAAATATATAGTTAAAGATGAAACCACAGAAGATAATTTTTGGTGGACGTCAAGTGATAGAAAAAATGACAATAAACCAATTTCACAAGAAGTTTGGGAAGATTTAAAACTTAATGTAACAAACCAATTATCAAATAAAAAATTATATATAATTGATGCTTTTTGTGGAGCTAACAAAGATACATGTTTAAAGGTTAGATTTATAATGGAAGTAGCTTGGCAAGCTCATTTTGTAAAAAATATGTTTATCAGACCGTCAGAAAAAGAACTTATAAATTTTGTTCCAGATTTCCATGTAATTAATGGATCTAAGACTACTAACAAAGAATTTAAGAAACATAATATGAATTCTGAAACATTTATAGCCTTCAACTTAACCGAAAGGATACAACTCATCGGCGGCACCTGGTATGGAGGTGAGATGAAAAAGGGAATGTTTGCTGTCATGAATTATTTGTTACCTCAAAAAGGCATAGCTTCAATGCATTGCTCTGCGAATAAAGGTATCAACGACGATACAGTTGCTTTATTTTTTGGATTGTCTGGAACTGGAAAAACAACGTTATCCACAGACCCTAAAAGAAGTTTAATTGGCGATGATGAACATGGCTGGGATGATGATGGAATATTTAATTTTGAAGGGGGCTGTTATGCTAAAACAGTTAATTTAGATCCTAAGAAAGAACCTGATATTTTTAAAGCTATAAAAAAAGATGCTCTTTTAGAAAATGTAATTGTCGATGATAACGGTAAGGTAGACTATGATGATATATCTCTGACTGAAAATACCAGAGTATCCTATCCGATTTATCATATAGATAATATTGTTCAACCTATTTCAAAAGGTAATCATGCTAATAAAGTTATCTTCTTAACTGCTGATGCATTTGGCGTTTTACCAGCTGTATCTATATTGAGTAATGAAGAAGCTCAATATCATTTCTTATCGGGGTTTACAGCAAAATTAGCTGGTACTGAAAGAGGTATAGATAAGCCAACTCCAACTTTTTCTGCTTGTTTTGGTGCTGCTTTTTTAACTTTACATCCAACGAAATATGCTGAAGTGCTGTCAAAAAGAATGAAAATGAATAATTCCAAAGCTTATCTTGTTAATACTGGTTGGAATGGAAGAGGTGAGAGAATTTCTTTAAAAAATACACGATCAATAATTGATAACATTTTAAATGACAAAATCGATAATGTACCGACAACTAATATTCCAATTTTTAATTTAGAAGTTCCAACGGAATTAAATAACATTGATTCCCAGATATTTGATCCCAGAAAAAGTTGGGATACAAATATAGCCTGGGAAAATAAAGCTACAGAATTAGCAAAATTATTTATTGCCAATTTTAATCAATTTTGTGATAGCGAAAATGGCAAAAATTTAGTAAAGTTTGGTCCACAAGTTTAACTTACACATCTACTATTTATGAAAATTATTTTATTTGTTTTACTATTAGTTAGTGCACAAATTGAAGTATATGCTCAACAAAAACAGTCAAAAAAAAGTTGGGGCGTTAGAGCCATGCCTGTTGAAGTTATTGAAGCTAAAAAGACCAAATTATACAGTTTAACACCATCATATGGAAGAATTATTTCTTTAGAGCCGTATTCAATTATTTCAAAAATTAATGAAGAGGTAAAAAAAATACACGTACTAGAGGGCGCTGAAGTTGTTAAAGGTCAGAAACTGATTGAGTTGGAGAACAAAAATATAAAGAGACTAATTGCTAGATATGAAGCTGAAATTTTATACAGCAAAGACAATCTAAAATTCTTAAATGAAGAATTATCTATTATTAATGATAAACTAAAAAGATTCTTAAACTTAAAAGAAAATAAAGTCATTTCGAATGATTTGTTTGATGATTTAAGAGTTAAGAAAATAAATTTGAATAAACAGATTTTAAAAGTTAAATTTGACTTAAAAAGATTATCTTTTCTCCTTTTGTCAAGTAAGGATGATCTAAATAATACTGTAATTAAATCTCCTATAAATGGTAATCTTATTAAATTTGATGTTAAATTGGGTTCTGTTTTAAATAAAGGAGTAAATATTGGTTCAATTTTAGATCCTACAAATAATGAAATAGAGACATCTCTAAGATCTGATTTAGCCTCAAAGTTAAAACCAAATTTTCCTGTACAAATTATTATTAATGGTAAAATTTTAAATTCTAAAATAAGAGCCATAATTGCATCAGAAAATATAAAAACCGGATCTAGATTTTTAAAAATAAAATTACCAAAATCACTTCCAATAGAATTTAATTTTCCAAACAAAAGAATTGAATTAAAAGTTCCGATAAATGATGGTAAGTCTAGATTAATTATACCTAAAGATGGCTTAATTGCAGATGGCATTGAAAAATTAGTTTACATAGTTGAGAAAAATAAAGTTAAAAGAAAAACGGTTACTTTGGGACAATCATTTAAAGATCAAATTGAAATAAAATCTGGAATAAATGAAGGTGACTTAGTTGTTATCAAAGGTAATGAAAACATTAGCCCTAATCAATCTGTAAAAATTAAGAAAAATAAAAAATGAAAAACTTTATAAGGCTTTGTATACTTAATCCTGTAGCAATTTTAGCTCTGGTTATGTTAACCATAGTTTTTGGTGTTGTTGCTTTTAAAAATATTCCAATACAAATGACACCAGACATAGATAAACCTATTCTTCAAGTTCGTGTATCCTGGCCTGGTGCTTCACCTGATGATGTTGAGAGAGAAATAATTACAAGATTAGAAAGATCAATTAGTTCTTTATCAGGTGTTGAAAAAATAGAATCAGATAGTAGATACGGTTCAGGTAGAGTCACTTTAACATATAATATTGGTGAAAATATAGATAATGCTACAATTAAATTGTTGAATAGAATTTCAACAATTAATGGGCTTCCTGAAGAAGCCTCAAAACCTGTAGTTAGGACATCTAATTCAGAAGACAGCCCTATATCAAGATTAGTTTTAATCAAAACAAAAGACTCTAAAATCAGTGAAATGACCACTTTAGGTGATTTAGTTGAATTTGAAATAATTGAAAATCTATCAAGAATTGATGGTGTTTCTGAAGTTACATTTAGAGGAGGTAGTAAAAAAGAATTAAAAATTAGTGTAGATATGCAAAAGCTTGCTAATTTTGGTATCAATATCAATAGTTTAATTAATTCGCTTAAAAATAGCTCTGCGCAATTAACAGCAGGAGAATTAATCGAAGGTAAAAGAACATATACTCTAAGAGCTGAATCAATTGCTTATACTCCTGAAAGTGCTCAAAATATAATTGTAAAAACTGATAATTCATCTAACACTAGGAGTACTTCAGTAAAATTAGGTGATGTAGCTAATATTTTTATTTCTTACAAAGACCCAACTAGCTTTAGAAGAATTAATGGTGAAAATGCAATAACCTTTGCGGTTCTAAGAGAACCGGGAGCAAATGTTGTCAAAACTATGGAATTATTAAATAAAGAAATAGAAAATTTAAACAAGACAAACTTAAACAATAAAGGTTTAGAATTGTATAATGTATATGATGAAACGATCTACATTAATAATGCAATAGATTTAGTACAACAAAACATAATAATTGGAGGAATTTTAGCTATTTGTATTTTGATGATTTTCTTAAGAAATTTAAGACCTACTCTTATAATTATGTTTGCTATTCCAGTCTCAGTTGTTGGAACTTTTGTAATGATTTCCTCTTTAGGACTTTCAATAAATGTTATTTCTCTAGCAGGTTTAGCTTTTGCTGTTGGTATGGTTGTTGACGCTTCTGTTGTTAGCCAAGAAAACATATATAGACTAAATCAATCTGGTTTAAATTCAGAAAAAGCATCATTAAATGGTGCTTTGCAAGTATGGAAACCTATTTTAGGTTCTGCATTAACTACTGTTGTTGTTTTTATACCAGTTTTGATGGTTGATCTTCCTGTAGGGCAATTATTTCGAGATATTGCTGTTGCCATATCTGTTTCTGTAGTTATTTCTGTTTTAGTATCATTAACGTTAATACCTACAATGGCAAACATTTCATTAAGAAGAAATAAACTTAGTCAAGACAAAATATTTAAGCTGCCTGTTATTGATAACTTAGCTAATAATTTTACAACATGGATTTTAAACTATATTGGGTGGTCCCTTGAATCATCAAAAAGAGGTTTAATGGTAATATTAAGCATAATTTTAATATCGTTTATCTTTGTTTTTTCATTTATACCTCCTTTGGATTATTTGCCAGACGGAAACAGAAACTTTGTGTTTGCAAGAATAATTGTTCCTCCGGGGTATAATAAAGAGGCTACATTAGAGATAGCACGAGCAATGGAAAAATCAGCTCAACCGTTGTGGGAAAAGAAAACTGATGTTGAAGGTGAAAAGCCAAAAATATCCAGGTTCTTTTTTGTAGCATATTCAGGAGGTGCTTTTGCTGGTGCTACGACCGAAAATGCTAAACGAGTAAAAGAAATTTTACCAATTTTGACTAATCCTGTTAGAGCTCAACCTGGTGCAAGGGCATTTGCTCAACAAGCATCACTTTTTGGAAGATCTGTTGGCGGTTCTCGATCAATAAGAATTAATATTACAGGACCTTCACTGAAACACATAAAACCAGTTGCACAAAATTTATTTAGAGGTATTAGAAAGGAATTTCCTCCATCAGATGGTCATCAGGTACGTTCCATACCAACTTTAAATAATGGTGTTCCTCAGGTAATAATAAAGCCAAATAACTTGAAATTGTCAGAGTATGGTATTTCAGCTAGAGAATTTTCAACTGTTTTGGATGTTTACAATGATGGGTTAAGAGTTTCTGAAGTTCCTTATGAAGGAAGATTAATTGATATGACATTGTTATCTAGCAAAAGAAACTTTAATAAAATTGACGATTTAGAGAATTTTTCTTTTGTAACAAATAGTGGAGAAAATATAACACTGTCTCAGGTTGCTGATTTAGAAATAGTAGGTCTTCCTAATCAAATAAAACGTCTTTCAGGTAAAAGAGTTTTGTCTATACAATTAAGACCTAATGAAGAGATTTCATTAGAGGAATCAATTAAAATTTTAAATGATAAATTAATTAAGCCCTTAAATAATAAACTTCCTAAAGGTGTATTTGTAAAAATATCTGGAGCTGCAAGTGAATTAGAAAGAACATGGAATAGCATGCAGCAAAATGTCTTAATTGCAATTTTTGTAATATTTATTCTTCTAACAATTTTAATGAAATCATTTACACTACCCTTAATAGTTTTAGTTGTTGTTCCTTCTGCAGCAGTAGGTGGCATTATGGCATTAATTATTATAAATATGTTTGTTAAACAACCTTTAGACATGTTAACTATGTTAGGCTTCATAATATTAACAGGCGTAGTTGTTAACAATTCAATTTTAATGGTTGAGCAAACAGTTTGGCATAAAAAATATGAAAACTTAACACTTAAAAATTGTATAATAGAAGCTACTAAGAATAGAATTAGGCCTATTTTTATGTCTACTTTAACTAGTTTATTCGGTTTAACACCTTTACTTTTATTTCCAGGAGCAGGTTCTGAGCTTTATAGAGGTATTGGCGCAGTTATTTTTGGAGGTTTAACAATGTCAACTTTGCTTACTTTTTTTATGATCCCTCCATTATTAATGATAGCTTTGAGATACCAAAAAAGGAATCAAATTTAATAATTTAATTTTTTATTTAATAGTTTTGCTTTTAACAATTCATTTTTTGTATCTATGTCAAAAATAGTTCCATAGCTACATGGCACGTGAATAAAATCTTTAGAGGGTAAAAATCTCCTGGCACCTTCATCTCTTTTTAGATTTTTTAACAAATCAAAATAGATCTTTGGAATTATTAAAGGGTTTCCATTTTGCTTTTTGTAACATGGAGAAATTATTTTATTTTTTTTAAAAACAAATGCATTAATTAGTTTTTTAAAATCTTTTGTAGAAATTAGAGGCATATCTCCTGGAATAAACATTATTCCATTTTTATTTATTTGTTTTTTAAAAATAAAAGATACTGAACTCCCTAAACCATTTTTATAATTTTTGTTATAAAAAATTTTTACATCATATTTATTTATTGTTTTTTTTAGAGAATTATAATTATTTCCGCCAATTACTACAATATTATTTTTGTTTGGGTCAATTTGAATTAGTCGATCTAAAATAGTTTCAATAATAGTTTTCCCATTAAATTTTTCTAATATTTTATTTTTTAATCCATATCTTTTGCTTAATCCGGCAGCTAAAACTACCTTTATGATTTTGTTATTTTTCAAAAACTTCTTCTTACTTGTGTAATTTCGGCCATTATAGAAAGAGCAATTTCTTGTGGTGTTTTAGATGAAATATCTAGTCCAATTGGCGCATGAATTTTACTTATTTGTTCTAAGTTATAGCCCTCACTTTTAAGTCTCTCAATTCTACTTGCATGAGTTTTTCTACTTCCAAGGGAACCAATATAACCAGCTGTAGAATTTAAAGTTATTTTTAATGCAAGATCATCTATTTTAGGATCATGGGTCAGTGTAACTATACTATCTGAAAAATTAAAAGTGTAATTTTCTAATGCAACATCTGGCCATTCGTTAATAATTAAATCATTTGGGAATCTTTTTTTATTTGCAAAATATTCTCTTGGGTCAATTATTATCACTTCATATTCACATATATTTGCTAATGAAGAAAGTGCTTGTGATAAATGAGCTCCTCCTATAATGAAAAGACGTGGTTTCGGATCAATTATATGATAAAAAACATTCTCATTATAATCTAAGTAACTAGTTTTATTTTGTTCTTGATCTAATTTTGAAATAATTTTTCTTTTTCCAGTTTTGCAATCTACCTTAATTATAACTCTTTCCCTTTTTTGCATCATGTTTTTTGTTTTTAAAATAATTTTGTCATTATCTTCTAATGGATTTATTAATATTTTTAAATTACCTCCACATGCTAAACCAACTTCCCATGCTAAATCATTTGTAATCCCATAATCTTTGATTCTATGTTTTTTATCTTTTAATGAATCAAGAGCTTCTGTTATTACAGAGTTTTCTACACATCCTCCAGATACAGAACCTATAATTTCACCAGTCTCGTTAATAGCCATTTGACCACCAACTTGTCTAGGAGCACTCCCCCAAGTAGAAATAACAGTTGCAATTGCAACTTTATTTTTTTCTTTTAACCAGTTAGAAGTTGGTGTGATAATATCATCTAAATTATTCATGTTTTATTTCATTTATTATTTTGTTATATTATATTGATATTATCATTAAACAATAAATACAAACAAGGCTGTTTATAAATGTTAAATCAAACAAATGCTGTGAATACTGAAACTTGGGTTGGAAACCTTATAGATAAGAATACTGAAAACAAAAATATAAAAATACTCTTTTCATTCATTACTGTCTTTTTAGGTAGTTTGTTATTAATAGCATCTGCAAAAATTAAAGTTCCTCTTTATCCTGTTCCAATGACATTGCAGCCTTTAGCCATATTGATGATAGCAATGTTATTTGGAAGCAAACTAGCAAGTCTTACTGTTGGTTTATATATTTTTAAAGGTATTATCGGACTTCCAGTTTTTGCATTTGGAGGAGGCCTTATGTATTTAATGGGTCCAACGGGAGGATTTATTTTGGGTTTCTTTGTAAGTGCTTTTATAGTAGGACATTTAGCTGACCGTGGTTGGGGAAAACAGGTCTCATTATCAATAATATCAATGTTGATAGGCATGTTAGTAATTTATGCTTTTGGGATTTTCCAATTAGCACTTTTAAAAGGGTTTAGTTTTGCTTTGTTAAGAGGTTTTTACCCTTTTTTATTGGGAGATTTTTATAAATTACTTTTAGCTGGTATAATTACTCCCTACATTTGGAAAATATCTAAATAAATTAAATTAATACTTTGACACCTGTTAATATTAAATCAATAGACGCTTTTGATTTTTTATCAAAAAGAGTTAATTCTCATTTAATTGATACTCGATCAGATATAGAATGGAAAAGCACGGGAATTCCAGATTTATCATCAATTAATAAAAAAACCAATTTAATAAATTGGGGGCCTATTTTAGATCAAAGTTTTTTTGCAAAATATAGAAAGTTTCTTTTAATAAGATTTAGTCAAAAAGATAATCTATTTTTCATATGTAGATCTGGTACAAGATCACTAATGGCTGCACAATTTGCAATCAAATTTGGTTTTAGAAATTGTTTTAATATATATGAAGGATTTGATAATGCAAATCGTCAAAACTGGAAAACAAACTTACCAGTAAAATTTATCTAAGCATCATTTACAAAATTCTTAGAGTTTCTTGAATTTTCAATTTGAGAACTATCAATTAAATCATCTAATGCATCTTCAAAAGCAATAAGTTCAATATTTTCATTTAGATCAATATTATCGATTAAATAGTCTTCCGGTGAAGTATCTTCAGAATGTGTAACATTTACAGCAATTATAGCGGCAATCGTAGAAGTTACTTTTTTATTCTTTTTCTTGAAATTATTGATACTTATAATATTTGTTTTTTTATCTTCGGTTTTATAATTCATTTACGCACCTTATTATTGA
The DNA here is from genome assembly GCA_902616005.1 of uncultured SAR116 cluster alpha proteobacterium. GTDB lineage: Bacteria > Pseudomonadota > Alphaproteobacteria > Puniceispirillales > Marisalimonadaceae > TMED54. Next base: position 72,857 of record CACMRG010000001.1, read on the forward strand.
TAACACATAATTTAAAATGATTACAATGATTATTATACGTTAGTCATTTGATTATTGACCAACCCTTCGAATAATTATTCTTCCTGAAGGTTTATTATTGACATTTTCAACAGTTCTGGTCGCAAGGCTATAAAGATTCGTTTCTATACCGAAATTGTCAACTACTGCAACTCTTGTTCTTATTTGATATCCAACTAAACTTTGATTAAGACCTAGTGACGGACCACTCACACTATTTAAGGCTATCCAATTTCGTCCATCTTTAGATTTTTCCCAGCTAATGTTAATTGAAGCTATTCCATCCTCGTCTGACAACGAATTTGAAATAGCCTTTAAAGTTGAACCCTCTTTAGGAGAACCATTTATGGTCACATCACCTTGAACAGGATCGTCTAAGTTATCAATAGATTCTGAAGGACTTGTGTATAATACTTCTCTGGTACCGTGGCTATCTATGTATGAAACTACAGCCCTAAAAGAATAATTAACATGTTCTTGTTGTAATCTTAAAACTTCTCCAGTTCCTGATGGAAAAGCTTCCCAATCTGATTGAGATGAAGACCGTTGCCAAGAAATTTCAAATCCACCAATACCATCTTCGTCTGAAATGCTAGATGTATCAACCACTAGTGCACTGTCTTCAACTGGGCTACCTATAAGTCTTGCTGAACCAGTAGGTTTATCGTTAACATTTTTTACAGATGATGAAGGTGGACTAATTAAGGTCTCTAAATTTCCTTGCCCGTCGACATATGAAATTACTACTCTTAATTTTTTCCCTACATGCATTTCTCTAGGAGTAAAGGATTGGCTAACTTCTTTGCTGATATTCTTCCAACTAGTTCCTGTATCTGATATTTGCCATTGAACACTTACTTGACCCATACCATCAGAATCTATAACTGATGACAAATCAACAATTAGGGGTTCATCTTCTACAGCTGAAAACCCAGAAACAGTTGATTCTTCGGTTTTTAGAGAAGTTTTTGTATTTAACTTGCTTTTAGTATTCTTTAAATTTTTATTTTTACTCTTTTTCTTGTAGATATCATTATGATTGTGTTGTTTAATATTAGAATTAGTTTGATATACTTTTTTGTCTTTAATGGTAGGATCACCCCCTGCTATTGATAAATTTAAATTTGTAGTTCCAATAATTACAATTGCTGCTAAAGAAGTATATCCCCATAATTTAGCTAATGATGTACGCATTAAAATCTCCAAATTTCTAATATAAACAATTTTTTGTAATCTTAAAATAAGATATTTTTTTTTTTAATCAACAAAATATTTACTTATCAAGATTTTTAAGTATATTGTCAATTTTTTGAATTTGCTGGTTAAGATTTAATTTAATGTTATTTAAGTTTTGTTTTAAGTCGATATTAATGGAGTTTTGGGAGATATTTTTGTTCTCGGAAACAATTTTTGTTAAAACCATTCGATACTCATCTTTTGAATTTAAATCTAGATTTTTAGCTAAATTCTCTATGTTTAATAATTCTTTTTGTAATTTATCAAGCTTGTGTTCTTCAGATTTAATCATTATAATATCCTTCATTAATAATCATAGGTTTTTAATAAATGTCAATATTAGATTCTATTAAAAAAAGTATATTTGTACCAATTCATCCGTCTGGATTACCATTTATAATTATTTTTTCTTTAATAACAATGATAATAGGTTGGATTTGGTCTACTTTATTCTTTGTTGGACTTGTGCTCACGTTATGGTGCATATACTTTTTTAGAAATCCTGAAAGAATTACTCCAGACAATATTGATAACAATTTGGTTATAGCTCCAGCTGATGGAAAAATTATAGAAATAAATGAGATTATTCCTGATGAAGAAATTGGCTTACCTAAAAATAAATATGTAAAAATTGGAATATTTATGAATGTTTTTAACGTTCACGTAAATAGATCTCCGATGTCAGGAACAATTTTAAAGAGGAATTATATACCCGGGCTATTTTTTAATGCGAGTTTAGATAAAGCATCAAAAGAAAATGAAAGATTATCTTTGGTAATGAATGTCAATAACAAAGTTAAAATAGCGTTTGTACAAATTGCAGGACTGTTAGCAAGAAGAATCATAAATGATGCACAGGAAGGAAAAAAACTTGTAACTGGGCAAATTTTTGGAATTATTAGATTTGGAAGTAAAGTAGACGTTTATATTCCAATAGGATCAAAAATTAATGTTTTAAGAGGACAAACTTCAATCGCTGGAGAGACTATTCTTGCTGAGATAACTTCAAAAAAATAGATTATGAAAATCAGAGGTATAAAATTAGCTAGAAAAGCTTTTTCAGATCGTCCTAAAAAATTTTCAATTACATGGCTTTTACCAAACTTTTTAACCATATGTGCATTGATTTTTGGGTTACAAGCATTTTATCATGCTATGTTAGAAAATTGGAATTTAGTTATAATTTTTATAATTATTGCAGCTGTTTTTGATCTATTAGATGGAAGAGTTGCGAGACTGTTAAAATCAACAAGTAACTTTGGTATGTATTTAGATTCATTATCTGACTTTGTTGTATTTGGAACAATTCCTCCAATAACAATTTTTTTTTGGATGGGTGGGTTAGAAAATAAATATCTGTGGATTGCAGTTGTACTTTTTGTGATATGTTCTGCATTGAGACTCGCTCGATTTAATTCAGAACTCTCGGATAAACCTACATATGCAAAAAATTATTTTAGTGGAATTCCAACACCTGCTGCAGCATTTTTGGCTCTTTTGCCAATAACAGGTTTAGAAATATTTAATCTTGTAGAATTTAAAACCGAATTTTATATTTGTATTTGGATTTCATTAATTGCTATTGGAATGGTGAGTAATTTACCAACTTTTTCTGGAAAAGTTATGCTTGTGCCTAGGACATTTGTAATACCCTTCTTAATTCTTCTTGGAATATTAAGCCATTATATAATTAGCAATCCAACGAAAGGTTTCACATTATTAGTACTAGTTTATATTATTACTATACCTTTATCACCTATATTTTATTATAGGTTAAGGTCAAGATTTGAAAAAAGTAACAAAAACAATTAGTTTTCGAATAAATCTTTCCAAGAAGGTTTTCCTCCTATATTTTTAGCTTCAAATATTGCTCTGTTACATGCTCTTGAAAATGTGTCTGAAGCTATTGTACTAATAATCGTTAAGTCTAACTTATTAATTTCTTCTGAAGCATGAAAACTTTTATCTGAAGTAGAGATTGCAAAAATCGTATCTCCATCCATTGGTGTATGAGATGGGTGTATTGATCTAGATACGGAACCATGACACATAATTGATAATCTTTTAAGTTGAATTCTGTTCAAAGGAGCATTTGTAGCAACAACTCCAATGATTGTATTAAGTTGATTAGAATCATGTGAAATTCTTTTTGCTCTTATTATTCCATCATATTTTTCTTTAGTTTGAGTTAGACCTCCAAACTCATTATTTATTTCAAGATGACCAGATAAGAAATTTGGGCCACTATTTAAAAGAGGGTTTCCAACAGCATTATTTATAACTAAAGAACCGACTTTAATTTTTTTTCCACTACTCAATTCTACTTCACTAGAGGCTGAACCTTGCCCTCCTTTTACAGTGGCAGTATTTGCTCCATATCCTGCACCTACAGAACCAAGCAAAAAATTGTCTGAAAGATCTTTATATGCTCTATTAGCCAAAACTTTCCAAATTGAAACATCATTTTCCCAATAATTATTTGTTTGTATTAAATCAAAAATGACAGCAGAAGATACTAAAGGGATAGAATAATCTCTAACTTTGTAACCCTTACCTTCTTCCAGTAAAAGTTTTTGAACCTCAGAACTTGCATCTAGTCCAAAAGCTGAACCACCTGATAACACGATAGCATCAATTCTACCAATAGAACTTTCTAGGTTAAGTATCTCAGTTTCTCTCGTTCCAGCTCCACCTCCTCTAACATCTATTGCAGCCGTAAATGGGTGTGGTCCAGATAATACCGTTACACCTGTGGAAAATTTGTAATCTTCTGCACAACCAACTAAAATTCCTTCAATATCTGTAATTAAATTCTTCATTCAAGTTTTATTATTTAACCCCCGGTAACTGACATATGTCTATTAGAGGATATGTTAATTCCACTCTTTGATATACTAAAGTCATGTCCTTTAGGTTTTTTTGAAATAGCTTCGAAAAGACTGTTTTCAAGATAAGAGAGACCTTTATTTCTTAAAATATCTTTTAAATTCACATTATCATCTTGACCTAAACACATGTATAAAATTCCAGTACAAGTTAATCTCACTCGATTACAAGTTTCACAGAAATTATGAGTTAATGGCGTTATAAATCCTAAATCAATATTTTTTCCTTCTATTTTGTAATACTGAGCTGGACCACCAGTTTTTTTAGGGATGTTTATTAATTTAAATGATTTAGATAATGTTTCCTTTATTTCTGATAGTGGTAAATATTGATTAAACCTATTTTCACTCCCAATGTCTCCCATGGGCATTACCTCTATTAATGTCATGTCACATTCATTTGAAGAACACCATTCTATCATCTCAACAATATTATTTTCATTAAAATCTTTAAGCGCAACTGTATTAATTTTAACTTTAATTCCAATACTTTTTGCTTTCTCAATTCCTGCTAGTACTTTATTTAAATCTCCCCATCTGGTTATTTCTTTAAATTTATTTGGATTTAAATGATCAAGTGAAACATTTACTCTTTTTACACCATTTTCTTTTAAAAATTCAGCATACTTTTCCAGTTGACTTCCATTAGTAGTTAATGTCAATTCATCTAACCCATTACCAATTTTTTTTCCTAAGTTTTGGATTAAATTTAATATTCCCTTTCTAACTAGGGGTTCACCACCTGTAAGTCTAATTTTTTTAGTACCAAGTTTTACAAATGTGTTACATATTGTTTCTAGCTCTTCTAAAGAAAGGATGTCTTTTTTTGGAAGAAAAGTCATATTTTCAGACATACAATACGTACATCTAAAATCACATCTGTCCGTGACTGAAACTCTTAAATAGTTTATTTCTCTACCGAATGGATCAATTAATTGATTTGACACAATTTATCCTTTAATTAAAAAAAAAATAATTTAATCTAATTTCATAATTTATTAACATTACAATTATACATAATAATTACACATGCAGGAAAGAAAAATTCATACAAAATTTCCAACAGCTGGATCATCCCCTAAACAAATAGTTTTTTTGTTGCACGGCTACGGTGCTGATGGAGCAGACCTCATAGATCTTTCATCACCATTTTCAATGGTATTACCTTATGCAAAATTTATTTCTCCTGATGCCCCTTTTGATTGTGAGATGTCACCATTGGGTAAAGAATGGTTTCCTATAGAAGAAATTCCAAATGGTGCAATAAATGCGTCTAAAGATTTATTAAGTTTAATAAAAGAAGAGTGTGATAAGGAAAGTTTAAAATTTGAAAATGTCTTGTTAATTGGTTTTTCTCAAGGTGCAATGATGAGCATTCAAAGTTTGTTATTAAGTAAGAACAACTTTTTAGGCATTATTGGTTATTCTGGAGGAACTTCTTTAGAAAATATTAATGCTTCAAAACATTTAATTAATGAAAATATCCATAAAAACTCTTCAACTCCTGTTTTATTGGTTCATGGAGAGGAAGATGATATTGTTCCATTTAGTTCACTAGAAAATGCAAAAAACCTACTTATTGGAATTGGTTTTGATGTTAAAACAATAAATAGGCCGAAATTAGGTCATGGGATAGACCCAGAAGGTATTTCTGCCGGAATGGATTTTGTAAAAAAAATAATCAACTTTTAAAACAGACCTAACAAAACAAAAATAACTGTTGTAAAGACTGAATATTTGTTTTTAAATTTAAACTATTATTATGCTTAACTTTTCACCAACACTTGTACTTAATGCAGATTATCAACCCCTAAGTTATTACCCACTTTCTTTATGGTCTTGGCAGGACTCTGTAAAGGCGGTCTTTTTAAATAGAGTTGATATTGTTGCAGAATATGAAGAGGTCATAAATTCCCCAACATTCTCACTTAAGTTACCCAGTGTAATTGCCTTAAAAGAATATATTTCAGCAAAAAAAGATCCTGCATTCACTAGATTCAATGTTTTTTTAAGAGATAAATGTACGTGCCAATATTGTGGAATTAAGAAAAAAATTAAAGACCTAACTTTTGACCACATAATACCTAGATCGCATGGTGGAAAAACTAATTGGCTAAATGTAGTTTCAGCTTGTAGAAGTTGTAATTTTAAAAAAGGAAATAAATCTTTGAAAAATTCTGGATTAAAATTAAAGGTTCAGCCCCATATTCCATCTGAAGCCTTATTAAAAAATAATGGTAGATTATTTCCACCAAATTTTTTGCATAAAACTTGGATGGATTTCCTGTATTGGGATATTGAACTTGTAAAAAATTAAATCTTTTCTGAAATTTTAATTGCTGCTTTACATCCAGATTGAACAACAAATTTTAAAAGTTTATATCCAGGCGTTTCTTGTCCGTCATGTTCGATTGCAATGTCTTTGTGTTCTAATTCATCATCTCTAAATTTAAGGAGTTTCTTTTTAAGACTTTGATACTTTTTTTCTGTTAATTGATCTGCTTGTTTTTCATAATGCTTTCCAATTACTTCTTCAACAGCAATTGTACAGGCCATTGCAGCTTTTTTACCCATTGCAGCTGAAATAACACCTAATCCATATCCAGCTAGGTTCCAGATAGGTAGCATTATAGTTGGTCTGACCTCATGTTCATTTAACAGATCATGAAAAGTATCCAGATGTTCTTTTTCTTGGTCTTTCATATGTTGTATCATAGGACCAACATCAGTTTCCCCCAAAACTTTTAATTGACCTTCATATATTTTAGCTGCACCAACTTCACCTGCATGATCAACACGTAAAATTTTATCTAATTTATTTTTCATTTTTTCTCCATATAAACTTTATATAATAAATATGATAAAATAATAAAGATACTCATTGATAAAATTCCGTTCCATCCAGCTAAACTAAGATTAAGCAATTCAAATTGTGTCTCATCACATTTAATAGGACTTCTTGATAATAATTGATCTAAAGTATTTTCATTAAATGTTAAATTTGAGCTGCATTCTGAGAATCCATGCCACAGTTTTTTTTCAATACCAAAATGATATAAAGCTAAAAATGAACTGCCTAACCAAAGTAAATTTAAAATTGATAACATAATGAACCTTAGTTTAGAAAGTGTATACAATGGAAAAATTAACAAACTTAAAATTAGTATAAAGACATGAACTACTCTTTGTTTAATACATAAATCACAAGGGATAAGGGAGAGATAAAACTCTAAAAAATATGCTCCAAGTAGCAAGCTTGAGGACAGTAACAAAGATAGAATTGCATTTAAATTATTAGATATAGTTTTCATATTTAAATAAATATAAAATACAGTAGAATCAGAATTAATCCAAATAAAGTAGAAAATACAAATGTATGTTTTTTTAAAAGATAAATTCCTTGGTCACCAAAATTTTTAACAATTAAACTTACTAAAAAAAATCTTAATCCTCTTCCAATTAGAGACATAACAAAAAACACTACAATGTTAATATGAAAGATACCACTTGTTACTGAAATTATTTTAAATGGCAATGGTGTAAATGCTCCTAAAAATATAATTAAAATACCGTGCTCATCAAAAGCTGTTTTGACAGTATTAAAGCTATCATCTTTAATCCATGGAATAATAGTAAGTAGCTCTTCTATTTCTTCTCCTATGACATAACCCATAAGCCAACCAACTAATCCCCCAATCACGGAAGCAAATGTACAAAAAATAGTGAGTTCAATATATTTTTGTTTGTTATTTAATACTAAAATTGCCAATAAAGGATCTACTGGAATTGGAAAAAAAATAGCTTCTATGAAGGAAATAAAATAGAGCAATGTTCTTGCGTAAATTGATTTGGATTGTTTAGTTAGTTTTTCAAAAAAAGAAGTTTTTGTAATTTTGATTTTAGTTTTCACATCCGTATAATTATATTAATATGATATTAATTAAAGAATTAATTTTGGGGATATGGTGAAATAGGTAAACACGCTGGTCTCAAAAACCAGTGCCGCAAGGCTTCCCGGTTCGATTCCGGGTATCCCTACCAAAAACTAAATTAAACTAATATTAATTTTTTGAATATGAATTTTGTTGATCTAAATTTTATTGAAAAATGTATTTCTCAGTTATCTAACTATACTGAAAAAGATAGACCTTTTACTCGATTAGTTTTTAGCGAAGAATTTATTAAAGGTAGAGCTTGGTTAACTCAAAAGTTTAAAGAATTTAATTTAATTACTAAAGTAGATGATGCAGGTAATTTATTTGGTATCTACAAATCAAGCACTAATGCCTCTAAAAAAATATTAATTGGGTCTCACATAGACACAGTAGCTTATGGTGGTAAGTATGACGGTATTGCAGGAGTTATTTCAGGTCTCTCTATTATAAAATTTTTGTCAGATAATAACATAGAATTACCCTTTGATATTGAAGTTTATGATTATTTAGGTGAAGAACTTAATGATTGGAATATATCTTGTATTGGTTCTAGGGGAATATGTGGAACTTTAAGTGAAGTAATGCTTAATAGTAAAAATTCCAGAGGAATTATACTGAAAGACGAAATTGATAGAATTGGAGGCAACACTAAAAACATTGATAAATTATCAAATCAATTTAAAAATGTTTTAGCATGCTTTGAACTTCACATAGAACAAGGGACTACTTTAGAAAATAAAGGAATTGATATTGGGGTAGTAGAATCGATGCCCAACATCTCAAGACATAAAATTTTAATTGAAGGTCAAGCTGGACATAGCGGGACAACTTTGATGGAAAATAGAAAAGATGCTTTAGTTGTGGCATCGAAATTGATAATATATATCAATAAGTTAGCAAAAGAAATCTCACAAAAAGATAATAGACATTTTGTTGCAACAGTTGGAAAAATTGAAGTATTTCCAAACTATGTGACTATCATACCTTCCAATGTAGAATTTATAGTTGATTTAAGAGTTGTAAATGAAACATCAAGAGACCTTTTTTTAAATCAATTAAACAAAGAAATAATAAAGTTAAAAAAATTGGAAAATTTAAAAATTAAATTTCAAGATCTTATGATTTCACCTTACATAGAGATGAACAAAACTATAAATGAAAGTCTAAAAAAATCAGCGAATGATCTAAACTTCACATTTATGATGATGGATAGTGGAGCTGGTCATGATACAGCTCATTTAGCAAAAGTTTCAAAAGCATCAATAATTTTCATACCATGTCAAAACGGTTTAAGTCATTGTCCAGAGGAATTTACAGACAGTATTAATATTAAAAAAGGTTCGGAGGTGATTTTAAAAAGTATCTTAGACTTAAAAGATAACTATAATGAAATAATATAGTAACTTTATAAAATTACTTTACAAAACTTATTTCTTTAACAATTAATTCTGCTTTATAGTCTTTTCCGAAGGCTACTATTGCTATTGACTTTATATAATTAGGTTTAAGCCTTTTTGGTAAAAGATATCCAGATCTTTTGAAATCGCTTAGCGGTAAAACAAACATTTTAAAATTATTTTCAACAACAAATGATGACTGATAATATTGCCATGGTAAAACAGTAAAATTTGTTCTTAGATGTATAAAATATTTTTCATCATTTCCTTTAGCAATAATCGTTATTTTTTTTACATTATTCAAGTTAACATTATTTAAATTTCTTCTTATTTGAATAAAACCACCATTATTTTTCGTAGATACACTGCCAGTTAAAATTACAGTATCATCATCACCTGTTTTTTGATAATTAAATTGACCTTGAGATATGCCACCCATAACCTGATCTGTTATAATCTTCCAGTTTGTATTTGTGGTGAATTTATCAGTAAAAACAATTTCTGAATGTGATTTAAAACTCATAGATAGAATAACTATAATAAAAAAAAAATTCTTATAAATTATTTTACAAAATTTTCATTAAGTTCGAAATTTCTTTATCTTTAATATTGATTTCTTCCAAACTTTTTGCAGTATTTTTCAAATATTCTAAACAGCTTCCTAAAAAACCTGATGCTTTTGATATTAAATTTATTTTTTTATAATAGCATTTTTCTCCAAAATAATTTTTATGATTTTTATCAACTGTAAAGGCAATTGCTTTAACTCTTCTTCCATTGCTTAAGTGAGCATTTAGTAATTTTGGAACATAAGCTTTAGTAACCATTTCTCTCTTGAAAAGAATATCTATATTTTTTAAAGCATTTCCTTTATTCAATTTAAATAAGATCCCTTTGCATGAACCACCTTTATCTAAACCAAGCATTAACCCTGGATTTTCGTAAGATCCTCGTCCAAGTTTTGTTAACATACAAAAACTTCTGTGAAACCCGAATATTTTACCAAAAACTTGTTTCTCAAAATCAATGGTTGGGTTCCATAATAAAGACCCATATGCGAAAACATATAAGTTTTTATTTCTAATTGATGGAGGTAAAATTTTATCTCTTTCTTCAATAAGTTCTTCGTCAGTTAAAACCTTGTCACTTCCATCAATTTTACTTATAAATTCCCTGATATAACCATCATTTATATTATTTTTGGTCAGCTTTATTTTTCCATCATTAAGTTTTTTAGTTATTTTCATTGTTTATTAGAAATTGTTTTAATCACTCTGTGAGGATATGGAATTTCAATTCCTGCTTCATCAAGCGCAGGCTTAAGTTTTTTCATCAAGTCTGTATATAAATTATACCAGTCATTGGTATTTGCATACAATCTCAATCTTACAGTGATTGCACTATCATCGTAGCTCATAACAAGAAATTGTGGTTCCTTTGGTTTTCTTAACACTCTTTTGTCATCAGCCAATTTTAAAAGAGTTTTAGATGCTAGTTCAAGATCAGTATCATAATGAATTCCAATATCAACATCAATTCTTCGAGTATCATAATGTGAATGATTTTTTATTGTATTATTCCAAATACTTGAATTTGGAATTGATACAAAAACATTATCAAAGGTGTTAATTATTGTTGTAAATAGCCCTACTTCTTTAATTGTTCCAGAAATATCAGTTGTTTCAACCCAATCACCACTCTTGAAAGGTCTTAGGAGTAAAAGCATAACACCAGCTGCTACGTTTGATAATGTTCCTTGTAAAGCGAGACCAATAGCTAAACCAGCAGCGCCTAAAACGGCAATAATTGATGTTGTTTGAACACCAAACTGGCCAAGTACTGCAATAATTGTCAGTACAATAATACCATATCTAACAACATTACCAATAACGGGCACAATAAGAGGGTCTAGTTTTTTAAGTTTTTCTAGATTATTTCTAACAATTCTTCCAAGTTTTCCAGCTAAATAGAATCCTAGAATTAATATTAATGCGGCGCCAATTATTTGCCCTGTATAGGAAACAGAAATTTCGATAAAATTTTGAATAAGATTACTCAAAATTTCTATGTCCAATTCAAAATTATTTTTATTCACTTTTTCCTCTAAAAGAGTTAATAAAACAATACAAATAAATATATACTATACATAATAAGATATTTTATATAACTAAAATTTTGCAAGTAATTAACAATGAAATTAATAGATATTCATATTTCTAAAGACAAAGTTTATTATACTAAAAGCTATAATTCTAAAGTTGTAGTAGCTATTGGTAATTTTGATGGATTACATAAAGGGCATGAAAAACTTTTAAAAGTATCAAAAAAAGAAGCAGCTAATCTTAATTTACCTTTTGGTATAGTTACCTTTCATCCTCATCCAAGAGACTTTTTTTTAAAATCAAAATCTAATTTTTTATTAACGGATTTTTTAGAAAAAAAAAGATTATTTGAAGATTTAGGAGTAGATTATCTCTTTAAAATAAAATTTAATGATGATTTAAGAACATTAAATCCAGAAAATTTTGTCGAATTAATTTTGAAAAATACAATTAATGCAGATTGTATTTACTCAGGTGAAAATTTTAGATTTGGAAAAAACAGAGAGGGTTCATTTGCAGATAAAGTACTTTTTCAAAGATATAATATTGATGCTAAAACCTGTAAATTACACAAAAATGAAAATGAACAAATAGTTAGTTCACAAGTAATTAGAAAATCAATCTTAAGTTTAGATTTTAAATTAGTTAAATCTTGTTTAGGTCGAAATTGGGCTTTGACTGGTAATGTTAAAAAAGGGGATCAAAATGGAAGAAAACTCGGTTTCGCGACTGCTAATTTAGAATTATTAAAAACCTTAGAACCTAAGTATGGAGTTTATTTTACTAGAACACGAATTATGAAGCAGGATGGTAGTGAGTTTACTTCTGAATATATGCCATCAATTACAAATTTTGGAATCAGACCAACATTAGACGGACAGAAAAAAATATTTGAAACACATATTCTTGATTACGAAAATTATTTCAAAGGAGATGAAATTTATGATCATAGGATTTATGTTGAAGTATTAGATTTTTTAAGAGATGAAAAAAAATTTAATTCTTTTGAAGACTTAAAGGGCCAAATTTTTAAGGATGTGGAAATTGCAAAACTTTTTCATAAAAAATAAATAATGAAATTAATTTTAAAAATGGTATTTAGTTAATAATTAACTAAAGGTTTTTAAAAATGTATGAATATAAAGATACTGTATTTCTACCTAAAACAAATTTCTCTATGAGGGCCGGACTTCCAAGAAAAGAACCAGAGATTTTAAAGTTTTGGAAAGAAATAGATATATATTCGAAATTAAGAAGTGCAAGAAAAGGTAAAGAGCTATTCGTTTTGCATGATGGTCCTCCATATGCAAATGGTAATCTTCACATCGGTCATGCATTAAATAAGATATTAAAAGATATAATCAATAGATCTCAATCGATGCTTGGCAAAGACGCCAATTACGTTCCAGGATGGGATTGTCATGGTCTACCTATCGAGTGGAAAATAGAAGAAAATTATAGAAAGAAAAAAAAGAATAAAGATGAAATTCCTATTATAGATTTTAGAAAAGAGTGTAGAGAATTTGCTGATAAATGGATGAACATTCAAAGTGAAGAATTTGAACGATTAGGTATTTGTGGCGATTGGAAGGACCCTTACTCAACAATGAAATTTGAATCTGAAGCAAAAATAATGTCAGAAATTGGCAAATTTTTAATGAATGGAGGACTTTATAGAGGTGTTAAGCCAGTTATGTGGTCCACAGTAGAAAAAACTGCCTTAGCTGAAGCTGAAATTGAGTATCATGAACATAAAAGTACTACAATTTATGTTAGATTTCCTATTTATAAAACTAAAATTGAAGATTTAAATAATTCAAACATTATAATTTGGACAACCACACCTTGGACCATTCCGGGTAATAGAGCTGTTGCCTATAAAGCTGATCTTAAATATGTACTTATCGAAGTTTCATCAACTAAAGAAGATTCTATTGCTAAAATATCTGAAAAAGTAATTGTTGCAGAAGAATTATTGGATAGTTTCATTGAAGATACCTGTATTGAAAAGGTTAACATAAAATCAAAAATAGAAGGAAAAGAATTAGAAGGAACAATTTTAAAACACCCTTTGAATAAACAAGGTTATGATTTTGATGTGCCTTTATTAGAAGCTGATTTTGTTACTACTGAACAAGGGACAGGTTTTGTCCATATAGCACCTGGTCATGGAGCAGATGATTTTGAGCTGGGAAGAAAGCATTCTCTACCAACGCTTGAGACTGTAGAAGATGATGGGTATTTAAAAGAAACATTGCCATTATTTGGTGGATTGCATGTTCTTCGAGACAATGAAAAAATGGCAGATATTTTATCTAAAAATGAATGTCTTATCGGCAGAGGAACTATTAATCACTCTTATCCACATAGTTGGAGGTCTAAAGCACCTTTAATTTTTAGAACTACACCACAGTGGTTTATATCAATGAATGAAAATGATTTAAGAAAAAAATCACTAAAAAGTATTTCAGAAACAAATTTTTTTCCATCGCAAGGTGCAAACAGGTTATCAAGTATGATAAAGAATAGACCTGACTGGTGTATTTCAAGGCAAAGAGCTTGGGGCGTCCCAATAGGTATTTTTTATAATAAAACATCACATGAGCCCTTAAAAGATCAAGAAGTTTTAGATAGAGTTATAAATTCTTTTAAAGAGCATGGAGCTGATGCATGGTATAAATTTGATGCTTCTTTTTTTCTTGGTGAAAAGTATAAACCAGAAGATTTTGTAAAAGTTACAGATATTGCTGATGTCTGGTTTGATTCTGGTTCTACACATACATATGTCTTAGAAGATAGGAATGATCTTAAATGGCCTGCCTCTTTATATTTAGAAGGCACAGACCAGCATAGAGGCTGGTTTCATTCTTCATTGTTAGAATCTTGTGGGACTCGAGGTGTTGCTCCTTTCGAATCAGTTTTAACTCATGGATTTGTTTTAGATGAAAATGGTCGAAAAATGTCTAAGTCATTAGGAAACGTTACCTCACCGCAAGACGTTTTGAAGGAGTATGGTGCTGATATTTTAAGACTGTGGGTTATAGGTTCAGATTACTATGATGATTTAAGAATTGGTAAAGAAATTTTAGTAAGACATGCCGATCATTATAGAAGGCTTAGAAATACTTTAAGATATCTTTTAGGAGCTTTAAGTGATTTTGATAAAAATGAAACTATAGATTATTCAAAAATGCCTGAGATTGAAAGATGGGTTTTAAATAAAGTTTATAAATTGTCGAAAAAAATAATTAAATTAACACAAAATTATCAACTTGGGGACATTTATAGAGAAGTTTATGATTTTTGTAATGATGACTTATCTTCATTTTATTTTGATATTAGAAAAGATACTTTATATTGTTCTAGCTATGATAGTGTTGAAAGAAGATCATGTAGAACAGTATTGGATATTTTATTTGAGTGTATATGCACATGGTTGGCACCAATACTTTGTTTTACAACTGAAGAAGCATGGAAAACTCAAAATATCGATGAAAATGAATCTGTTCATTTAAAAGAGTACTTCAAACCTAATGATCTTTGGAAAGATGATACGTTATCAAAAAAATGGGAAATCATTAGAAATTTAAGATTAAAAGTAACAAATAAAATTGAAGAGAAAAGAAGAGAAGGTTTGATAGGTTCAAGTTTAGAAGCCGTAATAGATCTGGAGGTTTCAACTAATTATTTCAAAACACTAAGTAATCTAAATTTATCAGAAATATTTATATGTTCCAAAGTTGAACTTAAAGTTTCTAATGATCTTGAAAAAGACGATGTCAGAGTTGGTTGTGGAAAAGTTTCTGGTTTAAAATGTGAAAGATGTTGGAAAATTTCAGATGATGTAAATATTGATTCTTTATTATGTCCAAGATGTACAAATGTTATTGATACTTTAAGATGAAATGAGTACAAAAAAATTTATAATAAGTGTAATTTTAATTTTATCCTTAACAATATTTATTGATCAATTAACGAAATATATAGCTTTCATAGTTTTGTTTAAAGACAAACAAGTTTTAATTATAAATCATTATTTAAATTTTAGACCAGTTTGGAATGATGGAATTTCATTTGGTATGTTGCAAGGATATGGTAATTTGGGTAGAATTATATTCATAATAACAGCATTAATTATTAGTTTATGGATCATAACAAATTCCAAAAAGTTAAATATTATTGGTTTTGTTGGTTATAATATGATTGCAGGTGGAGCTATTGGAAATGTTATAGATAGAATAATTCATGGTAAAGTTATAGATTTTATTGATATTCATTATAAAGAAAATCATTGGCCAACGTTTAACATGGCAGATAGTTTTATTTTTATAGGTGTGTTACTATTTATATGTAACGAATTAATAGTTTTAAAGGGTAAAAAAAATGTTTGATTTAAGAAAATCATTTATACTGTTATCAATTCTATTTTTAAGCTTTCTTAATTCAGGATGTTCAGACTTTAGGCAGGCTGTTGGAAAAGAAAAATTTATTCCAAATGAATATTCATTTTTAAGTACTCCCAAACTTATTATGCCACCAGAATTTGGTAATAAAGATAACATAATTGAAAAAGGTAGTTCTATAAGTAAAACTCCAGAATTAAGTGTGAAAATCCAAGATGGTAAATCAACATTTGATACTTTATTTAACTTTAATTCAGTTCCAAAAGATATAAGAAAAATTGTTGATGATGAAACCTTGGGCATAAGCAGGGATGAACAAACTGGCATAGATGTTCTTTTAGGAAATAAGCCAGAAGTAGGTGTTTATCTGGATTCTGAAAAAGAAACCTTAAGGATTAAAAATAATAAAGAAAATTCTCTCTTATCCAACCCTTCACCCTCTATAAACATTACTGATGATAAAAATTTACTAATTAAATAAAAAACTATGGAAATTAGAACACTTCCTGATTTTTTGATTAACCAAATTGCAGCTGGAGAAGTAATAGAAAGACCTGCATTTATAATAAAAGAGCTTATTGAAAACGCTATTGATGCCAATGCTAGTGAAATAAATATTATTGTTAAGGATGGTGGAAAAAAAGAAATAATTGTTTCTGATAATGGAATGGGCATGACTTCTGATCAGTTGAAGCTTTGTATAAAAAGACATGCAACGTCTAAGCTCCCTAAAAATAATTTAAATGATATCAAATTTCTAGGTTTTAGAGGTGAAGCTTTACCTTCAATTGCATCGATAAGTGAATTAAAAGTAGAAAGTTGCAGAAAAGAGCTAAACGAAGGATGGTGCATTAAATTGAAAAATAATCTTGTTATCCAATTCTGTCCTTCATCTATAAAATTTGGCACGAAAATAACAGTAAATAATATATTTCAAAATGTTCCTGCAAGACTAAAGTTTTTAAAATCTAATCAAGTAGAAAATAAAAATTCATTACAAATCATAAAAAAAATAGCCTTAGGTCATCCTGAGATAAAGTTTTTATATAAGTTCGAAGAAAATTTAAGTCATGTTTATAAAAAAGAGAACTTTGATAATGAGGGTTTTAAACAAAGAATTTTAGAAGTATTTCAAGATGATTTTTTTTCAAATTCATTACTAGTTGAAAATAAAATTCAATCTGATCTAGGTGATATAAATTTAAGAGGGTTTATTAGTGTTCCAAGTTATAACAAAGTTAATCAAAGTTATCAATTTTTATTTGTAAATGGTAGACCAGTCCATGATAGAGGCTTATCTACAGTTATTAGGCTATCATACAGAGACAATTTGCCTAGGGGAAGACATCCATTATATTGTTTAATGCTATATCTTTCAAATGATCAAATTGATGTAAATGTTCACCCTACAAAATTAGAAGTTAAATTTCAAAATTATGAATTTTTAAAGAGTTTTGTAATAAACTCAATTACAAAAGCATTACAAATTAAAAATAATTATAAGATTAGTAAGACTTTTAATATTTCAGAAATAAGCAACAACATTCCATCACATAAAAGTGAATTTGAAGAACAAACTTTTCTAGATACTTTAAACGCAAATCCTAAAATTAAGACTTTATATGATCAAGAAAAGGATGAGTTTTTAAAAAAAACTACAAAATACCCATTAGGCTCTGCTTTATATCAGTTTAAGAAAAATTTCATTATTTCTATTACCTCTGATGATATTTTATTAATTGATCAACATGCTGCGCATGAAAGAATATTATTTGAAAAAATGAAAAAAAATATTTCCACACAAAATATAACTAAGCAAATTTTATTAATTCCTATTAATATAAATATGGATCAAATTAAAATTAAAACATTGTTTGAATATAATGACTTATTAAAAAAAATTGGATTAGAAATTGAAAAATTTGGTGAGAAGTCCATTCTAATTCGAGAAGTACCATCTCTATTAATAAATTATGATGTTAAGCAAATTATAATTGATTTATGTGATGATTTAATGGAAATAGGAATGCCAAAACATCTTGATGAAAAAATTAATTTAATATTAGGAAATATATGTTGTCATAAATCAATAAGGTCAGGAAGAATATTAAATCTCGACGAGATGAACGCTTTGCTCAGAGAAATGGAAGTTACACCAAATTCAGGTCAGTGTAATCATGGAAGGCCTACTTCTATAGCTTTGTCTGTCAAACAAATTGAAAAGTTATTTGAGAGGATTTAGTTACTTTTTAAAACACTGTAAGTATGATGAACCAATCTTTTTTGAGAATATCTCCTCTAAATTAAGTTTATCTACATTTATTAATTTATCAGTTTCAATTAAAATAAGCCCCTTGTTATTTAAAATTTTACTATCTGAAATATTTTTTAAAACTATCGAATAAATTTTAGAGCTATACGGTGGATCTAAATAAATAAAATCAAATTGAGGCAATTGTAATTTTTTGATCTTTGTAATATCTTGCTTTAAAACAAATAAGTTTTTATCAAGTTCAATGTTTAATTCCATTTTAAATAAATTTTTATTGATTAAATTTATTGCATCTTGATTTTTATCAATCATATATACTTTTTTTGCACCCCTGGAAAAAGCTTCAATTCCAATTCCACCTGACCCAGAGCATAAATCTAGAAAATATTTCCCATCAATATTACTTGAATATTTTTCTGAATTAATGATTGAAAATAATGTCTCTTTAAATCTATCAGTAGTAGGTCTTATTAAGAAATTTTTAGGAACATTTAACTTATGACCCTTAAATTTGCCTGAAATAATTCTCATAAAATATTTAAGATTTTAGTAATTTGTTAAATTTTATATTTTTAAGTTCAGTTAACTGCCCAGGTTTAAGATCTTTCAAATTGAATGGACCATAAGATATTCTTATCAATCTATTTACTGTACAACCAAAATGATACATTATTTTTCTTATTTCTCGATTTTTACCCTCGTATAGTCTCATAGTAAGCCATCTATTTTTACCTTTTTCTTCTTCTAGTTCTAATTCGATAGGTTTGTATTTGATACTATTTATTATAATCCCATTTTTAAGTTGATGTTTGATTTTATTATCAATTGTTCCAAAAATTCTTACTTTATAAGTTCTTTGAAATTTATTTTGAGGTAATTCAAGTTTTCGAGCAAAGTCGCCATTATTTGTTAATAACAACAATCCCTCTGAATTGAAATCAAGTCTACCAATAGATATAAGTCTTTTATTAACTTTTAATTTTATTTCATCAAAAATATTTGGTCTTCCTTGTGTATCTTTTGTTGTTACTAGAAAGCCTTTTTTTTTATAATATAACCAAAGTCTAATTTTTTCTTTTTCTTTTAATTTTTGGTTATTAACTTCAATGTTATCTTTTGTTGTAACGTTTATATTACAATTTTTAATAACATTACCATTTAACTTAACACATCCATTGATAATTAAACGCTCAGCTTCTCGTCTTGAACATAAACCTGAATTGGCAATTTTTTTTGCTATTCTTTCATTAATTAAATTATCGACCATTATTAAGTTTATTATTAACTAATTAACTTTTACAATACTAATTAATTTAAATTAGAAGGATTGCAATGTTAAAGTATGATGATTTTATGAAACTAGCTTTAAATGAAGCAAAAAAATGTTCACGAAAAAAAGAAATACCAGTTGGAGCAATTATCGTAGATGAATTTAAAAATATTGTTTCAAAAGGATATAATAAAGTTGAAGAAAAAAATAATCCATTATTCCACGCTGAAAAAATAGCAATTGATAAAGCTCTTTTAAAAACTAATAAAAGATACTTAGATAATTGTGATATTTGGGTAACATTACAGCCCTGTGAAATGTGCATGGGAATGATAAAACAAGTAAGAATTAAAAGGTTGTATTATGGAGCAAGTATTCCTCATAGTAGTATAAAAAATAAAATTAATAATAGATTATGTAGTGAGATATATTCAGGGATACGAGAAGATGAATGTTCAAAATTAATAAAAGATTTCTTTAAAAAAAAAATAAGGTCAGATTGATAATTTACCTATATCTTTTCTGTAAAAACTCTCAGACCAATTTATTTTATTTATAGTTGTATAGGCTTTTTTTCTACAACTTTCGATTGTGTCTGAAATTGACGTTATGCATAAAACTCTACCACCAGTAGCGATTAATTCATTTTTACTGTTAAGACCAGTTCCCGCATGAAAAATAATGATATCATCATCATTATCGAACGAAGAAATATTTGGTATAATTTTATTTTTTTCAAATTCATTTGGGTATCCTCTATTAGCGAGTACAACTGTTATTGATTTTTTATTTTTAAGTTTAATTAAACAATTTTTTAGATCTTTATCTAATGATTTCAGCATAATTTCTAATATGTCGGTATCAAGTAATGGTAGAATGACTTGTGCTTCAGGATCTCCAAAACGACAATTATATTCAATAAGTTTTGGCCCATCATTAGTGATCATAACTCCAATATATAAAATCCCTTCATAATTTTTATTTTCTAAATGCATACCTTTAATTGTTGGCTCAACAATGTCTTTAATTATTTTTTGAAGTATTTTTTGGTTTAGAGTTGGTGCTGGCGCAACCGCTCCCATTCCTCCAGTATTTGGTCCACGGTCATTATCAAAAGCTCGCTTATGATCTTGTGCTGTTCCTAAAAGCTTAAAATCATATCCATCCGATACAACAAAAATACTTGCTTCTCTACCGGATATTCTCTCTTCAATAAGAATTTTCGAACTAGATTGTCCAAACTTTTTATTATTCAACATTTCTTCGCATGCTAGTTGTGCTTGTTCTTTATTATCACAAACAATAACACCTTTACCAGCTGCCAACCCATCTGCTTTTACTACGCAGTAACCATTGAGTTTTTCTACTTCAGTTAATGCTAATTCAATATCAGTAAAATAGTTAAATGTTGGTTGAGGTATATTATATTTTTTGCAAAAATTTCTAGAAAATGTTTTTGAGCCTTCAAGCATAGCTGCTTCAGCAGAAGGTCCAAATGCTTTGATGCCAATATCATTAAGTTTATTTTTAAGTCCTTTTACAAGAGGCACTTCTGGTCCAATGATCACTAGATTAGCTTCAATTAATTTTGCTAAATTACAAAGTGCTTCTATATCATCCACAGGAATATTTTTGCATTCACCAAGTTTTTGCATTCCTGGATTTCCAGGAGCAATAAATAATTTACTTGTAAGAGGTGAATTTTTTATAGCTCTTGCAATTGCATGTTCTCTTCCACCACTTCCAATTAACAAAATAATCATATTTTTATTTCCAAAATTGTTTTTATTTCTAAAAATATGACATAGAATTTATAAATGCCAACAAATTTTAATTTAAATAATTCTATTTTTTCTGTATCCGATATCTCCGATTCAATCAAGAAATTGGTGGAACTAAATTTTCCATCAATTAAAATAAAAGGCGAAATTTCAAAGCCGTCGTTTCCTGCCTCAGGTCATATTTACTTCAATTTAAAAGATGAAAATTCAATTATTTCCGCAGTTATTTGGAGATATAATTCCTCTAAAATAAATATAAACATCGAAGAGGGTCTAGAGATAATATGTACAGGTAAAATAACAACATTTTCTGGACAATCTAAATATCAGATTATTGTTGAATCAATAGAAATTTCAGGAGAAGGAGCTTTATTAAAGCTTTTTGAGGAAAGAAAAAGAAAATTACTTAAATTGGGTTACTTTGAAAACAATCAAAAACAGAGATTACCATTTTTGCCTAGATCTTTAGCTATTATTACAAGTAAATCAGGAGCTGTAATTCAAGACATGATAAATAGAGTATTTGATAGATTTCCGTTAAAGATTTATTTGTTTTCTGTAAACGTACAGGGCATTAATTCATCTAATGAAATTTCAAATGCAATAAAAAAGGTAAATAAACTTAAATCAGACAAAATTCTTCACGATGTTGATATTATAATTATAGCTAGAGGAGGTGGAAGTGTTGAGGATCTTTGGGGGTTTAATGAAGAGAATGTTATAATATCAACATTTGAAAGTAAAATTCCTATAATTTCTGCTATTGGGCATGAAACTGATGTAACATTAATAGACTATGTTGCTGATTTGAGAGCACCAACACCCTCTGCAGCGATTGAACTATGTCTTCCGGTTGCAAAAGAATTAAAAAGAAAAATATTTGAATTAAATTCAAGGAGATATGTTGCTTATCAAAATAATTTAGAAAATTTAAAAAATTTATTATCTAAAATGAAATTAACTAGGCCAAAAGATTTATTAAATCATAAAATACAAAGCTATGATTTTATTCTGATGAAAATGTTTAATTTAATGAACAAAAAAATCAAAGATATTGAGAATATATTTTATACTAACTCTAATTTGCTAAAACCACCCATTATTTTGATTAATAATTTAGAGAATAAATTCAATTTGTTAATATTAAAGTTTTTCAATTCGTTTAAAAAGATAATTGATAGAAAAGAATTAAAATTAATTACAACATTAAAATTAATGGAAGCAAATAGTTTTCAAAAAACTTTAGAAAAGGGATTTGCTATAGTACTTGATACTGAAAATAATATAATAAAAAAATATGATGATGCAAAAGGCTATGAAGAAGGTAAAGTTCAGTTCATTGATGGAATAAGAAAAATAACATTTGAAAATTAAATAATTATTTTCCCCATCTTCTATGAGCCCAAAGCCATTGCTCAGGTCTATCAATTATCCATTGTTCTGTTCTTTTAGAAATTAATTCAGTTAATTTATAGGCAGCATCATCATTTTTAATATTTTTTGGTAATTTGATTTCATCTTCAATAGTTAATTTAAAATTAAGTAAGTTAAACCTCTCAACTCTTACCATAAAAATGGGAACATTCCATTTAAGCGACATTATTGCGGCAGCTTGTGGAGTTGGTGTTTTTTTTCCAAAAAAAGGAACCATAATACCTTCTCTTAAAATTTGATCATTTGTTAATCCAATTACTTCACCTTTTTTTAGTTTATTTGCCATTCCAATAGCAGCTGTACGTCCTTTTTTAAAAAAATCAGCATTAATTTTACTATTCCTCGAAAATTGTAATTTATTTAATATCCAATTATTGATTGGTCTATATACAAAACTTACTCGTCTTCCAGACATCTCTCCAACTCGCAATAAAAACTCCCAATTTGCTAAATGAGCTCCAATTAAAATAGCTGGACCTTTCTGAATTTTCTTATGACCTGAAATTAAAATTTTTTTTGTTGAAATAATTTTATCTATATGAGGAAGCTCACCGATTATTTGACCAAAATTAAACCAGAAACTCTTTGAAATTTTAATTTTTTCTGTTTCTTTTTTTTGGGGGAAAGCAATATTTAAATTATTTAGAACTCTTTTTTGATATTTGGTAAATGGAGCGATTAAATATACTAAAGATCCACAAATTAATGAAGAAATCTTAAATGGTAAAATTTTTAATATTAAAAAAAAAGGGAGTATAATTAATGCAACTATAGGGTCGTGAATATATCTATCAATTTTTTTTTTAATTCTAAAAGATAATGGGTCAGTCATTTAATTTTTTTTTTAGTAATGATTTTAAGCTAATTAAATCTTGTTTATCAAATTCAATTTTCATTTTAAGGTAATTAATTTTTAAATGATATTTTTTTGGTATCTTAACAATATCTTTCTCAGTAGTGATTAATTCAAAGTTATTTTCATTTGCAAGTTTAATAAGATCAGATATTTCATTTTCTTTATAATTATGATGATCCTCAAATTCTTTTGTTAAAGCTATATAATAATTAGCACTTTTAAGAGTATCAAAAAATTTTACGTTATTACCTAAGCCAGAGAAAGCTAAATATTTTTTTCTTACAGAAACTTTGTCAACTTTTATATAACTATTCAAAATATCTTTTTTTAAAATATTATGATTTTTTTTAAAATTTCGATTTCCAGTTAAAATAATTTTGTTTATTTTTTTTTTGCATGAATTTAATGATTGTCTTAAAGGACCTGAAGGTAAACAAAACTCATTTCCAAATAATGATTTTCTATCAACTGTCAAAAAACATAAATCTTTTCTTATTGAATAATTTTGTAACCCATCATCCATAACTATAATATCGTAA
Source organism: uncultured SAR116 cluster alpha proteobacterium (assembly GCA_902616005.1). GTDB lineage: Bacteria > Pseudomonadota > Alphaproteobacteria > Puniceispirillales > Marisalimonadaceae > TMED54. The sequence goes on from CACMRG010000001.1 coordinate 96,985, forward strand.
ATTTTCTTTTTTGAGTTTAAGTTCTCAATATATTTGACTCCCTCTAACTTATTCTTTGATACAACTGTTGGTCCTATATTTTTTAAAATCATAGCTTCATCTCCAAATAGGATAACATTATTATTAGCTATACAAGGTTTAGAAATTTTACCATTATAGCCGGAAGTCAAGAATATGGGATTATGTCCCATTTTTTTTAGCATTTTAAACATAAATATTGATATCGGAGTTTTTCCCGTTCCACCTACATTTATATTACCTACGCATATTATTTTGAGATGAGAAGTGTAAGGTTTTGTCATAAGAAATTTTAGTTTGTCTATAATAATCCACAATAAAGAAAAAGGGTAAAGCATTAAGGAAATTAATTTATATTGTAATGAGTTTGAGTACCACAAATTATAAAAAAAAGTCATTTAATTACGCTTCTATTCTTGAAGATTTCTAAAAGATAATCACTAGCTTCATCTGCTCTTAATTGAGCGTAACTACAAGCATCTAGAGCATTTTTTCCCATATCCTCTAGTATTAATGGTTGATCAAGTAATGAAATTACTTTTTCAATAAAAACATTTTTAAATTCAGTTAAGTTTTCAATTTTAATTGCACCTCCAGACCAAACTAAATCGTTGATTTGCGCATCACATTTTTCTGTGTAAGGCCCCATAATTACAGCCTTTCCTAAACTAGCAGCCTCTATAGGATTGTGACCTCCAATTTTTTTAACTAGAGAGCCAGCTACAAAAACAAGATTAGAAATTTCAATTAACGACCCCATTTCCCCCATAGTATCTGCCAAATAAAAATAATCGTTTTGAGAAGGCAATTCATCATTGCTTCTACATTTAATATCATATCCAGCACTTAATATAAGTTTTTTTATATCTTTTCCTCTTTCAATATGCCGAGGAGTAATAATAATAAGTATATTATCAATTCCTTTGCTTCTTAAATTATTTGCAAGCTTAATTAGAATTTCTTCTTCGCCAGTATGAGTCGACGCAGCTAAAAAAACATTTTTATTTTTTAAACAACTTTTTAATTTCAATATGTATTCAATATTAACTTGTGGTTTTTCAGCAATAGATTTTAAACTTGTTAAACTTTTTACTTTTTTGGAGCCTAAGGACTTAAATAATTCAGCATTTGATGGATCAACAGCCAAAACAAGATCAATTTTTTTAAAAACTTTTTTAGCTAACCCTCTTCCTAATCCTCGCCAAAATCTGGAAGATTTTATGGACATTTGAGATGATGCTAAAATTAAGGGAATTTTTTTAACTGATGATCTATAAATTAAATTTGGCCAAAAATCTGATTCTACAAATATGGCCATTTCTGGCATCCAAAAGTCTAAAAATTTATCTACGAACTTTGGGTTATCCAGAGGATTAAATTGATGTGTTCCTGGAAACCCATTTTTAATTTTATTGTTGACAAAGTTTGATGAAGTAACAGTATTTGTTGTAATTAAGAAATGGAATTTCTTTTTATCAAATCCGTTTTTCAACATTGAGTTTGCTAAGGCAAGAGCAGCAACTGACTCTCCAACGCTTGAGCCATGTATCCAAATGATTTTTTTATTTTCTTTTCTAATATAACATTTACCAAATCTTTCATTAAGCCTTGATTTAATTTCTTTCCCTTTTTCAACTCTATAATTGAGATAATTAATTAAAAAATAATCAATTAATTTCCATAAAAAATTATAAAACGCATAGGTCATTTATTTAACTTTTTTATTAAAATTATAATTTTCTACTTCTTTTGTGAGTTTTTCAAATTCATTTTGAATTGAATTCTTAATTTGAAAGAGTTTTTTTGCTGTAACTTTCCTTTTAACATGAATTGGCTCACCAAAAATGTAAACTCCTTTTGAAAAAGGAAATGGTATTATAAAGTTATCCCATGAATTCAGAAGTTTATGATTTTTAACTTTCCAAAATAAGGGTACAATTGGAGCTCCAGTTGTTTGTGCAAGTTTGATTATTCCATCTTTTACGATTTCTTTCGGACCTTTTGGTCCATCTGGTGTTATTGCTACACTTTCTCCATTTTCAATAGCTTTAATCATTTTTATAAATGCGCTAACACCTTTTTTTTTGGAGGAACCATAAATTATTTTCATATTTATTAATTTAAATAAAATATCAGTCATCATTCCATCAGAATGAGATGATTGAAGAGCATTTATTTCTAATTTTTTTGTTGGTAATAAATATGGTCCACAATAAAGTCTATTATGCCAAGTACAAAAAATAACTGGTTCTTTTTTTTTATAATGATAACTATTTGGTTTTTTTAGCTCTTTCCATGAGATTGATTTATATGTAAAATTTGTAACAATAAATACTAAAAAACCCAGGAATTTTTGTCCAAATTTATTTTTGCTGATTCTTTTAATAAATTTCATTTTATAATAATTACATTTTTATTAATTAATTAATATATTGTATACATATACCAAATGAATAAAAAAAATCTAAAAAACTTAGAATTAATAAAAAAAATAAACAAAGATTTTTTAATTAATCAAAAGTCCGATATTTTTATTTGTTTAATTTTGCTCTTAATTGTAAGTCTAACTACTGCAATTTATCCATTTTTAATACAAAAAGTTTTTGATAATTTCACTGAAAATAAATATTCATGGTTTTTTCTTCCAACTGTAATTGCTCTTGTTGCATCTATAAGAGGTATAGCAATGTTTTTTCAAATAAAACAAGTATCAAAAGTCACATTAAAAGTTAGTATTGATATACAAAAAAAATTATCAAACCATTTGTTGTTCTCTGATTTAGATGTGATTAAAAAAATTTCTTCTGGAAATCATATTTCTAGAATAATGAATGATGTTAATCTAATAAGAGATAGTGTAGAAAGATCTTTAAATAACTTAATTAGAGATCTAATAACAATTATTTTTTTAATAGTTTATTTGATTTGGTTAGATTGGGTTTTGGCTGTAGTTGTCTTATCAATTTATCCACTTGCATTAAAACCGATTATATCCATTGGTAATAAACAAAGATTTTATGCATTATCATTACAAGAAAAAATGGAGAGTTTAACCTCTTTTTTATCTGAAATTTTTAGAAATATTTCAATGATAAAGTCATATTCATTAGAAAAACTAGAGGAGAATAGAATAAATAAATCTTTAGATAACTTATTTTTAAGTTTATTTGATATTGTAAAGGGAAGAGCAAAAGTTTTGCCACTTTTAGAGGTGTTGGGAGGAATTGCAGCTGCCTTTGTAATTTTAATTGCTAGTTATAGAATTAATTCTGGTTTTATGACAATTGGAAGTGTAATCGGATTTGTTACTGCATTACTAATGTTAGCTCAACCTGCCAGAGCTCTGGGAACTTTTAATACTATTTTGCAAGAAGGTCTTAGCGCATTGCAAAGAATATATAAACAATTAAACGAAATGCCAAAAATTGAAAAAATTAGTAATGTCAAAAAAGAACTAAAAATTCCAAATAATCCAACTATTGAATTTAAAGATGTAAGTTTTTTTTACGAAAAAAATAAAATTATTCTTGATAAAATTTCCTTTAAAACAAAAAAATCAAAAATGTATATTATTGGAACAAGTGGGAGTGGGAAATCAACAATATTTAATTTAATTAGTAGATTTATAGATCCTAAAAAAGGAAATATTTTCATAAATGATAAAAATATAAAAGATGTATCACTTTTTTCTTTGAGACAAAATATAAGTTTAGTTAGTCAAGAAACAATGATCTACAACGATACTTTTCATAATAATATAGGTTTAGGTAAATTAAACGCCACAAAACCTGAAATAATAAAAGCAGCTAAATTAGCCAATATTCATGATTTTATTATAAGTCAAGAAAATGGTTATGATACTGTTATTAGTGAAGCAGGTAGTAATTTATCTGGAGGTCAAAAACAAAGAATATCAATAGCTAGAGCGTTTTTAAAAAACTCAAAAATCTTATTGTTAGATGAAGTTACTAGTGCTCTAGATTCCAAAACCTCAAAAAATATTTTAAAATCAATTAATCATTTAAGTAAAAATAAAACATGTATTTATATTTCTCACAATGACTACGAAATAAATGAAAATTCTCAAAAATTAATAATTTCTAATAGTAGAATTAAATAAAATTATTCTCTTCTCAAAATTTTTGTAATTATTTTTTCAAAAAATTTATTTTCAGAAAAATTTGTTTCTAATTCTTGAGGTTTGTAAATATTTCTTGTCCAATAAATGAAATCTGCATTTTTAGTTTTTTTATAGTATTTGATGTAAAGATCACAAAAAGCATCAAGTATACCAGTCTTCGCGTGTTTTACATGAAGATATTTTAATGAAAGTTGTTTTTTAGCTACTTCTGGATTTTCTTTGGATCTTAAAACTTTAAAAAGAAATGCTATAATGCCAGCTCTATCAGCTCCAGACTTACAATGAATTAAGGCTGGGTATTTTATTGAGTTAAAAACTGCATTAGCTTTAAAAATCATATTTTTATCTGGTGCTGCACGTGACCGAGCTACTAAGTTTACAAGCTCTATTCCATTTTGCTCACAAGCTTTTTTTTCAAGAAACCAGCCACCATCTTTTTTTCCACCTCGAAGGTTGATAATAGTTTTGATTCCAAGTTTTTTATATTTTTTAATTCTTTGAGGGGTTGGCATGTTAGATCTAAACATATTATCATCAATTTTATGAAAATTATTATATAATAGTCTTAAAAAACCATGATCAACTATCATCATTTCATACCAATATCTTAAAATTTTAAGTTTATTATTAAGTATTAGATCCCCCTGCAATTGTCATTTCATTAATTAATATGCTGGGTGCAGAAATAGTTGAATTTAAATCTAAGTTATTTGCAGGCACCATTTGTAAAAACATTTCTCTTAAATTTCCTGCAATAGTAGCTTCAGATATTGGATTTGAGAGTTTGCCATTCTTAATCCAAAATCCGCTGGCTCCTCTACTATAATCACCAGTAATTAGAGAAACACTTGATCCGAGTAATTCTGTAATATAAAACCCATTTGAAATATTTTTTATCATATCTTTTACATCTATATTGCCTGGCATAATCATAGCGTTACTTACACCTATGCTTGGAGGTGAAGTTAAGCTTCTTACAGCATTACAGTTAGTATTTAAACCTAATTGTCTTGCTGATGAAAGGTTAAGCAAATAATTTTTTAACATTCCATTAGAAACAAGTTCCATTTTTTTTGTGCCACAACCCTCTGCATCAAATAATTTTGATCCTAGTCCTTTGCTTAAATGTGGGTCATCAATAACATTAATTTGTTTATTAAAGATATGTTCATTTAGTCTTCCTTTTAAAAAACTAGTTCCATTTATAATTGAAGTTCCATTAAGTCCAGAAATTATATGGCTAAGAATTGATTTAGCTACCCTTGGTTCAAAAATTACTGGAAATTTCCCTGTCGGTGCTTTAGTAGATCCAATTTTATCTAAAACCCTTTTAGCAACTCTCCTAGCTATCAATTTAGGATCTTCGATATCCTTATAAAATACCTTTGATGAATAATCATAATCTCTTACCATTTTATCTGATTTAGAAGCTATAAGTGTCAAAGAATTTAAATTGTTTGATTTAAGATTTTTGTTATGAAAATTATTACTAGTAGAATAATAAGTTTCACTCTTAGTCCACGCTACTTGAACTCCATCACTGATTAATTTATTAGAAAAATTTAGAGCATGATTTTCTATTTCATTAGCCCTGGTCTCTAATTGATCAATTGAAGGTTCAAAACAATCATTTGTAAGAATTTTAACTTTTTCATTTATAGGATTCTGATCCATATCTTTTTTTGTGGCAATACCACTAAAATTGTCTTCAGGTGAAACTTCAGCGATTTCTGTAGCTTTATCAGCTAATTTTATTAATGTTTTTTCATCAATTTTATTTGTTGAAAGTATAGAAAACTTTTTGCCTTTAAATACTCTAATTCCAATATTGAATGTATCAAATTCTTCTATCTTTTCTTTTACATTATTTCTAACTTCTAATGATTTTCCATAGCTTTTTGATATAAAAACTTCAGTATCAGTAGCACCATTTTTTTTCGATTTATCAAGTAATAGAGAGATTATTTCATTTGTTTTGTACGTTTTCATTTTAGTTATTTTGATTAATTGATTATAAGTAATTTAAATATTTTTTAATTTCTTTCAATAATTAGAGGATTTGTATGATAAAAAAAGTTTTTATTGATGGTGAAGAGGGAACTACAGGACTTCAAATTTATGAAAGATTAGAAAAACATCCAAATATAGAAGTCATTAAAATTGATCCTAATAAAAGAAAAAATTTGTTAGAGAAAAAAGAAATGATGAAAAAGGCTGATTTGGTATTTTTGTGTTTACCTGATACAGCCTCACTAGAAGCTGTCGCTTTAGGAAAAGAACTTGAAGAAAATTGTCCTATCTTTATAGATGCCTCCACAGCACACAGAACTTCTGAAATGTGGAGTTATGGATTGCCTGAATTATCAGATGAATACAGAAATAATATAAATAAATCTAATTTAATTGCAGTTCCTGGATGTTATGCAACAGGATCAAATTTAATTATATTTCCATTGACAAAGATGGGATTAATTTCTTTTTCTCATCAGTTTATAATTCAAGCAGTTAGTGGGTTTAGTGGGGGAGGCAAGAATTTAATTGAATATCAAAGTAACACTAATTCTCCTTTTTTTTACTATGGATTAAATTTAAATCATAAACATATCCCAGAAATAAAATTTCATTGTGGCTTAGAAAAAAACCCAATTTTTTTACCATCGGTTGCAAATTTTTATCAAGGTATGATTGTAAATTTATTTTTGACCGTAAAGGATTTTGAAAAAGAAACCTCTTTTTTTGAGATTGAGAGTTTCTTCAGCAAATATTATCAAAATCAACAATTTATTAAAGTTAAATCTAATGATGACATTCAATTGCCTGATGGTTTTTATAAACCAAACTTAATTGTAGATTCTAACGATGTTGAAATTAATATTTTTAAAAATACAAATAGTGGCCAATTAATAATTTCTGCAAATTTTGATAATCTTGGAAAAGGAGCTTCTGCTGCAGCAATTCAATGTATGAATTTAAGATTTGGTTTTGATGAAATATTAGGTTTGTAGTTATAATGGAATGTTTTGTTAATGCAGATAAAAAATATTTCCCAGAATATAACTGGTTTGAAAAAGCAATAAGTTACCCTTATAAAGCACCTACTACCTCGTTTACATTTAAGGATGGAAAATTTTATCAAGGTATACATATATCACTTAAGGATAGAGTTCCAATTCTATCTATCGGATCTAACAGATCACCATATCAATTAAAAAATAAATTTGGTGTAAAAGAGAATTTATGTGTAACTCCAGCAAAAATATATAATTCTGTTGTTGTTTACGCGGCTTCAATGTCAGTATACGGCTCTATCCCTGCAACTCAGTGGCCTTGTGAAGGATCGGTGTCTGATTTGAACTTACTTTGGTTAAATCATGATCAATTGCAAATCATGCACCTCTCAGAAGGTTTGGGAATAGCTTATCATTACGTAGAATTAGATAAAAATACAATCACTATTCAACAAGAAGATGATTATTCTGGCCCTATTTTCGGGTACATTTCAACTAGAGGAGGGTATTTGTTTGATGGAAATGAACCATTAAGATTGAAAAATATAAAATCTAATACAAATACACATTCTTCTATTAATGAGTATCAAGCATTAAAAAAATTATTTTTAGAGAATCCTGATGGTCAAACTTCTTTAGAAATTTGGTTAAAAAATTTGATTTCTAATAAAAGTAAAAGACACTCATTAATTGACAAAATGTCAAAAAAGAGCCTTTTACCTAATAATGTTCCTTGGAAAGTGGTAGATATAAAAGTAACTGGTAACAACATTTACTAAAATATTTATCAAGAAATACTATATATTGTATTTTAATTTTAAAAAATAAATAATATTAAAAATCAAGAAAATTAATTACTTTTTTTTGAAAATAAAATATTTAATAAATTCAATAAGATAAATAAAATTTTTCATTAATATTAAAATCAGATCGTTTTTACTGTTGATTCAAGTTCATTTAGAACATATTCTCTTCGGAAATTAGTGTATTCTAATTGCGAGCGAATTTTAACTTATAGGGGAGGTCCTTAATGTCGTTCAAATTTTTAAAATATATATTGCCAGCAATATTATTTGCTGGATTACCAACTTTAAGTTTTGCTTCTGGTAACTTAGAGCCTACAGATCCAGTAGGTATTACTTTTTGGATCATCTCTATTGCTATGGTAGCAGCTGCCACATTCTTTTTCCTTGAATCACTTAGATTTGAAGGTAAATGGAGAACATCTTTAGTTGTAGGTGGCCTAGTATGTATGGTGGCAGCAGTCCATTATTTTTACATGAGAGATGTTTGGGTTTCTACTGGAGCATCACCAACTGTGTTTAGATATGTTGACTGGATTATTACCGTTCCATTACAAATGATAGAGTTCTACATTATACTTGCAGCATGTACAACTATAGCAATGGGTGTTTTCTGGAGACTATTTATAGGCTCTGTTATAATGCTTGTTGGTGGATATTTAGGTGAAGCTGGATTTATAAATGCAACACTTGGATTTGTCATCGGAATGGCTGGTTGGATTTACATACTGTATGAAATCTTTGCTGGTGAAGCTGGTAAAGTTAGCGCATCTGATGCGCCTGCAGCAGTACAGTCAGGTTTTTCAACAATGAGATGGATTGTTACTATTGGCTGGGCAATTTATCCAATCGGTTATTTTGTGGGTTATATGGCTGGAGGCGCTGATGCTAATAGCTTAAATATGATTTACAATATTGCTGATGTACTAAACAAAATTGGATTTTGTTTGGCAATTTGGGCAGCTGCGGACTCTACCGCAAAAGCTTAAATTAGACAAAATTTTTGTAAAGGCCAGCCCTTTGGGCTGGCTTTTTTTTTAATCTAAATTTAAAATATGTGTAAATGAGCAAAGAAAAGAAAATAAATTCAATTGTTGTTGGATCAGGTTTTGGGGGTATTGCAAGTGCTCTTAGGCTAAGAGCTTTAGGACACAATGTAACTTTGATTGATAGATTACCAAAAATTGGCGGTAGAGCCCAAGTTTTTAATTTAAAAGGATTTAAGCATGATGCTGGTCCTACAGTTATTACTGCGCCATTTATGTTTGATGAATTATTTAGTTTATTTGGTGAAAACAGAGAAAAATATCTAAAATTTGTTGCTTTAGATCCATGGTATAGATTTTATTTTTATGACAAATCATCTTTTGACTATTGTAGAACTGTAAAAGACACAAAACTTGAAATTAAGAAATTTTCTAAGGATGATGCGGAAGGTTATGAAAAGTTGTTAAAAATTTCAAAAGATATTTTTGATATTGGGTTTACAGAATTATCAGATAAACCATTTAACTCTTTTTGGTTTATGTGCAAACAAATACCAGCATTAATTAAACTAAAAGCTCATTTAACGGTTTCTCAATTAGTTGGCAAATACCTAAAAAATTCAAAAATACGTTCAGCATTTTCAATCCACCCTTTGCTTGTTGGAGGAAATCCATTTAATACAACTTCTATTTATGCATTAATTCACTATCTTGAGAGAAATTGGGGAGTATATTTTTGTATGGGTGGAACAGGAAAAATTATAACAGAATTAAAAAAATTAATGTTAAGGCAAAAAATTAAAATAAAATTAAATATCGATATAAAAAACGTTCACCTAAAAAGTGGAAAGATTGTTTCTATATCGGATAATGATAATAATCTTTATAAATGTGATAAATTAATTTTTAATGGTGATCCTCCCACCTTTTATAATGAAATTCTGAAAACAAAAAAAAGAAAAAAATTTTTACCTGAATTATTTACAAAATATTCTATGGGAATGTTTGTTCTTTTTTTTGGTACAACTAAAATTTATCCAAAAGTTGCTCATCATACTATATGGATGGGAAAAAGATTTAAAGGCTTGTTAAAAGATATATTTGACAAAAAAATTCTTGCCAAAGATTTTTCTCTTTATATTCATAGACCTACAGCTACAGATAAAAGTTTTGCTCCCAAAGGTTGCGATAGTTTTTATGTTTTATGTCCAGTACCGAATTTACAAGGTAAAGTTGATTGGAAGATTGAAGGAGATAATCTAAAACAAAGAATAATAGAAAGTTTAGATAAAACTATATTGCCAAAATTAAAACAAAATATTTGTAATGATTTCTATATGACTCCGAATGAATTTAAAAATCAATATAGGTCAATGCATGGTGCTGGTTTTTCAATTGCTCCTATATTTTTACAATCAGCTTGGTTTAGATATCATAACAAAGACCGGCATATTGAGAATTTATATTTTGCTTCATCTGGAGCTCATCCTGGAGCAGGTATACCAGGAGTATTATCGTCTGCAAAAGTGGTTGAAAATATTATATTAAATGAGTAATCATCTAGAAATTCTTAAACAAAATGGAAAAAGCTTTTATTGGGCCGGTAAATTATTACCAAAAAAATATCTTATAAGGTGTGCTGAATTATATTCTTTTTGTAGATTGTTGGATGATATAGCCGATAGTAAAACAAAAGATGATAATTTTTTAAAGTTAAACTATATATTAAATTTAATTAAGAAAAATGATTACCAAAAATTAGAAGAAAATAATATTTATGTCCCTAACTATTTGAAAAATTGTAAGTTAGCTAAAAGTAAAATTATAGATCTCATTGATGGTTTAATTTTTGATCAAAAATTAGTGAGAATAAAAAGTGAAAAACAATTAGTTTTATATTGTTATAGAGTTGCAGGCACTGTAGGTGTATTAATGTGTATTGCTCTTGACTGTAAAAATAAAAATTCTTTTAATTTTGCAACTGATTTAGGTATAGCTATGCAATTAACGAATATACTTAGGGATATAGAAGAAGATGCAAAACTTAACAGACGCTACTTGCCGGGTAAATTTATTAATAATTTAAGTCCTAAGGAAATCTTAATTTTAACTAGAGATCATAATCATTTAAATCACTCAATTTTAAAAGATGCCATAAAAAAAATTTTATTGATTTCGGAATTTTATTACAAAAGTGGAAATAATGGATTAGTTTTTTTAGATTTAAAATTTAGGATTGCTATTGGTATTGCTTCAAATGTATATAGAGAAATTGGAGTTAAATTAAAAAAAAATAAATTTGTTTGGTATAAAGGAAGAATATACACAACAAATTTTGAAAAGCTTAAACTTACGCTCAAAACTTTTATAAAAATATTTAATCTTTTTAAATTAAAGTTTCCAAAACATAATCAAAGTTTGCATAAACACTTAAAAGAAATTTTATGAAAAAAAAAATTATAAATATTTTTGGTGGTGGTTGTGCAGGATTTTCTTTTATAAGGAGATCACAAGAGGTTAAAGAAGCGACATTTAAATTTTACTTAGGATCGGATAATAATGAAAAAGATCATTATTGGGGTTTTTGGAGAAGTAAATATTCTAATGATTTTGATGAAATTTGTCTTAAATGGAATAAATGGAAAATTATAAATTATGATAATGAAAAAACATTTTTTTCATGTCAGCATCCTTACTGTATAATAAATAAAAATAAATGGATAAATTTTTGTAAAAGAAAAATAAAAAACTCAAATGTAAAAATAATTAAAAAAAAGGTAGAGGATAAAAATTCAAAATTTTATGTTGATGAAAAACCTATTGAAGGAGATTACTTTTTTGATAGTAGAAATGTAGCCTTTGGTAAGAATATATTATTACAGCATTTCTTGGGCTTAACAATTGAGACTAACGATAATAAATTTGACCCATCTACAGTTATCCTTATGGATTTTAGGTGTAATCAATCACGTGGATTACATTTTATGTATGTCATACCTTTTTCAAAGAACAAAGCTTTAATAGAATCCACTTTATTTTCAAAAAATGTTGAAAACAGGAAATTTTATTTAAGTGCCATAAATTCTTATTTAAAAAATTTTTTTAATATAGAGTTTTTTAAAGTTCTTAAAGAAGAAAAAGGTATAATACCTATGCACCATATAAATTTTTTTCAAGAAAATTCTGTTAGCATTGGAGCTAGAGGTGGAGCAACAAAACCTTCTTCTGGTTACACTTTTATTTATATTCAAAAACAAATTAGTAATATTATTTATCAATTAAATTATAACTTAAAAATCAATAATTTTATCCATACTAAATTTAGTCTATTTATGGATAAAATTTTCATAAAAGCACTGGAAAAAAATCCTAAAATTTTTCCAGATTTATTTTATAAAATGAATAGTAGATTATCTGGTGATGAAATGGCCTTGTTTATGAATGGTAATCAAAGTTTCAAGACTTGGTTAAAAATTATATATTCTTTACCAAAACTTTTATTTTTGTATGCAATATGGCATTGTATTAAAAGAAATTGAAAATTAATTAATGTTTGATTTATTAGATTATTTATCTTTGATTTTAGTTTTTGTTTTTGGTGTTCCTCATGGTGCTTTTGATGCTTCAATAGCATTGACATTAGGTTATTATAAGAATTTAAAATCAAAATTTTTTTTTATACTTTGTTATTTATTCTTAGCCATAGCTATTGCATTGCTATGGTATTTAATTCCTAACATTACTCTGATAATTTTCTTGTTTGTAAGTATTATTCATTTTGGACTGGGTGATATAAGTTGGTCTAAAAGCTATAAATGTTGGTTATCAGCTTATATAAATGGAGGAATTGTAATTTTTGGAATCAGTTTTTTTCATTTCAATGAAGTTAATTCAATTTACCAAATTCTTTTAAATAATCACAATACTGATGATCTTTGGTTAATTTTAAAATATGGCTTATACCTGTGGTTAATATTATTGCCATTTCACTTTTATATAAATTTTGACGAGATTAAGAAAAATTACATTATTCGTATTTCTTTAACATCTATTATCATTTATACAACAAATGCAATTTTCGCTTTTTCTTTTTACTTTTGTTTCATTCATAGTTTTAACCACATCAAAAGAATATTGCCATCACTAAGAAATAATTTGTCGGACAAAAATATTAGAAATATGTTTTTATTTTTTACACTTTTAACCTGGGTCTTAGGTTTTTTGATTTTAACATATTTAAATTTTAATATTTCTTTAGATCACTCTATAATTAAATTAACATTTATTGGTCTTGCCGCCTTAACCTTTCCACATATGATATTAGTAGATCTATATTTTAGACCATCTCTAAAAATTTAGATATAGATCCCAAAGTTAAAAATAAACCAGCAATTTTATTAGAGTTAAATAGTTTTAATGCTTCATTTCTATTAATGTTTTTTGCCTTTTTAATTTGATATGTAAAATGAATAAACATAAAAAATAGACCTACATACCACCCAAAATGTATTTTTAAAATGATGCCTGCCGTCAGAAAATTTAAAATAGAAATTATGTAGAATAACATTATAAATTTAACATAATAATCTTCAGTTGTTATTGCTGTATTGTTTATATTGTAGACTTTATCTTCAGATTTATCTTGATAACCATATATAGTGTCATAACCTATGATCCAAAAAACAGTTCCTAAATAAAGAAAAAAAATTCCAACATTAAATTCTGTATTTGTTGCAGCCCACGCAGTGGGAACTCCCCAACTAAATGTTATTCCTAATACAAACTGAGGCCATTTTGTTATTCTTTTTGCGAGCGGATATAATATAATTAATGGGAGAGAAGATAAAGCTACTAACCAAGTAAATTTATTTAAGTTTAATAAGCACAATAAAGAAATTGTCAAAAGAATTATTAAAAATCCAAAGGCCTCTTTTGGAGATATTTCTCCACTTGCAATTGGCCTTAAACGAGTTCTAGAAATTTTTCTGTCAATGTCTCTATCCCACAGATCGTTGATAATACAGCCAGCTGACCTCATTGAAAAAGCGCCAATTATAAATATTAAGTACATTTCAAATAATTTAGTTATTGAATCTAAAAAAATTGGAATTGTCCAAAGGCACGGAAGTAATAATAGCCAACTTCCTATTGGTCTATCAAACCTACCTAACCTAATCCATTTATGAATTTTTTTGGGTAATTTATCCCACCAACCATTTTCAGGCATGTCTGTTTTTATTTTCATATTTAATAGTAAATATATGTATAAATTATTGTTATTATATATGATAAATAAAAATGAAAACAAAATTAAATAAAATGATAAGGTTATATTGTAGTCAAAAACTCTCTTTAAATATGACAATTGTATTAGGGAAAAATGATACTCATTACTTGAAGAATGTGATGCGATGTAAAGAAAATGATCGAATTAATTTATATAATGAAAACGATAAGGAGTTTTTTTCTAAAATATTAAAAATACAAAAAGATGAAACAACTTTAAATATTTTCGAACCCTGTGAAAATACTGAAATCCTTAATGATATTTTTCTTATTTTTTCATTAGTAAAAAAAAATAAAATTGATTTTATTGTTCAAAAAGCTACAGAGTTGGGTGTAAAGACAATTTTTCCAGTTTTAACTGAAAGATCATCTATAAGAAATATTAATATAAATAGAATGCGTGCTATTGCTAGAGAAGCAAGCGAACAGTCAAATAGAATTTCAATTCCAGAAATTATTGATTTACAAACAATACAGTCGTTATTGAAAAAATGGAATAAAAATAGAAGTATTTTATATGCAGATGAAATTTTAAAAACTAATAAAAATTTAACTATCCTAAATAAAAAAAATTTTGTTAAATCATCTTTATTAATTGGACCAGAAGGTGGGTTTTCCAAAGGAGAGAATGAGATGTTAAAAACTTTTAAATTTGTTTTTCCTATAAGTTTTGGTAAGACCATTTTAAGATCTGATACTGCTGCAATAGTTGGTCTATCTTATTTAAATATAATAAATTCAAGTTATAAGATAAGTTAATGAATTATAAGAGAATTAGTGATGGACAATAAACAAACATTAAATATTGACAAAATTTTCCAGTGGTTCAAAGACGGTGAAAAGAACAAAGATGATTGGCTTATTGGAACTGAACATGAAAAATTTTTATTTAAAAAAAATGATTTTAGTAGATTGGGTTATGAGGATTTAAATGGAATAAAATCTATTTTAAATAGAATTGCAGAAGAAGAAGATTGGAAAAAAATTAATGAAGGTAACAATTTAATTGGATTGAAACATAAATCAGGTTCTTCTATATCTCTTGAACCTGGGGGACAATTTGAATTATCTGGAGCACCTTTAAGAAATTTACACATGACATGTAATGAAGCGGGTTTACATTTGAATTTAATGAGAAATATTTCTAAAGAGCTGGATTTTGTTATGCTTGGATTAGGATTTGATCCTATTTCAAAAAGAGATCAAATAAATTGGATGCCAAAAAATAGATATGAAATTATGAAAAATTATATGCCAAAAGTCGGAAATCTTGGAATAGACATGATGATAAGAACTTGTACCATTCAAGTTAATTTAGATTATTCAGATGAAATGGATATGGTTAAAAAATTTAAAACATCTTTGGCACTGCAACCTATTGCAACTGCTTTATTTTCAAACTCTCCATTTATTGAAGGCGAAATCAGTAACTATTCATCTTTAAGGGCTTACACTTGGACAGATACAGATAGTCAAAGATCTGGTTTTCCTGATATTGTTTTTAGTAAAGATTTTGGATATGAAGCATGGACGCAATATCTTTTGTCTGTTCCAATGTATTTTGTTTATGACAAAGGTACATATCATAACGTAGCTGGAAAATCATTTGCAAAATTTTTGAATGGAAAACTTGAGGGATTTGAAGGTAAATTTCCTACAATTTCAGATTGGGAGGATCATGTGACAGTTGCTTTTCCTGAGGTTCGATTAAAACAATATTTAGAGATGAGAGGTGCGGATGGAGGTCCATGGAATAGAATTTGTGCGTTACCTGCTTTTTGGGTAGGGCTTTTATATGATGAAAAAAGTTTAGATGAAGCTTTTCATGTTGCAAAAAAATTTATGAGTGTATCCTTGTTAGAAGAAAGTAGAATCTCTGCCGCTAAATTTGGTTTAAATGGGATTATAGGTTCATCTAAAATAATTAATGTTGCAAAAGATCTTTTAAATATTTCTTATGAAGGACTTAAGAGAAGAAATTTTAAAGATAGAAATGGGATGAGTGAAACACAATTTTTAGACCCATTATTAAATATGTTAGAAAATCGGGAAACATCGGCCGATGAGTTGTTGAAAAAATTTAATGGTACTTGGGGAAAAGATATTAGTAAAATTTTTACAATTAATAATTAAATATTTGTTCCACCAATAGTAATTCCATCCATTAGTAAAGTAGGTTGCCCAACACCTACAGGTACACCTTGACCATCTTTTCCACAAGTGCCAATACCTTCGTCAAGTTTAAGATCGTTTCCTATCATTTTAATCTTGTTCATTGCATTTGCCCCATTACCAATCAATGTAGCTCCTTTTATTGGATACTTAATTTTACCATTTTCAATCATATAAGCCTCTGATGAAGAAAAAACAAAGTCACCGCTAGTAATGTCAACTTGACCTCCACCAAAATTCACAGCATAGATACCCTTATCTACACTTTCTATGATTTCTTTTGAAGAGAAAGAACCATTATCTAAGTAAGTATTTGTCATTCTTGGCATAGGGCAATGAGCAAAAGATTGTCTTCTTCCATTGCCGGTAGGTTCAACATTCATCAAATAAGCGTTTTGAGTGTCTTGCATATATTTAACAAGTATTCCATCTTCAATTAATAAGTTTTTTGATGTAGGCACACCTTCATCATCAATTGTTAATGAACCTCTTCTATTGATAATTGTTCCATCGTCAAATACGTTTACACCTTTAGCGGCAACTCTTTCTCCTATTTTATTTGAATACAGTGATGTACCTTTTCTATTGAAATCACCTTCTAAGCCATGACCAACTGCTTCATGTAACATAACTCCTGGCCAACCATGACCAAGAACAACAGGTAACTCACCTGCTGGAGCAGGTTTGGCATCCAGATTTAAGATAGCTAACCTTAATGCCTCTTTAACTTTTCTTTTCCAGTTTTTTTCGTCAATCCATTCATCGTATAAAGATCTTCCTCCGTAGCCAGAAGACCCAGAAGACTTTTTATCATTTGATTCAACAACAATTTGAACATTCAATCTTACCAAAGGTCTTAAATCGGCATGATTTTCATAATCTTTTTTTAATATTTGAATATGTGAAAAACTGCCTGCAAGTGAGATCGAAACTTGAATAACTCTATTATCTAATTTTCTTGCAAAATTATTTATCTTTTCTAAAAGCTTAATTTTGATTGAAAATTCTAAGTTTGTCAGTGGATTTTTAGAGATATATAGTGGTTTAGTGTGCTGATTTTTTTTAAAGAGAGTGTCATCCCTATTATTTGAGTTAATAATTGAATTAACAGTTTTTGAAGCATTCATTATATTTTCATAAGAAATGTTATCTGAACTCGAAAAAGCTACAGTATCGTCTACAATAGATCTAAAACCAAAACCTTGAGATGAATTTTGTGATATATTTTGTATTCTTGAATCTGTAAAATACAGTGTTTCAGAATCTGTATTTTCAAAATAAAGTTCACCACCATTACAATTATTTAATGTACTATTGACACATTCGAACGTCTTAGTTTTAGAAATATCATTATATTCAAAAAATAATTTATCTGTTAATTTTATTGTATTTTGTTCAGACATAATTCCTTAATTAATTTTTATATATGTTATAATTTAATTATTAATAAAAAAAAAAAAACATTTTTACTAGAAATTTTATTTAAAAAGTTTAAATAATTAATATAAATAAAAAGAAACTAACTATGTCCTATTTAAAATTGTATATTTTACTCTTAATAATTAACTTATTGCCCAATATTGCATTTGCATCTGAGCCTGAACCTTGGCAAATGGATTTACAACCACCATCTGGAATTATTGCTGAAACAGCAACAGATCTCCATAACTTTCTATTAGTTGTAATTACATTAATTTCACTTTTCGTTCTGGCGCTTTTGGTTTATGTTTGTTGGAGATATAAAGAAAATTCTAATAAAATACCGTCAAAAACATCACATAATACAATCATAGAAGTTTTATGGACAGTCATACCAGTATTAATCTTAGTTGTTATAGCTGTACCTTCATTTAAACTTTTATATCTTCAAGAGACAGATAAAAAATATGATATGGTCGTCAAGGTAACAGGTGCTCAATGGTATTGGAATTATGAGTATCCTGACGAAAAAATAAATTTCGATTCTTACATGATTGAAGAAGATAAAATTAAAAGTGGGCAAAAAAGATTATTAGATGTTGATAATCCATTAGTTGTTCCAGAGGGAACTAAAATAAAATTTCTTATTACTGGTAATGATGTGATGCATTCTTTCTTCATACCTTCACTGGCTGTTCAAGTTTACTCTATTGCAGGAAGAATTAATGAGGTTTGGACAGAGATACCTAAGGGTCCAAAAACATATTATGGTCAATGCAATCAGATTTGTGGTGTAAATCACGCTTATATGCCTATTGTTTTGAAATCTGTTTCCAAAGAGGATTATAAAAAATGGCTCGCTGATGCAAAATTAAAATTTGCTAATGTTGACAGCAATATCAAAATTGTAATGAATAATGAAAAAATAATTAAGGAGAACAATTGATGGCAACACTCACTAAAGCTGCTAATCACTCAGAACATCATCATGGTGCCCCTTCAGGTTTTGTGAAAAGGTGGCTTTATTCCACAAATCATAAAGATATAGGAACCATGTATATAATTTTTGCTATTATTGCTGCATTTATAGGTGGTGCTATGTCTATTTACATGCGTGCTGAGTTAATGCATCCAGGTGTTCAATATATGGCAGATGGGCATGTATGGAATGTTTTCACAACTGCTCACGGTTTAATAATGGTTTTCTTCGTTGTAATGCCTGGGTTAATTGGTGGATTTGGAAATTGGTTTGTGCCAATTATGATAGGTGCTCCAGATATGGCTTTTCCAAGAATGAATAACATTTCTTTTTGGTTATTACCTCCAAGTTTTGTATTATTATTATTGTCAGCTGTAATTGACGGAGGTGTTGGTGTTGGGTGGACTATATACCCGCCACTATCTGGTTCTACCGGTTCACCAGGAATGGCTATGGATCTTGCAATATTTTCATTACATCTAGCAGGGGCATCTTCAATATTAGGTGCTGCTAATTTTATTACAACAATTTTTAATATGAGAGCACCAGGTATGACTCTTCATAAAATGCCATTATTCGTTTGGTCTATGCTTGTTACAGCATTCCTACTATTATTAGCTGTTCCAGTTCTTGCTGGTGCTATAACAATGCTGTTAACAGACAGAAACTTTGGAACCAATTTTTTTGTTGCAGAAGGTGGTGGAGATCCGATATTATTTTTACATTTATTTTGGTTTTTTGGTCACCCTGAAGTTTATATAATGATATTACCTGCTTTTGGAATTGTAAGTCAGATTGTGTCAACATTTTCAAAAAAACCGGTTTTTGGTTATTTAGGAATGGCTTATGCAATGGTAGCAATTGGTGTTGTTGGTTTTGTAGTTTGGGCACATCATATGTATACTGTTGGATTATCTGTAGACACACGCGCTTACTTCACAGCTGCAACCATGGTTATTGCAGTTCCAACAGGAGTTAAAATTTTCTCATGGATTGCTACAATGTGGGGTGGTTCAATAACTTTTAAAATACCAATGTATTGGGCTATTGGATTTATATTTTTATTTACAGTTGGTGGTGTAACAGGTGTTGTATTAGCTAACGCTGGACTGGATGTTATTTTACACAATACATATTATGTTATTGCTCATTTTCACTATGTATTATCCCTTGGTGCTGTATTTGGATTATTTGCAGGATTTTACTATTGGTTTTCAAAAATGACTGGATTTGAATATAACGAATTTCTAGCTAAATTACATTTTTGGGTAACATTTATAGGAGTTAATTTAACCTTTTTTCCTATGCATTTTCTTGGATTAGCTGGAATGCCACGAAGATATATTGATTACCCTGATGCTTTTGCAGGTTGGAATTATGTTGCCTCAGTTGGTGCTTTTGTAGGTGGCATAGGAGCAATTATATTTTTAATTGTTATAGTGGAAGCTTTTGTAAGAAAAAGGACAACTGTTAATAATCCATGGGGTAAGGGAGGATCAACTCTTGAGTGGTCTGTGTCTTCACCACCAGCCTTTCATACATTTAATGATCTTCCAAAAATAAGATAATTAAATTTAGTGGTATTAAATTGACAACTATCTTACAAAAAGACCGAGAAGCTTTAGATAATAATATTTCTTCAATAAATGATTTTTTTCAATTGATGAAACCTAGAGTTATGTCTTTAGTAATCTTTACCGCATTAATAGGTTATTTTTGCGGAGTGTTTTCAACAGAAACAATCTTAAATCCTTACTTGTCTTTGATTGGTATTTTAGCTATTGCCTTAGGAGCAGGTTCATCTGGAGTCCTTAATCAATGGTATGACAGGGACGTTGATTCAATGATGGAAAGAACTAAAAATCGTCCTATTCCAAAAGGGAAAATTGAACCATCAGATGCCTTAGCATTTGGCTTGATTGGAAGTATCTTGTCAGTCGTAATCCTAGGTTTGTGTATAAATTGGTTAGCTGGATTTTTACTTTTTTTTACAATAATTTTTTATGCCGTTTTTTACACTATTTTCTTAAAAAGATATTCTTATCAAAATATTGTTATTGGTGGTGCATCTGGTGCCTTTCCACCTGTTATTGGATATGTATGTTCAACAGGTTCTTTTGGTCAAGAGGCACTAATTCTATTTGGAATTATATTTTTATGGACACCACCACATTTTTGGGCTTTAGCTCTAAAAACTAAGTCAGAATACAAATTAGTTGATATTCCAATGTTACCAAATATCAAAGGTGATAAATCAACTAAGTGGCATATTTTTTTATATACTGTAACACTTGTTGTATTTTCCACTTTGCCTTATTTTTTTGATTTTAATTCTATTTTTTATCTCGCCTTTAGTTTATCTATTGGACTCAAATTTATATTTGAAGCATATAATTTATTGAAAATAAAAAATTTCGATGAAAAAAAAGTTTTTAACTTTTCAATAATATACTTGTTTTTAGTTTTTTCGTTAATACTTATAGACAAAATACTTGTAAGGCTCATTTAATGAATAATTTGAAATCACCTAATTTCATTGAAAAATTTTATAAAGACAGAAAATCAAAAAATAGTGTAGTTTTACTATTAATTATTTTTTTTGTTATTTTGTTTTTTTTCATAACAATCCTAAGAATGAATATTACCTAAATGGAAAAAACAACAAAGTTTAAAAATATTTATTTTGTGTTTTACATTTTCCTTTTTGCTTTTGGAATGCTAGGTCTATCGTTTGCATCTGTTCCTTTATATGATTTATTTTGTAGAGTTACTGGATATGCAGGCACAACACAAAAAGCCTCTTTAGCGCCGGGTTCAAAAGTTGATGCTAGTTTGTATAAAGTAAGATTTGATGCAAACATTTCTCCTGACCTGAATTGGAAATTTGTTGCACCTAGTGATGAAATTCGATTAAAACCGGGTGTTGAAAAAATTATTTATTATACTGCAAAAAACTTATCGAATAAACCATCCACAGGCACAGCATCATTCAACGTTTCGCCTCCAAAAGCAGGCTCAGTTTTTATGAAAATTGAATGTTTTTGTTTTATAAACCAGAAATTAATGCCCAATGAAGAAATTAAAATGCCTGTAAGTTTTTATATTGATCCTGAAATTGACAATGATGATAATCTCAAATCCTTAAATGAAATTACTTTGTCATATACTTTTTTTAAGGTTGAATAATTACATTCAAGCCAAATTACTTTGATTTATATGAAATTTTAATTTATAAATATTTAAGGAGTATTTATGAGTGGAGACCAAAAACATCAATATCATTTAGTTGAACCAAGTCCCTGGCCTGCAGTTGGTTCTGCAGCTGGATTTACACTAGTATTAGGGTTAACAATGTTTATGCATGAATATGCTTATTCCGTTTATATATTAGGAGCTGGTATCTTAATGGTATTAGCTACAATGTTTTTTTGGTGGAGAGATGTAGTTAGAGAAGCTGAATACCAAGGTCATCATACACCTATAGTTCAAATAGGTATGCGTTATGGAATGATGTTATTTATATCATCTGAGGTGATGTTTTTTGTGGCTTTTTTTTGGGCTTTTTTTGATTCAAGTCTCTATCCTGATACTGGAGTTTGGCCACCTGCAGACATTACAACGTTTGATCCTTTCGATCTTCCACTAATAAATACAATGATACTTCTTTTGTCTGGATGTACAGTAACTTGGTCTCACCATGCTTTACAACACGGTAATAGAAAAGATTTTATAACAGGTTTAATTCTTACAGTTTTATTAGGTGTAGCTTTTACTGCATTGCAAGCATATGAGTATACTCATGCAGCTTTTGGCTTCACAGACGGTATTTATGCATCAACTTTTTACATGGCTACAGGTTTTCACGGGTTTCATGTTCTTGTTGGAACAATATTTTTAGCTGTATGTTTATTTAGAGGAATTAAAGGTCATTTCACATCTGAACATCATTTTGGTTTTGAAGCAGCGGCGTGGTATTGGCATTTTGTAGATGTTGTTTGGTTATTTCTGTTTGTCTGTGTTTATTGGTGGGGTGGCTAAAGTCTTTTAGTCAAATGAAATCAATTCAATTTCGTCCATTATTATTACCAACATTATTTAGCTTAGTTTCTTTTTTAGTTTTAATTTCTCTTGGTACTTGGCAAGTTAAAAGACTATTTTGGAAAAATAATATAATTTCAAATTATACAGAAAAATTTGAAAAGAATAAAATTTTATATGAAAAATCATTTAAATATGATGATACACAGGAATTTAGAAGAGTCTTAATCAAAGGAAAGTTTTTAAACAACAAAGAAACTTTAATTATAGGAAAAACATATGAAGGAAATGCCGGATTTCATTTAGTTACACCAATCCTGACAAATGAAAATAAGGTTGTCCTAATAAATCGAGGTTGGATTAGTGAAAAACTTAAACTACAAAAATCAAGACCTTTTACTATAATTGAAGAAGAAGTTACCGTTGATGGAATAATAAGAAAGCCGCAATTAAAAGGATATTTTGTTCCTAAAAATGATAAAGAAGGTGATTTTTGGTTTACGATAAAACCAAATGAAATAAAAAAAGCCCGTGAATTAGAGAAATATAGTTTTGAAGAAAGTTTTTTTGTAGATGCAATTAGAAATAAAAACAATCGAATATTACCTATTGCTGCTCTTGGAAAGCCAAATTTTAGGAACCAACATTTGTCTTATGCAATTACTTGGTATAGTTTAGCTTTAACTCTAGTTATAATTTATTTTATATTTCATATTAAAGAAAAAAGATTAACATTTAAGAAAAGAAGCTAATGATCGAAATTAAATATTTAAGCACAAGAGGTCAAGAGACTAATTTGAATTTTGAGGATGTTCTCCTGTCTGGATTGGCAAGAGATGGTGGTTTGTATTTACCAAATACTTGGCCAAGCTTTTCCAATTTAGAATTAAATGAAATGAAAGATTTAGATTATATTTCTCTTGCTGAGAAGATTATTTCGCCTTTTGTTAGTAAAGAAATTAGATCTAAATTGTATGAAATGTGTAGAGAAGTATACAGTAACTTTGATCATGAAGAGGTTGTGCCAATTAAAAATATAGATACTAATTTGTATGTCATGGAACTGTTTTACGGACCTACTTTTGCATTTAAGGATTATGCAATGCAATTTTTAGCCCATGTGTTTGATTACGTTCTAAAACAAAAGAAAAAAAAGATTTTAATTGTAGGCGCAACAAGTGGTGACACGGGTTCTGCTGCATTAGAAGCTTTTAAAAATAATACAAATGTTGATTTATTTATTTTATTTCCAAATAACAAAATTTCTTCAATTCAACAAAAACAAATGACAACAATTTTTAAGAAAGGTTGCCAATCTTTAGCCATTGAAACTGACTTTGATGGTTGTCAATCTATTGTAAAAAGTTTATTTAATGATTTGAATTTTAAAGACGAATTAAAATTATCAGCAATCAATTCTATTAATTGGGCACGGTTAATACCTCAAGTTGTGTATTATTTTTATGGAGCATTTAAGTTAGGTGCGCCAAATAAAAAAGTTAATTTCTCGGTTCCAACAGGTAATTTTGGAAATATTTTTGCTGGCTGGGTTGCTAAAAAAATGGGATTACCAATTAATACTCTTATTTGTGCTTCTAATCAAAATGATATTTTAACTAGATTTTTTGACTCAGGAACCATGGAAAGAAAGGGCGTTGAAGAGTCTTACAGTCCTAGTATGGATATTCAGGTTTCAAGTAATTTTGAAAGACTTTTATTTGAAATGCTTGGAAGGAATAGTAACGCCCTTAATTCTTATATGGAGC
The DNA here is from genome assembly GCA_902616005.1 of uncultured SAR116 cluster alpha proteobacterium. Classification (GTDB taxonomy): domain Bacteria; phylum Pseudomonadota; class Alphaproteobacteria; order Puniceispirillales; family Marisalimonadaceae; genus TMED54. The sequence continues at coordinate 121,601 of CACMRG010000001.1, forward strand.
AATTTGAGCAAAATAAAGTATTTAATGTTGAAAAATCAATATTGGAAAAATTTAATAATGATTTTGTAAGTTTCAAAGTTTCTGATACTGGGATCATAGATGAAATTAAAAATACTTATTACAAATCTAATTACTTGTTAGATCCTCACTCAGCTGTAGGCGTAAGAGCTGCAAAAAATGCAATTTCTGAAGGAAGAGTAGATGACAAAATTCCATTAATTTCTCTAGCTTGTGCACATCCAGCAAAATTTCCAAAAGTTACAGAAAAAAGTTTGAATTTTACTCCAAAAAATCCTCACGCTTTAGAACAAATTTTAGTAAAAGAAGAAAATTATAAAATCTTAAATAATCAGATTTGTGAAATTAAATCTTACATAAAGAATAATATGAGGTAAATTATGTCAGCAAAAATAGTCACCTTAAATAATGGTCTTACTATCCTATTAGATCATTTTAATTCTAATACATTATCCATTGGTTTGTGGCTGAATGTTGGAAGTGCAAATGAAAATAATAAACAATTAGGTATTGCACATATGCTTGAACATATGGCATTTAAAGGAACCAAAACTAGAAATGCATTTGATATTTCTAAGGAAATAGAAGATGTTGGTGGAGATATTAATGCATATACAAGTAAGGAGAATACTGCTTATTATGTAAAGTTACTCCCTAGTAATCATGAGTTAGGTATTGAAATTCTATCTGATATTTTTTTGAATTCTACTTTTCCCAAAGAAGAAATTGAAAGAGAAAGAGGAGTTATAATTTCTGAAATTGGTCAGTCTAATGATATGCCAGATGATAAGGTCTTTGATAAGTTTTACTCTTTAGCTTATGAAAATCAATCAATTGGAAAACCAATATTAGGAACAAAATTTTCAGTTGGTGGGTTTAATAAAGATGATTTAAAAGAATTTTGTAATCAATATTACAACCCATCAAATTTGATAGTTGGCATCAGTGGAAAATTTGATGAAAAGAAAATTATTAATCAAATTAAAAATAATTTTGAATTTTTAAAATCAGGTAATAAAAGTATTAAGCCCAAATATAAATGGAATTCTGGATTTTATGCTGAAAAAAAAGATTTACAGCAAGCACACATGGTCTTTGGAGTAGAAGGATTGAGCAATGTAGATAAACAAAGACTAGACTTATCTGCATTATCAATAATTTTAGGTGGTGGCATGTCTTCAAAATTATTTCAAGAAATCAGGGAAAAAAAAGGTTTGTGTTACAGTATTTTTTCTTTTCAAAGTCAATTTTTTTCTTCTGGTATTTTCGGTTTTTATTCTGCATGTAATCCAAATGATCTAGAAAATTTATTAGATACTTCTTTAAATGAAATTAAAAATTTAAGTAAAAATATTACTATTAACGATTTAGATAGAGCTAAAGCTCAGTTAAGCTCAAGTTTTATAAGATCACAAGATTTTACATTAAGTCGATTAGAAAGAAATGTTAAAAGTCTTTTTACTCACTCTAAAATGTACACAGAGGAATATATTTTAAAAAAAATTAACGATCTGAATATTTCAAATCTTTTAGATCTATATGATAGATTGTTCCAAGAACCTAAGACTGTATTATCTATAATTGGACCAGATCAAAAAGATTTTTCAAACCTAAATTTATAATTTTAAATTAAGCATTTCCATGATATGGATTTAACTTCTCTTTGACAATGCCTGATTTTTCTATAGAAGCCTCCCATATTTTGTCAATTTTGTTATTTTGAAAAATAATCTTATTTGAAGTATTCATTAAATGCCATGAATTTTCTAACATCTCATTATTAAATTGTTTATAGCCCCAAATTGAACATCCAAGAAAAATTTTATAAAATTTTGGCGTTTTATTATTTGATATGTCTTCTAAAATTTTCAAAGAGGTTGTCAATTTTAAATTTTCATTTATGTTTTCACTATCTTCATACTGACATTCACTTGAGTGTAATATAAATCCTTGACCAGTATGAACTGGACCACCTATAAATACGTCTTGATCAACAAATTTATTATTTATATTAAGTTTAATATTTTTTAAAACATTACTTACTTTTAAGTTTTGTATTGGCTTGTTAATTATAAGTCCCATAATAGCTTTTTCTGAAAATTCACAAATTAATATTACTGTTTTTTGAAAAAATGGATCAATTAAATTAGGCATAGATATTAAAAGTTGACCAAAATAAGTATCATTCATATATATATTCTACACATAACATGAAATGATAAAATAAAAATATATAAACATGAATATTTTGATAAAATTATTAAGGTTAATTAAACTTTGGGTTGTTTTTATATTAATCTTATCATCTTCATTACACGCAAATTTAATTAACAATAACACATTAAATTATAAAGCTGAACTTCTCTTTGGAAATTTCAATAACAAACAAAATTATTTACTTGCTGGGGTTAAAATTAATTTAGACAATAATTGGAAAATTTATTGGAAAAACCCGGGTGAAGCAGGTTTGCCACCAAAAATTATATTTGATAAGATCAATAATGTTTCAAATATAGATCTTTTTTTCCCTGAACCTAAAAACTTTAAATTTTTTAATATAGATACATTTGGTTATGATAAAGAAATAATTTTCCCGTTAAAAATTTATATTAAAAATTCTGATCAAATTATTTTTGGTGATTTTAAATTTAATGCACAAATTTGTAATCAAATTTGCATTCCCATTGAAGAAAATTTTAAATTAAATTATTTTCCAAAAAATATACAACTGCCAAATAGTTCTTTTGATATTAATGAAGCTCTTAAAAAAGTGCCTAAATTATATAATTTGCAAAGTAGTTATTTTAAAAAAATTGAAATTGATAAGGATTATGCCTCATTTTATTTTAGAAAACCTATTTCAACTTTTCGAATAATTTTAGAAAATAATGATAACTTCATATTTCCACAAAGTTATAAAACTTTTAAAAATATTAGTAATAATTTTATAAAGTTAAAAATACCTCCGGAGTTAAAAAATGAAATTAAAACTGATCAATTAAAAATTACTTTTTTTTCTAACGACATAAACTTTTTTTATGAATTCTCTGTAATTGATTTTTGGTTATCTGAAAAGACTTATTTATACTTTATTTCTATAGCTTTATTGGCTGGGTTTATTTTAAATTTTATGCCATGTGTCTTACCTGTATTGTCTTTAAAAATTGCTAATTTTATAGCAACTACAAACAGTAACACTCACATCCTGAAATGGAAATTAATAAACCAAATTCTGGGAATTATTACATCATTTTTTATATTATTTTTAATTATTAGTTTTTTTAGAAATTTAGGCAATTCAATTACTTGGGGGTTCCAATTTCAAAATGATTATTTTTTACTCTTTATCTCGTTAATTATATTTCTACTTAGTTTTAGTCTTTTTGGGTTTTATGAATTAAGGTTACCTTTTAAACTAAACAAAACCTTGTCCGGGTTTAATTATAAAAAGTATGAAGATTTTCTTTCAGGTTGTTTATTAACAATCCTTGCAACACCATGTACTGCTCCTTTTGTTGGTACAGCTGTAATTTTTGCTCTGTCAGGTAGCTATTTCGAATCTTTTTTAATTTTCTTCTTCATGTCAATAGGGATGTCTATTCCGCTTTTTTTAGTATTTTTAAATCCTAACATATTTAATTTTTTTCCTAAAAGCGGAAAATGGTTGCTTTATTTTAAAAAATTAATGGCTTTAATATTTATGATATCTGGTATGTGGTTTTTTTCTATATATATAAACAATAACTATAATAATATATTTTCATTTAATAAAACTAGTCAAACTCACTGGAAAACTTGGAATTTAAAAAAAGACCCTCATTTAATTAAAGACTTAATTTCAAATAACAAAACTGTTTTTTTAGATATTACTGCAGACTGGTGTATTACCTGTCAATATAATAAATTAAATGTTTTGAACGATAATGATATTAAAAAAGTTATTAAAAAAAATAATGTTGTTTTATTACAGTTAGATTGGACAAAAAAAGATTTAAATATAAAAAATTTCTTAATTTCCAAGAATAGATATGGTATTCCTTTCAATGAAATTTATAACAATGAATTCCCAGAAGGGAAATTATTACCCGAACTTTTAAATAAAAAACAGTTAATTAATTTATTAAATCAATAATTTATTACTCAGGAGATAAAAATGATTAAGGTTGGAGATGAATTACCTCAAGGTACTTTAAGAACTAAAACAGCAACTATACATGAACTGAAAACAGATGAGATTTTTTCTAAAAAAAAAGTTGTTCTTTTTTCTCTTCCAGGTGCTTTCACTCCAACTTGTTCAGCAAAGCATTTACCTGGTTTTAAAGTTTTTTATGATGATATTAAAAATAAAGGTGTAGACAAAATCATATGTTTTGCAGTAAATGATCCACATGTCATGAAGGCTTGGGCAGAACAAAATGACGTATTTGGAAAAATTGAAATGATATCTGATCCTGATGCATCTTATACAAAGGAGATAGGTTTAGATTTTTATACTCCACATATGGGTATTAGGTCAGTTAGATTTGCTATGATTATTGAGAATAAAGTTATTACTCATTTGTTTGTAGAAGAGCCTGGCGTTTTTGATGTATCAAGCGCAGAAAATATTGTTAAATATTTGTAGGTATATAATTTTCTATTTTGTAATTTTTTTGGTATCGCATTGATAAAACAGCGTACTTATCAGCTAGATTATTATATTTATTATCTTCATGAGCTTTAACCCATTTCCAATTTATTTCATACGTTTTGTTTAATTCATAAAGCTGTAACCATAAATCTTTATTAGCAACTTCCTTTTTCTGAGAATTTTGCCAGTTATTTTTTATCCAATTATTAATCCAAACAGTGATACCATTTTTTACATAGTTAGAATCCGTATATAAGTTAATTTTTATTTTTGGATCAATTAATTTAATTACATTGATTGTTGCTACTAATTCCATTCTATTATTTGTAGTTTTAGTTTCGTAACCTGTTAATATTGAAACTAAATTATGAATAATAACTCCTGCCCATCCACCAGGACCAGGGTTTCCTGAACATGATCCATCTGTAAAAATGTCAATTTCTTTATTTGTAATATTAAAATTATTCATATAAAAAATTTAAAGTATTTGAATTGAAGTATAATAGTTTATCAATATACTCTTGTGGGTTCTTTTTTTTTACATAACTATCCTGTGGCGTATGATACCAGTCAAATAATCTAGTGATAAGAAATCTTAATGATGCACCCTTTGAAAGTATATGCAAGTTTTGAAGTTCATCTTTAGTCAATTCATTATTTAATGTAAAACCTTTTATTAAATTTTTAACTCTCTCAATATTTAAAGTATTATTTTTGTCAAAGCACCATGCATTAATGACAATAGCAATTTCATAAAGTTTTATATCTACACAAGAAAAGTAAAAATCAATTACACCTGAAATTCTATTATTTAAAAAAAATACGTTATCAGGAAATAAATCACCATGTATAATGCCTTTTGGCAGATGAGTTGGCCATTTTTCCAAACAATCGTTTAAGCTACTTTCAATTAAATCATATAGTCCGTTACTTAAATTATTAACTTCTCTTTCAGGGATAGAATTCTTACAAGCTTTGAAAATTTTATTACAATCTTCAAGCGATAAACTATTTTTTCGATTTAGATTATAATTTTGACTTTTATATTGTAGATCACTAATTAAATTTCCAATTAAATAACAATCGTAAGGCTTAATATTAATCTTAGATTTGCCCTCTAAAAAATTTACTATTATATATTTTTTTGTTTTAAACTTATTTAGAATTTCTCCTTTTTTATTCTCTAAAGGTTTGGGTGATATAAAATTGTTTTTATTTAAAAAGTTCATTAAATTTATAAAAAAAGGAATTTCTTTTGTATTTACTCTATTTTCAAATATGGTTAATACGAATTTACCTTGTTTAGATTCAATAAAATAATTTGTATTTTCTATTCCCTCTTCAATTCCTTTAAATTGAATTAAGTCCCCTATTGGATAATCTTTGATAATTGATAATACATCTATTTCATTTAATTTTGTGTAAACAGCCAATTTAAAAACTATCTTAGTGATTTTGGCAAATTAAAAATAATATCTTCTTTTACAACTTCATGATTAATTAAGTTAACTTCGAATTTTTTCTTTAATCTAGAAATTAATATTTGAACCAATGTCTCAGGAGCTGATGCACCAGCAGTAAGGCCAATATTAATAGAGTTTGTAAAATTTAAATTATTTAAGAAAATATTTAGATCATTTTCTTCAGAGATTAAATACGAATTTGAAACTCCATTTTTTTTTGCCACTTCTACTAATCTCTGGGAATTAGAAGAATTTTGTGCGCCAATTACTAAAACATAATTACATATACTTGCCATAGATTTCACAGCTAACTGCCTATTAGTGGTTGCATAACAAATATCTTCTGTAGATGGTCCTTGTATTTTTGGAAACCTTTGTTTTAAAATTTCTATAATTTCTTTTGTATCATCAACTGACAAAGTGGTTTGAGTTGCATATGCTAGATTATTTGTATCTTCAAGATATATATTTTTTGCATCATTCAAACTTTCAATTAAAATTACATTTCCATTTGGAACTTGTCCCATAGTTCCAACAACTTCAGGATGATTTTTATGACCAATTAATAGAATTTTTCTGTGACTATTGAAATGCTTAATTGTTTCATTATGAACTTTTGTCACCAATGGACAAGTAGCATCAATTGTTAACATTTTTCTTTTTTTTGCGTTAATAAAGACAGATTTTGGCACTCCGTGAGCTGAAAAAATTATTGTTGAATTTTCAGGAGCATCAGTTATTTCATCAACAAATATAACACCTAAACTTTCTAAAGACTTTACAACATCTTTATTATGAACAATTTCATGGCGAACATATATAGGAGACCCATATTTTTTTATAGCTTGCTCTACTATCTTAACAGCCCTATCAACACCTGCACAAAATCCTCTAGGTGAGGCTAGATAAAGATTTATATTTTGTTTTACCATAAGTTAAATGTGCTATATTACTTAGATTATGATATTAGGATATTTAGTTAGAAAAATAAATATATTGTTTTTAGTTTTTATTATAACTGGGTGTTCAACTGTTAAAAATAATATATCAAATTTAAATGGAGTTTTTTTAAATGAAGAAGTCATTTGTCCTTTAATTAGGACACCTGAGGGATCAGGAGAATTGGTTGCTATTTCTAAAACTAATAATAACACCTCTTATGTAGGTTTCAGAGGCATCAAAAAAAAATGTTTTTTAAGTAATGATAACATTAAAATGAATCTTGCTGTAAACCTCAGGTCAGTCAGAAAAAATTTTCAAAATGATGATTTAATAAAACTAAAAATTTCTTTAGTTTCAATAAAAATTAATAATATAGAATTTGATAGAGATGATTTTGAATTAGGTTTTTTTCTTAAATCTGGTAGTGAAATTGTTGAAAGAGAATTAAATATGAGTATTTTTATACCTAAAGATGGAAAAGTATATATTGGATTATTTCAAAATTAACTAAAGTTTTTCTTTAAGTTTTTGTTTGGAATCTGAATATAAGGCTTTTTGAATTTTGCTATCTAACTCGTTTTGAATATATACTTTTGCGGATTTAACAGATAATTCAGCACTTATATTTTTAATATTATTTACCGCATCTATTTGAGCATTATTTATTTTTTGTTTAGCTTGTTCTTCTTTTCTTTTAATTATAATATCAGATTTTTTGAGAGCATCAGCTTCAATTTGTTTAGCAGTAGATTTAGCATCATTAATAATATCTAAAACTTGTTTGTTAATTTCTTTTTGTTTTTTTAAGCTTGCATTTAACTCTGCTTGAGCTTCTTCTCTTAGCTTTTTTGCTTCATTTAGCTCATTCTCAATCAACTTTTTTCTTTGGTCTAGATTAGTGGTTAAAGTTGACCATAATTTTTTGCCAACTAAAACAAAAAACAATATGAAAGCTATTAAAACCCAAGCTGTTTGACTTAATTCCATTAAAAAAACCTATATTAAAATTTTTACTTCTTGTTTAAGAATATTAGTTAATTTACTCTTATTTGATTTTATATTTGTAGTTTTAGATATAATAAGATCAGAAAGATCAAATGCTTCGTTAAAAATGTCTTTTAAGATTATAGACTTTTCTTTATCAATATCTTTTAAAGATTTTTCAATTTTTTCATTCAACTTGAAATTTAAATCTTTAATTATTTTTTCAGAACTAATCTGACTTTCAGAAATAGCTTTTTCAATAATAGACTTGGCGTCAATTTTTGTTTGATCTAATTGAGCATTAACCTTTTCTAAAGTATCATCTGATTCTTTCTTAAGGGCTTTAGCTTTTATCAAATCATTTTGTAAATGCTGTTCTCGATCATTAATTACGCCTGATATCTTTGGGGTTATTATATAAAACATTACAAGATACAAGCTTAGCAAGGTAAGAATACTCCAAAAGATTAACGAAGGATAAGTCGTAAAATCTAGTTGAGGCAAACCTTTTCCTGCAGAGTATGCAGGATTTACTAACAAAGAAGTTGATAGAGCTAAATTAAAATATTTAATCATTAATATACTTAGTTATTAATTAAAATGTATAAAGTAATAACAATGCTATAACTAATGCAAATAAAGCAACAGCTTCAGTAAGTGCAAATCCTAAAATTCCAATTCCAAATACTTCATTTTTAGCGCTTGGATTTCTTCCAATAGCATTAACTAATGCTGCAAAGATATTACCAATACCTACTCCAACACCTGCAAGAGCTATTACAGCTAAACCAGCACCAATAAGTTTCGCGGCTTCCATTTCCATTTTAATTTCCTTTCTTTAAAAGTTAATGTAGATGTAACGCATCATGAAGATACATACAAGTTAAAATACTAAAAACATATGCTTGCAATGCTGCAACTAAAAACTCTAAACCTGTTAAACCAATTACAGCCAATAATGGTAATACAGCACCTACTTTTAACACACCTGAAGCAGAAGTCATCATTATAATCAAACCTGCGAAAACTTTCATCATAGTATGGCCAGCTAGCATATTTGCAAATAATCTAACAGACAAACTCACCGGTCTCATTAAATAGGATATTATTTCAATAGGTATTAATAGAGGTGCAAGAGCTATTGGTACTCCAGATGGAAAGAAAAAAGTAAAAAATTTTAGTTTATGTTTTATCAAAGCTATTAACGTAACACCGATAAAAATGATTAAGGCTAAAGTTATAGTTACTATTATCTGTGATGTAAAAGTATAGCTGTAGGGTATCATTCCTAGTAGGTTTCCAAATAAGATGAACATAAAAAGGCTAAAAATAAATGGAAAATATTTCTTTCCACCAGTGCCAACATTCTCTTTAACCATATTTGACACAAACTCATATAATAATTCTACACTACTTTGAAAACGGTTCGGAATTAAAGAACTTTTCTTTATTCCCAAATATAAAAATAGAGACGATACCATTACTGACAAAACCATAAATAATGATGCGTTTGTAAAAGAAATATCGTACCCAAAGGCTTCAAGAGGTACGAGTGTTTTTATTGTAAATTGTTCAACTGGTGACTTCATAACTAATTTTTTTTACCTTTATTAAAATAACCTATTTTTAAACCATTTCCTGACAACTGTCTCCAAAGATTATATATACCCGCAAACGCTCCTAAAAAAAAGAAAATAATTAAAAATAATGGTTTTGTTTCTAGCCAATTATCAATAAGTAATCCTAATCCTGTTCCAATTATTAAACCCGCAACAAGTTCTGTGGCAACTCTTGATAATGTACTTAAAAAACTTTTATCAATAGATTTTTTATTTGTTAATATATTCTTTTTTTTTGATAGAGCTAAATCTATTTTTTTATCTAATTCTTTGTTCATTATTAATTTTAACTAGCTTCTTTTATTTCGACTGCTTTTTCTAAATCTACTGATAATAATTTACTTATACCCTTTTCTTCCATAGTTACCCCAAGTAGATTATTCATTTTTGCCATTGTTAACCTGTGGTGAGTAACAATTAAAAAACTTATTTTTTGTTCATCAGATAAGTATTTAAGAACATCACAAAATCTAGCAACATTAGTATCGTCTAATGCAGCGTCAACTTCATCTAATATACATAATGGTGTGGGATTTGATAGATAAACTGCAAAAATTAACGATATTGATGTTAAAGCTTGTTCTCCACCAGATAAAAGAGAAAGTGATTGCATTTTCTTTTCTGGTGGGCTGGCAAATATTTCTAATCCAGATTGTAATGGGTCATCCGAACCAATGAGTTTTAATTCTGCATTTCCACCATTAAATAATTTAACAAATATCTTTTTAAAATTATCATTAACTTTGTCAAAACTACTTCGTAACCTATTTCTACCTTCTTTATTTAATTCTGATATTCCGTCTTCTAATTTTTTGATTGCTAAAGATAAGTCTTCTTTTTCATTTTGCATTTCTAAAAGTTTAGATTTAAGTTCATTGATTTCAATTTCTGCCCTTAAATTTACTGCTCCTAAATTTTCTCTTTCACGAACAAGTCTCTCAACACTTGCTTCTAATGAGTGAATTTCATTTTGATCAACATTTCTTAATTTTATTTTGTCTTCATTAGCGTCGAGTAAGTCCTCAAGACTAATAGATAATTTATCAGTAACTTTATCGTTAAGACCATCAACTTTTGATTTAATTATATTTAGTTCACTTTCCATTTTGATATTTTCAGTCTTATAAACTTCAAGATTAAGACTTTCATCTTTTTGTTCTTTTTCTATATCTCTAATTTCTGTTTCTTTTCTAACGACGTCATCCTCACTATTTTTTTGATCTTTAATTGCTTGTATCAGTTGTTCATCAAATTTTTTAATATTTTCTGACATTTGATTAGGTAGTTGTACTAAATCATTTATTTCTTTTGATAGATTTTCTTTTTTTTGAGATAAATTTTCACATCTTTCTAAAGATTGTTTTTTTCGTAATTCCCATTCTTTTTGTTCAATCAACAATTGGTCTAGGTTTTTATTTCTATATTCTTCATCAGAATTTATTTTTTTTTCATTTGATAATGCATTTTCAAAATCTGATTTAAGATTATCATTTTCGCTTCTGACTTTTAGTTCATCAGTTTGTAATGCACTAAGATTGTCAAATTTATCTAATTGAATTTCTAATTCATTAATTCTTTTATCATTTTCTGCCGAAGAACTTTTGAATTCTTTGATGAAATCATTAGATTGATTGATTTTATTTTCAGAAATTGTGATTTCAAACTTTGTTTTATGTATTTCTTTTTCTAGGAAATCTATTTTACCAATTTCATCTAATTTTTTAGATTTTGCATTCTTAAAATCTTTTTCAATTTTTATAATCTTATTATTTATTTCATTAAGTTTTATATCACTTTTATTTAAACTTTCTAGTAAACTTTTATATCTCTTTTTTTGAACTAATCTATTAGCAAAGCTATTTTTGCCGTCAGGAAGTTCAACATATCCATCCCACCTCCAAAGACCACCTTTTGGGGTTGTTAAGACTTGTCCATAAGTTAATTCTTTTTGAAGTTCAAAAGCTTTTTCAGAATTTTTTACTAAACCAACACCTTTAAGCGAGTTTTTTAATATTTTATGATCATTAATTTCTTCAGTTAAGGGATTGCAAGAATTTGGTAACTTAATATTTTCGTTATTTTCAAAACCTCTCAACCAAAAATTTTCTTTATTTTGATCCTTATTACTTATAATAGGTGCTGAAAGTGATTCTCCTAAAACATATGCAATCGGACTTTCAAGATTATTAATTTTTTCAATTGAACTCTCTAAACTATTTTTATCATCTAATGTTATAAAATTCTTAATCGTTTCAATCTCAGTTTTAAAATTACTGACATCAGATTCTAAAGTGATTTTTTCTCCTTTAAGATAATTAAAATTATTTTCTAAGTTTTTAAGGTTTTTTTCAGCTACTCTGTTAGTCATTGTAACTTGTTTGTGCTCTTTTTGAATTGATTTAATCTTTTCCTTTAATTCTTTTAATCTTAGAGTTTCATCCTGTGTTTCAAGAGATAAGAGTTTCTCACTATTTTTTCTCTTATTTTGAAGTGCAATCTCGAGTTGTTCCTTTATTTCCTTTTTATTTGATGAAAGTGAAATAATTTTAGAATTTATATCTGTTAATTTAATTGTTGAATCTTCTAATTTTTTTCTAATTTGTGACGTATTTTTTTGTGCTTCTTCAATATTCTTAGAAAAATTAAAGCCCTTTTCATTTAAAGATTGTATTTCATTTGAGAGATATTTTATTTTGTTTTTTGCATCCGTAATAAAGATATCCTCTCTATTATATTCTTCATCAATCTGCGTTATTTGGTTTTCAAGTGATATTTTTCTTTGATTATGAGAATTAATTTCTTGTTCTAATTTAATTTTTCCTATTTTTAAACTTTGAACAATTTCAGTTTTTGAGTTATCAATTTTTTTTAAAGAAGGTAGTTCATTAAAAAAATTTAATTTTTTAGTTTCTAGATTACTAATTCTTCTTTGATAATCTTCAATAACTTTTGAATTTTCAGTAATTTTGTTTTTAATTTTTTCTTGTGAATAATCTAGCTCCACAAATTGGGTGATAAATAAAGAAGTTTCAGCTTTTCTTAATCTTTCACCAACAGATCTATACCTAGCAGCTTGTCTAGCTTGTTTAGATAAATCATTTATTTGGTCTTGAATTGTCAATTCAATATCTGAAAGACGATCTAAGTTATTGGCTGCAGAATTTAATTTTAATTGAGATTCATGTTTTCTGTTATGAAGACCAGTAATATTAGCTGCTTCTTCTAAAATATTTCTTCTTACTTCTGGCTTTGATTCAATTATCTCTGTAATTTTCCCTTGTCCTACTATTCCTGATGATTTTGAACCAGTGCCACTATCAGCAAAAATTAATTGTACATCTCTTGCTCTAGCATTTTTCCCATTAATTTTATATGTTGACCCTTTGTCTCTTTCTAATTTTCTAGAAATTTCTATTTCATTGATGTTTGTGTAAGGGTAAGGTAATTTTTTTTCTGAATTATCTATTTTTATTATTACTTCAGCAAAATTTCTTGATGGACGGTCATTAGTTCCTGAAAAAATAATACTATTCATTTCTGGACTTCTCATTTGTTTTGGAGAATTTTCTCCCATCACCCATTTAATAGCTTCAACTATATTAGATTTGCCACAACCGTTTGGTCCGACTACTCCAGTTAATCCAGAAGTTAAATTAACCTCTGTGGGATCTAGAAAGGATTTAAAGCCAATCATTTTAATAGATATAATTTTCAAGAAATTTACCTTTTAATTTAACAACTCAAAATCTTTTAGTTTTTTTACAAACTCGTTATATTTTAAGGACCCGGTGATAACATGTTTATCATTTATCACAAATGTTGGAGTTGAGGATATGTTAAATCGAGAGTTTTCCTTCTCCATCTTCTTTAAAATTTTTTCCATTAATTCTTTATTATTTAATATTTCATTAAATTTTTTTTCTGATATGCCAAATAGCTTTGACAATTTTAAAAGTTCTGTGACAGGATCCTTGGAATATGCCCATTTTTTTTGATTTGATAATAACAAACTTGTTGTTTCGACATAACTTTCACTCGGAATTGATCTAGCTATAGAAGCTGCGAACATAGCAAGTCTATCAAGTGGGTAATCAATAAATTCAAATTTAACTTTTCCTGTGTCAATGAGTTCTTTTTTAACCTTTGGGTATGTATTTTTATGAAAGCTTGCACAATGACTACATGTAAGCGAGAAATACTCTTTGATGACTATAGGTGCATTTTTTTCTCCAACAACGATTGAAGGTAATTTAATGTCATTAGCAAATGAAAAATTAAGTCCAATTAATAACTTGGCCAAGATTAAAATAAATGTATTCAATATTTTTAAAGTCATAATTTATGTATATATGAAACCCTTTTGTCTGTATATCTTTAACTTAATTATAGCCATTTTTAATAATCTTTATTTTATCAATAGCTTTAAATCCAAAAAAATTATTTGCTAAACTTAAAATTTTGATTTGTTCCATTTGAATTTCTAGTTCGAACCCTCTTTTAACTTCTAAAACTAAAATACCATTTGTATTATTCTTTTTTATAAATTGGACTTTAATAGGTTTCACAACATGAGAATATTTAGAGAAAATTTTATCCCAATTTAAAATTAATTTAGCCTCAAATAAGTTATTTTTACTTAGACAATTCTCAGCCAATGAATATGTTAAAGTATCTAATTTTTTCATAATTGATTTAAAACGTTTATGTATTAAAAATAAAGTATGCAATCATTAAAATTATCAGAAATTGTAATAAATTGGTATAAAAAAAATTTAAGAAAACTGCCTTGGAGGCCTAAAAATTTTAATCAAAAAATTGACCCATATATAGTCTTTATCTCAGAGTTTATGTTACAACAGACAACAGTAAAAACTGTCATACCTTATTTTATAAATTTCTTGAAAAAATATCCAACTATTGAGATCTTAGCAAAAGCCAAATTAGATGATGTCTTAGCAATTTGGTCTGGATTAGGTTATTACAGGAGGGCAAATAATTTATATAAAAGTTCTAAAATTATTACTAATGAATTAAATAGTGTAATTCCAAATAATTATGAAGATTTAATTAAATTACCAGGCATAGGAGATTATACTGCAGCTGCAATTTGTGCAATTGCATTTGATAAAAAAGTAGTTGTAATTGATGGTAATATTGAAAGAGTAGTATCTAGATTATTTGAATTAGATTTAAGAGGGAATGATCTAAAGAAAAAAGTCAGAGAAATTCTGTTTTTAAATATACCTGGTGAAGAGAATTCTTTATTTACACAGGGTTTAATGGATATTGGTGCAACTATTTGCAAGCCCAAAATTATAAATTGTGAAAGGTGTCCTTTGTCAGAAAATTGTAGAGTTGCATTTAAAAATTCAGCAATCAATTATCCCTTAAAAATAATTAAAGAAAAAAAAATTAAACGTACAGGAAATTTTTATTGTTTAATAAATTCTAAAAAGGAGATTTTATTTTTAAGAAACATCAATTTAGGTTTGTTTGAAAACATGCATGTTTTACCTTCTGATGGATGGCTTAAAGATAATCATAATTTAGATTTTAATATATTTTCAATAAAAGAAAGATTTGATTGTGGTGTCATAAAACATAGCTTCACTCATTTTGACCTTGATAGTAAAGTAATATTATTAAAAGTAGATTATAATCAAATTAAGTTAAAAGATAATTGCATATTCATTAAACCTGAAAATTTGAATATGTTTAGTATACCGACTCTATATCATAAAATAATTAAATTAGTTTTAAAAAATATCTAGTGTCTAAAATGTCTCATTGATGTAAAAATCATAGAGATATTTCTTTTGTTAGCCTCGTCTATTACTTCATTATCACGAATGGAACCTCCAGGCTGAATTATAGCAGAAACTCCAGCCTCTGCAGCAGAAATAACAGTATCAGAAAATGGAAAAAACGCATCACTTGAAAGAACACTTCCTTTTAAAGAAATATCTTTTTTTTCAGAATTTACCTGACTTCTAATAAATTTGTCTTTTGCTATCATAACAGAGTCTATTCTACTCATTTGTCCAGCTCCAATTCCTAAAGTTTGAGCATTCTTTGCAAAAATTATAGCATTAGATTTAGTATGTTTTGAAACAATCCAAGCAAACTTAAGATCTCTAATTTCGTCTTCAGTTGGCTTTTTGTTTGTAACAATTTTGAAATTAATTTTTTCGAGAGACCCAATATCTTTATCTTGGATCAAGAATCCTCCAGATATTGTTTTAATAAAGAGATCATTTTCAATTTCATTTTTATTTTTTTTGCAAAGCAATACTCTTAAGTTTTTCTTTTTAAATAAAATCTCTTTTGCAGTTTCAGTTATGTCTGGAGCAATTATGACTTCTAAAAAAATGTTAGACATTTGTTTAGCCACTTCCTCAGTAAGAGTTCTATTTAAAGCAACTATTCCACCAAATGCACTTGTTTTATCTGTATTAAATGCATTTTCCCAGGCTTTTGTAATATTCTGATTTTGTGAAACCCCGCACGGGTTGGCATGTTTAATTATGGCTACAGCTGGTTCATTGAATTCGTTTACTAATTCAAAAGCTGCATCAGCATCATTAAAATTATTATAAGATAGGTCTTTACCTTGAATTTGATTATAATGAGCTATTCCTGATTTACTTTGTTGATTGATATTAGTGAATAATCCTGCTTTTTGATGTGGGTTTTCTCCATACCTCATTTCAATTTTTTTGGTCAAATTTATATTTATTGTCTCTGGTAACATAGGTTCATCATTACTACTATTAAACCAATTTGATATTGATCTGTCATATTCTGCAGTGATGTTAAAAGCTTTTGCGGCTAAAGACTCTCTATATTCTAAATCTATCCCCTTATTTGAACTTAATTTTTCAATTAATAAATCGTAATCATTTATATCAACTACAACCGTTGTAAAAGCAAAGTTTTTAGCAGCTGATCGAATTAATGAAGGACCACCGATATCAATGTTCTCAATTATTTTGTCATGAGAACTTAATTCTTTTCTAACCTTATCAAATTTATATAAGTTAACTATAACTAAATCAATACTTTCAATTTTAAGTGTATCTATTGTCTTGAGATCATTTTCATTACTTCTTCTATAAAGTATCCCACCAAATATTTTAGGATGAAGTGATTTAACTCTACCATCTAAAATTTCAGGAAAATTTGTTATTTCAGTAATGTCAATGACATCTATTGAATGAGATTTTAAATATTTTGCAGTACCTCCAGTAGATATTATATTTATATCAAGTTTTTTTAATTTTTTGGCAACAATTTCAATTTTGTTTTTGTCCGTTAAAGAAATTAGTGCATTTTTTATTTTTAATTTTGTCATTTTATTTCTCAAATTTTAAAGACCATTTTGTTATTAATTTATTTAATTCTCTAATTTTTTTTAGTTCAACTAAAATCACTATTTGCTTACTAACATATCTTTCAGAATTCTGATATATTATAGTATTCTCTATTTCAATATTATCTGAGGATGAAAAAAATTTACCAATAATTTTATTTGTCGAATTTTGAAGCAATAAATTTTGATTTTGTAATTTAATAGGATTAATTTCATGATGTAAATGAAATCTTATTGTAGCAAATTTTGGTTTGATTCCATAATTACCTATAGAAAATATTTCGTCCTCTCCAATTAAATCTGGAGATTTTTTTGAAATAAAAAGTCTTCTTTTATGACCAATTCCAAAAAGAGATTTATAAGCATCGTGTGATACTTGAACTAAATATCCATTTTCATCTTCATTCTTTTTTACTTCAAGGTTATTGATTTTTCTTAGACCTGTTAAATCAAGGTTATTTCTATCATCAATTGATAGAGAGCTATGTGCAGCTGTTGAAGATATAGCTCTCAAATCATTATTGTTGTTTGATTTAAAATAAAAGCTACCAACATTTGTTATAATTTTAGCTTTTTGATAAAAAAGTTCAAAAGCACATAGACTAGCTTTGTTATTTAAAATTTTATTATTAAAAAAAAGGTCTTTGTTTCCTGCATCAAGGATCATATTTAAATTATTAGAAGAAATGGAAATATAACCTGAGTTTCTAGCAAATGAAAAATTATATTTAGTTCCACTTAATCGTTTTAAAGTTTCAGAAACTTTTTCTTTTTTTATTAATGAACCTGAGTTAAAGCTACAAAATGAATCCTTAGTTACACAAAAAATTTTAAAATAATCTCCCATAACTTTTACTAAGGTTTGAATAATAGGCGAGTTTAATTTTCTATTCGTTGCTATTGCTGATCTAATCTCTAATAAATCTCTTAAAACATCCAATTGGGTCATAGGGCATCTGGATAAATGTCCTCCATCCTTTAAAATAAAATTTTCAGATAAAGTTTTGAGCCGATCCAAGAAAGAATTTATTTTATTTAAATCATTAAATAAAAAAATATTTCCTATTATAAGGCCTTTTATTGTTTTGAAATTATATAAATTTGTATTTTTTTTTAATAAATAATCTAACAATTCAAATTGAATATAAATTGAATTTAAATTTTTTTTTTGAAATTTTATGTCACCACTTTTTGCATACCATGAATAAGTCATACACATAATTGTAATTCTTTCGGCTATTAAATTGGGCTTAAAGGATTTAGAAAATAAATTTTTATTATTATCAATCCAATGATTGACAATTTTTCTAGCTATCGACCGGGTTTTCAAAATTCCACATGATTTTAGATCTCTTAAAAAGTCAAAGTTATCTATATTCTGTATCTCATTGATAGGGTATTTTGTATTTGTAATTAATTCTCCATTTTGAGAATTGCCACTCCAAATATCAGAGAAAATAATATGTGGATCATCTACATCTATAAATTTTAATTTCTTTTTAAATAGATAATTTTTTATCTTATTTGAGAATAAATTTATCATCTAAAATTTTCTTTCAATTATTGCAGAAAAAAAACCATTATTACCATTTAGATGATCATTTTGATGTACTTTAAAATCAATAGGAAGGAATTTTAAATAACCCATAGTTTTTAATTCTAAAGTTGTTTTTAAGTCTTGAATATATTGATTGAGATTTAAAATTTCAAAATTAGTGTTTGTTTTCAAAAATTTATTTACAATATTTTCGCCCTCTTCTTCTTCCAAAGAACAAACAATATACATTAAATATCCACCTACTTTAATATTTGATGCAGCATTTTTTAGTAATTCTTGTTGTATTCTTTGAAGCTTCGTTAAGTCAATCATATTGTTTCGAATTAAAATATCAGGATTTTTTCTAATTGTTCCTGTTGATGAACAAGGAGCATCAATTATTATTATATCTTGTTTTTCTGTGAATTTGTAAGTTCTTCCATCTTCAGAAATTAATTTTGATTTAAAATTTAGACGTTTCAAGTTATCTGACATTATATTTAATCTTTTTTTATTTATATCATTACTTACTATTTCATAACCATTATCTAAAAGTTGAAATGTTTTACCTCCAGGAGCGGCACAAATATCAGAGATTTTTAAAAACTCATTATTTTTATTTATCTTTTTTAATAATTTTAATAGGTATTCCATGTGTAAATACGAGCTTAAATCTTGAACCCACCAAATCCCTTTATTGAAATATAAAATATCATTTATTCTTCCTTTATAATTACTCCTAATTACATTTGGATGAATTTCATGCCCATCTAAAAATTTTATTAAATTATTTTTCATTTCAATATTCATTTTTTTAGAACAAATTATGTCTAAGTAGGGTTCCTTATTTAAAATTTTTAACATTTTTGTTGTTTTTATTTTTCCATATTGTTTTTCCCAACTATTTAACATCCATTTTGGATAATTGTTTTTTATATCCCAATTACTTGAAGATAGGTTATCTTTTTGTCTAACTATGTTTTGTAGAACAGCATTAATGAAGCCTGAATGTTTAACCCCACAAAGAATTTTTGATAAATCCACGTATGAGTTTAAAACTGCATAGTGTGGTGTTCTTGACCAAATAATTTCTGCTGTACCTAATAAGAGTATTCCATCTAAAAAGTATAAGTTTTTACTAACTTGTCTTTTTACAAACTTTTTAAGAAAGAATTTTATTTGATTATGATTTCTCAATGCTAAATGTATTAAAAAGTAGATAAAAGATCTATCCTTGGAATTTAAGCTATTAAAATATTTATCATTTCTAAAGATATCACTCAGTTTATTTTTTTTAATAAAAAGCAATTCCCATATTTTTAAAGCAACAAATCTTATATTTTTTTTGTGTTTTACATCAGAATTCATATATATGATTATATAGCTCTATTTAAAATAAAACCGAAAGGGTTTTTATGAAACAAGAAAAAAAAAATGAAAAAAAAATACTTTCAAATAAAAATAAAAAAATTAATAAATCAGAAAAAATTAAAAGTACTTCTTATAAGGAAATTGGGGGGCCTAAAGGTAAAGAGCCTACTAGATACGGTGATTGGGAAACGAATGGAAGATGTAGTGATTTTTAATTAAAATGGAAGATAGTCTAAAAACAGAAATAATAATTAAATCTGTAACTAAAATTGCACAACAGGAGGGAATTCCAGTTTTTGTAATCAAAAAGGGTGACCTAGATTCAGGAATCATTCTAATAAAAATTGATTTGTTGAATGGCAAAGGTCAACTTATAAGAAGAAATTATTCCTATTCTCTAAAAAAAAGTAAATCAGTAATTGAATACATCAAGTTACATAAAGAAATAGAATTGGAATATTCAAAGCTTCAAAAATTAATTGAAAAAGAAATTAAAATTGATACTGATGCTTGGGTAGTGGAGATAGAGGATAAAAAAGGAAGAAATTTTTTTGAAAAGATTTAATATAATATTTTTTCTAATTCTTCATTTTTTTCATAAATCCCTAATAATTCTCCTTTAAATTTAAGAAGATTATACATTTGTTCTAAATTGTAAGTATTTATATTTAACTTCTTACCAATTTCAATTATTGAGCCAATTATAGGGTCAATTTCCAATGGTTTTCCTGCCTCTAAATCTTGTGCCGTTGAAGGTTTGTGGCCTTGAATTGAAGTTGCACCTTTAATTCTATCATCAATAGAAACTCTAAACTTTATCCCAATTTCTTCTCCAACAAGTTTACATTCTTCCATCATTTTTTTTATTAAATTTAATATTGCTGGATTTTTTCCAATCTCATCGAGTGTAGATCCTGTTAATGCACTTAAAATGTTAAATGAACAATTACCCCATAACTTAATCCAAATTTCATCTCTTAAGTTTTTCTTTTGTGGTGCTTTTAATCCACTATCAATTAAAATACTTGATATTTCTCTTAACCTTGTGGAAATCATTCCGTTAGGTTCACCAAGTGAAAATCTATCGCCTTCAGTATGTTTAATAATACCAGGTTCTAAAATTTCACAAGCTGGGTAAACTACACAACCAATGGCACTTTTTGGGTTCAAGGTTTTCCAAATTTTTCCATTTGGGTCAACACTTTCTAAATGTGTATTATCCAATTTAGTTTGAGTTTTTGCTTCGTGAAAATACCACCAAGGCAGTCCATTCACAGCAGATATAATAGTTGTATTTTCATCAAGTATAGGAGACAAGTTATCTAATATAAGCGGTATAGATTGAGCTTTAACACCTATAAAAATATAATCTTGTTTTCCTAGGTCACTTGCATTTTCAGATATATCAAAATGAAATGATCTTTTAATTTCATCTTTAATTAGAGTTAACCCTTTTTTTTCAATAATTTCTTTATGTTGACCTCTGGCAACTATTGAAATTTTATTATTTGTGTTTTTTAATGAGCAAGCTAAATAACCACCGATAGCTCCAGCACCAAATATACATATTTTTTTCATAAATTATTCTAGTCCAAATTTTTTGGCTAATCCAATTCTTTGTAATTTCCCTGTTGCACCTTTAGGAATATCTTCAACAATAAATATTTTTTTTGGAATTTTAAATTTGGCTAATTTTTCATTTGCATAGGATTTAATATCATCTTCCGTACAACCTTTATTTTCTTTAAGTTTTATTGCTACAGCAATATCTTCTCCAAGCATTTTATCTTTATATCCAAAGCATAACGCTTGATCAATTGGTAAAAAATCCATTAAGATATTATCAATTTCTAAAGGAGATATTTTTTCACCACCTTTATTGATTATCTCTTTTAATCTGCCAGAAATTTTAAGATAACCATCTTCGTCAAAAAAACCTTCATCACCAGTCCTAAACCAATCATTCACAAATGATTGTTTGTTAGCTTCAGGATTATTTTCATATCCATTAGTAACATTATCCCCTTTAATACATATTTCACCAATTTTACCTTCTGGTAATTTTTCGTTTTTATCATTCATAATACAAATTTCTGGACCTGCTGGCATTCCAACTAAGCCAGGTTTTTGAATAGCAGGAGGCAGTGGATTTGATGCCATCTGATGAGTTGCTTCAGTCATACCATAAGCTTCTATTACAGGTGTTTCAAAAATATCATTTAATTGTTCAAAGATAGTAGGTGGTAGTGATGCAGATGATGATCTAATAAAGCGTAAATTAAGCTTTTTTGCTTTATCTGAATTTTTTTGAGCCCTAAGTAAAATTGCTTGATGCATTGTGGGTACTCCGGAATACCAAGTAATATTTTGTGTTTCAGCTAAGTCTAGAAATTTAAGGGCATTAAAACCATTACTTGCACAAATAGATGCACCAACTTTTGCAGAGGCACTTAAGACAGCAATTAATCCATGTATATGAAACAAGGGCATTATATTTAGACAGTGATCATCAGTTGTTAATTTTAAACTTTTTGAAATATTTACTGCAGATGTAAAAATATTTAAATTTGATAACGGAACTATTTTAGGTCTTGATGTGGTTCCTGATGTGTGTAGAACCAAAGCCTCATCAAAATCGTTTGGATTTTTATAATCAGTTTCTTTATCAAATAATTCGAACGTTCCTAGGGGTTGATTATCAGAAATTTTCATTTCAAAAACAGGTATATTTAAATTTTTGGCGGCATTTACAGCTATACTTTTTGAATTTGGTTCAACCAAGAGAAATTTTGGTTTGAGGTCGTCAAGATAAAATTCAAATTCTTCCTGTTTATATAGAGGGTTTAAAGGTGCTGCAGACATATAGCTTGAGATGCTCAAAAAAGAACTTGCCATCAGAGGTCCATTTGGTAAAACAATTGCAGCCCTGTCGCTATTTATTATATTTGTAGCAGCTAACTGACGCGATATTTTTTCGTTAAAAATTTTAAATTCTCCGTAAGAGAGTTTTTCATTTTTTTCAGATGTAAGAAAAATTAGATCATCATTTTGTTGATTAATCATATTTCTAATTGTTTTTTCCATAATTCTCTCTTACAAATTAAAAAGGACGAAGTCTATATACATTTTACAAATAAAAACTTTTAATAATTATTATATTTAGAAAGTGATTTTATGAAACAGATAATTGATAATATAGAAGCATTTGTTTTAACAGGGCCAGATGAGTCAAGACCACACTGGGTAAGTCATTTTATCGTTCCAACAGCAAATGAGCTGTTGGTTAAAGTCAAAACAAAGGAAGGCATTGAAGGCTTTGGTATATGCACTGTTTATGCTGATATAAATCCAATTATAAATACAATAAAATCAGGTTTTTTAGAACAAATTATTGGAATGGATGCAACTTCACCGGAGAAAATTTACGATAAAATTTTTGGTATGACAGCAAGGAAATTATCTTTTGAAAAAAAATGGAGTAAAGAGACTTTAATAAGAATATCTGCTGCTATAGATATAGCATGTTGGGACATAATAGGAAAATTTTCAAATCTTCCTCTTTATAAATTGTTTGGTGGATATAGAGATCAAGTGCCTTGCTACGTAACCTGTGCCTATTATAGAGATGGAAAAGATAATATAGAGTTAAGAGATGAAATAAAGATGCTAGTTGAACAAGGGCATAGAGGTTTCAAAGGTAAAATAGGAGGTTTATCTTTAAAAGAAGATATGGAAAGAATGGCGATTGTTAGGGAAATCATTGGAGAAGATAATGATCTGATGGTTGATGTTAATAGAGCTTGGGATTTAAAAACAGCAATTAAAGGTGCAAAGGAATTAAAATCATTAAATTTGAGATGGCTCGAAGAACCTGTCAGATGGTCAGATGATAGACGTGAATTAAAACTATTATCCCAACAAACTGATATTCCACTATCTGGTGGTGAGAGTGAAATAACAATTTATGGATGTAGATCAATTTTAGAAGAACAAGCAATTCAGATTTTGCAATTTGACTGTACTATGTTTGGTGGGTTTAGTGGTGGAAAAAAATTGTCGGCCTTATGTGAATTAAATCACGTAGATATAGCACCACACCATGATTGTTTTATTCATGCTCATATTGTAGCAGCTAGTCCATCTGGTTTGATAGTTGAATCTTTTACAGACCCAGAAAGAGATCCTCTTCAAGCTGAACTTTTTGAAAATCCTCCAAAAATTGAAAATGGTATTTTATATATGAATAAAGAACCAGGCTTGGGATTAAAGTTATCTTCAGATGCTGTTAATAAATTTGGTAAAAAAATAAATTAGGTTATTTAATAAAATGACATTCTCTATTGCCCCAATGATGAAATGGACTGATCAACATTGTAGATATTTTCATAGAATTTTAACTAAAAAAGCAATCTTATTTACTGAGATGATTTCTGTTGATGCAATATTATATGGACCTCAACACAAACTTTTGTCTTCAAACTACTTTGATAACTCAACTGTAATTCAAGTTGGGGGGAATGATCCTAAAAAATTGGGTAAAGTTGCTAAGATTGTAGAAAAATATGGATATACTGAGATCAACTTGAATATAGGTTGTCCTTCAAACAGAGTGAAGTCAGGTAATTTTGGAGCCTGTTTGATGGCAAGTCCACAAATAGTATCAGATTGTGTGAAATCAATAAAAAATAATTCAAACCTTAAGGTATCAATTAAGTGTAGAATTG
Source organism: uncultured SAR116 cluster alpha proteobacterium (assembly GCA_902616005.1). Classification (GTDB taxonomy): domain Bacteria; phylum Pseudomonadota; class Alphaproteobacteria; order Puniceispirillales; family Marisalimonadaceae; genus TMED54. The sequence continues at coordinate 146,258 of CACMRG010000001.1, forward strand.
GAATTGATGACATGTCATCTCTGGATCTTGATAGGTTTGTGTCAATCACTTCCAACGCGGGGGTAAAAAAATTTATAATACATGCTAGGAAAGCTATATTAGGAGGTTTAAGTCCAAAACAAAATAGAGAAATACCACCTTTAGATTATCAAAGAGTTGAAAAATTAAAAAAAGAAAACAATGATTTAATTATTATCTTGAATGGTGGAATTGTTTCGTTAGAGGCTGGAATTAAATATACTCGTGATTTAAATTTAGATGGCTTTATGATGGGAAGAGAAGCTTACAAAAATCCTTATATTTTAAGTTTTGCTGATAAATTAATATATGGAGCTTCAAATGAAGAAAATATATCTAGACGAATGGTTGCATTTAAAGTTGCTGAATATATAGATCAATTTTTGTTTGACAATAATGATCATTTAATAATAAGACATATTTTGGGTCTATATAATAATATGTACTGTTCTCGCGAATGGAGAAATAATATTTTAGACAAAAGTTCTTTTAAATTACAAGGCGATAAATTAAGGTTTGCTACGGATAAGATAGAAAAAATGATCTCTCTTAGACAAGCTGCATAATAAAATTAATGGAGAAATAAATGGAAAAAAAAGAGTCATATAGATCCTTATTGGAAATGGGACCATTGCTTTTATTTTTTGGCGTTAACTATTTTTATGGCATTTTTGCTGGAACAGCTGTTCTTGTTATAAGCACTATAATAGCATTAATTATATCTTGGTATTTTTTTAAAAATATTCCGATGTTAGCAGCATTTGGCTGTTTGGCAGTTGTTTTGTTTGGTGGCCTTACATTATTTTTTGATAATGATTTTTTTATCAAAATTAAACCAACCGTAGTTTCCTTAATTATTGCTTTAATATTATTATTTGGACAATTTTTAGGAAAAAACTTTTTATCTGTTGTAATGAGATCTTCGATTAAACTGGATACGATAGGTTGGAATAAATTGACTTGGTTATGGATCGGAATGTTTATTGTAATGGCAATAGCAAATGAAATCGCATGGAGAAATTTAAGTACAGATGATTGGGTTTCTTTTAAGGCTTTTGGTATACCTGTTTTGTCAGTAGTATTTGGATTATTTTCAATTCCAATAATAAAAAAATATCAACAAGAATAAATTATTTAATACTTAATTCATCTTTATAGATTTGATGCCATGGGCCCTTATCATCAAGAGTTTTAAGTACTTTTAAAAGTAAATTTTTAGACTTATTTTGGCTTCCATTTTGATTGAAATATTTAGCTAAAATAAAATTTGCACCTGGATCATTAGGGTTCTCTAATAAAACTTCATCAATCATTTTTTTTACAAATTCGTTTACAATTCCATCATTCTTTCTTAAATATGCTTGTGCTAGTAAAGATTTAACATTCGTTATAGGATTAATTTTAATAATTTTCTTTAAAGTTTCTATCTCTGTTTCAAGGTCTTGAATAATGGCTGCCATTGATGCTTTTGCTAATAACAAATTTAAGTTCTGTGGATCAGTTCTTAACATTTCATCTATTATCTTTAAGTCATTTTTAGTTTTTTCTATTCTTCGCATTTGCTCTTTTTTAACAAGTTGTTTTTTTTCTTTAATTTCTAAGAGCATAGATTTTGATATATTTGGAGAGCCTAAAAAATAGTAAGTGATTGAAATTGAAATATATGAAAGTATAAATAAAGATAAATAAACTGAAAGAAAATTTATTTTTTTAAACTTTTTAATTTCATTCGTTTCTATTAATTTTTGTAAAATAATCAAAAAAATTAATCCTATAAAAATTAAAATAAAAAGATAATTAATCATTTTTTTTAAATTTTAAAAATTTAAAAGTAAAAAATATAAGTCCACTAATAATTAGCAAAAAAGGAAGAATCCATAATGCTAGAGTATTTATTTGTAAGGGTGGCTTGAAAAGTATATATTCACCATATTTTGATTTCAAAAATTTATAAATAAATTGATCTGATTTGTTGTCTTTTAGATGTACCCGGATTATTTTTTTTATATCATTTGCAAAATCAGAATTTGAATCATAAATGCTTTGATTTCTACAAACCAAACATCTTACATTATTTGAAATTTTATTTAATCTCTTTTCTATTGTTTGTTCATTACTTTGAGAAATTTTTGGATAGGTGAAACTAGTAGAAAAAACTAAACAAAATATAATAAATACTTTAATAATTTTTTTATCTTTCATTTTTTATTAAACCGTAGATATTTTTTTCTAATTCATGAATATCCAAGGGTCCAGTATATTTATAAATTATTTGACCTTTTTTATTAATTATAAAAGTTTCAGGAATTCCATAAACACCCCATTCAATTCCTAATAATCCATCTTTATCAATACCAATTTTATCATATGGGTTACCGTAAGATTCTAAGAAATCTAAAATATTTTTCTCCCTGTCTTTAAAAGCAACTCCAAAAACAGGTATTTTTTTTGATAACAATTTTATAGATGGAGCTTCTATTTTGCATGGTAGACACCATGAAGCAAAAAAATTTATGGCATACAGATTACTATAAATATTTTTAAGTTCAATAATTTCGTTTTTTTGAAAAAGTCTTATAGGTTTCTTTGGGATATTTTGATTTATTAATGGTGATTTAAGTTGATCTATTTTTTTATCTTCTTTACTTATGTTTAAGTTAATTGCAAAAATTAACATAAAAAAACTTACAATTAATAAAGGTAAAAATTTAGAAAGGTTTATCTTCAACTTATATGTACTTTCTGTTCGCACTAGAAAATAAAGATAAAATTCCACCTATAGCCATTATAAAAGCACCAAACCAAAGACATTTTACGAGAGGGTTAAAGTATGCTTTTACTACCCAACCCTCATTTAGATTGCCTTCTCCCATAGTTATATAAATATCACTTAACATAAAATTAAAAATGCCTGCTTCAGTTGTTTTAGTTTTTTCTACAGGATAAAATCTTTGTTCTGATTTTATCTTTCCAACAAAATTTTCAGCCTTTGTGATTTTAAATAAACCAGTTTCAGATAAGTAATTATCTATTTTAAAATTTTTAACATTTTCAAGTTTTATACTATAATCTCCAACAGCAATAACTTCATTTATTTTAATTTGGCTTGAAATTTCTTTTTTGAAGAATTGTTCTCCTGTTACTCCAAATAGAAAAATTGCTAAGCCTAAATGAGCAACTAACATACCATAATAATTTAAAGGTAATGTTTTAAGATTTTGTAATTTTTTAAAAAATGTAAATCCAACTGAAAAAAATAAAAGAATTGATAAATAACCACATATTATTCCAAAAACAGTGGTAGTGTTAAATTTAAAAATGATGAAGCTAGAAATAAAAGCTAAAGTAAATATTATTAACATATTTCTTAACAAAGATTTTTTCGGAGTCTTTGTCCATCCAAGAAATGGAGCGAAAGCCATGATAATTATAAAGGGGATCATTATTGGAGAGAATGTTGCATTGTAATATGCTGCTCCTACAGAGATTTTTGAACCTGTAATTGTTTCTAAAATGAGAGGGTATAATGTTCCAATTAGAATTGTTATTGTTGAAGTTATTAAAAATATATTATTTAAAAGAAGTCCTGTTTCTTTTGAAAATAAGAAATACTTTGTATCAATTCGATGAGTATTCTTAAATCCATATATTAGTAATGGTATTAGAGTAGATAAAGCTAATATGATCAGGATAAATACTCCTCTTGTTGGATCTGAAGCAAAAGCATGAACAGAAGTTAATAGTCCTGACCTTACAATAAACGTTCCTAACAAAGAGAAAGAAAAGCCAAAAATTGCCAGCAAAATTGTCCAATTATAAAATTGGTTATTTTTTTGTGTTACAGTAATTGAATGAATCAATGCAGTAGATATCAACCACGGCATTAGGGAAGCGTTTTCAACTGGATCCCAAAACCACCATCCTCCCCATCCTAATTCATAGTAAGCCCACCAACTGCCTAAAGCAATGCCACTAGTCAAAAAAGCCCATGTTAGAAGTGTCCAAGGTTTAAGATAATTAAACCAATCAAATTCAACTTTTTTGTTTAAAAGAATTGCAATAGCGAATGAAAATGATACGGATAAACCTACATATCCAATATATAGCATAGGTGGGTGAAAGGCCAATCCAGGATCTTGCAATAAAGGGTTTAAGCCAAATCCTTCTAATGGTGGGTCTATATTCCTTGAAAAAGGATTTGAAGTGAATAATAAAAAAATACAGAATAAAAAAAGAATAATATTTTGAATACCTAATACAGTTATATGAAATTGAGAAGATTTTATAGATTTACTTTTTGCAATTAAATATGTGAAGAAAGATAAAATTAATATCCATAACAAAATTGAACCTTCGTGATTACCCCATAATCCTGAAATCTTATAAATTAAAGGTTTTGTAGTATGTGAATTATTAACAACCAGATCTAATGAAAACTCAGAATTAATAAAAGCATATTCAAGAATTAAAAACGAAATTAGAACAAAGAAAAAACCAATTTTAGAAAAATTTTTAATCAATGTAGAAAAAAAGGAATATTTTCCTATCAAATTAAAAGCAAATACTCCAGTTGATAATAAAGATAAAAAACTAGCAATTATGATGCTGATATGACCAATTTCATAAATCACTTCAATTTTCCCTTCCACTTTCCATTTTTCTTCAACATATCTGAAACTTCTTTCGGCATATAATTTTCATCATGTTTCGCTAAAATTTCAATCGCACTAAACTTCTTATTTTCTATTTTTCCTAATGCAACAATACCTTGTTCTTCACGAAATAAATCAGGCAATATTCCATTATAGATTACTAAAATTTCATCTATTCCATCATGTATTTTAAAAGATATTTTTTTACCTTCTTTTAAAATACTATTTTCCTTTACTAAGCCACCAATTCTAATTCTTTTTGATAAATCAATTTCATTAGATAAAATTTTTTTATTTATGTCAGTTGGAGAATAAAAATAGACAATATTATCTTCTAAAGATTTTAAAACTAAAAATGTTGATAAACCCAGAAGAGTTAAGAAAAAAAATAAAATAATTAATCTTTGAGATTTTGGTTTCATTTTACTTAGAATTTTTGTTTTTTAAACTTTTTAACAAGTTTGAAGCTTTTTTGTATCTTGCATTAATAATTATAAAATAAATTAATATTGACGTAAAACTTATAGAATAACTCAACCAAATATATAAATTATACTTTCCAAAATCTAAAATATCAAACATCTAACCATCCTAATTTAAGTATTTCAGATTGATATTTTTTGTATATCAAGTTTGTTTTAATATTTATTAAAATTATAAAAATTGACATAAATAAAAATCCTAACAACATAATAACTAGTGGAAGCAACATCTCTTGATTAATTGAAGGACCATCAAATCTAATAATACTTGCTGGTTGATGTAATGTATTCCACCAATCAACTGAAAATTTAATAATTGGGAGATTAACCATTCCTACTATTGCAAGGATTGCTGCAGGTTTTGAGCCATCAATTTTTCTTGGAAATGCATTTGAAATACCAATGTAAGCAAAATAGAATATACATAAAATTAACATAGATGTTAATCTGGCATCCCAAACCCACCATGTGCCCCACATTGGTTTACCCCAAAGTGAGCCAGTTAAGATTGTTAAAATTGAAAAAATAAGGCCCAAAGGTGCAGCTGACCTAGCTATAATATCAGCAAAAGGATGCCTCCAGATTAGAAAAAAAATACTTGCAATACTTATGCTTAAATAAAGAAAAGATGCAAACCATGCAAAGGGAACGTGAATATACATTATCCTAACAGTATCCCCTTGTTGATAATCTTCTGGGCTATTAAACAATGAAAGATATAAACCAATAAAAATAAATAAGAAACTAAAAACTCCTATACTAAATTCTATAGGTTTTATAAAATTTAAAAATCGATTTGGATTGGCTAAATAGTTAATCATTTATCTTTACTTTGTTAGTGCTATTTTTATTGAATAAGCTGAAATTAAAGGTGAAATAATTAGCAAAATTAAACAAACTGTAATTAATAAATACAAGTTTGGTAACGGGTCATAATTAGACTTCACTGCTTCGACAACTCCATTTCCAAATATAAATATAGGAATTGCAAGAGGTAATATCAACAAAGGGGATATAAGATTAGTTGATTTAGTACCAAGTGTTAAAGAAGAGCATATTGAACCAATTAAACAAAATCCTAAACTGCCAATTGCAAATATAATAATGTTCCAAAAAATTATTAGAAAGGGGATGTTTAAAAGAATAGAAAAGATTGGAATAAAAATTGTTAAAGGAATTATTAAAAAAAACCAAAATACAAAACATTTTATTAAAATTATAATTTCTAATAGCAATGGGGAGTAATAATATTGTTCTAACCAACCGTTTTTAAAATCACTAATGTAAATTTTATCTAATGTTGGAATAATTGATACTATTAAGGCTATCCAAACAATTGCATTAGAAACAAGAGTAAGTTTTTCTTCTGATGGCCCTACTGTTAAAGGAAATAAAATGATGATTGCTATCATAAAAACGATTATATTCATAAAATTATTTATTGATCGTAAATAAGATTTAAATTCTTTTTCGATTAATGCTATTAAAATATTTTTAAAATTAATTTTCATAGATCATTATAGTTTGATTATTTTAAAATTTTTATGATTAATTTTTTTTTCATGAGATGTTTGTAAAATTGTTCCATTCATGTTTATGAACTTGTCCATAATTTTTTTTAAAAAAAGCTTACCATTCTCATCTAAATGATTTAAAGGTTCGTCAAGCAACCAACACTTCAATTTAAAACTTTCGTCAAAATTTAATTTAGACAATTCAGCTTTTTTTTTAATTCCTGAAGAACATTCGGAGACAAGAAAGTTTTTATATTTAAGTATACCAAAATTTTTTAAACTTTTTTCAATTTTATCAGTGTTAAGATCCCATCCTTTGAGGCCGCACCAAATTTTCAGATTTTCTTCAATGGTAAGCTCATCACTTAAAGAACTATTTTGCTTTATTAAAATATGTTCATTCAGCCAATCATTTTTTTTTAATTTACCAAATCTAATAATTGTTCCTGTATCTTCTTGCAATAGAGTGGAGATCATCATTAAAAGACTAGTTTTCCCTGATCCGTTTTCACCTTTTATGATGTTTAATCCTGGACACAAAAACTCTATGTTAAGACTAGAAAAAATAGTTTTTAATCCTCTAGTCAAAGAGATATTTTTTAGAATCATATTGTCTTTCAATCTACTTGTCATGTAATAGTTAAATTATTCTTAAAGCATATATAGTAATTTAATACTATTTTAACTAATTTTTTTAATTTAAAATAAAATATCTCTCAATCTAATAAGAACCCTTTTTTAGATACATGATTAAGTTATTTTTTAAAGTTCAGTAAACTTGACGTTACTGTTAGTAAAAAGTTATATTGATATAAACATTTTTTAATAATATTTTCATAACTAAAAAAATTAAAATACGGAATTGTAATGAAATTATACAAAAATTATCTTGATGAAATTGAGAGTAGAAAAAATCAATCTTTAAAACCAAAGCCAATCGATGATGGATCATTACTAAAAGAAATTATTTTTCATATAAAAGATAATAAGAGTGAATATAGAAAAGATTGTCTTAATCATTTTATATACAACACCTTACCAGGCACAACTAGTGCGGCAGAAGAAAAGGCTATATTTTTAAAAGAAATTATCAGTAATAAAATATCTGTAGATGAAATATCAATTGATTTTGCATTTGAGCTATTATCACATATGAAAGGTGGACCTTCTGTAAAAGTTTTACTAGATTTTGCGTTAGGTGAAGATATTGTTTTAGCAACAAAAGCTCTAGATATTCTCAAAACACAAGTTTTTTTATATGATGCAGATACCTCAAGAATAGAAGAGGCTTTTAAAAAAGGGAATAATATAGCAAAGCAACTTTTAGAAAGTTATGCTAAAGCAGAATTTTTTACAAATTTACCTGAAATAGAAGAAGAAATTGAAGTTGTTACTTATGTTGCCGCTGAAGGTGATATTTCGACTGATTTACTTTCTCCTGGAAACCAAGCCCATTCCAGATCTGATAGAGAATTACATGGCAAATGTATGATTTCTGAAGAAGCTCAAGCTGAAATTAAAAAATTACAAGAAAAGCATCCAAATAAAAGAGTAATGCTTGTCGCAGAAAAAGGAACAATGGGAGTTGGATCATCTAGAATGTCTGGAGTTAATAATGTTGCATTATGGACTGGTATTCAAGCAAGCCCATACATTCCATTTGTTAATATTGCCCCAATTGTAGCAGGAACTAATGGTATTTCTCCTATATTTCTTACAACAGTTGGGGTAACAGGTGGAATTGGAGTTGACCTTAAAAATTGGGTTAAGAAAATTGGTTCAGATGGCAAACCTATACTTAATAATGATAATAATCCTGTTTTAGAAGAAAAGTACTCAGTAGAAACAGGAACAATTTTAAAAATTAATTCTAAACAAAAAAAGCTGTTTAATGCAAATGGAGATGAAGAGCTTGCTGATTTAACATCTTCTTTTACTCCACAAAAATTAGAATTTATGAAAGCAGGGGGTTCCTATGCAATAGTGTTTGGAAAAAAGATTCAAAATTTTGCCTGTAAGGTCTTGGATATAGAACTTAATTCTGCTTTTGCACCATCAAAAGAAATTTTTCACAAAAATCAGGGTCTAACTGCTGTAGAAAAAATATTTAATGCTAATGCTTTAGGTATTAAAGAAGGTTCTGTTTTACACGCAGGCTCTGATGTAAGAGTAAAAGTAAATATTGTTGGGTCTCAAGATACAACAGGATTAATGACATCTCAAGAATTGGAAGCAATGGCTGCAACTATAATTTCACCTTCAGTTGATGGTGCCTATCAGTCAGGATGTCATACTGCTTCAGTTTGGGATTTTAAAGCACAAGAAAATACTCCTAAGCTTATGAAATTTATGAATGATTTTGGACTTATTACAGGAAGAGATCCAAAAGGAGTTTATCATTCTATGACTGACGTTATACATAAAGTTTTAAATGATATAACAGTTGATGATTGGTCAATAATCATTGGAGGAGATTCTCATACCAGAATGTCCAAAGGTGTTGCTTTTGGAGCAGATTCTGGAACAGTTGCTCTAGCTTTAGCAACTGGCGAAGCGTCAATGCCAATACCTGAAAGTGTAAAAGTCACCTTTGTCGGAAAAATGGCTGATCACATGGATTTTCGTGATATTGTACATGCAACACAATCTCAAATGCTTCAACAGTTTGGAGATAATATTTTTCAAGGAAAAATAATTGAAGTTCATCTTGGTACTTTATTAGCAGACCAAGCGTTTACTTTTACTGATTGGACTGCTGAAATGAAAGCAAAAGCTTCAATCTGTATTTCCAATGACAATACTCTAATAGAATCTTTAAAAATTGCTAAGTATAGAATTAAAGTGATGATCGATAAAGGCATGGATAATGATAACAAAATGTTAGAAAACCTTATTAAAATTGCTGATAAGAGGATTAACGAAATCCAAAATGGTACTAAGCCTGCATTAGCTCCTGATAATAATGCAAAATATTCCAATGAAGTAATTATTAATCTAGATGAAATTAACGAACCAATGATAGCTGATCCAGATGTCAATAATATTGATGTTTCGAAACGGTACACTCATGATACAATAAGGCCAATTTCTTATTACAAGGCTGAAAAAAAGGTTGATTTAGGTTTTGTAGGCTCCTGTATGGTTCATAAAGGAGATATCAAAATTGTGGCCCAAATGTTAAAAAATCTAGAAAAAGATAAGGGTAATGTTGAATTTAATGCACCACTAGTTGTAGCAGCACCAACCTATAACATTGTGGATGAGCTAAAAGAAGAGGGTGACTGGAACATTCTTCAAAAATATTCAGGTTTTGAGTTTAATGATGAAAAACCAAAAGAAAATGCACGTCAAGAATATGATAACATTTTATATCTTGAGAGGCCTGGATGTAATCTTTGTATGGGCAATCAAGAAAAAGCATCTAAAGGAGATACAGTTTTAGCAACTTCAACTAGGCTTTTTAAAGGTAGAGTTGTTGAAGACTCAAGTGAAAAAAAAGGTGAGTCATTGCTCGCTTCAACGCCAGTAGTAGTTTTATCTGCTATACTTGGAAGAACACCATCACTTGAGGAATACACTACTGCAGTTGAGGGAATAAATCTCACAAAATTTTCACCTCCAAAAATGACACCTAAAGACACGTTATCTGTCCATTTTTAATTGATGATTGATACACAATGATACGACCATTAGAAGGTATAACGATATTAGATTTATCTTCAATTCTCATGGTTCCTTATTGTACTAGGATACTTGCTGATTTAGGGGCTAACGTTATCAAGATTGAATCTCTGGTAGGTGATAATACAAGATATATTGGTCCATATGAAAATAAATCTATGGGGGCTGTTTTTTTAAATTTAAATAGAAATAAGAAAAGTGTGTCAGTTGATCTTAAAACTCTAAAAGGAAAGGAAATTATATTTAAACTTATAAAAAAATCTGATGTTTTTATTTCTAATATTAGAAAGTCTGCTCTTTCAAGACTTGGTTTTGATCATAAAACATTTGTAAAATATAACGATAAAATTATTACTGCCTTTGCTGTTGGCTTTTCTAGTGATGGACCTTATAGAGACTTGCCTGCGTATGATGATATAATACAAGCTGCAAGTGGCATGGCTAGTTATCAAGAAGCTTATTCTGATCAACCATCTTATACATCAGGAGCCACTGCAGATAAAGCAACAGGTCTTATGTTAGCGTTAAGTGTGGTTTCAAGTTTATTTAAAAGAAATAAAGATAACAAAGATTTAGAGGTAGAAGTACCTATGTTTGAGACAATGGTAGATTTTACCTTAGTAGAACATTTATATGGCTACAATTTTTTGCCTCCAAAAGATGAGCCAGTTTATCCACGACAATCTTCTCCAAATAGAAAACCTTACGAAACTAAAGACGGTTTTATTGCGGTATTGCCTTATAATGACGAACAATGGTTAAGGTTTTTAAAATTTATTAAAAAAGAATATCTAATTAAAACCAAAAAATTTTCAACTTTAGAAAATAGAAATAAGAATGTTGATGAGCTTTATTCTTTGTTAGTAAAAGAACTTAAAAAAGAAAAAACAAATTTTTGGATAAAAAAACTTAGAGAAATCGATATTCCTTCAATGAAAATAAATAAACCTAAAGATCTATTTATTGATGAACATCTTAAAAAGACAAATTTTTTTAAAACATATAAGCATTCAACTGAGGGTGATTTGATGTATCCTCAGCTACCAGTGTATTTTAATAATGAAAGGGATAATGAAAGTAAATTTGAAGCGCCAAATCTTGGTAATAAGACTAAAGAAATATTGATTGATTTGGGATATGATAAAAATGAAATTGAAAATTTGAGAAAAGAAAAAGTTATTTTTTTTTAATAATAATGGAGACTAATAGATGAAAGAAATAGGTTTTGTAGGTTTGGGTGCAATGGGATCAGCAATGGCTCCTTTATTATCTAAAGCAGATTTTAATGTTTATGGATATGACATAAATAATCCTAAGGATAGTACTGAAATTAATATTGTTACATCTGTAAAAGAGCTTTCAGATAAAGAAGTGATAATCTTCATGTTACCTGATGGTAAAATTGTAAATAAAGTAGTTCACGAACTTATAAATTTTGAAACTAAATCAATTATGATAGACATGTCATCAAGTGACCCTAACGACACTCTAAATTTAGGAAATGAATTAATTAAAAAAAATATTGAGTTTATTGATGCACCTGTTTCTGGAGGAGTTGCAAGAGCAATAACTGGGAAATTAATTATAATGGTTGGTGGCAACGAAGTTACTATAAGTAAAGTTGATAAAATATTAAATGTAATGGGTAGTGTAAAAAGGGCCGGACCTCTGGGTGCCGGTCATGCTATGAAATCCCTAAACAATTACGTTTCCGCTGCAGGATTAATTGCTAGTTTTGAAGCCTTAAATACTGCTAAAAAATATGGAATTGAAGCAAGAAATTTTATAGAAATAATTAATGGTGCGACTGGAAAAAATAATACAACAGAAGTTAAGTTGGAAAAATTTGTAGTATCTGAAAAATATAATGCTGGTTTCGCACTAGATTTGATGATTAAAGATGTTTCGATTGCTCATCAATTAATTCAAAAAATGAGCTCTGATAATCCATTATCAAAACAAGTGCTAGCATACTTAGAAAACTCTTATAAAATACTTGGAAAAAACTCTGATCATACTGAGGTTTTCAAAGTCTTAAAGAATTAGTTTCTAATTTTGAAGTTCTTCTATGGTTGTAGTACTAGTATTAATTTCTAAACTCATATTATACTCAATCAAAACTGATTCGTTAAGATCAATTGCTTTTTTTAAAGTAGGTTGAATCTGATCAATTGAATTAATTGTAAAACCTTTAAGTCCAAAACTTTTTGCATATTCTTCAAAATTTGGATTTATAAGCGTTGTAGCGTAATGTTCTCTTTTAGGGTAATGAACCTCTTGGTGATATCTTATAGTTCCATAGTGATTGTTATTAGCAACAATCACAATAATTTTTGCCTTTTTTAATGATGCTGTAGCTAATTCTGACCCTGTCATTAAAGCACCTCCATCTCCAACAATCACAAAGACTTTTTTGTCATGGTTTCTTAATGATGCGGCAATGCCAGCAGGTATACCCATTCCCATTGCACCAATTTCAGATCCTATTAATTTCATTTTAGATTTAAATGGAAATCTATGATGCATCCAGCTCGTAAAGTTTCCCGCATCGTTTGTAATTATGCTATCTTCAGGAACTTGTTTTCCTAATTCATCAATTAAGGCTCCAAAATCTAAACCATCTTCTGCTTCTCGAATGTCTAAGGTTGCTCTATTATTCATATATCTATTGTGACATTCATTTACCCAATCCGTGTTTTTATTAGATATATAATCAGTGTTGTTTAGTTTATTTAAAAAATTTTCTCCTTTAGATATTATAGAAACATCAGTTTTAAATAATTTATTAAAAAAATTCTTTTCAGGTAATACATGAATAAATTTTTGTGTATCACTTGGAAAAGTATAACCCATATTTGGAACACCATTCATTTGGTGGCCAATACAAATAACTAAATCAGCTTGAAGAGCATTTTGTTTAATAGGCTCAGGAGGTCTTAATCCTAATTCTCCGGCATAGTAAATACTATCATTATCAATTAAATCCTGATGTTCATAAGTACATAAAACAGGCAACGAAAATTTTTTGGCTATTTCTTTTATTAGAATTTTAGATTTCTTAGAGAATTGCAATTCACCTCCAACAACTAATATTGGTTTTTGAGCCTTTTTGATATGATCAAGTGTCTCTTTAATTTCTGGATTATTAGGTTCAGCATAAATCAAATTTATTGGATGTCCTGGTTTGTTTGAAATTTCTGCTTCAAGTACATCTGTTGGAATTGATATAACTACAGGTCCAGGAATTCCCTCTTTAGCAACTTTAAATGCGTTAGAGATTATTTTTGGTAAATCTTCAGGATCTTTAATTTCTTCAACTAATTTTGTCATATCAGCAAATGTTTTAGTAAAATCCATTTCTTGTAGATGCATTTTTCCTAAGTTTTTCCTACTTACTTGACCTACAAATACTATCATTGGAATACCGCCCTGGTGTGCTGAGTGAACGGCAATTGAAATGTTTGTCGCTCCTGGGCCTCTGCTAACATAAGCTATACCTGGTTCTCCAGTACACTTTGCGTCTGCAACTGCCATAAATCCAGCACCACCTTCATGTCTACAAGTGACAACATCAATAATTGGATTAGAAACTAATTCATTCATGACAGGTAAATAAGATTCTCCTGGCACGCAAAAAAATCTATCAACTTTATGGTTTTTTAGAGTTTCAATAAATACTGAAGATACTTTTGGCATTTTTTTCCTATATTTTTATATTGTAGGTTTAATTCCACCATCTAATGTTATAGATGTTCCATTAATATGTCTGACATTTTCTTTACATAAAAAATAGGTTAATTCTGCTATTTCTTCCGGCGTAGAAAATCTATCAAGTCCAGAAGCTTTTAAAGCATTTTCTTTAGCTTGATCAAATGATATATTTTCTCGATTTGCATTGGCTTGAATAATCGAAATCAATCTTTTTGTTGAAGTCATTCCAGGATGTATAACATTTATATTGACATTATCTTGAATCCCTCTTTTAGAAAGAGCCTTACATAAATTTTCTAGGGCTGAATTAACAGCTCCACCAACTGTGAAATTAGGATTTGGTGTGTTAGCCATTTGACCGTTTATTGCAACAACCCATCCTTTTTTTTGTTTTAAATTTGTCCATAAACCTTTTAGCAATCTAACAACACTATAAAACTTTAAATCAAATCCATCAAAAAAATCATCAATAGGTTGTGATAGGAAATCACCACTCTTTGTATCACCTGCTGAAAAAATAACAGTATCTAAATCTTTAAAGTTATTTTGTATATCTGAAAGTACATTATTGCACCCTTGTTCAGTTTTAAGATTAGTAGCATAATAATGTATTTTAGAATTGTTACCTTTGTTAATTTCTTTAGAAGTATATTGAAGTGTTTTTTTATTAGAAGAAATTAGGTATATTTCACAGTCATCAAGTGCAAATTTTTTTGCAATAGCTTTTCCAATACCTTTACTAGCTCCAGTAATGACTATTTTTCTATTTTTCATATTATTGTTCCATCAATTTGATAATATTATAACTTTATTATAAATATTAATTAATACAACAAAACATAAAATTAATGTAATGAACAACTCTGATTTTAAAGACAATAATTTAAAGGCTATCCTTGGACCTACAAATACGGGTAAAACTTTTTATGCCATGGAACGAATGCTTTCACATGCATCAGGAATGATAGGGTTTCCACTCAGACTTTTAGCTCGAGAAAATTATGATAAGGCAGTAAATGTTGTTGGATTAAACAAGGTGGCTCTGATTACTGGTGAAGAAAAAATTATTCCAAAAAACGCAAAGTATTTTTGTTGTACAGTTGAAGCGATGCCAGTTGAAAAAAAAGTTGCTTTTTTAAGTGTTGATGAAATTCAACTTGCTTCAGATTTAGAGAGAGGATACGTATTTACGGATAGATTATTAAATGCAAGGGGTGAAGAAGAAACACTATTTTTAGGCTCAGAAATTATAAAAAAAATAATCCAAAAATTATTACCAGATTGTAAAATTGAAACCAGGCCAAGACTTTCAACACTTAGTTATGCAGGTGTAAAAAAAATCACTAGATTAAAAGAAAGGTCAGCAATTGTAACTTTTTCGATACCAGAAATTTACAGGATTGCTGAGCTGGTTAGAACTCAAAAAGGTGGTGCAGCAGTTGTTATGGGAGCATTATCGCCTAGAACTAGAAATCATCAAGTTGAAATGTATCAAAGTGGCGATGTGAATTATTTAGTTGCTACTGATGCCATCGGTATGGGATTAAATTTAGATATTGATCATGTTGCATTTGCATCAGATATGAAATTTGATGGAAATAGTTCTAGAAAACTATTTGCAACAGAAATTTCACAAATCGCAGGGAGAGCAGGAAGATCAACAAAAAATGGTACATTTGGTGTTATTAGCGATGAACTTAAGTTTTATAAAGATGTGGTGCAAATGGTTGAAAATCATGAGTTCAACTCTTTATCACATATCTGGTGGAGAAATTCTAATCTTGACTTTTCTTCAATTAAAAATTTGTTTATCTCTCTTGAAGAACAACCAAGCAAGAATATTTTAAGAAAAAAAGGAAATGCGCTTGATTTTTTGTGTTTGGGAGAATTGTCTAGATTAGAGTATGTAAATAAAAATAAAAATAATAAATTTTTGAATGAATTATTATGGGATATTTGTCAAATTCCTGATTTTGGAAATATTTTTTCAGATAGACACATCAAATTGTTAGAACAACTTTATACTATATTAAAAGATGGAAAAATTGAAGATGACTGGCTTAATTCTCAAATATCGTCTCTTTCAAGATTAGATGGTGAAATAGATACACTGATAAATCGAATTTCAAATATTAGAACCTGGACATATATAACAAATAAGACAAATTGGATAAAAAATGCAAATTTATGGCAACATGAGACAAAAAAAATTGAAAATAAACTTTCAGATGAATTGCATGAAAGGTTGACAAAGCGGTTTGTAGATAAAAAAATAGCTATATTATCAAAAAAAATGAATGAGAAAATAGATTTAGAAGCCGTCATAAAGTTTGACGGAAAAGTGTTAGTTGAAGGCCAAGAAGTTGGTTACTTAAGAAATTTTGATTTTATTCCTGAAATTTCAAGTGATGAATATTCTTCAAGGATTTTGACAGCTGCAAGAAAAGCTTTGCCAAAAGAGTTAAACAAAAAAGTTAATGACTTTACAAACTCTTCTGAAGAAGCTCTTAAAATAGATAATAGCGGTAATATTTTATGGATGGAAAGTTCAATTGGAAGATTGGTTAAAGGAGATAATATTTATACTCCTAAAATAATTTTAAAGAACTTTGATATGCTCTCTTTAGATCAAAAAACTAAAATTCAAAAAAAATGTGAACAATCAATTTCAAAAATAATAAATAAAACTTTAGCCAGTTGTCTTAAGTTAAAGAACTTAGATAAAATTGATGGTGATCATGATGATAAATTTATTGAATTATCTTCAAAAGTTAAAGCAGTTAACTTCCATGTTTTTGAAGGTTTAGGACATACATTAGTTAAAAATATTCCATTTCAAATTCAAAAAATTAGTGAGAGTGACCGATTAGCAATTGCAAAATTAGGAATTCGTCTAGGAGTGAATCTTATATATTTGCCTATAGTTTTAAAACCAAAAATAATAAAATTAAAAGCAATTCTATGGTCATTATATAATAATGAATTTTATATTGATCATTTGCCTGACGAAGGTCGTGTAAATTGTAAGTTTAACAAAAATATTAAAGCAGACTTTTATTTTTTTATTGGATATATACCTTGTGGTGATATTTGTTTGAGGATAGATATTTATGAGAGATTAGCAGCATTGGTCAGAAATGAGGCAAAAAAAACAAAGTTCAAAATCACAGAGGAGATGCTGTCTATTGCAGGCTCTACTAAGGATAATTTAAAAAATTTTATTACTCAAACTTTAAAGTATCAGTTTTTAAAAAATGATGCTTCTGAAAGTGATGATGAATATTATTTTAAAAAAACAAACAATAATAAGATCAAAAATGCCAGGAGATCTAAAATAAAAAAGAATAAAGTTAGTAAAGTCGATTTAAATAAAGATTCACCCTTTTATATTTTAAAATCATTAAAATCATGACATCTAAAGATCCATCAGATTTAAATATTAGGCTTGATCAACTACTTTACTATTTAAGGATTTTTAAAACTAGAGGAATTGCAACAAAAGCAATTGAAAAAGGTTCATGCAAAGTAAATAATTTTTTAATTAAAAAGAAAAATAAAGTTATTGAAACTGGGGATGTCATTAACATTAAAAATGAAAAATTAATCAAACAAATAAAAATTTTAAAAATTCCACTTCGAAGAGGTCCATTCAAAGAAGCTATCATTCATTATAAAGATATAACGCCGATTTTTATTAGAAATAATGATGAAAATAAATTTACTAAAAAGATAAGTTTTGGAAGAAGACCTACTAAATCTAGTAGAAGAAAATTAGAAAAATTTATGGGTAGAAACTTTTAAAAAAAGTGTTATATATACCAACGCATGACATATATAGTTAATGAAAATTGTATCAAGTGTAAATTTACTGATTGTGTAGAAGTTTGCCCTGTTGATTGTTTTTACGAGGGTGAAAACATGCTTGTAATTCATCCGGATGAATGTATTGATTGTGGTGTATGTGAACCTGAGTGCCCTGTAGACGCTATACAGTCTGATACAGAAGATGGAGCTGAAAAATGGCTGGTTCTTAATAGAGACATGTCTGAAAAATGGCCAAATATTACAGAAAAAAAAGATCCCCCATCTGACGCCGATGATTTTGTTGATGTCGAGGATAAATATAATAAGTTTTTCAAAGAATAATTTATAATATTAATAGACTTCTTTCTCGTTTTGTGATATTAGCTTATTTTTTAATTAAAATAAGATGCAAATTTTAATTTCATAGGTGATTTAATTGTCCAAAATTAAAGTTAATAGTTTTATTCCCGGGGATTTTGTTGTTTATCCAAGTCATGGTGTTGGCAAAATTATTGGAACTGAAACAAGAGAAATAGAAAAAACAAAACTTGAACTTCTAGTTATAAGATTTGAACAAGATAGAATGACACTCAGAGTTCCATTAGATAAAGCTAAAGTTTCTGGTTTAAGAACACTTTCTAGCAAGGCTCAAATGGATGAAGCTATAACGACACTGCAAGGTAAAGCAAAAGTAAAAAAATTAATGTGGTCAAGAAGAGCTCAAGAATATGAAACTAAAATCAATTCTGGGAGCTTAGTCTCTCTGGCTGAAGTTGTAAGAGATTTGTATAAAAAAGAAGATCAAGGTGAACAATCCTACTCTGAAAGACAAATGTATCAAGCTGCTTTAGAGAGACTTGCGGGTGAGTTTGCAGCAGTCCAAAATGTTGATAAGTCTGACGCTGCAACAAAATTAGAAAAAATCATCGATGATAGCGCTGAAGAAGCTGCTTAAGTAAATTAAGTAAGGTCTTGTTTTGACTTTTAATAAAGGTCACTTAAAAGTCAGTAATATTCATAAAATATATTATGAAGAGTTTGGTAACCCAAATGGCATTCCTATTTTGTTTTTACATGGAGGCCCCGGTGCTGGTTTTTCATCTTTTCATAGAAAGTTATTTAATATAAAAACTCATAGAGTTATTTTTTTTGATCAAAGAGGTGCTGGCAAAAGTTTACCTTTAGCAGAATTAAGAGAAAATAACACGAACGAATTAATTAAAGATGTTGAAAAATTAAGAAAATATTTAGAAATTGATAAATGGTTTATTTTTGGAGGGTCTTGGGGAAGTACACTAGCTATATTATATGGGATAGAAAATCCAAATCGCTGTTTAGGTTTTATATTACGAGGTATATTTTTAGGCACAAAGAAGGAGATTGATTGGTTTTTATATGGGATGAAAGATTTTTTTCCTGAAGCACATAAGAACTTTATTAGAAAAATATCTCTAGAACAGCAAAAAGATATTTTGAAATGGTATCACAAAAATTTAAATCAATCTAATTTAGAAATTGTTCATGATTTAGCATCAAATTGGAATTCCTATGAAAGTTCTTGTTCTACATTAAAATATGTTGAAAGAAAAATGTCTGGACAGCAATCATTAGCAATCGCAAGAATTGAAGCACATTATTTTGTGAATAATTGTTTCATAAGAGATGGTTATATTTTGAAAAATATAAATAAAGTCAGCGAAATACCATGTGAAATTATACAAGGAAGGCATGATATAATTTGTCCACCTATCAATGCTTATAAGCTTTCAAAAAATTGGGTGTCATCAAATTTAAGAATTGTAGAAGAAGGTTCTCACTCAGGTTTCGAAGATTGTATGTTTAAACAAATTCAAGAAAGTTTAAATCATATATTAATTGACACCTCTAGACAAAATTATTTATCGTAGTTTAAGGTACAAAATGAAAAAAGAATTATCATTTGAAGAAGCTTTAAAGGAGCTAGAAGAAATTGTAGTTGTTCTTGAAAAAGGAGATATTTCTCTTGATGATGCTATCAAAGCTTATGAGAAAGGATCAATTTTAAAAGATCAATGTGAAAAAAGATTAAATGAAGCCAAACTTAAAGTTGAAGAGATAGAAGAAAAAGAAAATAAAAATAAAAATCTTAAACAAAGTTTAGATGAGTGAATTTAAAATTTAAAAACTTCCAAAATACATTATTAAAAAATAGTGAAGAAGTAGATTATTTTATAAAAAAAAATTTACCTAGAAATGAAGGTTTAAACAAGAAACTTATTCAAGCTATGAAGTATTCTATATTAGGTAGTGGAAAAAAAATTAGGAGTTTTCTTGTGATCGAAGTTGGTAAAGTTGTTTCAAATATTAATAATTTAACTTTTAATAAAAAAAAAAATGATGAATTAATTGTTATAGCGTCAGCTATAGAAGCCATACACACATATTCATTAATTCATGATGATTTGCCAGCCATGGATAATTCTGATTATAGACGTGGAAAAAAATCAACACATAAAAAGTTTGATGAGGCTACTGCAATATTAGCTGGAGATGCACTTCAGAGTTGGGGTTTTGAATTAATTTCAAACCCAAGAAACTTTGAAAATAGAGATAAAATTTCAAAATTAGTTTTTGAGTTGTCAAAAGCTATTGGTTTTTGTGGTATGGTTGGAGGACAACAAGGAGATATAGATTTTACACACAATGATTTAAGTGAGGATAATATACTTTGGATTCAACAAAAGAAAACAGGATCTCTTTTAGAATGCTGTGTGGTTCTAAGTTCAATAATCTGTAATGCAAAAGATGATCAAATAAAAAAGCTACAAAAGTTTTCCAGAAATTTGGGATTAGCTTTTCAGATAAAAGATGATTTATTAGATTTAAACAGCAATTCAAAGGAACTTGGTAAACCTGTTCATCAAGATAAATCTAATCAAACTCCAAACTTTGTAAATTACTATGGTGAAGAAAAATCAATCCAAAAAATGAATGATAGTATAGAAAAATCAATAGAATCTTTAAATATTTTTGGCAATAATGCAAAAAATCTTGTATTACTAGCAGATTACATAGTTAAAAGAAGCCATTAAAGTAATGTTAGACAAAAAAAAGAAAAAATTATTCTTAGAAAAAATAAACTCTCCTGAAGATTTAAAAGGTCTTAATATTGAAGATTTAAAAATTTTGTCCAAAGAGTTGAGAGAGGAGTTAATAGAGATTGTATCAAAAACTGGTGGCCATTTAGGAGCTGGTTTAGGTGTGGTTGAGTTAACTGTAGCGCTTCATTTTGTATTTAATTCTCCAAAAGATAAATTGATTTGGGATGTGGGACACCAAGCTTATCCACATAAAATTTTAACTGGTAGAAGAAAAAACCTTCATACTTTGAGACAAAAAGATGGTATCTCTGGTTTTCTTAAAAGAAGTGAATCAATACATGATCATTTTGGTGCTGGGCATTCGTCAACATCTATCTCTGCTGGATTAGGTATGGCTATAGCTAGAGATATCAAAAAAGAAAAAAATAAAGTTATTGCTGTAATTGGTGATGGAGCTATGAGTGCTGGACTAGCATATGAAGGTATTAATAACGCAGGTATATTAGATAGCGATATGATTATCATTTTAAATGACAATAGGATGTCTATAGCTCCTGCAGTTGGTGCTTTAAGCAACTATTTATCTAAAATAGTGTCTAGTGAACCTTTTAACTCTTTCAGAGAAATTGCAAAAAAAATGGTTGAAATTTTTCCTCAACAGATCAGTCAAACAGCAAAAAAAGCTGAGGATTTAGCTAGAAATATTTTAATACAAGACAATACATTTTTTAGCCAAATGGGGATGTTTTATCTAGGCCCTATAGATGGTCATGACGTTGAGACTTTAGTCAAAGTTCTAAAAAATTTAAATGATGGATCTAGACATGGACCTATTTTACTTCACGTTGTCACTGAAAAAGGAAAAGGTCACCCGTTCTCGAAAGTTTCAGATGAAAAATATCATGCTGTTTCAAAATTTAATGTTGTAACTGGAAATTCTATTAAATCATCTTCAAATATACCAACATATACTGAAGTTTTTGCGGATACATTATGTAATATCGCAGAAGACAATGAAAAAATAACAGCAATCACAGCAGCTATGCCATCGGGTACAGGTCTTAACAAATTTAAAGAAAAATTTGAGAATAGATTTTTTGATGTTGGTATTGCTGAACAACATGCTGTTACATTTGCTGCTGGACTTGCGTCTCAAGGCATGCAACCTTTTGTTGCAATATATTCTACTTTTCTTCAAAGAGCTTATGATCAAGTTATTCATGATGTAGTAATACAAAAATTGCCTGTGAAATTTATGCTAGATAGAGCAGGCTTAGTTGGTGCAGATGGATCTACTCATGCTGGAGCTTTTGACCTCGCATATTTACTTTGTTTGCCAAATGTTGTTGTTATGGCTCCAAGCGATGAAAACGAATTAAAAGACATGGTTTATACATCTTCTTTATATAATTCAGGACCAATATTTTGCAGATATCCAAGAGGCGAAGCTACAGGAATGGAAATTTCGAAAAAGCTGGTAAAACTACCAATCGGAAAAGGAAGAATAATTAAAGAAGGAACTGATATAGCTATTTTATCTATTGGAACTTTATTAGAAACAGTATTAGAAGTTTCAAAAAAGCTTAAATCTGAAGGATATGACATAACTGTAGCGGATGCTAGATTTGCAAAGCCAATTGATCAAGATCTTTTATTAAATCTTTATAAAAATCATAAAATTTTATTTATAGTTGAAGAAGGATCACGAGGTGGATTTTCATCTCATTGCTTAAATATTGTCACTTCAAGTGATTTTTTAAATACAAATTCTAAGATAATCAGAACTTTAAATTTACCAGATTCATTTCAAGAACATGCTTCTCAAAATGAACAATTGATAGAAGCTAACTTAGATATATGTGGCATATACAATAAAATTAAATTAGATATAGAATCTCAAAAAATTAAATTAAATTTAAAGATCAATAAAGGTTATAAAAATAACTAAAGTCCGTATTGATAAATTGCTCTTTGATAAAAATCTTGTAAAAAGCAGACAAGAAGCAATCGGACTAATTTTGTCAGGTAGTGTATTTATTGATTCACAAAGGATTGATAAGCCAGGCACTAAAGTCGAAACAAATTGTAATTTAATTTTAAAACAAAAAGATAAAATATGGGTTTCACGTGGTGGCTTCAAACTTGATAAAGCTATAAATTATTTTGAAGTTGATTGTACTGGTATAATAGCAATGGATATAGGTTCTAGTACAGGAGGTTTTACGGATGTGTTAATAAAAAAAGGAGCAAAAAAAGTTTATAGTGTGGATGTTGGTTATGGACAATTAGATTGGAATTTAAGAAATAACGCTCGAGTAGAAGTTCTAGAAAAAACAAATGCAAGGTATTTAGATAGTGATATAATTAGTAATAAGTTAGATGCTATTGTTTGTGATGTGTCATTTATATCTTTGAAAAAGGTTATTAAACCAAATATTAAATTGTTAAAAAAAAATGGCTGGATTATTAGTTTAATTAAACCACAATTTGAAATTGGGAAAGACCTTTTAGGAAAAGGAGGTGTTGTAAAAAATGCTGAACACCATCAGATGGTTGTGGATGATATAAAAGTTTTTTTTAAAAATGAAATTGATTTAAGTATAAAAGGTATTATTGATAGTCCTATACTTGGGCCAAAAGGTAATAAAGAATTTCTAATTTATGGTCAAAAGTAATTTGAAAATTTATTTGGCTAAAGAACCAATTTGTGCTTCATGCATCATAATTTGATCTACTAATATAATAGCCATCATAGCTTCAGCTATTGGCACAGCCCTAATTCCGACACAAGGATCATGTCTACCTTTGGTAATAATTTTTGTCTTTTGATTTGCAACATCAACCGAATTTTTTTCAATTAATATAGAACTTGTTGGCTTTACAGCGAAATTAGCAACTATTGGTTGGCCTGTTGAAATTCCACCTAAAATTCCACCAGCATTATTTGTATTAAAAATATATCCCCCTCCGTTATCTGGAAATATTTCGTCATTATTTTCACTTCCAGTAGATGATGCTGATTTGAAGCCTGATCCTATTTCTACCCCTTTTACAGCGTTTATAGACATTAATCCTTCTGCAATTTGAGAATCAAGTTTTTTATAAATTGGACTTCCTATACCTTTTGGAACATTTTCAGCAATGATTTCTATAATTGCACCAGTACTATTTCCACTTTTTCTTAATGAATTCAAATTTTTTTCCCAAACTGGTACAGTTTCTACATCTGCGCAAAAAAATGGGTTATTATCAACTTCATTCCATGAAAAATTGTCTTTGTTAATTTTATGTTCTCCTATTTGAATCACACTAGCTTTAATGAATATTTTTGGAAAACGTGCTTGTAGTATTTTAAAAGCAATTGCTCCAGCTGCAACTCTTACTGCTGTTTCTCTTGCACTTGATCTTCCACCACCTCTATAATCCCGAATTTTATATTTTTCATGGTATGTTATATCAGCATGACTTGGTCTAAATTTATTAGCAATTTCGTTATAATCTTTACTTCTTTGATCTTCATTTTTTATGTTTAATGCAATAGGATGACCAGTTGTTTTACTTTCAAAAACACCTGAAAGAATTTTGACTTTATCACTTTCTTTCCTTTGGCTTACATATTTTGATTGCCCAGGTTTCCTCCTATCAAGAAGTTTTTGGATATCTTTTTCATTAAGGCTAATATTTGGTGGAACTCCATCTACTATGCATCCAATAGCTGGTCCATGGCTTTCACCATAACTTGTAAATCTAAATAAATTACCAAATGAATTATATGACATTATATCAATTATTCTTAGGAGGTGTGATGTCTGGAGCATCAATTGCTTTCATTCCCACAACATGATAACCGCAATCTAC
This sequence comes from uncultured SAR116 cluster alpha proteobacterium, assembly GCA_902616005.1. Lineage (GTDB taxonomy): Bacteria > Pseudomonadota > Alphaproteobacteria > Puniceispirillales > Marisalimonadaceae > TMED54. The sequence goes on from CACMRG010000001.1 coordinate 171,058, forward strand.
ATGATGAGTTTCACCAGATACACCTGTTGACATGTCGGAAAGCAGGTATACAGCACTTCCACCAACATCGTCTAATGTAACATTTCTTTTCATTGGTGAATTATACTCATTCCATTTTAAAATATACCTAAAATCTCCAATTCCACTTGCTGCAAGAGTTTTAATTGGCCCTGCAGAAATACTGTTAACTCTAATTTGATCTTTACCTAAATCCGTAGCCAAGTATCTAACTGAAGCTTCAAGAGCAGATTTAGCTAAACCCATAACGTTATAATGTGGCATTACTTTTTCAGCACCATAATAACTTAAAGTTAATAATGATCCACCATCAGGCATCATCATAGCTGCTCTTCGAGCGATTGCAGTAAATGAATATACAGAAATATCCATAGTATTTAAAAAGTTTTCTCTAGATGTATCGATATATTCACCTTTGAGTTCATCTTTATCTGAGAAAGCAATAGCATGAACTAAGAAATCAATTTTAGGCCATTTTTTTTTTAATTCATTAAAAGTATTGTCTATATTTTTATCATTTGAAACATCGCAGGGAAGAACTATATCAGAATTTACGCTATCTGCTAATGGAATAACTCTTTTTTTTAGTGCTTCACCTTGATAAGTAAATGCAAGCTCTCCACCTTGATCAGCAATAGTTTTAGCAATTCCCCAACCAATGGACTTGTCATTAGCAACTCCCATCACTAGGCCACGTTTATTTTTCATTAAATTATTCATATAGATACACTTTGTATAGGTTTATTTACTATAATAGATTATTATTAATTTAAACAGATAAAATTATTTAAATTAATCTATAGAATAACTAATTTTTTTTCTAATGCCTATTGTGTCACCGGGATTATAAGACTTATTGCTAATGAATTCTAAAATTTCACCATCAACATCAATATTCAATTTGTAACCGGTTATTTGCTCGGATGTTTCTGTATATGTAATATTTTGAATTCTACAGACTTCTTTTTCAACAAATTCATTATTGCTTGCTCTGGCTTCTTTATCATTTCTTACTATTTCTGAACCAATCAAGGCGCCTATAGCAGTAGATCCCTGTTTTCCACCACCTTGACCAATTTTATTTCCAATCGCACCTCCAATTAAAGCTCCTATTAAATTATCAGCTCCAAAACCTTGTGAAGCTTTTTGTACAGGAACTCTTTTAATTTCGCACACTTTTTCTCTTTTGGGTATACTCTGAGTTACATATTTCTTTAAAACCTCAACTGATTCTATATACCCATTTGTTTGAGTAGTTATAGTTTTCGAGAAGCTAACAGAAGATAGAAATATAAATAAAATACTAAATATAAATTTCATTACTTTAATTCCTTATAATTTAAACTATATAATAATTACAAATATGGCAAAAATTTGAACTTAATAAGATATGGAATTAGATAAAAAAATAGATCCAATCGAACTATTTCAAAAATGGTTCCAAGAGGCACAAGATAATGAAATCAGAGATCCTAATGCTATGCAAATAGCCACTGTCTCTAAAAATGGATTCCCATCTGTAAGAACAGTTTTATTGAAAAATATTATCAACAGAAATTTTGTTTTTTATACAAATTATGAAAGCAGAAAATCTAAAGAAATCTTTGAAACAGGTAAAGTTGCAATATGTTTTTATTGGAAATCTATAAATCGTCAAATAAGGGTCGTCGGTGAAATTGATAAGATGCCCGAAAAAGTGTCAGATCAATATTTTGAAAGTCGGTCATTAGGTAGTAAAATAGGGGCTTGGGCTTCTATTCAATCGCAACCTTTAAAAAATAGAGATACTTTATTAAAAAGAGTTGAAGAATTCAAAAATAAATTTAATGAGAATGTGCCAAGACCAAAGCATTGGGGTGGATTCAAAATTGTACCAAATGAGTTTGAATTTTGGCAAGATAGAGATTTTAGGTTACATGATAGGTTTATTTTAAAACCATCAGACCACTCTACTCTTTGGGAATGCCAGAGATATTATCCTTAGCACTTTTAAAATAAGTCATTATAAAATAATTAATTAATAAAATTATTATTAATCCAAGAAAAACACCAAAGCTTACCTGGTAAGAAAATAACGAGTAGCCAGTCATTTTGCCTGGCTCAGTAAATTGCATTATTGCTCCTATCGCATATTGAGCAATGAAGGCAACCATAAATGTTATTAAATTTACCGCTGTTGAGACTCTTCCTGCGTAATTTAATGGGAAATAGTCACTTAATCCTGAATATGATAATGTTGCACAAAAAGAGATTAAGCTGAACAAAACCCAAGGCCATATTGCTTTTGGAAGTAACCCAAAAGTTATAACTGTAGTTGGGATAATTAATATAATTATCATTCCAACCATGACACTAATTGTTGAAATATTTTTTTGTCTTAAATTATCTGATATAATGCCCATAAGTATTATTCCAATTGTCATAGATATTGTGAACAAAAAAAGGATTTCAGCTATTTCTGTTTGACTAAATTTACCAACATCAGCAAGCCACGGCCCTGCCCACAAGCCTTGAATTGCCATTGTTGTTCCCCCTACTAAACCTGCTAAAGGGCCAGCTCTCCAAAAATGATAGTTAGTGTAAATTATTTTAAGAACTTTTAATACAGGTTCTTCTTTTTCATATGTGATTTTTTTTTCTGGCACAATTATAAAAATTAAAAAACCAACTATTAAAGTTGTTAAAGATAAAGCAAAATAAATAGTTCTCCAATCAGTTATTTGAAGTAGATATTCTAAAGGTGATGATGCTGAGATTGCTCCTAATCCTCCCACAGCTAAAAATAGTGCAACTAATAAACTCAGTCGTTCTTTTGGAAACCAAATAGACATTGCTTTAAAAGCACCCATTAGAGCACCAGAAACACCCAAGCCTATTAAGCCTCTTCCTACCGTCAAAGAAAATACAGAATCACCTAATGCAAATAATGATGCACCCAATGATGCTATAACAAACAAAACGGTTTGTACTTTTCTTGCTCCAAATTTATCAAGTAGAATTCCTAATGGTAATTGAAATAAAGCAAATGTTAAAAAATAAACTGAAGTAATTAGGCCAAGTTGTTCCGCATTGATACCTAAGTCTTGGTTAAGATAAGGAGCTAAAATTGCATTAGTAGATCTGTAAACATATGACAAAAAGTAACCAGCTGAAAATGGCAAAAAGACAAATAACATTTTTTGAGTTAGAGTGCTTGGATTTTTCATTTAAATATATATCTACAGAAACATTTGTTTTTTAGCTTTTAATCATTATACTTAAACATATTATTAAACAATGAATATTTCAGAAAACATTAAAAAGATTCATGAAGAGGTTACCACTTGGAGACATGAACTTCACGCTAATCCAGAACTTTGTTATGAAGAAAATTGGACTGCAGAATTTGTCACTAAAAAGCTAAAATCATTTGGTATAGAAGTTCATAATAAGATTGGAAAAACAGGCGTTATAGGTGTTTTAAAAGGTTCTAACTCTCAAAAACATAAAAGTAATCGTTCAATAGGTTTAAGAGCTGATATGGATGCACTGCCTATTGAAGAAGAGAATGATTTTGACTATAAGTCAAAATTTTTAGGAAAAATGCATGCTTGTGGTCATGACGGACATGTTGCTATGCTTCTTGGTGCAGCCAAAATTCTTTCGAAAGAAAAAAAATTTAGTGGTACAGTATATTTTATTTTTCAACCAGCTGAAGAAGGTGGCGGTGGTGGTTTGAAAATGATTAATGAGGGTCTTTTTGATAATTTTCCAATGGAAAGTGTTTGGGGATTACATAACTGGCCAGGTTTAGATGTTGGAGAAATAGCTGTTCACAAAGGTCCCGTGATGGCATCATTTGATCAATTCAGAGTATTAATTCATGGTGTTGGAGGCCATGCTGCCTCTCCACATCATACATCTGATCCAATAATTGCTACTTCTGGCGTGATACAATCTTTGCAGCAGATAGTTTCTAGAAAACAAAACCCTCTTGATCCAGTTGTTGTTTCCGTTACTAAAATAGAATCTGGTACAGCTTTTAATATTATTCCACGAGATGCTAACTTTATTGGAACGATAAGAACATTGAATCCTAAAACAAGATCCTTAGTTAAAGAACAATTTATTGATATTTGCAATTCGACTGCAAATGCTTACGGTTGTACTGCAAAGGTTGAAATTAATGAGGGTTATCCTGTTACTATTAATACTTCGATGGAAAGTGACATCGCTATTGAGGTTGCAAAAAAATTAGTTAAAACGAAAGCTGTTAAAGATAATCTTGCACCATCTATGGGTGCTGAAGATTTTGCTTATATGCTTGAAAAAAAACCAGGAGCTTATATATGGTTAGGTGCAGGCGAAGGGAAAAGTGGTTGTATGTTACATAATTCAAAATATGATTTTAACGATGAAATTATTCCGTTAGGCATCTCTTACTGGTATAATCTTGTTGAAAATCAGTTGTCGGTAGAAAGTTGATTTTATACTTATGTTCTCTATCAAAAATAAGATAATCATATCTCTTTTTTTAGCAGTATTATTTCTTGTGTTATATTTTTCTGTTAAACTATGGTTTAATTGGGATTTTATAAGTATTAGTAATCACGGATTTTTTGCTATTGTAATTTGCATTGTTATGTCTTTCATTATTGGTTCAGGTCTAATGGCCTTGGCATTTTTTTCATCAAAACATGGTTATGATGAAAAAGTTGACCATGATCTAGAGTCATTAATAGATAAATATAAAAAATCTTAATATTTTTTTAATTACTGTTGAAAAAACTTTTCAATTACTTTTTTTTATGTATAAATAGAACAAAACATGAACAAAGAGGAATTAAATGATTGAAAGTATAGAAAAAACAAAAGAGATATTAATTTTAAATGGACATTATTCACCTCAAGATAGTGTTAAAATATTTGATTTACCTAATTTTTTGAAAGATGAAGTAGTTCATTCAGATTCAGAATTACCCTTGTATAGTTGTAAAATATCTGCTGGGTTTCCTTCACCTGCAGATGATCATCTAGAAAGAAGTTTAGATTTAAATAGCCATTTAGTTAAACATCCAGCTGCAACTTTTTTTGTTCGTGTTACTGGAGATTCTATGATCGGTGCTGGAATTAATGATAATGATATATTGATAGTAGATAGAAGTTTAAAACCTTCACACGGCAAAATAGTTATTGCTGTAGTTGATGGTAACATGACTGTTAAAAGGCTATATAAGGAATCTGGAAAATTAATTTTAATGCCAGAGAATACTTTATATAAACCAATTGAGATAAAAGAAGATATGAACATTGAAATTTGGGGAGTAGTTGTTACAGCTATTCATTCTGTTTACTAAAAAAAGGTAAACAAAATTGTATGCATTAGTTGATTGTAATAATTTCTATGTATCCTGTGAAAGGGTTTTTAATCCATTTATTAATAATAAACCTGTTGTTGTTTTATCAAATAATGATGGATGTATCATAGCTAGATCAAATGAAGCTAAAGCTTTGGGTATTCCTATGGGTGCGCCACTGCATTTATGGAAAGATTTAATCAAAAAAAATAGGGTAATAGTTTATTCATCTAATTACACTTTGTATGGAGACATGTCTTCTAGAGTAATGAACTCTTTTTATCACTTCACACCAGACGTTGAGGTCTACTCTATAGATGAAGCTTTTTTAGGTTTAGATGGATTTAATAAAAGTAATATTTATAAAAAAATGATTTTTATGAAAAAAAAAATATATCAATGGACAGGTATACCCGTTTCTGTGGGAATAGGGCCAACTAAAACGTTAGCAAAATTAGCTAACAGAATAGCAAAAAAATATGTAAATGAAGGAGTTTATAACCTTCAAGATTCAAACCAAATTACTCAAGTATTAAATGATTTAGAACTTGAAACAATCTGGGGAATATCAAAAGGTTGGGCAAATAGATTGAAAAAAATTGGTATAAATAATGCTTTGCAATTACAGAGAGCTAATCCCAATCACATAAAACAACATATTTCTGTTGTTGGGAAAAGAATAGTGTATGAATTAAGAGGTATTTCAGCTTTAGATTTAGAACAAGTTCATTCTAAAAAATCTATCACGGTTTCGCGTTCATTTGGAGAAATGGTAACTGATTTACAAAGTTTAAAAGAAGCATTATCAAATCATATTTTTAGAGCAGCTGAAAAACTTCGATTACAAAAAGGTTTGTGTAGTTCTTTATGTGTTTTTATTAATACAAACAAGTTTAAAAAAAGTGAATCACAATATAGTAACTCTGGAATAATAAACTTTGATGAGCCCATAAATAATACACCTGATTTGATCCAAGGTGGATTTAGAATATTAGAAAAAATTTATCGGTTGGGATTTAGCTATAAAAAAATTGGGGTTACGCTACTTGACTTAAACATTAAAAGTGTAGAAATCAATTTAAATGAAACTAGCTCTTTTTATAAATCAGAAGATTATACTATTCAGGGTAATTTATTTAATAAAAATAAAAAAGATGATACATTATCAAATAAACGAATGATAATGCTAGATTATATTAATAATAAAATGGGTTCAAAAACTCTATTTTATGGATCTCAAGGATTATTAAAATCAAAAAAGTACAAAAGTAAATGGAATATGAAATCTCATTTTAAATCCAAGTCATATACGACTGATTGGAATCAACTTTTAATTGTGAAATAAAATATTAATTTAAGTTCTTTTGAGGTAAAGGAATACAACTTAGTCCAGATGACCATAGGTCAGCACAAACAGACCTTGCTTGATTTTCAGCTAATTCAACAAACCTAACTCTCCAAAGAGACTTTTTAACTTTAGGGTTTTCTAAAGGTTTGGAAATCCTTTGTAAGGAAGCAGGTAGATTACCAAGTTGTTCAGGTGCTGCATTACGAGCTTTTTTTGCAGCGATATGTGCATTAAGTCTATTTTTAAAAGCTCCTATTTGTATAAACCAATCTTCTGATTCATTAACAGTATAAACAGAGAAATTTTTTGGTTTTTTTACAACAGGATATGAAATAAAATCAGGTCTTTTGGAAGGTATCTCAGAGAGTTTAGCAGTTCGTACAATAGGAGTTTTTATGAATTTATTTAATAATTTAACCATATGTTTATCTCTAGTTCTTGCAGTTTTTCCACCAAAAACAACTCCAATTATTCTTTGACCATTTCTTTCAACAGAAGCAACTAAATTAAATCCTGATGCATTGGTATAGCCAGTTTTAATACCATCTGCACCAAAGTAAGAACCAAGTAAATTATTATGATTACGATACTCAATACCATTAAAAACGAATGATTTTTTATTAAAAAAATAAAAAAACTCAGGAAAGTTTTTTCTAATAGCTACTGCTAGTTTTGCCATATCTCTTGCTGTAGAAAGTTGTCCTTTGTTCGGAAGTCCTGATGCATTTTTAAAAATAGTACGAGTAAGACCAATACTTTTAGCTTTTCTAGTCATTTTATAAGCAAATCTTCTTTCAGTTTTTTCAAAATTTTCAGCAACAACAGTTGCAACATCATTTGCTGATTTGGTAACAAGAGCGAGAATTGCTTGTTTAACTGTAATCTTTTGGCCTGGGTATAGCCCTAATTTAGATGCCGGTTGCCTTGAAGCTCGTTTAGATACTTTAAGTTTAGTTGTCATTTTAATTTTTTTGTTTTTTAATTTGTCAAAAATCATATAAATCGTCATTATTTTTGTAAGTGAGGCAGGGTAGTTCCTTGTATCAGCATTAATTGAATGATAAACTTTACCTGATTTTTCATTCATAATAATTGACGCGTACTTTCCATGAGAAGGTTTATTAAAATAAAATGAACTTGTAAAAAAAACAAACAAAATCAAAATTTTTATGTACGATGCTTTAAATGGGATAATAATATTCATTTAAAATTTAGAGTATAAAAAATTATAATACATTATATTGATATATATATATATTTATATACAATATTTAGATGTTTAAAAAGACTTAATTTATAAAATATTTTTCAAAAGTATTGATACCAAAGTCTTTAATTATTAGATTAAGTATATGGGAAAAAAATATTTCAAAACTCGATCTGAATCAGATAATGATAATAACCAAAATGATGGTAATGTATTAACAAAGGTAAAACCTAAAACTAAAAAACCATCTTTGTACAAGGTTCTGATGTTAAATGATGATTATACACCAATGGAATTCGTAATTGAAGTATTAGAAAAATTTTTTGGAAAAAGACAAGATGAGGCTACACAAATCATGCTACATGTTCATCAAAAAGGTATTGGTGTTTGTGGTATTTACACATATGAAATTGCAGAAACCAAAGCAGTACAAGTTACAAATTATGCCCGCAAATATGAACATCCACTTCAAATGCAATTAGAAAAGGAATAAATAATGTTATCAAGATCATTAGAAGAAACATTAAGACGTGCAATGAATTTAGCATCTTCAAAAAAGCATGAGTTTGCAACTCTAGAGCATTTATTATTTTCATTATTAGAAGATAAAAATGCAATTGAAGTGTTTAAAGCATGTGGCGTAGATATAAAACTTTTAGAAGATGATCTTAATAGTTATCTAGATAAAGATTTGAAATCAATTGTTAGCTCAAACGAAGATATAGATACTCAACCAACCTCAGGATTTCAACGTGTCGTTCAAAGAGCAGTTATACATACCCAATCGTCAGGAAAAAATGAAGCAAACGGTGCTAATGTTTTAGTTGCTATGTTCTCTGAAAGAGATTGTTATGCAGTATATCTACTTCAAAAGCAGAATATGAAAAGATTAGATGCTGTTAGTTTTATAAGCCATGGTCTTGCAAAAGATCCAAACTATTCTCAATCTAAAACTGATGAGGATACAAATATAGACAGTCAAACAAATCCAAAAAAGGAAAGTGCTTTAAAAAAATATGCTGTTGATTTAAATGAAAAATCGGCATCTGGAAAAGTTGATCCGGTTATAGGAAGAAAGAAGGAACTTGATAGAACTATACAAGTTTTGTGCAGAAGGACAAAGAATAACCCTTTATTGGTTGGTGACCCTGGTGTAGGAAAGACAGCAATAGCTGAAGGACTTGCAGATAAAATTGTTAAAGGTGAGGTTCCCGAAGTGTTGCTGAAATCTGAAATTTATGCTTTGGATATGGGAGCACTACTAGCCGGCACAAGATATAGAGGTGATTTTGAAGAACGCTTAAAAGCTGTTATAAAAGATATTGAAAAAAATGAAAATGCAATATTATTTATTGATGAAATTCATACGATAATCGGTGCTGGAGCTACAAGTGGTGGTGCAATGGATGCCTCAAATCTGTTAAAGCCAGTTCTCCAAACAGGAACACTTAGATGTATTGGTTCAACTACATATAAAGAATATAGAGGTTATTTTGATAAAGATAGAGCTTTGGTGAGAAGATTCCAAAAAATAGATGTAAAAGAACCTAATGTCGATGATACAATCAAAATTTTGATGGGGCTTAAGTCTAGATATGAAGATCATCATAAAATTAAGTTTACCAATGATGCAATTAAAACAGCTGTTGAATTATCTTTTAGATATATAAATGAAAGAAAACTTCCTGATAAAGCTATTGATGTAATTGACGAAACAGCTGCTGCGCAGATGCTTCTACCACAAAATAAAAGAAAGAAAACCATTGATAAACAAGAAATTGAAGAAACAGTTGCTTTAATTGCTAGAATACCTCCAAAACATGTTTCTAAAGACGATAAAAAAGCATTATTAAATTTAGAAAGTGATCTGAAAAGAATGGTCTATGGTCAAGATAAAGCTATATCCGCCTTGGTTTCAAGTGTAAAATTATCTAGAGCAGGCCTTAGAGAAGGAGAAAAACCAATAGGATGTTATTTATTTTCTGGTCCTACTGGAGTTGGAAAAACTGAAGTTGCAAGACAATTATCTGAATCATATGGTATTAAACTTACTAGGTTTGATATGTCAGAATATATGGAAAGACATACGGTTTCTAGGTTGATAGGAGCACCTCCAGGTTATGTTGGTTTTGATCAAGGTGGATTATTAACTGATGCAATTGATCAAAATCCTCATTCAGTATTACTCTTGGATGAAATTGAAAAAGCACATCCTGATTTGTTTAATTTGTTACTTCAAGTAATGGATCATGGAAAATTAACTGATAATAATGGTAAGTCAGTAGATTTTAGAAATGTTATTTTAATTATGACAACTAACGCAGGAGCTTCAGAGTTGTCTAAATCATCTATTGGATTTTTAAATGATGCAAAAAATGACGCTGATACGCAAGCAATAGAAAGATTATTTACTCCAGAATTCCGTAATAGGTTAGACGCAGTTATACCATTTGATTACTTAGATATAGAAGTTATTAAAATGGTGGTAGATAAGTTTATAATGCAATTAGAAGCACAATTATCTGATAAAGGTGTTTCTATAATGCTTTCTGATGAAGCTAGAAATTGGCTAGCTAAAAAAGGATATGATAAAGTTTTTGGGGCAAGACCTCTAAATAGATTAATTCAAGAAAAAATTAAAAAACCGCTGGCAGAAGAGCTTTTGTTTGGAAAACTAGTAAAAGGGGGAAATGTTTTTGTAGATAACAAAAAAGATAACTTAATTATTAAATCTGAATCCTCTACTAAAATACCAGATAAAAAAAATTCAAAAATTAAGATTTAGTTTTTAAATTTAAATGGATTATCATTATTATTAACATAATCAATATTTTCCTGAATAAGTTTTTTTTCGTCATCTATAAAAGTTAAAACCGCATTTCTAAATGAGGGGTTTGGAAGATAATGATAACTGAAAGTTGGTTTAGCTAAATATCCTCTTTTAATTTTATGATGTCCTTGAGCGCCAGCTTCAACAGTTTTTAGTTTTTGATCAATCGCATAATCTATAGCCTGATAGTAACACATTTCAAAATGCAGAAAAGGGATATCAATTATAGATCCCCAATTTCTTCCATATAGACAATTTTTATCAGTAAAATTTAGAGCACCAGCGACTATTTGATCATCTTTTTTTGCAATAATAAGAACAATTTTTTTATTTAACTTATCTGATATATATGAAAAAAAATCTCTTTTTAAATAAGCACTGCCCCATTTTTTATCTATTGTATCTAAATAAAATTTATAAAATTGATCCCAAATCGTCGAGTTTAAATCATCACCACTTATCCTACTTATAACAATATCTGTTTTTTTAATATAATCTCTTTCCTTTTTAATCATTTTTCTTTTTGAACTTTTTAGCTCTTCTAAAAAGTCTTTAAAACTAGAATAACCATTATTTTTCCAATGAAATTGTAAACCAACTCTTTTTAACCATCCTTTTTTTTCTAAAATGTGATCATTGTTTTCATCTAAAAAATTTATATGAGCAGAACTTAAATTATTTTTATCCGCGAGATCCATCATAAATTGGCTAATATTTTTAATTATGATTTTTTTTTTATTTTCTCTATACAAAAAACGTGGACCTTTTACAGGTGTAAAAGGTATAGCTGAAATTAATTTAGGGTAGTATGAACCTCCTGCTTTTTGATAAGCGTTTGCCCAACTATGATCAAATACATATTCTCCATAAGAATGGCTTTTAAGGTAATTAGGTAAAATTCCTATAATTTTGTTATCAATGTCTTTTACAATTATATGTTGAGGAAGCCAACCTGTCTCTGCACAAACAGATTTAGATTGTTCTAAAGCGTATAAGAAATCATAATTTGTAAATGGATGATCATTAATATTTAAGTTATTCCAAGCTACTGAACTAATCTTAGATATATTTGAAATTATATCCAAATTCATTTTATTTTATTTAATCTCAAAAATTCCTTCAATTTCAACTGGGGCATTGAGTGGAAGACTGGAGACGCCTACTGCGAATCGAGAATGCTTTCCTTGTTCTCCAAATACATTAACCATAATATCTGAGGCACCATTAATTATTGTAGGTTGTGATGTAAAAGATGAGGTTGAAGCAACAAATCCACCTAATTTCACTACTCTTGAAACTTTATTAAGGTCTCCATTACAAGCTGATTTTAATTGGCTGATAAGTGCTAGAGCGCATAATTTTGCCATTTCAATTGCATCTTCTAAACTAACTGTTTTACCAACAACACCTGTTATTGGTATCTTTCCCTGTTTAAATGGTAATTGACCAGATATAAAAACAAGTTTGTTAGTAATTATGTAAGGTACATAGTTCCCAGCTGGCGTTGAAGCATCTTCTAATTCTATCTTATGGTTTTTTAAATTTTCTTCAATATTCATAAATTATATACTTTCAATAATTAAGAACATCCAGAAGTAGCACCACATGTATTACATTTCATACACGTACCATTCCTAACTAAAGTAAAATTGCCACATTCTCCACAAGCTTCACCTTCAAAACCTTTTATTTTAGCTTCGATCTCTTTTGAGATAGTTGAATTTTGCTTTACTAGTACTTCGCTAGTTTCACCTTCATTCATATCTGTTACCTTGTCTTCGTATGTATCCAGATAGTCTTTAGTTTGTAAAACTGACACATTATCAGCTCCACCTCCAGATACAACTTTAAGTTCTCTTCTTACAAACCCTCTTGACGCAACTTTATGAGTTGTTTCATCTCCTCTTACACCAACACCTGTTGGACTTGTGTCAATGTTATTAATATCAACATGCCCTAAGTCATTTCTATCAAGATAAGAAATTGCTAGTTCTCTAAAAATATAATCCAAAATAGATGTAGACATCTTGATAGTATCGTTTCCAGTAACTATACCTTGTGGTTCAAATCTAGTGAATGTAAACGCCTCAACGAATTCTTCTAAAGGAACTCCATATTGCAATCCAATTGAAACGGCAATCGCAAAGTTATTCATTAAAGATCTAAAAGCAGCACCTTCTTTATGCATATCAATGAAAATTTCACCTAACTTACCATCTTCATATTCACCAGTTCTGAGATAGACCTTATGGCCTCCTACTATTGCTTTTTGAGTATATCCTTTCCTTCTATGTGGCAATTTTTCTCTTTCTGCTCTTAATACTCTTTCAACTATTTTTTCAACAACTTTTGTTGTTTTTTCAGTAATTACTTCTTCATCATTAATATCTTCATCTTCAATCAAACTTGAGTTAAGAGGCTGACTTAACTTTGAACCATCTCTGTAAAGAGCATTAGCTTTAAGACATAACTTCCAAGATAACATATAAGCATTACTGCAATCTTCTATTGATGAGTTATTTGGCATATTAATTGTTTTAGAAATAGCACCGGAAATAAAAGGTTGTGCTGCTGCCATCATCCTTATATGGCTATCAACTGATAAAAATCTTTTGCCAATTCTTCCACATACGTTTGCACAGTCAAAAACGTTAAGGTGCTCTTCATTTAGATGAGGTGCTCCTTCTAGTGTCATAGACCCACAAACATGAATATTAGCAGCATCGATTTCTTCTTTTGTAAAGGACAAAAAGTTAAGCATATCAAATGAAAAATCGTTAAGTTGATCTTCTGAAATTTTTAAAATATTTTTGCAGAATTCTTTACCTAAAGTAAATTGATTAAAAACAAACTTAATATCAAAAGCACTCTCTAATGAGTTCTCAATTAAATTAATCTGCTCGTCTTTAAAGCCTTTTTCCATAAGGGCTGAATGACTAATTGATTGACAGTTTTTTAGACTGCCAGTACCTAAAACATAATTTGTAATATCCGAAATTTGATTGTTGTCATAGCCTAAATTTTGAAGCGCCTCTGGTACGACTTGATTAATAATTTTAAAGTAACCTCCTCCAGCTAACTTTTTGAATTTCACCATTGCGAAGTCTGGTTCAATACCTGTTGTATCACAATCCATTACAAGTCCGATTGTGCCGGTTGGAGCTATTACAGTAGTTTGAGCATTTCTGTATCCAAATTTTTCTCCATCTTTGAGAGCTTTTTCCCAAGCTTTTGACGCTGCATTAGGTAGATCTTCAGAAGGACAATCTTCTTTGACAAGAGGTACTGGATTAATGGTTAAGCTATCGTATCCATCTTTAAAACCATCAGCTGCTCTTTTATGGTTTCTAATCACTCTTAACATATCTTTCGAGTTCAGTTTATATTTTGAAAAAGGACCTAATTCTTTTGCTATCTCTGCTGATGTAGCATATGAAATTCCTGTCATTATTGCTGAAATTGATGAACATATTGCTCTACCTTCATCACTGTCATAAGGCACACCCCATGACATGAGGAGACCTCCAATATTTGCGTAACCAAGGCCAAGTGTTCTATAATCAAAAGATTTTTGAGCAATTTCTTTTGAAGGAAATTGTGCCATCATTACAGAAATTTCAAGTGTTAACGTCCATAATCTGCAGGCATTTTCAAAAGCATTAATATCTAGTCTTTTATTCTTTTTACTAAATTTAATTAAGTTTAATGAAGCAAGGTTACACGCGGTGTCATCAATAAACATATACTCTGAACATGGATTAGAAGCATTTATTTTTTCTTCTTGAGGGCATGTATGCCATTCATTGATAGTAGAATCATATTGTAGGCCAGGATCTGCGCATGCCCATGCGGCTTCTGTTATTTTATTCCAAAGTTCATTAGCTTTAACTTTTCTAAATACTTTTCCGTCAGTTCTTCTTATAAGTTCCCAGTCACTATTATTCTCCACTTTTTTTAGAAAGTCATTTGTAACTCTTATTGAATTATTAGAATTTTGTCCTGATACTGTTAAATAAGCTTCGCTATCCCAGTCTGTATCATAAGTTTTAAATTCAATTTCTTTAAATCCTTGTTTTGCAAATTGAATAACTCTTTGAATATAATTTTCTGGGATCATAACTGATCTTGCGTTTAGAACAGCCTCTTTAAGTTTTTTATTTATTTTTGTGTCGTATAAGTCATCTTTTTCATATTCATCATTATTGCAGGCTTCCATAACCGCCCCAAGATGCTTTGCAGTTGATTTAGATCCTGCAACTAAAGCTGCAACTTTTTGTTCTTCTACAACTTTCCAATCAATAAATTCTTCAATGTCCGGATGATCTACATCAACAGTAACCATTTTAGCAGCTCTTCTTGTTGTACCACCTGATTTAATTGCACCAGCGGCCCTATCACCAATTTTTAAAAAGCTCATCATTCCTGACGATTTTCCACCACCAGAAAGTTCTTCATTGTTCCCTCTTAAATTTGAGAAATTTGTTCCAGTTCCAGATCCATACTTGAATAATCTTGCTTCTCTTACCCACAAATCCATTATTCCACCTTCATTAACAAGATCATCTTTAATAGATTGAATAAAACATGCATGAGGCTGTGGGTGAATATATGAAGATTTTGACTTAACCAATTTTTCAGTTTTGTAATCTACATAGTAATGTCCTTGACTGGGTCCGTCTATTCCATAAGCCCAGTGAAGTCCGGTATTAAACCATTGGGGAGAATTTGGTGCTCCCATTTGAGAAGCGAGCATATACCTCATTTCATCATAATACACTTTCGCATCTTTTTCAGAGCTAAAGTATCCGCCTTTCCATCCCCAATAAGTCCATGTTCCAGCTAATCTATTAAAAACCTGTTTTGCAGAAGTTTCTGCACCATACCGTTCATCTTCGGGAATAGTTTCTAATTTAATCTCATTTGGCTCGGATCTTGATAACCACTCAGGTACATTATTTTCTTTAACTTTTTTTAGAAAAGTAGGGACCCCAGCTTTTCTAAAATATTTTTGAGCAATCACATCTGCAGCAACTTGAGAGTAATTGTCTGGAACTTCAATTTCAGGTGCACTAAATACAATTGTACCGTCAGGGTTCTTAATTTCACTGGAGGTAGTTTTAAATTTTAAATTATTATAGACGTCTAATTTATCTTGTGTAAAAAGCCTTGTAAATTTCATTATATTCCTCTCATTACTAAACTACCTATATCAAGATTCCTTATATAACCTCATAAGATTTTAAAATAAGTCATAATAACAATATCTTGTAAAGATGAACACTCAATATACTGCATTTAGTAGTTAATAGTAAAGCAATAAAATTAAAATTTTTTTAAATAATTAATTTAATTGAATTTTTTTTTAAAAATTGAATTTTATAATTATATTGTATAATTTTAAATAATAATTATAAAGTTTTTATGGATATAATTTCACAAATTTTTATACGTTTCAGTTCTAATTTAGTTGGTGAAGACCAATACGGGAATAAATATTATAGTCAAAAAAAAACAGATAAAAGATTTATAATATTCAATGGTAAAGTGGAAGCTTCTAAAATACCTCCTATGTGGCATGCTTGGTTACATAAAATTACAAGTAAACCACCTCTCAAAAGAAAAAAAATGTATGAATGGCAAAAAGAACATTTACCTAACTTGACAGGAACTGCATTTGTAGTGAAACCTAAAGGAAGTTTGTTAGATAAAGGATTTAGACAAAAATCAGTTGCAGATTATGAATCTTGGACACCTAAAAAATAATTATGAAATATAGTTTAATCGAAACATTATTGGGATTTAGTGTAATTTTAGTTGCAATATCATTTTTATTTTTTGGATTTTCTCTAGAAAAAAGTATAAATTCTAAAAATATGTCAATATCTGCAGTCTTTGAAAATGTAACCGGCTTAAGTGTTGGCGATAAAGTAAAGATATCTGGTATAACTGTTGGAAAGATTAAAAGTTTTGAATTAGAAAAAGATGAGTTTGAGGTTATGGTTGAGCTTGAAGTTGATAAAAATATAAGTATACCAGATGACTCAACTGCAAAAATTTCTTCATCGAGTTTATTTGGAGGTAAATTTTTAGAAATAGAACCAGGTTCCTCTGAAACTTTTTTAAAAGACAAATCTGTAATTTATGATACTCAAACCTCATTAAGTTTTACTGAAATGATTGGTAAAATGATTATGTCTACTGGTAAGTAAAAACTTGAAAAAAATTTTATTTTTTATTTCATTTTCTTATATTTGTATAAATATTAAAACTTTACTCGCTAATGAATGGTTAATTGGCAATGTAGGAATTTTTCAAGGTTTAGATAAAATTACAGCAAGGATAAAAACATTTGAGATTAAGGTTGGTGTTCCAAAAAAATTTGGTGTCTTGGATATCAATCTTCAAAAGTGTGTTTACTCTAGACCATTAGATAAACCAGAATCAATAGCCTATATAAAAGTTATGGATCAATCTGATAAATACCCACTTAATAAAGATAAATTATTAATTTTTAAAGGCTGGATTTTTGCTTCAAGTCCTGCTTTAAACGCTATGGAACATCCAGTTTATGATGTTTCTCTAATTTCTTGTAAAAAGGATAAAACATTGTCAAATAAATCTTCATCCTTGACGCTTAATGACTGAAAATCAATATTGTGATCAATATATGTAGATATTATTTTTTTGAAAAGATCTTGATTTATTTCGAAAGCTCCAAACTGTTTTAAATGATCATTCATAAACTGAATATCTAAAATTGAATATTTTAAAAAATATAATCTTGCCACTAAATTGATTAACGCAAATTTGCTAGCATTAGTTACAGAACTGAACATAGATTCAGCAAAAAAACATCCACCTATTGCAATACCATATATCCCTCCAACAATTTTGTCGTTTTTCCAACATTCTATAGAATGTGCAACACCAATTTCATGTAGATTATTAAAATGGTTTTCTATTGTTTTATTAATCCATGTATTTGATCTATTTTCAGTCGCGCATTTATTAATTACTTTTTTGAAATCTGTATTAACTGTAGTATAAAAAGGTTTTTTTTTAATAAATCTTGAAAAAGATTTTGATACATGAAAATCCTTAATAGGTAAAAGCGCTCTTTTTTCTGGATTAACAAAATAAATTTTTTCATCATATCTACTTTTAGCCATTGGGAAAATGCCAAGTTTATAGATTTGTAAAATTGATTCAGAATTCAAATTCTTATAGAATTTATTTTCCATTTAAGTAAATTTGCTCTAACCATTTTATATCAAAACTTCCATTAATTATATCAGGATTTTCGAGTAAATTTTGATGAAGTTTTAACGTTGAAGGTATTGGTTCAATTACCATTTCTTTGATTGCTTGTTTAAGTTTTAAAATACATTCTTTTCTATTTTTATCATGAGCTATTAGTTTAGCTATAAGACTGTCATAATAAGGAGGAACGTTATACCCTGAGTAGATACCAGAATCTATGCGAATGCCAAAACCCCCTGGTGAATGAAATTGTTCAATCTTCCCTGGGGAGGGCATAAAGGTTTTTGGATCTTCAGCATTAATTCTGCATTCAATAGAGTGACCTGTAAATTTAATATCTTTTTGTTTCCATTTTAGTTCGTAATTGGAAGCAATTTTTATTTGTTCTTTTACAATATCTATTCCTGTTATTGCTTCAGTTATTGGGTGTTCTACCTGAAGTCTTGTATTCATTTCAATAAAATAAAATTTTCCATCTTCATATAAATATTCTATTGTTCCAAGACTTTCATAACCCATAACCTTTGCTGCTTTTGATGAAAGATTACAAATATATTCTCTTTCATCATTGGTCAATGCTGGAGAAGGTGCTTCTTCAATAAGTTTTTGATGGTTTCTTTGAATTGAACACTCCCTCTCACCTAAGTGAAATACGTTTCCAAAAGAGTCTCCAATGATTTGTACTTCAATATGTCGTGGGTTTGATAAATATTTTTCAATGTATACATCATCATTACCAAACGCAGCTCTTGCTTCATTTTTTGCAGATAAAAAAGCGTTTTTTATATCATCTTCATTCTGGACTATTTTCATGCCTTTGCCGCCACCACCTGCAGATGCTTTTATTAAAACAGGCAGTCCAATTTTTTGTGCTTCTTTTTTTGCTGTTTCAATATCCTTAACAATACCTTTTGAACCAGGTACAAGTGGCAATCCAATTTTCTGAGCAATTTCTTTTGCTTTTATTTTATCTCCCATATCTTTTAAATGTTGAACCTTAGGACCAATAAACTTAATATCATGATCTTGAACAATTTCGGCAAAAGAAGAATTCTCAGAGAGGAAACCAACACCTGGGTGGATGGCATCAGCTCCTACAAGTTGAGCAGCTGTGATAATTGAAGGAATATTGAGATAAGATTTTGAAGAATGAGGGGGTCCAATACAAACGCTTTCATCAGCTAATCTTACATGCATTGCTTCATTATCTGCTGTTGAATGAACAGCTACAGTTTTAATTTCTAACTCCTTACACGCTCTCAATATTCTAAGAGCAATATCACCTCTATTAGCAATTAATATTTTAGAAAACATTTTATTCTATAATTACAAGTAATTGTTCAAACTCAACTGGTTGGCCATCTTCAAAACCGATAAATACGACCTTTCCTCCTTTTGGAGCATTTATAGTGTTCATTACTTTCATTGCCTCAATAATTAAGAGTGGTTGATTATTTGATACAGTATCTCCAAGTCTTATAAAAGGAGCTTTGTCGGGTTCTGGTGAAACATAAGCAGTTCCAACCATAGGTGCTTTTAATGCACCAGGATGGTTAACATCCAAATTTGACATAGTTTCTGAAGTTTTATTTTCTTTAGTTTCAGTTATAGCTGTTTTTTGTGTTTGTGTGGATACGAGTTTTTCAGACAGAACATTTTTATCTATAAATAGTTTTAAATCTGAATTATTATATTTTAGTTTAGTTATTTTTTCTTTAGTCATTAATTGAGATAATTTACGAATTAATTCAATCTCTTTATTTTGATTTTCTTTCATTTTAGGCCTTTTTATTTTTTAATTTATAAAGATAATCTATTGCCATTAAGTATGATTCTTCTCCAAATCCTGCTATAACACCTTGGGCAACTTTTGAAATAAATGAGTGATGTCTAAATTCTTCTCTAGCATGTATGTTTGTAATATGTACTTCAATAACTATGCCTTGAAACATTTTTAAGGCATCAAGAATGGCTATAGATGTATGTGTGTATGCAGCAGCATTTATAATTATTGCCTTAATGTTTTCGTCAATTGCATCATGAATTTTGTTTACAATCTCTCCTTCAATATTGGATTGGAAAAAGACATAACTTAAACTTAATTGATCACATTTATTTTTACACATATCTTCAATTTCTAGAAGATTTAAACTTCCATATTTATCAGGTTCTCTTGTTCCTAATTTATTTAGATTTGGACCATTAATTATATATATTTTGTCTTTCAAAAGTATCTCCGAAACTATTTTTTTTTCTTTCTTTCTATATCGATTGCTTTTTCAATATCTTTCTCACTCATAGCACCAGGATATATTTTATCTCCTATAATAAAAGCAGGTGTACCTCTTAAATTTAGTCTATTGGCTACTTCTCTATTCTTATTAATAATTAACATTAATTTTTCATTCGAATAATCACTTTTTAATTTTTTTGTGTCAATTTTTAAATCATTTGCAAAGGACAATAATAATTTGTCATCTATCTTTCCTGTATGTTTCATTAGCTTAGTATGAAATTCAAAATACTTATTTTGATTCCTTGCAGCCAAACTAGCTTTAGCAGCAGATACAGAGCTATTCGACAAAATTGGATATTCAACAAAAATTACTTCAACTTTTTCATCTTTTTTGTAAATATTAAAAATACTTTGCATAACAGACTTGCAATAACCACAATTATAATCAAAAAACTCATAAATAGTCATATCAGCATTAGCTCTTTTTAATTTGGGATTTGGTATGCTTTTCAAATCAGTTAAAGCTAATTTAAAGTTTTTTTCAGATCTTTTTAAACTTAAATTTTGTAGTGTTCTTTCAATCACTTCAGGATTTTCTAAAATGAAAGTTTCTATAATGGAATTAATTTCATTTTTTTTCAATTCATGAGCTAGAGATTGTTTAAATAGAAAAAAAACTATAATAAAAAAAATCAAAGTTTTATTTTTAATATTCATTATAACCCTTCTATTTAAAATTCATAATATCCGAAGCTCTTATTTTATACAAAGATTTAATATTTTTATACTTTAATGCTTTTGATGCAAATATTTTTGCTTTATTATATTGTTTTTGTAAAATTTTTTCTTCAGCTTTTGCGACCATGCTAGCTGATTTATTTCCTAATTTATTAGCAGTCATTCCAATTAATTTCCACAGGTATATAGAATTATATTTAATTGGTATAAGTTCTTCTAATATTAATAGTGATCTAGTTAATGATGTTTTATCGTTTACTTCTATTAGTGATTTAGCAAGTGATAACTTAACATCTGGTGGAGGTAAAATATTAAGATTATTAAATTTTTCTATAGCTTTACTGTAATTTGTTGAAGCTTTGTTATAATTACCATCGATAAAAAATAAACTTCCTAACATTTCATTTGTAAATGGATTTTTTGTCTCTTGTTTTTGAAGTTTTAGGGCCTTTGCTATGGAGGCTTTAATATCATGTTTTAAATAAAGATATATGGAAGAATAAAAATTTTTATTTTTTTCTTTCAATTTTTTTTTAATTATTTTTAAATTTTGTTTATTTTTTGTATAAGCCACTAGCTTGATTTTTAATTTCTGTAAATCTAATTCAAGGTTTTTATAATAAATAACTGTATTAAGTTTATTATCTTTAAAACGAGAAAGACTATTAATTATTTCTAATCTATTTTCTGATTTAGGATGTGAAGCATAATAATCATTTTTATTAGAAAAAAGTTTATTTTTTTCTTCAATTTTTTTAAAAAAATTGTTTAAACCAATTGAACTTTTTTTTAACTTATTAAGAGCTTTTATTGAAAAAATGTCAGCTTCTAATTCTTGTGTACGGTTATATTTAAATTGTTGTTTATAAAAAAAATCTGTTCCCACTAATATTGACCCATTTATATTATTGTTTGAGCTTGCTAATGAAGCACCAAGCAAGGCAAAAATACCAATGTTAATTAGATTCGAATTTTTTTTAGAAAAAATTTTCCTACTTTCTATATGGCCTAGTTTTAAGTGTCCAATTTCATGAGCTATTATTCCTTCTAATTCTTCATACGAATCTAAACTTTCTAACAAACCCGTATGAATATAAATATAATTATTTCCTGTAACAAAGGCATTCATTGAATCATCAAGCACAATAAAAGGTTTAATTGAAGAACTTTTAAAATTTTCATTAATTAGAAAATTATTAATTAAATTTTGTAAAAAAAATTCAATTTCTACGTCTCTAACAATTTTTACATTTTTCGCAAAAACATTTGAATTAAAAAGAATTAGAAGAATTAAACTAAGAAAAAGTTTTATAAAATCAATTTTAATTATTCCACCATCCAGTTTTTTTTGTTTTAACTTTGTTTTTTTCAGAATCTAAATTAACAACATCAATCTTAGTAGATGATTGTTTTTTTCTACTTTGTGTCTTGGTAGATTTCTTTTGTTCATTATCAAAAATTTGTTCTAGGTTCGTTTCATTTTCTAACTTCGTATTATTGGAATTACTATTTTGTTTAAAATTCTTACCTTTTGAATTATTTTGTTGCTTAGATGGTTGTGTTTTTTTTCGTCCTCTTTTAGGTTTATTTTCTATTAAAGATATGTCATTTTTTTCGACTTCAACTGTGTATGTTTCAGTTTCAATATCAATATTATCACGTAATTTTTTTTGATTTTTTCTTTTTTTAGGTAATTTATCTTTATTTTGATTTTCTATTTTTAATTCGGAAGTTTTTTTATCTTCATTATTATCAACTTTGAAGTCAGAAATAGGTAAGTTGTTGTCAACATTAAAGATAATTTTAACATTATTTCTTTTTTCTATATCAAAGATATTTTGTTTTTTATTATTTAAAATATATGTCGACATTTTTGGGTGTATTGATATTAAGATTTCGTTTAGATGATTATTAATTGAGTTTTCTTCAGCTTCTCTTAAAATTTGCATAGAAGTAACTTCAAATGATTGAACACGTCCAACACCTCCACAAAAATTACAAACATCAGTAGTCGTTTCAGAAACAGATAATCTTAATCTTTGTCTTGACAATTCTAAAAGTCCAAAAGAGCTTATTTCGCCAATTTGTATTCTAGCTCTATCCTGTTTAAAGGCTTCTTTTAACTTTCTTTCTATTGTATTTCGATTTTTATGTTCTTCCATATCTATAAAGTCTATTACGACTAGTCCTGAGAGATCTCTTAATTTTGCTTGTCTAGCAAATTCTTGTGCAGCTTCTAGGTTTGTTTGAAAAGCTGTTTTTTCAATAGATCTTTCTTTCGTTGCTTTTCCTGAATTTACATCAACAGCAACAAGAGCTTCAGTGTGATTTATGACTAAATATCCACCAGATTTCAAATTAACTATTGGCTTAAATATATCTGATAGTTGTGTATCAATCCCAAATTTCTGAAAAAGTAAAATATTATTATCATTATATTGTTGAATTTTTTTTGTATGACTTGGCATTAATGATTTCATATAGCTTTTACAAGTTTTGAATGCTAGTTCACCTTGAACTAAAATTTCTTCTACATCACTGTTATACATATCACGAACTGCTCGTTTAATTATAGAACCTTCGTCATGAACTAAGTTTGGGGCATTAGACTTTACTGTTTTATTTTTTATGTCTTCCCAAATTGAGACAAGATTTTGAAAATCTCTTTTTATTTCAACCTTTGTTCTTTTACTACCAGCTGTACGAATAATTAATGCCATTCCTTTGTCTAAATTAAGACCTTCTAAAACTTTTTTCAATCTTTGTCGGTCTGATGAAGTTGAAATTTTTCTGCTAATACCTCCACCTTTAGGAGTGTTTGGCATTAAAACACAATACCTGCCTGCTAATGATAAATAAGAGGTTAAAGCAGCACCTTTATTACCTCTTTCTTCTTTTACAATTTGAACTAGGATAACTTGTCCCTTAGAAATCACCTCTTGGATTTTATAATTTTTATAAAGCTTATTTTTTATTTTTTTAAAATCTTTATTTTCTTGTATTTCATCATCAACACTTTCATCGCTACTAACTTGAATTTCCTCTTCTTCATTAACTTCTTTAGAGACTGTTTCTAATAATTTTGCTCTGTCTTCTACAGGAATACGATAATAATCAGGATGAACTTCACTAAAAGCTAAAAACCCTTGTCTATTTCCGCCATATTCAACAAAAGCAGCTTGAAGACTTGGTTCAACTCTACTTACTCTTGCTAAATAAACATTACCTCTAAGTTGTTTTTTTCCAATAACTTCATATTCAAAATCTTCTATAGTATCATTTTGAATAGATGCAATTCTAGTTTCTTGGTCGTTACTTGCATCAATTAATATTCTCTTTGTCATTAAAATCTCCATATGTAGGATGACAGATAGAATAATATGTATTTAAAAACCTAAAAATTTGGATTTTTTTAATATGATTATGTACTTTATTTTTAAATAAATTTGAGTTTTTTTTGAGACTCATTGTTTATAATTTTACTGTGTATTATTTATTCTAGCTATCTTTTTATAATTAATTCGTGTAATTCAATTTTTTAACAGTATATTATTAAATTTTTCTTATCAAGTAACTTATTAATAAGCTGTTACAATTTTGAAAGATTTAATAACTATAAAGTTATAGATTTAATTATGATTTATAAATTTCTTAAAAAATTTTTCTTATCATTAGTTTTGATTTTATTTTCTTGTTCTTACAATGAAATGAGCACTATTAAAAATTTTAAATTTGATAAATCAAATGAATTAATACTTTATACAGAGAAAAAATTAGAGAGTGAGTTTAGAAAAGAAAAAGAAAAAATAAAAAAAAATTATATAGTCGTAATTGATCCTGGGCATGGTGGCAAGGACCCAGGTGCAATAGGTGTTAATGGGACTTTTGAAAAAGACATTAATCTTTCATTTGCAAAAATTATAAAGGCGGTTTTATCTTCTAATAAAATTAAAGTTAAACTTACTAGAACAGATGATCGATATCTTTTTTTAAGAGAAAGAATAAATTTTGCAGAAAAATTAAAAGCAGATCTATTTATCTCAATTCATGCTGATGGTTCTCAAAATAGAAAAGCAAGTGGATTTTCAATTTTTAGTCTTTCTAATAAAGCTTCTGATAAAGAAGCTAATCAGCTTGCACAAAGAGAAAACAAATCAGACTTTATTGGAGGTCTTAAGATTCGGCACTCTGATCCGTTGATTAAAGATAATCTCATAAAGATTTTTCAAAGACAAACAATGAACGAGAGTTCGAAAATAGCAAATATTGTTATTAACAATATAAAAAAACTTTCAATCAAAAATAGAGGTCACAGAAATGCAGGATTTGTTGTATTAAAATCTTTAACAACCCCGTCAATTTTGGTTGAATTAGGTTTTATAACTAATAAAAAAGAAGAGAAATTATTAAATAATAAAAGATATCTTACAAAAATCTCTAAAATAATTTCATTGTCAATATTTAATTATTTTAATCAAATAAGTTAAAATTTATGTCAAATTATGGTCTCAATTCTTATATATTAGTATTAATATGAAAATATTTACGTTTATATTTACATCAGTTTTTTTTATGTCAATTCTTTTTATGGGAGCTTTTTTTTACATTTTATGGCATTTTGGAAAAGATTTACCTGATTATAGACAGCTTTCTAAGTATGAACCGTCAGTTGTAAGTAGAGTCCATGCAGGTAATGGAGCTCTACTTACAGAATATTCTATAGAAAGAAGAGTATTTGTTCCAATAGATGTAATTCCAAAGCATATTATTTCAGCTTTTTTATCCGCTGAGGACAAAGATTTTTATGATCATATTGGAATTGATATACAGGCAATAACAAGAGCTTTAATTACAAATTTTAAAAATTACGGAAAAGGAAAAAGATTAGTTGGTGCATCTACTATAACTCAACAAGTAGCAAAAAACTTTCTGTTAACCTCAGAAGTCACATTTGAAAGAAAAATAAAAGAAGCTATTTTAGCAATAAGGATTGAAAGAGCTTTTACAAAAAAAGAAATTTTAGAATTGTATCTTAATGAAATCTATTTAGGAAATAACTCATATGGTATTGCTGCTGCTTCCCTAAATTATTTTGATAAAAGTCTAGATGATTTGACAGTTGATGAGGCAGCTTTTCTAGCAACTTTGCCAAAAGCTCCAAGTAAATATAACCCTAAAACAAATTATAAAAGAGTATTTGACAGAAGAAACTGGGTACTTAATCAAATGTATAAAAATGGCTATCTTTCGAAAAGTGAAAAAAACAAATTAAGAAATAGAGAAATAAGTCTAACAAAATCATCAGGTTTAGATGACACCTCTGCCCCATATTTCGCTGAGGAGGTAAGAAGAAAATTGTTAAAAAACTTTGGTTATGATGCACTTTATGAAGGTGGTTTGTCGATCAGAACAACCTTAAATCCAAAACTCCAAAAATTTGCTGATAAAGCTTTATTTAATGGTTTAGAGAATTTAGATAAAAGACAAGGATGGCGAGGAGCAATTCACAACATCAATTTAAGAAAAGTAAGTAATGACGGAATAAAAAATATTATCTATAAATTTGAGGCTGGTCTTCCTAAAAATAGAATCGTTTCTGTAGTAAAAAAAATTAAAAATGATAAGATTTTTCTTCAAACTTTAGATGGTCAAATAGAACTTAAATTTAAAAGCAAACCTTGGTTAAGAAAACAAATAATTTATAAAGATAAAGATAATAAAAATCAGATAGGATATGGAAAAAAATTTAAATATTTTAATGAATTTTTGAAAGAAGGGGATGTAATTCTTTTAAAAAAACGAGATAAAATTTATTCAATTTCTCAAATACCTAAAGTTAATGGAGCTATCGTTGTTATAAATCCAAATACTGGTCGAATTTTGGCAATGACTGGAGGATATCAATTTACTAAAAGTGAATTTAACAGAGCTACGCAAGCTCTAAGACAGCCTGGGTCAGCGTTCAAACCATTTGTATACCTTGCTGCATTAGATCAAAAAATTAAGCCAACTGATATAATTTTGGATGCTCCTTTATCTTATGATCAAGGTGTTGGTTTACCAAAGTGGAAGCCAGCAAATTATACTAAAAAGTTTTATGGGCCTAGTCCGGTAAGATTAGGAATTGAAAAATCTAGAAATTTAATGACTGCTAGATTGGCTTTATTAGTAGATATGGAAAATATAAAAAAATATGGAAAAAGTTTTGGCATTTACGATAACTTACCTAAATTATTGTCCATGTCACTCGGAGCAGGTGAAACTACTTTGATGAGATTAACAACTGCTTATGCCATGATTGTGAACGGAGGTAAAAAAATCAAACCTATCATGATAGATAGAGTTCAAGATAGAAGGGGAAAAACAATTTTTAGGAGTGATTTAAGAAAATGTGAAAATTGTAAATTAGATAATTATCATGATTTAACTAACATACCAAAGTTAGTTGACGAAAGAGAACAAGTAACAGATCCTGGTTCAGCCTATCAAATGGTGTCGATGTTGCGTGGAGCTGTAACTAGAGGAACTGGAAAATTAATAAATAAGTTAAATAAAACTTTGGCTGGAAAAACTGGTACTACAAATTCAAATCAAGATGCTTGGTTTGTTGGGTTTTCTAGCGATTTAGCAGTAGGTGTTTTTGTAGGTTTTGATAATCCAGCTTCACTTGGAAAAAGAGAAACTGGAAGTTCCGTTGCAGCACCAATATTTAGAGACTTTATGAGTCAAGCTTTACGTAATAAACCTGATATACCATTTAGAAGACCTCCTGGAATTAAACTTATAAAAGTACACCCCAAAACAGGGCTTTTGTCAAAAAGTAACAGTAGAGATTATATTATAGAAGCTTTTAAGCCAGGGCAACTTCCAAATAAAACTTCAGAATTTGACATTATTGACAAGCTAAAAGAAAAGGATATTGTTAATTCTCTTTCTCCACTATATTAATAATTATGCCCTTAGAGATAACGGAAAAAATCAAAATTCTAAATCAGGAAATACGCCATTTAAAGAATAATATTGATTGGGAAAGATCTAATTCAGAGTTAAAAAGTTTGATTAAAACATCTGAAAAAGATGGTTTTTGGGACGATCCTAAAAATGCTCAAAATATTATGAAAAAAATAAAATTAAAAAAAAATATGATTAATTTAATAAATAAAATTAATCAAGATTATCTTGATCTAAAGGATTTGATTGAATTGGCCGAAAATGAAAATGATAATGATTTAATTAAGGAATTAAATAATGCACTAGATGATTTAATTATAAAATCTAGAAAGCATAAAATTGAGACAATGTTTTCTGAAAAAAATGATTTTTCAAACTGTTTTCTAGAAATACATGCTGGTGCAGGAGGAACAGAAGCACAAGATTGGGCTCTTATGTTACAAAGAATGTATTTTAGGTGGGCTGAAAAAAAAGGCTTCAAAGTTAAAATTATTGAGGAAAGCCCCGGTGATGAAGCAGGCATTAAGTCAAGTACTTTAATGTTTTTAGGTGATTATGCAAATGGTTGGACACGAACAGAGACAGGTGTACATCGTTTAGTAAGGATTTCTCCATTTGATTCATCATCAAGAAGACACACTAGTTTTGCATCAATTTGGGTTTATCCTGAAAGTAGCGAAGAGATTGATATAATGATTGATGATAAAGATCTCAAAATTGATACTTACAGAGCATCCGGTGCAGGAGGTCAGCATGTAAATAAAACTGATTCGGCAATCAGAATTACTCACTTGCCAACAAAAGTAATCGTTCAATGTCAAAGTGATAGATCACAACATAGAAATAAAGCTCAAGCACTAAGCATGCTTAAAGCAAAATTGTATGAATTAGAATTAAAGAAACGAGAAGAAGAAAATGAATTATTATTGTCATCAAAAAATGAAATAGGCTGGGGAAGCCAAATTAGATCTTATGTATTACATCCATATAATTTAGTTAAAGATTTAAGAACGAATGTAGAAACTGGCAACACTGTTGGAGTTTTAGATGGTGAACTCGATCAATTTATAAATGAAGCTCTTGCTAAAAATTTATAGTTTTTTAACGACTTCTAAAACTTCTTCTGCATGTCCTGGAATTTTTACTTTGTGCCAAACATGTTGGATTTTTCCTACAGAATCAATCAAAAAAGTAGATCTTTGAATTCCCATATATTTTTTACCATACATAGATTTTTCTACCCAAACACCAAATTTAGAACAAATCTTGATATCAACGTCTGATCCTAATATACATTTAAGATCATATTTTGATTTAAATTTCTTTTGTTTTTCAACTGTATCTTTTGAAATACCAATAACAATAGTGTTTAGACGATCAAAATCGTTTATTAAGTTACTGAATGAAATAGATTCTTTCGTACATCCACTGGTATCAGCTCTAGGAAAAAAAAATAAAACCATATTTTTACCAATATGATCTTTAGAATAGAATTTACCTTGATCCGTATCTAATTCAAAAGCTTCAATTTTGTCATTAATATTTGTCATGAAATAACCTTATTTATATAGTTTTACATAATTCAATTAATATTATATTTAATGATCATGTCAAACTTAAAAATTATTTTCATGAGTAACAATGATTAAAAAGTTTTTAATATACACACTTTTATCTTTTGCTTTTTTTTTAGGAGGCACTTTTTCTATTTATTTTTTTAAAGTTTATTTTTTAAATGAACCAATAATAATTGATAATTATTTTTCAGAGAATAAGAAAAAAGTAACGGCTTTTTTAGCAAATAAAATTGATGTAAATGAAAATCAAATCTTAATTGATGACGTAGGCTTAGAAATTAGTAATTTGAACAACTTTTTAAGTATTAATATTTCTAATTTAAAGTTAATGAATGAAATTAATGAAACAATCCTCAAAAGCAATAAAATAAATTTTAAATTAAGTTTATATGATTTGATTGTAGGATTAACAAATAATAATCATCTCTTTTTAAAAAATGCTTTTGTTGATAAAATTGAGTTTGAATTTTTGAAAAATAAAAATTTTAAAAATATCAATAATACTTTATTAAATTTTCTAAGAAAAGTTGATCATAATAAAACAAACTTTTTAAGTAGTTTAAAAATAAACCAATTAAATTTTAAATTAATAGATACTATCTCAATATTAAAAAATAATTTGTTATTTGAATGTAATGATTTTAATTTTGATATTTTAAATGATAAAGACAAATTTTTACTAAAATGTGTTGAAAAAGAAACTAATTCAGGAGTAATTATAGAAAGCTTTAATTATGATGAAAATGAAATTTTTATAGATGGATATTTTGACACTTTTAACATAACCCTATTAGATTTTAGAGAGTATTTTAATAAGTTTAATTTTGATGGTGAATTAAATTCGTATTTTAAAATCAATTTTAATTCAAATTTAAAAATTGAAAAAATTGATTTTAAAATTTTAGAAAATTCTAAATTAATTGATAAAGCTAGTGGAAGATACAATCAATTCAATTTAATTGGTTTAGGATCTTTTAATTTCGAAAAAAAAACATTATTTGTTAAAGATTTAAAAGTAAATAATTACAATTTCGATGGATATGTTGTAAACGATGACTTAAATTTAACTTCAAATCTTGAAATATCTTTTGATAAAAATAAATTCAACCATGATGATACTTACCTATATAAAATTTTAACTAAAGAAGTGTTTTTAAAAAATAAACTTTTTTTAAATTTATATGATAACTTTTCATTAAAAAAATTAAAATCTCAAATATCAGTTTATTCGACTTTTAATATTAAAAACCAAGAGTTTGAAAATATTTCTTTTAAGTCTAAAGGTTATTATTCATCATCTATTATTGATCAAAAAATTGATGATTTCTTGCATTTTAATACAAGTTTGAATGGATTTTTTGAATTAAAATACAATAACAATGAGTTGGATTTAAATGTCACGGGCAAGTTTGAAGACGTTAAAATTATGTTTATTAAATTTGGTGAGGTTTATGATTTAAGTGAAGTTGATTATTCAATAAAATACAAAAATAATAAATTAACTATAAATAAATTTAATTTGATTGATGAAGAAAATACTGTCATGGGGATTAAATCTATCCTTTTAATTAAAAATCAAAAATTTAACATTATAGATTTAAAAATGAATATATTTGATATACCAGCAAAGTATTTTGCACATTTTTATTCGAAGAAAATTAAAAAAGATAAATTATCTTTTACAATTGAAACAGGTAAGATTATTAATAGCAAAATCTATATTTCAAATGAAATAAATCCCTATGAAATTACAAATAAAAATAGAGAAATACTTGATTTAAATTTTAAGAATTTGAAACTTAATAATTATTCAATAAAGTTTAAAAATTTAAATTTAACAAAAAAAAATAATCAAGTTTTTATCGGTAATTCAAATCTTTTAATTAAAAAAATACCAATTAATACAAGTTTTGAAGTTAATGAAAAAGGTTCGATCAGAGCTTTTGGAACAATAAATTTCAATAAAGATTTAAAATCTTTGATCAATAAAAAAACAGAATTTAACATTGATATTTCTAAATTATTAAAATTTGAAACTAAAGGTAATTTAAATGATAAAAATTTTGATGTTAAAGTAAGATCTACATTACAAAATTCATCTTTTTTTCATAAAGTATTAAATTTAAATGCAAATAATATAAAAAAAGGATTTGTTGATTTAAACCTTGTTTTTAAAGATGGTAAATTAAAAAAAATTAGTAATCTTTTAATAAATTATGATAACAATGAATTTAAGTCTGACTTTGATTTTAAACAAGATAATCTACTTAAAATTTCAAATATATATTCAAAAAATTTTAAGGCTAAATCAATTTTAATTCAAAAAGAAAACAACAAATTAAAAATTAAAATTGATGGGCAATTAGTTGACATATCACATTTAGCTAATGATCTTATTAATGACAAAAAATTAAATAATGTAGATATTAATTTTGATATTGTCTCAAATAAAATTATTTTAAATGATAAATTTTCATTATCTGGAAATTTAAGTGGTACTTATAAAAATAGTGTATTTGAATCTTTAGCTAAAGGTAAAATTATCTTAGGGTCAAACACATTGTTAGATGCTGGTCAATTAAATATTTTGGTTGAAAATGGAAAATATTTTATTAATGGAAGGGGCTCGTTGAATAGTGGTAAAACCAAAGTTAAAATTAAATCATCATACAATGGATTACCTATTGTCACTTTTAACACTCAAGAAGGTGGTAAATTACTCTCAGCTCTGGGTTTTACAAATAAAATTAAAAGTGGTGAAGTTAAACTTAAAGTAAATTTTCTTAATAAAAATTTAACTAAGTACCAAGGGTACATTAATGCAAAAAAATTTAGAGTTATAAATGCGCCAAAAATTGTTAAATCTTTATCTGCATTAAGTTTCTCAGGTATTAACTCACTTTTTGTAGGTGAAGGTGTTGGGTTTGCAGTTGGAGACGCCAAATTTGAAAAAATTGGTGGTAAATTAAAATTTGAGAAAATTCTAATTAATAATGAAACTTTATCAATTTATCTGGAGGGTAATTATGATTTAGATAATGAAACTATAAATTTTATTGGGTCTATAGTACCTTTTAAAATAGTATCAAAGTTTATTAGTGTAGTACCTGCAGTTGGTGAACTTTTAACTGGCTTTAATAAAAAAGGAGTTATTTCTGGTCAATTTAAATTGAATGGAAAGGCTTCAGATCCGTCAGTGGAATTAAATATTTTATCATTTAGTCCTGGTATATTAAGACAGATGTTTTCAAAAGATTGGCTCAAAGAAGCCAAAGATTAAAATTTATTTAAAGATTAAAAGCCCATGTTTTTTTTTTCCGACAGAAATTTTGATTGGATTTTTATAATCTTCCTTATTAAACTTAAAATTATCATTATTTATAATTTGATCATTTATTTTAATTCCATTTCCTTTAACTAGCCTTCTAACTTCTCCATTTGTATTACAAAAGTTTAACATTTTAACAATTTCTATTAGAGTAATAAATTGATTATCAATGATTACTTTATTCAAATCTAAATTAATTTTTGATTTTTCAAATGTGTCTATCGCAATGCGTGATGCACTTAACGCTGCCTCTTCTCCTCTACATATTTTTGTAACTTCATTTGCTAATATGATTTTAGCTTTATTAATATCTGAGCCTTGGAGCTTATCTAGATGAGTTATTTCATTTAACTCAAGTTCTGTAAAGAGTTTCAAAAATTTTATTACATCATCATCTTCAGTATTTCTCCAAAACTGCCAAAAATCATAATCCGATAACAAATTTTGATTTAACCAAATAGCACCTTTTTCCGATTTTCCCATTTTACTTCCAGAGCTTGTTGTTAAAAGAGGTGATGTGATCCCAAAACATTCTTTTTTTGTTTTTTTTCTTATTAATTCAATGCCATTAACAATATTGCCCCATTGATCTGATCCTCCCATTTGAACTTTACAGTTTAAGTTTTTATTAAGCTCAAAAAAATCATAAGCTTGGAAAATAGGGTAATTAAATTCTAGAAATGATAAATTTTGTTCCCTTTCAAGTCTTAATTTCATGCTTTCAAGATTTATAAGTTTATTTATTGAGAAAAAAGAACCATTTTCTCTTAAAAAAGAAATATAATTTAAACCATCTAGCCATTCATCATTATCAACAAGTAGTGCCTTATTTTTTCCATCTTCGAAATTTAAATATTTTGAAAATATACTTTTTAAAGCATTTTTATTTTTCTCGATTATTTTCTTCTCTAATACTGGTCTTGTACTATCTTTACCAGATGGATCACCTATTTTTGTTGTTCCTCCGCCTAAAAGAACTATAGGTTGATGTCCACATTTTTGAAACCACCTTAACATCATTATTTGAATTAATGATCCAACATGCAGTGATGAAGCAGTACAATCAAAGCCGATATAAGCAGTACATTGATCTTTACAAAGAAGTTCATCAAGTTTTATTTCATCTGTTATTTGATTGAGAAAACCTCTTTGTTCTAAAGTATTCAAATATGTTGATTTATATTTCATGAAGTTTAAATCAAATCTTCTTGATGAAAAGTATCAATAAATTCGTCATATCGTTGATTTAAATATTTTTTAACAACATCCATTAATTCATCTAAGTGTTCAGTAAAATTATGATTTGCATCATTTATGAAATCTATATCAATTTTTACATCTTTTTGCTTAGAGATTCTATCTATAATGGATTGAATATTTTCAAATGGGACTCTTTGATTATCTCTGCCGTGTATAATTAATCCAGAAGCAGGACATGGGGCTAAAAAAGAAAAGTCAAACTTATCAGCTGGTGGTGAAACGCATATAAAACCAGAAATTTCAGGTCTTCTCATCATAAGTTGCATACCAATCCATGAGCCAAAAGAAAATCCAGCAATAAAAGTAAATTTACTATATAAGTTTTGAGATTGAAGCCAATCTAAAACTGCAGCAGCATCTGCCAATTCCCCTTCACCGTTGTCAAAAGACCCTTGGCTTTTACCTACGCCTCTAAAATTAAATCTTAGAACTGAGAAACCTCTATTCTTAAATTCTTGATATAAGGAGTATGTAACTTTATTGTTCATACTTCCGCCTTGATAAGGTTCCGGGTGCAGTATTAGTGCGACAGGGCAACCAATTTCTTTTCCTTGGCTGTACATGCATTCAATACGTCCTTCAGGACCATTTAATATAACTTCAGGCATATAAGTGTCTCCAGACAATAATTTATATTAATCAAATAATAGTTCAAATTATAAGTGTCAAAGAAAATATACAATCAATTTATTTTAAATTAAAATTCATGTGATATAAGTAAATGATGTTTTTAAAAAATTTTTTTAATGATATTGACTCTATCATAGAGAGAGATCCAGCTGCTTCATCTAGAATATCAGTTATTTTATTATATCCGACAGTCCATATATTATTTTTATATAAGATATCAAATTTTTTATGGAGAAAAAAAATAAAATTTTTGGCAAGATTTTTAATGCAATTCGGGCGTATTTTTACAGGTATTGAGATACATCCTGGGGCAAAAATTGGTAATAGATTATTCATGGACCATGGTTATGGAATTGTAATAGGTGAAACAGCAGAAATTGGAAACGATGTAACTATTTATCAAGGTGTCACTCTAGGTGGTATAATGCCATCAATTGAAAGTTATAATCAAAGACTAAAAAAAAGACATCCAACAATTGGAAACAATGTGATCATTGGTTCTGGAGCACAAATACTAGGTGCAATTGAAGTTGGAGATTTCTCTAGGGTTGGTGCAAATTCAGTCGTAACTAAATCTGTAGCTAAAAATGTTACAGTCGCAGGTATACCTGCAAGAGAATTTGCACAATCGAATAAAAAGAAATTTGAACCCTATGGTTATTCAAATGATGGAACTGATCCAAGAGAAAAAAAAATTGTTGCTCTTTTAAAAAAGATAGAAAAATTAGAAAAAGATATTACATCATTAAAAAGAAAGAACTGATTATTAAGGTATAAATTATGACAAATATTAATTTTAAATTAAGAAATGGTGAGTTAAAAAAAATTAATGCTGAAGATGGCCTCACATTAATGGAAGTTGCAAGAGATAATGATTTAGGTATTGAAGGCACTTGTGGTGGATCTATTTCGTGTTGTACATGTCATGTTGTAATAGAAAAGGATTGGTTTAGTAAAGTTGGGCCAGCAAATCCAGATGAAGAAGATATGTTAGATTTAGCCTTAGATTTGCAACCTACATCTAGATTAGGATGTCAGATTGAAGTAACTCCAGAGTTAGATGGTTTGATAGTAAATATCCCAAATGAATAGATGCAATGGATCTTAACTCCAAAATAATTAATAGCATAGGTCTTGAAGGAAAACCTTCTGATCATAAAATAGCTGTGGCGATGTCTGGAGGCGTTGACTCATCAGTTACAGCAGCTTTACTTCATAAAGCTGGTTATGATGTTTTTGGGATATCAATGCATTTGTACAATGAAAAAATTAAGGTAAATAATTCTAAAACATGTTGTGCAGGTATTGATATTAATGATGCTAAAAAAGTATGCGATAAATTAGGAATTGATCATTTTATTTTAAACTATAGTTCAAGATTCAATGACCAAGTGATTTCAAATTTTACTGAATCATATTTGAAAGGAGAAACGCCAATCCCGTGTGTAAAATGTAATCAAACAGTTAAGTTTGTAGATATGTTAAATTTTTCAAAAAAGATGGGGGCAGTTGCTTTAGCTACTGGTCACTATATTAGAAGAGATTTTAAAGATGGAAAACCAAGTTTATACAGAGCAAATGATTTATCAAAAGATCAATCATATTTTTTATTTGCTACAACTTTTGAACAATTATCGTATCTGAGATTTCCCATCGGTGATTTCACTAAATCCAAAATTAGAGACTTGGCTAAATATTTCGACTTAAACGTTGCTGAAAAACCTGATAGTCAAGATATTTGTTTTGTACCAGATGGTAAATATTCAAATTTGGTTAGAAAGTTAAGACCTGAATCAGTTCAAAAAGGGAATATTTACCATGTTGATGGTTCTTATTTAGGAGAACATAATGGGATTATAGACTATACAATTGGTCAGAGAAAAGGTATAAGAATTGGTGGACGTAAAGATGTTACAGAAAGTGATGCTAAATTGTATGTGATATCTATAGATGAAAAAAATAATAAAATTGTAGTTGGTCCTAAACGATATTTATACTGTGATGAGTTTTCAATTAATGAATGTAATTGGATTACAGATAGTGATAAATGTAAATTTGATGCCTTAGTAAAACTAAGAAATACTGCTAAGCCAGTAGAGGTTATAATCCAAACAGATTTGGACAAAAGTAGTGCAAGTGTAATGCTAAAAAATCCTGAGTTAGGAATTTCACCTGGTCAAGCAGCTGTTTTTTATGATTTAGAAGATAAAAACCGTGTTTTAGGAGGTGGATGGATAAAGTCTACTAAAAACTATTTAAATGGCTAACTTTAAAATTGATCATTTTGTATTTGGTGCAAATAGTTTAAGTGAAGGTTCAAACACTATAAAAAAGATCCTTGATGAAGATCTTAGTGATATAAATGTTCATGAAACAATGGGAACTCATAACAGAGTTATTTCTTTAGGGTCTTGTTATTTAGAAGTAATATCTTTAGATCCTAAAAACCAAAATGCAAATAAAAATACTTGGTTTAAGCTTGGTGATAAAATTTATAGAAAAAATTTTTTAAAAATTCCAAAATTAATTTCTTTTGTAATATCCTCCGATGAATTAAATAGTTCAATTTTTTTTGAAAAAGAATTTTTTGTTTCTAGAAATAAATATAAATGGTTTTTTAAAAAACCAAATTTTGAGTATCTAAACAAAAATAATTTTACAAATACAAATTTATTTCCAAGTTTGATCAATTGGCAATCTGTTTCACCATTAAGTGAAATGAAAAAAAGTTCATATATCTTTGAGAGTTTAGAAATAATCCTGAATAAAAATCATAAAATACTTTATGATTTTTTGTTATCTTTAAATTTAAAAGAAAAAATAATAATTAATATTAATAATGATTTAAGTGATGACCTTTTATCTTTAAAATTAACCTTGAAATCTTCAATTAATGATAAGCATATTTTAATTTCTTGACGGAGTTAAATTTTATTATTACTAAGTTAATAAATACGGCGGAGTAGCTCAGCTGGTTAGAGCAGCGGAATCATAATCCGCGTGTCGGGGGTTCAAGTCCCTCCTCCGCTACCATTATTTAAATGTTTCTCTTGTTAACTCTCGATTTTTATTTTCTAAGAATCATTAGGAATAGTGAAAAAAGTTAAACTTGTTGTGACAGAAATGTAACAAATTTTTTATTAAATCAAAATTAGAAAAATTCTCTTTTTTATATATAATATTAATATGACTGATTTATTTAAAATTAATTTTAAAGATGAAGATGTTATTAAAATACAAAATAAAATTAAAGAGTTTAATTGGTCAAAGATTTTATCTTCAAAAACTTGGGAAATGGGAACTAATCCAGAAAAGTTAAAAGAATTATATGAATATTGGACAGACGAATATGACTGGTTTACAGATCAGGATTATCTAAATTCATTTAATCAATATAAGTCTGATGTAGAAGACCTAAAACTCCATTTCGTTTTTGAAAAAGGTCGGGAAAAAAAATAATTATCCTTTAGTGTTATTACATGGATGGCCAGGATCAATTAGCGAATTTCATAACATAATACCGATGTTAACTGAAAATTCAAATAACATATCCTTTGATGTTATAGCACCATCTTTACCAGGGTTTGGATTTTCTGATAAACCAAATAAACCAATAGGCCCAAGAAAAATGGCCAATTATATTAATAATCTTTTAGTAGATGTTCTTGGTTATAAAAATTATTTTGTTCAGGATGGTGATTGGGTATCTTATATTGCAGCTTGGCTTGCATTTGACAATCCTAAAAATTGCAAAGGGATACATGTTAATATGATGGGTTTCAGACACGTAAATGGAACACAAAACGAAGAAGAGAAAAAATGGGACAATGATTTTGAATTAAATGTTGAACTACAAAAAGGATATATGACCCAAAAGGCTACAAAACCTCTAACACTTGCATATTCTATGATAGATAATCCTGTTGGCGTGGCTGCATGGATTTTAGAAAAATTTCATGGTTGGTCTGATATTAAAGAAAATGATTTGTTTAGTACATTTACAAAAGATGAACTACTAAGAAATATAATGATCTATTTATTAACTAATACATTTGAAAGTTCTTCATGGATTTATTATGGGAGACGACTTGAAGGAGGTAGAATTTTTTCTAATAATCCTTCAACAAGAGTTGAAACTCCTACAGCTTGTTCTATTTTTCCAAAAGAGTTTTTAAAATGGCCTCCAAAAAGTTATGTAGAAAGAATTTATAATGTACAACAATGGACAGAAATGCCAAGAGGAGGTCACTTTGCGGCATTAGAAGAACCTTCATTATTATCAAATGATATAAAAACTTTTTTTAAAAAATTAGTTTAATTATTCAATTATTATATTTATAAAAACCATAGATTAAATTAAGAAAGACAAACTAATTGTAACAGAAGTTTAACTTAATTTTAATAATTGTAATCGCTTTTTAATCAGTTATCTAAGAGTTTAGTTTTTTATCTTATAGTTTTAAAAGATAATTTTTTAGGCATTGTACAACTTTAATTTAATTATTTTACAATTACTCAATAAATAATCTTGATATAGGCATTCAAAGTATTACTCTCAATAAGTTATATTAGGAAATTAAGTATGACTTATATTACAAAAAAATATGACGAAGCCTTTATAAATAAAAATTCTGTAAGAACTAATTACAAAAAGTTGATCAATTGGTTCAAAAATCAAGATAATAATGAATTAAGAAAAAAAAATTCTGATGCAATGAAATTTTTTCAGAATACAGGAGTATCATTTAAAGTATATTCCAATGATGACAAAGAAAATCTAATACCGTTTGATATAATTCCAAGAATAATAAATTATAAGGAGTGGGATAAAATAGTTAAAGGAATAACTCAAAGAGTTTTAGCTATTAATTTTTTTCTTAATGATATTTATAGTGAACAAGAAATAATAAAGCATGAAGTGATACCTGTTGATTTAATTCAAAACAATCCTGCTTTTTTGAAACAGATGATAGGATTTATTCCTCCAAAAAAAACATACAATCATATTTCTGGCATAGATTTAATAAAAACTAATTCAGATAATTTTTATGTATTAGAAGATAATGTTAGAGTTCCGTCTGGTGCTTCTTATATGATAGAAAATAGAGATACTATGATAAAATTATTTCCTGATCTCATTTCAAGATATAAAGTATTTGAAAATAGAAACTATACTAAAAATTTATCTGAAATTTTGAAGAAGTCTTCACCCAAAAAAACAAATAGAAATCCAAATATAGTTTTGCTAACGCCTGGTATATATAACTCTGCTTTTTTTGAACATGCTTTTTTAGCAGATAAGTTAGGGATTGAATTAGTAGAAGGCAAGGATCTTCGGGTAATTAATAAATATTTAAATATGAAAACTATAGAAGGTTGGAAAAGAGTTGATGTGATTTATAGAAGAATAGATGACATTTTTTTAGATCCATTATCATTTAAGGAAGATAGTTTTTTAGGAGTTCCAGGATTAATGGAGGTATACAGAAATAAAAACGTAACTATTGCAAATGCTCCTGGCACAGGTATTTCAGATGATAAATCAATTTATTCCTATATCCCAGATATTATTAAATTTTACTTGGGTCAGAAACCAATATTAAAAAATGTAAAGACATTTAAATGCCGTGTAAAAGATGAGTTGAAATATGTATTAGACAATTTAAATAAATTAGTTGTTAAAGAAGTTCATGGCTCAGGCGGTTACGGGATGCTAGTAGGACCACTAGCAAGCAAAACTGAAATATCAAAATTTAAAAATAAAATTATAAAAAATCCTTATAATTATATTGCTCAACCAACTTTATCTTTATCTACATGTCCTATTTATACAAAAAAAGGTTTGACTTCTAGACATGTAGACTTAAGGTGTTTTGCTTTGCTAGCAAAAGAAAAAGTTACAGTCACTACTGGTGGTCTTACAAGAGTTGCTTTAAAGAAAGATTCACTTGTTGTTAACTCAAGTCAGGGTGGTGGAACTAAAGATACTTGGATATTGAGTTCTTAATGTTAGGAAGTACAGCTGACTCATTATTTTGGATGTTCAGATATATTGAGCGAGTTGAAAATACATTGTGTATGATCGAGAGTGGTTTCCAATTATACCTATTATCATCAAATAATTTGTATAATGAATGGGACGCAATTTTAAGAACAAATTCTATAAGACATCATTTTTTGAAGAAAAATAATTCTTTAGAAAGTCTTAATATAATCAACTTTATGTTTAAAGAGCCTAAGAATTTAAATAATATTTTACTGCTTATTGGAAAAGCTAGAGAAAATGCGAGAAGATCAAGAGTGTCAATTACATCAGAGGTTTGGGAAGCTATAAATACGTGTTGGTTATATTTGAATGAAGAACTTAATAAAAAAATAAATGAAAATAAAATTCAAATAATTATTAAAAATACGAGAGAAAAAATTGCTCTTATTTTTGGTTTTTTAGAGAGAAGCATGTTAAAAAATGAAATTTTAAATTTTTGCTATTTAGGCACATTTATTGAAAGATTTGATAATACTGCAAGAATTTTGAATACAAGATATTATCTCTTAATGGACGAAAAAAAATTTAGATTTGAGGGTTACGATAATTTTCAATTAGAAATGATTTTGAGAAGCATATCTTCATACAGATCATTTATGTGGAAAAATCAGAATGAAATTAAAGCTAATAAAGTTTCTTATTTTTTAATATCAGATAAAGATATGCCTAAATCACTAATGTTTTGTATCAGTGAAACTATTAAAAATTTAAAGTCAATTCATAAAAAAAATTTTACAAAAAATAATAGTTACTTAAATGCTCTTAGTATTCAAAAAAGAATTAAGCAAAAACATACTAATTTTAATAATTACTCATTTTTAAATGGTTTATTTAAAATAAATATGACATTAGCTGCAAATATAGAGGATGAATTTAATTTCCAATAAAACATGATTTTAAAAATAATACAAAAAATTGTATATGAGATTGATGGAACAATTAATTTTGGGTTTAATAAATTACTTTTAACTCCTCCAAATAATGAAAGCCAAAAAATTTTAGATTGGAAATTAAATATACAAGGTGGAAAAAAAGAACTCAATTCTAAAGATCAATTTGGTAACCAAATTGAATTGGTTAGTATACAAAATAACTCTAAAAAAATTGAATATAATATTTTTGGTAAAGTTGAAACAAAGTCTAATTTTGGAGTTAAAGAAATTTCAAAAAAAGATCTTCCTCTTTGGTGTTATGTTGATAAAACTCACCTGACAAATCCTGGTGAACATATAACAAAGTTTTACAAAGAAAATATTTTGAATTTCGAAGACTTGATTGGAAGTCTTCATCAATTATCAAGTAATATTAAATCTAAAATTAAATATAAAAAAGGAAAGACAGATTATAAAACAACTGCTGAAGACGCATTTAAAAAAGGGTTTGGTGTTTGTCAAGACCACACTCATATATTTTTATCTATAGTCCGAATGAATAATCTACCTTGTAGATATGTTAGTGGATTATTTAAACCCATAGATGATACTGATAATCTTTCCATGCATGCTTGGGCTGAAGTATTTATAGAAAATCTTGGTTGGATTGGTTTTGATATATCCAATGGTATTTCTCCAGATGATAGATATGTAGAAATAGCAAAAGGTTTCGATTATAATGATGTTGTTCCAGTAAAAGGTATTATAAATGGATATTTTATTGAAAATCAAAATTTAGAATTATTAATTGATATTTTAGATCAATAATTAGGGTACTTAATGACTTATTGTGTAGGATTAAAATTAAATCAAGGTTTAGTATTTATGTCAGATACTTTAACAAACGCAGGTATAGATAATGTAAATACAAATAAAAAAATGTTTTTCTGGTCAAATAAAAACGAAAGAAGCGTAGTTTTATTAACTTCTGGCAATTTGGCTACATCTCAGGCCACTATTAACCTTATAAACGAAGCTATTGATAATCCTAATAATGAAATT
Source organism: uncultured SAR116 cluster alpha proteobacterium (assembly GCA_902616005.1). Classification (GTDB taxonomy): domain Bacteria; phylum Pseudomonadota; class Alphaproteobacteria; order Puniceispirillales; family Marisalimonadaceae; genus TMED54. Next base: position 213,757 of record CACMRG010000001.1, read on the forward strand.
GATAACATTCTTAAAACTAAATCTATGTTTCAAGTAGCCAGAATTGTTGGAAAAATATTAAGAAATATTTCAAATGAATATTCTTCGGATGGTCAAGCAGGTGAAAATCCATATTCCTCTACATTAATTTTAGGTGGTCAAATAGCAGGTCAAGAACATAGGTTATTTTTAATATATCCTGAGGGTAACTTTATAGAAGCATCTGAAGATCAATCTTTTTTTCAAATTGGAGAAACAAAATATGGCAAACCGATTATTGTTAGAGCTCTCGAAAAGCACTCAAATTTCGGTGATGCAATAAAACTACTTTTAGTATCTTTTGATAGTACAATGAAGGCAAATGTTTCAGTAGGTATGCCAATAGATGTTTGCACTTTAAAAAAAGATGATTTTGAATTTAACAATCAAATAAGGATTGAAAAAAATGATCCTTATTTTGAAAAAATATCAAATAGTTGGGGAGAGTCTTTAAAAAAAAGTATTAAAGAGTTACCACCATTTGATTTCAAATAATTTATAATGATAATAATTGTCAAAAATAAATTTGTACATGTCTAATTTTATCGAATGTATAGTAAAAATTATAATTTTAGATTAAATTTTGAAAATTATTTAATTTTTAATTTCAACTTATTAATATCAAGGATTTTACAATGTCAAAAACAGTTTTAGTAACAGGTATATCTGGTTTTATAGGCCTTTATTGTGTTAAAGAATTGTTAAATAAAGGATATAGGGTTAAAGGAACAGTTAGAAATTCTTCTAAACAAAATGAGGTTATAGATACTTTTAAAAAAAATAAAATAAATATAAAAGATCTTAAATTTGAAAAATTGGATTTAACTTCTGATAATGGTTGGGACAAAGCTATTGAAGGATGTGATTTTGTTATGCATGTTGCATCACCATTTAGGATCGCAATTCCAAAGAATGAAGATGAAATGATATTACCTGCAGTGGAAGGTACAAAGCGTGTGTTAGAAGCTTCACAAAAAGGTGGAGTCAAAAGAATAGTATTGACTAGTTCAATTGTGTCAATGATGTCAAGTATTCGTCGTGGTCAGTTTGGACCTAAAGATTGGACTGACATAAATTACCCAAATTTGAGTACGTACATAAAAAGTAAAACTCTTGCAGAGAGATCAGCCTGGGATTTTATTAATAAAAATAAAGAAAAATCTAAAATGGATTTAGTCGTAATTGCTCCAGGAGGAGTGTTTGGACCACCACTTGGAGATAATATTACTTGTGAGTCGTTAAACATACTATCCAAAGTACTAAATGGTAAAATACCTATGGTGCCTGATGCTGCTTTTCCAATGGTTGACGTTAGAGATGTTGCAAAATTACATGTACAAGCTTTAACTAACTCAAAAGTTTCTGGCAAAAGATTTATAGCATCTGGAACAAATCCTGTAAGTTTTGCTGATGTTGCACAATTTCTTATAAACCAAGGTTACAAAGGTCCAAGTACTAAAATAGCACCAAACTGGTTTTTCAAATTTTTGTCTATGTTTGATCGTGAGGCAAAAGGGATGCTGGCATTGTTAGGAATTAATATGACTGCAGATAATTCTGATACAATCAAAACTTTCACATGGACTCCTATACCTTTTGAAAAAACTGTAATTGAAACTGCCAATTCAATTAAAATGATACAAACAAAATAAAGATTTTTTTAAAAAAAATTATCAATAAAACTTTGACAACAAACAAAGGACCTAGATAATTTATTTAAACAATTCGCCAAATAAGAAAGTTGTTCAGATTCTAAATACAATACCAATAATTTTTGTAATATTATGGTCGTCAGCATTTATAAGTAGTAAAATTATAGTTGATTATGCACCACCTTTTTTATCCCTATCAATAAGATTCAGTGCTGTAGCATTATTTTTATTTTTAATTTTTATTATTTTTTCAAAAAATAAAAAAATTTCATTCAAAGATTTTATTGATTCATCAATAACTGGTTTATTATTCCATGGTTTATATTTAGGAGGTGTGTTTTTTGCATTATCTAAAGGTATATCAGCTACTCTAATTGCATTAATCGTTTCATTGCAACCTATCCTGACATCTTTTCTAGCTAAAATTTTTTTGAATGAAACTCTAACAAGTTATCAGTGGATAGGAATATTTTTAGGATTTAGTGGTGCATCAATAATAATTATTTCTGATCTGATTGGTGATTTAAGTTTAATAGCATTTCTTGCTGGAATTATTGGTCTTATTTCTTCTTCACTAGCTATAATTTGGCAAAAAAAAATAGGTTCTAATTTATCAATATCCGGGAATAATTTTTTACAAGCATTAAGTGCTTCAATCTTTCATTTTTTTCTTACTCTTTGCTTTGAAGATTTCTTTATAAATTTTTCAAATGATTTTCTTTTAGCTATGTCATGGCAAATTTTTGCCATTTCACTTGGTGCTTTTTTGATTTTGATGTGGTTGCTCCAAAATAATAAAGCAAACCAAACATCTAGTTTATTTTTTTTGGTGCCACCAACTTCCGCTTTACTTGCTTATCTAATATTAAATGAAGAATTTATTTTAATAGACTTTTTAGGTCTATTTTTATCTTGCCTTGGAGTGTTTATAGTTTCTAAATTTGAAGAAAATATTAATTTAAAGTAGAGAGTTAACCCTTGTTATAGAGAAGTTGATTATTGTCACTTTCTAATATAATTTAACAACTTTTTTATATATTTTCGTATTAAAACCAATTTTCTAAATATGCTACTACTATAAATATAAATAGATATCCAAAAAAGTACCATTTGAATATATATGAATGAGGCTTACCACCATTTTTCATTTTTTGAATTTTAAACAAAATTTCTCCTGTGGAATTATTGATGATATAGTAGATATAACTATTCAAAATAAATTTACAATTCTATCTTTAGAAAAGATTTAAATATTGATCAGATTAAAAAATTTTTGGTAAATCTTATAAAATATCAAATGAGTTTTGAATTCACGTTTACAAAGTTATTTCGGCTCAATGCGATTTATTTTTATTAATTAAACCAAAGTTTAATATAGATAATTATGCTTAAAAAGGATGTAAGGTTTTCTAATTTTGTATGAAAAAAATTAGTAACATTTGTTGCTCTGTCAATATTTATTTTAGAAAAATGCGTGATAGTATAACTTAAATAAATTAGGTGTATTTCAAAATTATGAATGAAAATAAAAATATATTTGGAATAATTTATATTTTGATTGCAATGGCATTATTTTCTGTACACGACGCTATTTTAAAATATATTTTTGAAAAAACTTCATTATATGAAATTTTTTTTGCAAGAACTTTAATTGCAGCATTATTATCGGGCGGATTTTTATTAATCACAAAACAAAGAATTTCATTGATTACTCATTACCCGTTTTTATCAATAATTAGAGTAGTTTTACATTTTTTAGCTTTTAGTTTTTATTTTGTTTCACTGACATATTTAACACTTGCTGTTGCTACAGCATTATACTTTTCCACACCTTTTTTTATGTCAATTTTTGCAAGTATATTTTTAAAAGAACATATTGGTTATAAAAGATGGTTGTCAATATTTTTGGGTTTTGTAGGAGTGTTTATAATATTGAACCCAAACTTTAACGATTTTGATTACAAAACTCTTTTACCACTTCTATGTGCTTTACTTTATTCTTTATCAATGACAATTACAAAAATAACTTCTGATAAAGATGATATTTATACTCAATTATTTTATTTCTATTTAATAACAATTTTATTATGTAGTTTTTTATTTTTAATTTTAGGGTCAGGGCAATTCGATAATTTCAGTGATCCGACAGTTAAGTTTATTTTTAGAGAATGGTTTAGTGATATTAATCATACTTGGAAATTTATTCTTATGATAGGTTTTTTAGCAACTATTGCATTTACCTGTGTGTTTAAGGCATACAGCTCGTATTCGACATCTGTAACTTCTATATTTGAATATTCACTAATTGTTTGGTCTATAGTGATAGGATTTCTTTTATTTAACGACATACCTACATTAAGAACTATAATAGGGTGTATAATAATTATACTAGCTGGAATGTTTATATTTTTTAGAGAAGAAATAAGAGAACAAAAAACTAATTTAGAAACTCCTTTAAGAAGATAAATAAAATTGCTAGTTCTAGTATATATTATAAAAGATTCAAAGCTTAATAAAAAATAGATCATTTTATTTTTATCATGAGAGTAAAAACCAAAGAATGCTATCATTGTAAATCACTGAATAAAGTTCTTTACCGTTGCAGATATGGTAATTTAAAGGATTATGTCTTTTTATGTGTTTCGTGTCTGAAAGATATTAAACTAGGATTTAAGGATACCTATCAATATGGTGGCACTTGGAAAAGTAAAAAGAAGTAACTTAAATCAGTAAGAGAGTCCAAATGCTCAATATTTTTGCTTCAGTGGAATTACACATCTAACGCCGCCTTTAGGATTTGGAGTGTCACCTTGCCTCCTTGGAATAATATGAATATGACAATGAAAAATAGTCTGCCCTGCATCCTTTCCTATATTCATTCCAATATTAAAACCTGTTATTGCTTCATCTAAAATTTTGAATTCGGTCTTTAGTGTATCTAGCACAATTGGGATCTCATCATGTTCTTCTTGAGAGCATTGAAAATAACTTACAACATGCCTTTTGGTAATTATGAGTGAATGAAGAGGGGTCACTGGAAAAGCATCTCTTATGACATAAAAATGATTATACTCATGGACTATAAGATTTTCTTCTATATTACAAAAAATGCAGTTGTTCATGATTATTTCTTTTAATTAAATTAGTACCCTATCGCAATACCTTCTCTTCGATGGTCGGAGCCTCCAAAAAGTTTATTATTAATTTGAATTATGTTTAAACCAGAATAAAAATTTCTCAATTTAACTTTATACCCTTTTTTTTCTAATTGCTTTTTAAGTGAAGATATTTTTGAGTTTTTTTCTAAATAAAATGTTCCAAACTTGTTAATTCCGTGCGGTATAGACGCAGCTTGTTGAACATTCATTTTCCAATCAATTAATCCAATAATAGAGTTCACAACATATCCTATGATATTACTACCACCTGGTGATCCTATTATAAATAATGGGTTGTCATTTTTAAAAATAATTGTTGGTGCCATTGATGATCTTGGCCTCTTGTTTGGTTCAATATTATTAGCAACTCTTTTTCCTTTTTTTTCTTTTTGAAATGAAAAGTCAGTTAGCTCATTATTCAAAAGAAACCCTCCATTTGTCATTAATCTTGATCCAAAACTACTTTCAATAGTTGAAGTCATTGAGAGTGCGTTGCCATATTTATCTACAATTGATATATGAGTTGTAGATGGTAACTCTAATGAATTAGCATATATATAACTACTTGTTTCTTTATGTAAAATTGAACCAGGTTTAATTTCTGGTATTTTCATCTTTGTTTCTAGTTTATTTGATCTAAACTTTAAATATTTTTTATCAATGAGTTTATCAATTGGTACATCGACAAAGTCACTGTCGGCGATATACTTTCCTCTATCGGCAAAAGCTAACCTAGATGCATCTCCGATAATTCTCCATGTCTCAGAATTATTATATCCTAATTTTGATAGATCATATCTTTCAACAATTCCTAAAATTTGACTTATAGTTATTGCTCCCGATGATGGCGGACCCATACCACATACTTTATATTTTCTATACAATGAACATATAGGAATTCTTTCTTTTACTTCATAATTTAATAAATCAATTTTTGATAATTTCCCCGGATTGACTTTTACATTTCTAACTGTGGAAATTATGTCTTCACCTATTGTGCCTGAATAAAAAACATCAGAGCCGTATTTAGAAAAAAGTTTCAATGTGTTTGCATAATTTATATTTTTTTTTATGTTGCCATACTCTAAACTTTTACCAAGTGGCAAAAAATAATTTTTTGTAATTTCATACTTTTTTAAAGACTTGCGGTTTTTTTTAATTGATGAACTTAATTTCTGAGAAACTGGAAATCCTTTTTCAGCCAATTGAATTGCATCTTTAAATAACGCTTCCCACTTTTTTTTACCCCATTTTTGATGTGCTTTTTCCAATAATGCTGGAGTACCCGGAACTCCAACAGACTTTCCACCAACGACAGCTTCAAAAAATGTTAAAGGTTTCCCTTTATTGTCTAGAAAATGATCTGGTTTTACTTCAAGTGGTGCTGTTTCTCTTCCATCCAACGTAGTTAATTTTTTTGTTTTTTTTTCGTAATAAACTAAAAAAGCTCCACCACCTAGTCCTGAAGATTCAGGTTCAACAAGACCTAGGACTAATTGAGCAGTAACCATTGCATCAATAGCGTTTCCACCTGTATGCAAAACTCTAGCAGCTGCTTCTGATGCTTTTTTGTTTGCCGTAACTACCATCCATTTATTGGCAATTACTGGTTTACCATTTTTTTTTAATTCAAGATTTTTATTCATTAATAAATTTAAATTATAAATCTCTGGAGATATAGCATCAGATTTTTGTGATGCTGTTACAGTAAAATTTATCATTATTAAAAATTTTATTAGCAGAAGTGTTATAATTCTAATTTGAAGAACAACTAATCTATTTAATGAATTCATAAAGATAAAATTCCCTCGTTACTAAAAACCTTATGGTAATCTAAGATTTTAAAAACTCCATAATCTCTTTTTGGACAATTGGCCAGCAATCTTCTTGTTCCAAAATTATGTGATTACTACTCGGTAAAGACACTAATTTTGAATTTTTTAAGTGTTTTGCAAGAAATTCACCCTCTGTAAATGGGACTCTCATATCTTTTTCTGCATGAAGTATTAAGCTAGGGATTTCAATTTTTTTTAATGTTTCAATTACATTTATTTTGTCATTTACTCTCAATATTTTAGCAGCGTTTGATGCTGAAGTAGTAAATTTCATTAAATTATTAAATGAATCCATCTGTTCTTTAGATGCTTCAGGCAAAAAACTACTTGCAAAAAATTGACGAAATGCAGGGTTTTCTTGCTCCCAACCATTTAAAATCATTGCTTCATCCATTGATGAAATTTTTTGAAACTCATCAGCTTTCATTCTAAATGCTCTTCCTCTTGCGTAACCACCTAAGATAATTAACTTACTTACTTTTTGGGGATATTTAGCAGCATAAGCTATAGAAACAGCTGTTCCTTGTGACAAAGCAAACAATGGGAAATTTTCCAATCCTGCATCATTTACAACTGCATCTAGATCATCAACGAAATTATCAAAGCTTATATTTTGGGGTTCCCAGTCTGAAAAACCGTTGCCTCGTTGATCAAATCTATAAAAAGAGTGTGAAGATCCAAAAAAATTGAAGTAATGTTTCCAAATGGGGCTTCTCCAGTCATGTTCTAAGCTTGTCATGAAATTTGGTGCTTTTATAAGAGGTGGGCCTGAACCAAACTTAGCGTAGGCTATAGTAGTATGATCTTGAGATAAACAATAACGAATTTCTTGGTCAGATTCTGTCAAGTCTAAATCTAAATTTTTGTCTTTTAAATTTAGTTGATAAACTTCAACTGGTTTTTTTATATTCTTTAAAACTTGATAACCGATATTTTTTAACTTTATATTATCTGTTTTAAGTTTTTCTTTAACCGATGAAGTTATTGATATACCTCCTGGCTCACATATAGATTCAACTCTACTTGCTATATTTACTTCATTTCCATAAATATCATCATTTTCTAAAATAATTTCACCGTAGTTAATACCAATTCTGTACCATATTTTTTTTTCTGGAATAATAATTTTTTCTTGATCGATTATTTGATTTTGAATTTCTATACTGAAAGATAAACTTTCATCACAATTTTCAAAAACTGCTAAGAAACCATCTCCGGTAGTTTTTATTAACTTTCCATTATTTTCACCTAATTTAGGGTCTATTATATCTTTGACAATTATTTTTTGTCTTTTAAGTGTATTGATTTCATCTTCTTCTATTAATCTAGAAAATCCAACCATATCACCAGCGACAATTGAAATTTTTTTCTTTTGCATAAATTTTCTTTAATAGATACTTTAAATTAAAAAATTAAATTTTGTATAATTATTTAAACTGAGGTTAATATAATTCTTGTGCATTGACTTAAGAACATGCAGAGCAAAAAATAATTTATTAATTTTTATCCAAAATGCATTAGGAGTTTTTAATTTTACCAATCTCTGAGAGGCTGATTTTATATTAAATGATTAAGATGTTTATCCTACACTTTATAATTTAAAAATTCCATTGAGAATTGGCTTTAAGTTTTTAGAAATTTCTTCTTTATCAACACCCTGCTCTAAACATTCATCTAAATGTTCTGACATATAAATTTGACCAAATTTTTTTAGAGCGTTAATACTTGCTTTTAGTTGATTGAAAGTTTTAACACAATCCTGCTCTTCTTGATCATTTGACAAATCACGCTTTATAGCTTCTATTTGTCCAATGGCTCTGTTGAGTCTAAAAATTAGATGTTTGTTTTTTAAATTAATAATTTTAGCTTCCTCTGCATTCATTTTATTATCGCCCTTTAACAATAAATATTTGTGTATTAAAAATCATAATTTTACAAGTTTAAATATTTACAATTTAGTCAAAATTAAGTATACCCATATAGGGTATATTAAATAAACATGGTTTTCAATTTTAAAAATTTTTTTCTGACTTTTATTTGCTTTATTTTATTTTTTTTAAAGTCAACTTTTGCTGAAACAAAATTATTTATGTTAACAGATAAAACTTGTGGTGTGTGCATTGTTTGGGAAAAACAAATTGGTAAAATTTATAATAAAACTGATGTAGCTAATGTTTTTCCAATAGAGAGATTGTATATAGACAAAATTGACAAAAATAAGCTAAATGCAATATTTAAGACAAACACTACACCAACTTTTGTTTTCTACAAAAATAATATTGAAATTGGAAGAATTTCTGGTTATTCAAATCCTGAAATGTTTTGGTGGCAAATTGATGAGATAATTGAAAATTAATTTTTTCATTTACTATTAAAAAATAACGTATACCATAGGGGGTATATTCTAAATATAATTTTATTAATCAAGGATTATTGTGATGAAAACCATTAAAATGATAAAAATTTCGAGAAGAAATGCTATTGCGCTGATGTTAGGCACAGCTGGATATATTATGTCTTCAGGAATAGCTTTTGCAGGTAAAGAACAAGTTCTTAAAAGAATTAATGAAATTACAAAAGGTAAAGGTGCAAAAGAATTGGATATATTCCTTGACCTTCCTGAAATAGCAGAAAATGGAAATCAAGTTAAAGTTAATTTTGAAATTGAAAGTGAAATGACCAAAGAAAATTATATTAAAAATGTTTATATTTTAGCTGATGGCAACCCTGCTCCAGATGTTGCTAAATTCTCTTTTACACCTGATATGGGTATGTGTTCTGCAACAACTAGAATTAGACTTTCAAAAACACAAAATGTTGTTCTTGTCGCTGAAAATAATAAGAATGAATACTTTATGACTAAGTCTAAGGTAAAAGTTACAATAGGTGGGTGTGGTGGATAAAATAGGAGAAAATTATGTCTAAAGTTAAACCTAGAGGAAAAGTTCCAAAAAAAGCTACTATAGATGAAGTAATTGAAATTAAAACACTTATAAGACATCCAATGCATAGTGGTAGAATGAAAGATAAAGATGGAAAAAATATTCCTAGACAAATAATTAATTCATTCAAAGTAGATTTTGAAGGTAAAGAAATATTTAAAATGAAATTAGAGCCATCAATTTCTACAAATCCATATATAGCCTTTCCATATAAGGCAAAAAAAACTGGTACATTCAATTTTGAATGGAAAGATGATAGTGGAAATACATATACCATGAAAAGAAAAATGACAGTTTCTTGAAATGGCTAAAGAAAAAAAAGATATAATTAGTCGTCGATCTGTTATTAAAGCTGGGGTAGGTTTAGGAGCTCTTGGTTTGTCTTCTAAATCTTTACTCGCTAAAGAAGCAAATAACAAAAATCTGCCTCCTAATGTTCCAGAATGGACTGAAACTCTAGGCGATGGTGTTGACGTTAATCCTTATGGCATGCCATCTGAATTCGAATCAAACGTTATAAGAAGAAATGTAGAATGGTTAACAGCTAGTACAGAATCATCAGTTAATTTTACACCTTTACAGGATCTTGAAGGAATAGTTACTCCTAATGGATTATGCTTTGAAAGGCATCATGGTGGTACAGCTATAATTAATCCGATTGATTATAGACTTATGATAAATGGTTTAGTTGACAGAGAAATGATCTTTACCTTAGATGATTTGAAAAGATTTCCGCAAGTTAACAAATTTTATTTTTTAGAATGTGCTGCTAATGGTGGAATGGAGTGGAAGGGGTCACAACTTAATGGTTGTCAATATACTTTTGGGATGGTTCATAATGTTCAATATACTGGAGTTAAATTATTTGATTTAATTCAAGAAACAGGTTTAAAAAATAACGCTAAATGGGTTCTTGCTGAGGGTAGTGATTCCTCAGGAATGACTAGATCAATACCCATAGAAAAAATTAAAGATGATTGTATTATTGCATGGGCAATGAATGGAGAGGCTTTAAGGCCTGAACAAGGTTATCCTATAAGATTAGTAGTTCCTGGTTGGGAAGGAAATATGTGGGTAAAATGGCTCCGTAGAATAGAGTTTGGAGACAAACCATATATGACCAGGGAAGAAACTTCTAAATATACTGACTTATTATCTGATGGGAAGGCAAGAATGTTTACATGGGTAATGGATGCAAAATCAGTAATTACATCACCTTGTCCTGAAAAACCAGTATTACAAAAAGGTATTCACCAAATTAGAGGTTTAGCTTGGTCTGGAAGAGGTAAGATAAAAAGAGTTGATGTTTCTTTAGATGGTGGAAAAAATTGGAAAACTGCTCAATTACACAGTCCAGTTTTAGAAAAGTCTTTAACAAGATTCACCATTCCATTTGAATGGAATGGTGAAGAGATGCTTTTACAATCTCGTGCAATTGATGAAACCAATTATGTTCAGCCAACAATTAAAGAACTTCAAAATATTAGAGGGGTAAATTCCATTTACCATAATAATTCTATTGCAACATGGTTAATATCAAAAAATGGTAAGGTGGATAATGTTAGACTTGGGTAAATATATTATATTTTCACTATTATCTATTTTTCTTTCTATATCATCGTTTTCTGAAACAAGAAAATTTAATATTGGTAAAATTGCTACAAAACAAGAAGTTGCTGGATGGGATATTGACATAAGGCCAGATGGATTAGGTGCTCCCAAAGGAAGTGGTGATGCGCTCTCTGGCGAAGAAGTTTATGCAGAAAGATGTGCTTCTTGTCATGGTGATTTTGGTGAGGGTATTGACAGATGGCCTGAATTAGTTGGTGGATCAGGAACTTTAAGTTCACACGACCCAGTGAAGACAACAGGAAGTTATTGGCCTTATGCTTCTACAATTTATGATTATGTTTACAGATCAATGCCCTTTGGAGAGGCTCAAAGTTTAACTTATGATGAGACATATAAAATTGTGGCCTATTTATTAAATATGAATGATATTATTGATGAAGATTTTATATTATCTAACAAAAATATAGGAAAAATTAAAATGCCTAACAGAAACGGTTTTTTATTACCTGATCCAAGACCTGATGTTAAAAACTTAAATGGAAATCCATGTATGAAAAATTGTAATACTCCTACAAAAATTATTGGTAAGGCCAGAGATATAGATGTGACACCTGAAGATGAGAAGTCTTAAATAACATTTAGTTTTTTATGAAAATTTTATGAAATCAAGAAGGGAATTTTTGCAATTAGCTGCGATAACTTCTGCAATAATAGGTTCTCGTTCTTTTAGTTCTGTAGCAGCTAAACAATCACTCTCTCAAAATGAATTATTGCAATTTGATTCAAAAGGACAAGTTACTCTTTTACACATAACTGATTTACATGGTCAATTAAAGCCAGTTTATTTTAGGCCTCCATCAGAAAATTATGGTGTAGGTGATTTTGAAGGAATTCCACCCCATCTTGTTGGAAATGAATTTTTAAAACATTTTAATATTAAACCAAATTCTCCATTAGCTTATGCCCATACTATGGTAGATTATGTTAATTTAGCTAGGGAATATGGAAAACTTGGTGGTCTAGACCGAACCTCAAACATAATAAAACAAATTAGAGCAGAACGTGGAGATAATAAAGTTTTACTTTTGGATGGTGGCGATACATGGCAAGGTTCATACACTTCATTGAAAACTCAAGGTGCTGATATGGTGTCAGCTATGAACCTACTTAGGCCAGATGCTATGGTAGGCCATTGGGAATTTACATTTGGTAAAGACCGGCTTGCTGAACTCCTAGACGAGATGCAGTATCCTTTTTTAGGAGGTAATGTTTTTGATACGGAATGGGATGAACCAGTTTTCGAGGCAATAAAATTTTTTGAAAGAGGTGGTGTAAATATAGCAGTAATTGGTCAACATTTCCCATACACACCAATTGCAAACCCTAAATACATGGTAGAAGGATGGTCATTTGGAATAAGGCCAGAGGTTATTCAAAAAAATATAAATAAAGCTAAGAAAAAAGGGGCTGAAGTTGTCGTTTTATTATCACATAATGGCTTTGATGTTGATCAAAAGCTTGCATCAACTTTAGAAGATCTAGATGTTATCTTAACTGGACACACCCATGATGCAATTCCTGAAGCTATTAATATAAATAATACTTTGCTTTTGTCTTCTGGTTCACATGGAAAATACATTGGTAGAATAGATCTGGATATAAAAAAAGGTAAAGTCGTCGATTATGCTTCTAAATTGATTCCAATATTTTCAGATGTTATAAATCCAGACCCAGAAATGACAGAACATATAAATAAATTAAGACAACCCTATGAACAAGAATGTAATAGAGTATTAGGAAAAGCGGATACTCTTTTATATAGGAGAGGTAATTTCAATGGCACTTGGGATGATGTGATTTGTGATGCTATTATGATTGAAAGAGATACGGAAATATCATTCAGTCCAGGCTTTAGATGGGGCACTACATTATTACCTGGTCAAAATATTACCATTGATGATATGTATTCTCAAACCTCAATGAATTATCCTGAAGTCTATAGAATGGAAATGTCTGGAAAGATGATTAAAGATATACTTGAAGATGTATGTGATAATATTTTCAATACTGATCCATTTTTTCAACAAGGGGGTGATATGGTTAGAGTTGGAGGCTTAAGATATACATGCAGTCCAAAAAATAAAATAGGTAATAGAATTAATGATATTGAATTAATATCTACTGGAGATCTTCTTGAATCAAATAAAAATTATATTGTTGGAGGATGGGGGTCTATAAATCCTAATGTTAAGGGTCCTAAAATTTTTAACTTACTAGAAAGTTACATAAGTAAATCACAATTGGTAAGACCAAAAAATAAAAATAATATAAAAATATTAGGCATGTGAAATTTTGTAAATACTTATGAAATTAAAGAATTGACATAACATTTTATTTTAAGGTTAAATTATAAAATGAAATTTCTACTATTTATATCTACATTAATTTTTCTAACCAAAACGTCATATTCTGATGAAAAGATGCTTGCATTAGGTGATAAGGAATACGGACAACATCTTGCTGGTGAATGTGTTACCTGTCATAAAGCAAACTCTGATAAAGCGATACCTTCAATAAATGGATATGATAAAGAAGTTTTTTTAACTGTAATGTTAGCCTATAAAAACAAAGAAATGGAAAATCCGGTAATGCAAATGATTGCTGGCAGGTTAGATGACGAACAAATTGCATCCCTAGCACTATATTTTAGTAGTTTAAAATAATAATCATTTTTTTTAATTTACAATACAATGTAAACTGATATCATTTTAATAATACCTTACTGGGTATATTAAATAAACTATGGGGAGGAGTTTAAATGTCTAAATATACAAGACGTTCTTTTGTAAAAACAGCTGCTTTGTCTGCTACCGCACTTTCCATGCCATCAATTGCTTTTGGTGCTCTGCCAAAAGTCGTTGTAATTGGTGGTGGTGCTGGTGGAGCGACTGCTGCTAAATATATTGCAAAAGATTCTAAAGGGAAAGTAGATGTAACTTTAATTGAAGCATCAAAAAGATATTATACTTGTTTTTTTTCTAATTTGTATCTTGGTGATTTTCGTAATTATGGTTCCATTGGTCACAATTACTATGGACTTGCTGTTAATAGAGGTGTCAATGTAGTTCATGAATGGGCAAAATCAGTTGATCCTGCAGCTAAAAAAATAAATTTAGGGTCTGGTGGAAGTGTATCATATGATAAATTAGTCGTTTCGCCAGGAATTGATCTTAAATACGATTCAATTAATGGCTATTCCGCAGATGTTCAATCCAAAATGCCTCATGCTTGGAAATCAGGAACTCAAGTTCAATTGTTAAAGAACAAAGTCAAAGGGATGAAAAAGGGTGGAACATTTGTCATGGTACCACCACCAAATCCATATCGTTGTCCACCAGGACCATATGAAAGAGTTTCAATGATTGCGCATCAATTTAAAAAATCAAATCCTACTGCAAAAATTGTTGTTCTAGATCCAAAGAAAAAATTTTCAAAAATGGGTCTTTTTCAAGAAGCTTGGCAAAAACATTACCCTGGGATGATAGAATGGATTGGAGTTGATACTCATGGTGGGTTAAAAAATATAAATGCAGCTACCATGGAATTCGAAACTGATTTAGATACGTTCAAGGCAGATGCTGCATCTGTTGTTCCTGCACAGCAAGCAGGAGCAATTGCTATGACTGCAGGTATTAATAAAGGAGATTGGTGCCCAATAGTAGCAGGAACAATGCAATCACAAGCTGATAAAAACATATATGTTTTAGGCGATGCATCTATAGCAAAATCAATGCCTAAGTCTGGGTTTTCAGCTAATAGCCAAGCAAAAGTTGCTGCTAATCATATAAGAGGAAGTTTGACAGGAAGTAAAGTTTTTCCTGCAAGGTACTCTAATACTTGTTGGTCTTTAGTAGCTACAAATGATGGTGTCAAAGTCGGAGCAAGTTATAAAGCTGGAGCTGAAAAAATTGATGTCACAAGTAAATTCATCTCTAAGACTGGTGAAAGTAGTGATCTTAGAAAAGCTACTTATGAAGAATCTATAGGTTGGTATGAAGGTATAACATCCGATATGTTTTCATAATTAATTGATTAAAAGGCAGGAGAAATTCTGCCTTTTTTATTTTATTTTATTAATTTTCTTTCTAACCATCTTTGCAATAAACCAAATAATGATTAAAATTATTGGAACACAGAATGCTAAAAAGATCTCTTTGCTAACAAAGAATATCTTAAAGTTTAATGGGTCTATTAAAGTGCTTATTAATCCAATTATATAATATGTCATCGCAATTATTGACAAAGACTCTACTGTTTCTTGTAATCTAAGTTGTGCTCTTGCTCTAACTTCCATAGACTCTAGTAAATTTTTATTTTGTATTTGCACCCCCATTTCAATTTGGGTTCTAACCAGATTATCAGCTCTTTGAGCTCTATTTGCTAGTGATTCCAATCTTCTTGAAAATGCTTCACAAGTTCTAATAGCAGGTTGGAGTCTTCGACTTAAAAATTCATCATTTGTTTGAAAAGAATCTAATCTTATTTCTCTTAAATCTTTAACTCTTTGTTCAACTAATTTATAGTAAGCAGAAGTTGCAGATAAACGGTAATTTGTAGATGAAGATATTTCTTCAATTTTTGCAACTACATATGATAATTCATTTAAATCTTTTTGATAATCAGGATAAGTAATTGAACTTTTGTCTAAATTTTTTTTTGCTGTTTGAGAGACAGATTTTGTAATTTCTGTAATTTGTTGTTCTAATTTACTCAAATTAAAACTTTCATCTCTAACTTGTGTTAAACCAAATAAAGAAAGTACTTGGTAAGTTTCCAATTCCACAATTCTTTGCAGTAAACGTCCTGTTCTTCTTGTTCTTAGTGCTTTATTTTGAATAAATACTCTTCTAAACCCAGTTCCTAAAAAATCTGTTCTGTCAGATTTAAAGGACATGAAAACATTCGCACCATCTTCAGCAACATTAGAGCCAGCAAAATTATCATGATAAAAATATTTTTCGATTTCTATAGGTTTGAAATTATGACTTGATGGAGCCATTTCAATCCATGAGGAAAGAAAATGTTGACCTGGAAAATTTTTCAAAAAATTTATTGGAAGTATATTTAAAAATTTAATATCAAATAAGTTAGTTTTATTTTTATTTATCTCAATTTTGTTTGGATAAATAAGTGTTAAAGATATAAACTCTGTGTGACACTCATATCTTATTGTAAGATCTTTACCTTCAGCAACCCAAAATTTTGATGCTTTGTTAGGTAAACTTTGAAAGTTTAATTTTTTTAAAAATCTATCAAGATAGGTCCAAGCTTTATTTTCATCATTATCTTGAATTAAATATGCGAAATGAAAAGTTCTTAAATTATTCTCTAATTTTATATATGGTCTTGCATGAAGTTCATCTTTAAAAGATGAAATTTTATTTGTACTTAATTTTTTCATTTTTAAATTTTATAATCATTAATTATTTAATTATGATCAATAAAAACCTCAATTACTATACTAATACAAATATTTTAAGATTTGTATATAGAAAAGCAACTTGTGAAGAGTTAATTAATAATAAATCATAACAATAGTTGTTCAAATAAAATTGCGAATGATGCTCCGTGCATATCTCTATCTAATCTTGAACCCTGAATATTTTTTCTGGGAAAGCTAAACTTTATTACTTTTAAATTTTCAATCTCAAATCTTTTCAACTGATTTTTTTTTATTTTCAAAATATTTGAAACTTTTTCATTTGATATATTTTCACATGCGTAAAAAAAACTATTATTATCTTTAAAGAAAAGATCAACTGTTACCCAAAATGGACCAGCATTTTTAGAACGAATATTTTTTGTAATTTTAGACAAGGTTTTCATTTTAAGTAGTGTGAAATTCTAGATTAAAAATATTTTTAGGATTATCAATTTCGATCACATGATGAAAACAAAATTCGAATAGTGGTCCTTTATCAATTTCTGGAGGTGAGAATGGAAAAGAAAAAGTAGGCATTGGCTCATTTTTTTTTAATGGTAAATGTAACAAATCTGGATTTAGTAACTTGGCTGAATCATTTGCTTTCTCTTGGCTGTTTGCTGTAAAGATTGCCATTACTGCTACTTCATTATTATTAATTGATATAGGCTCTAAATTTCCAAGTGTTGCGTCTTTACCAATTTTCCTTAATTCTAATTGAACATCAACTAAAATACTTTTTTTTATTTTTCTGTAGAATGAGTTTTTAAGTTTACCTATCCATTTATCAATGCTTTCAATATATTTAGGATCTCTAATTAATACGATTGATATCGTTTGAAAACCAACTAATCTTGCACCTTCTATTTTAAGTGTGTAAGGTTTTTTGTTGTACCATTTACTACCTTCTACCCTGACACTATTTTGTTTATGTTTTATATATTTAGCATTAGTTACATCTAAATAACCACCTGGCTCAAGCAATATATATGGATCTACGTTTTCATAAAGCATATGTGCAAAAACAGTTTGTGGAGTGGCTTTAGTTTTTTTACACATTGGCGTGATCGTAAAACCATTTTTGTCAAATTCTAATAAAATTACTCCAGAGTTTGGATTATTTGTTGCAAGAGCGCCACATTCTGCGATTTTTGCTCCATGCCAAGCTGAAGCTACATTCAATCCATGATATATTGGTAACGCTGAAATAATTGCTGTATCAGTTGAACGGCCAGCAATAATTATATCTGCTTTTGAGTTAATAGCTTTTTGAATTTGTTCTGCACCCGCAAGAGCTACTATATTCGAACAATTATTTATAATATCTTCATTGATTTTTGGAGCCCCTTCTAGAGGTTTAATTTTTCCAGATTTGAACTTTTTAAGTAAAAATTCTTTAGATAAGTCTGTTTTAAGAGTAACAATTTTAAGTTTTTCTTTATTTTCTTTTGCTATTTCGTTAGTAATTTTTAACATCCATTCAACAGAACTTTTAGTTCCACATGTGCCAGCTGTTCCAATTAATAAAGGCACTTTGGCTTTAGAACGCATGTTCATTAAGATACTCCAATCTTTTTTTGTTGCACTATAGGAGTATTTGCTTTTTCCACTTCCTAAATAATATGGACCACTATCAGTTGATCCACCATCTATAGCAATTAAATCTGGCTTTTGTTTAATACCATTAATCAAAGCATTTTTATCAAACGGCATTCCTAATGCACCGGCGGGAACAAGTATTTTTATTGTTTTTTTATTCATAATTTTATTAATCTTGGATATAACTATAAACTAAGTTAGGTTTTTGTAATCCCTTATTCTTATATATTATGAACAATTGGAAAACTGATTTTAAAGTCAAATTTCATTTAGAGTATTTGCACAATGATGGAACTAAGGAAATAAATTATAATTCTTTAATAGTTCATGCCGAAGATGAAGACGAAGCAAAAAAAATGATATTAAATCAATATGAGGGTTCTAGGTTTTTAATAATTGATGAAGTAGTAAAACTTTGGAAATATTAATTAAAAAAAATGATAATAACACGTTTACTGTTTATATAAAAAGTTTGATAAATTCAGAACACATAATTACATTAAACGACGATTTTTATTTTGAGATATTAAAGGGCATTAAATCAAAAGAAGAACTAATCTTGTTTAGTTTTAAATTTTTATTAGAACGTGAGAACAACACATCAATACTTTCAAATTTTAATTTAGAAATAATTCAAAATTATTTTCCTGAATATAAAAATGAAATACAAAATTGGCTAAATCATGAGAAAGACTAATAAGTGGATTGTAAGATTTGAAGTTACTTTTTACGGAGTAGATAAAGAGGGTAAATCATTCAGGGAGATTAAAGAGAATAAAATAAAATTTGATGATAATTTTGAAATAAAAAATAAATTGCCGTTTGACACGAAAGAAAATGTAGAAATTAACTTTCTTTTATGGGTGGATGGAATTCCACCTGAAAAATTAGTTCCTTTACCAAATGATTATCACAGTAAAGATGTAAAATATGGAGAAGAATCAATTGAAGTTTTAGAAGTAAATAGCTATTAAATGCAAAAAAGAATTTTTATAATTATTTTCATTATTATTTGTTTAGGTCTGATGTACGGTAGGTTTTTAGGTCTTCATGAATTATTTAGTTTATCACTATGAGGATCAAATATACTTAATCTTAAATTAAAATACCTATGCTTTAGAAAAATTTATTTTGATTTTAGTTATATGTGGTTTTTAAGTCTATTATGAGTAATAAATAGACTTTAGATTGAATTTATTTTAAATGAAAAAAATGAAGCTTTTTATATTACTAATTTTTGTTTCAATAATTAATTTTTTTAATTCCTTAAATGCTAATGAATTAAGATTGAATGAGATTAACAATGTAAATTCTAAAGTTTTTTTTATGAGACATGCTTTAGCTCCTGGAAATGGAGATCCTGAAAACTTTAAATTAGAAGATTGTTCCACTCAAAGAAATTTGAGTAATGATGGCATCTATCAAGCTAGAAAGATTTCAAATGAATTTAAAAAATATGATATTAAATTCACCAAAGTATATTCAAGTTATTGGTGTAGATGTTATGAAACAGTGAAATCAATGGGCTTAAAAAAATACGAACTACATTCTGGCCTTAACTCATTTTACCAAAATTATGCAAATAAAAAGGAAGTCTTAAGAGATTTAAAAGATTTAATCTCTTCTTTAGATAAAAAACAGGGACCTTATTTATTTGTTACTCATTATGTTGTAATTGGTTCTTATACAAACATATTTCCAGCTAGTGGAGGGATTGTAGTTCATGATTTAAATTCTCAAGTAAATAATGAACTAAAATTGTTTTAATTAATTTTTCCAATGATTGTCTAATATCTTTAATTATATCATTTCCATTTTCTAAAAATAAAATAATTTTCTTAAAAAATGAAAAAATATGTATAATTTTGGAAAATTTTTTGCTATTTTAAAAAAAATTAGAAAAATATTCTTTATTTAAAAAAATAATAGATGGATTATATTGATAAAAAAATTATATTTATTCTTCAACGTCAAGCAGATCTACCTCTTTCAGAAATTTCAAAAAGAGTAGGTTTGTCACAAACTCCATGCTGGAATAGAATCAGAAAACTTGAAGAAGATGGGGTTATTGAAAAAAAAGTAACTATTATTAACAAAAGAAAAGTTAACTTACCTATAATAGTGTTTTTGATGGTTACTGTTAGAAATCATAACTCAAATTGGATAAATAAGTTTAATCAAATTTTAAAAAAATATAAAAATATTTTAGAGGCTCATCGGATAACAGGCTCTCAGGCAGATTATATCATTAAAATTATAGCAGGAAGTATTGAGGAATATGATGAATTTCAACAGGTTTTGATTAAAAATATTGAGTTTAATTCCATGTCATCTGGTATATCTTTGCAAGAGCTCAAAAGTACAACAATTTTACCTTTAAAATAATTATAAAGGTTTATAAAATTTTAAAGCATTACTATAAAATATACTATTTATTTCAGTATTGGTTAAACTACTAATACATTCAAATAATGTTTCAACAATTTGGTCGTAAGATGCGCATAAGCTATCCACAGGGAAATTAGAACCAAACATACATCTATCTGCTCCAAATTTATCAATTAAGTAATTTATAATACCTTCATTGTTGTATTTGTTCCAGGCTGAATTTGGAACACCAATGCCTGATATCTTAACAACAACATTTGAACATTGGCTGATAAGGTTTATTGCACTCCTCCAACTTTTTAGTCCTTCTATTGATCTGTCATATGGGAGTCCTGCATGATTAAGAATAATAAGTGTATGAGGAAAATCGTCCGCTAATAATTTAGCGTCTTGAAGATACTTCCATGGTATTTGCAAATCAAAATGAAAATTATATTTTGCAAGCTTACTAAAACCTAATCGGAAGGACTTGTCACTTAGTTTTACAATCGGTTTTTCAAAATCATCGTAATTAGGTTTTTGTCGAACACTTTTGACAATAGGATGTTTGAAATATTCTTTTAATACTAATTCTGAATTTTTTTCATGCAGGCGAATTTGTCCAACAGCCCCGTTAGGAAAGCCAAAATCCTTATAAATTTTTTCTAGCCAAATTATTTCTCCAATTGGATCTCTTCTATCCCATTCAGCTTCCATATGAATTGTTTTATAAACATTATAATTGCCAGAAACTTCCAAGTAATCATTAAAAAGAAAATTTTTACAAATTTGTTCGTAATTACCGTAACGGAAATTAATTAGTGGTTTTTCACAAAGCCAAGGATGCTTTTTCATTGATAAATCCCACAAATGATGATGAGAATCTACAATTTTAAATTTCTTTAAGTCCATTAATAATATACATTGTGAATTTAGTAATCAGTCTACATGTAAATTTCAAATTATGAAGAATGAAATTAAATTAGGTATCATATTAATGATCTTAGCAACATTATGCTTTGGCATTATGGATGGTGTTTCGAGATATTTAGCAGAAGAATATAACGTTTTTATCATTAATATGTACAGGAGTTGGGTATTGGTTCTATTTGTTTTAATTTATTCAATTAAAAAAGGTGGTATTAAACAGATCTCTTTTTCGAAAAAACCATTAATTCAAATCATTAGGGGAATTTTATTAATTTCTTGTGTCTGCATTGGTGTATACTCATTTACAGTTCTCGGATTGGTAGCTGCACATACAATTATCGCAATTTATCCACTTTTAGTTCTTCCACTTTCATATTATTTTCTTAATGAAAAAATTGGTTGGAGAAGATGGTGTGCTGTATTTATAGGTTTTTTAGGTATCTTAATAATATTAAATCCAATCTCGATGAATTTTAACTTTAATATGGTATGGCCATTAATTCTTGCTTTTTTATTAGCTATCTATTCAATTTTAACTCGTAATATTTCTGCTTATGATAATTCTGAAACAAGTTTTTTTTGGGTCGCTATTGTAGGTGGAATAGTAATGACTATAATAGGTCCGTTTTTTTTCGAATTATTAATTTTAAAAGATATTCCTTGGTTTCTATTACTATGTTTTTTAAGTACTCTTGGACATTTTTTATTTATAAAAGCACTTGAAACAGCTCAAGCTAGTATTTTACAACCTTTCATTTATTTACAATTATTATTTGCTTCAATTATTGGAATTTGGTTTTTTAATGATCTTTTAACTTTAAATCTTTTTATTGGTGGAATTCTAATCATAGGTAGTGGTATATTTGCGTTTATAAGAACACATAAGGTTGAGAATGTATAAAAATGACATTAATTCGTGTAAATAATATAAAAGATCAATCTGATAAAACAAAAGCTTTTGAAATTAGAAACTTAGTTTTTTGTGAAGAACAAAAAGTTTCAAAAGAAATTGAATTTGATGGGTTAGATCAATTTTGTAATCACTATTTAGCTAAAATTAATGAGGTTCCAATTGGTACAGCAAGAGTTAGAGAGCAAATAAGAGGAACATTTAAAATTGAAAGAATGGCTGTTTTAAAGCGATATAGAAAAAAAGGTGTAGGCAAAGCAATTATTAAAAAAATTTTAAAACATTATTTAAATCTCAATAATATGAATAAATTGATTTTAAATAGCCAAATTGAAGCAAAAGGTTTTTATGAAAAATTTGGTTTTGTTGAAGTTGGAAAAGAATTTATTGAAGCTAATATAAAACATCAAAAAATGATCTATGAAGCTAAAATGGTGCCGGCACACGGACTCGAACCGCGGACCTGATGATTACAAATCAACTGCTCTACCAACTGAGCTACGCCGGCACATTTTTTTTTTATAATAAAATTAGATATCTATCAAGATATATTAAAAGTTAATTTTTAGATATTTCGTACATTGCTACAGTAGCTGCATTAGATGCATTTAAGGAATTACATTTAGAGTTAATATCAATTTTTATAATTTCATCTACATTTTGTTTTGTTAAGTTTCTTAACCCTTTTCCCTCAGCACCAATTATTAATGCAATTCTGTCATCAGTTTTATCAACTTCTTCGATGCTTTTTTTACCCTGTCCATCTAAACCATAAATAAAAAAGTCCTTTTTTTTTAAAATTTTAATTTCTTGAACCAAATTTCCAATTTCTAAAATTTTAATTTTATCAATTTCTCCTGCTGAAGCTTTTATTAAAGAGGGTGTTTCAACTGGTGAATTATTTTTTAGAAGACATACTGCATCAAAATTAAAAGCAAATGCTGATCTTATAATAGATCCTACATTTTGAGGATCAGTTAGTTGGTCTAGAATTAATATTTTATTCTTTTTAAAAGATAAATTTTTAAGATATTCGGACAATTTTAATTTAATTATTTTACTGGCAAATACAATTACACCTTGATGATTATTAGAATTACTAATCTTATCTAGTTCAAAAGTTTCTAACAAAACAATTTTAATGTTAATTTTATTATTTATTAAAAAATTATTCCAATAATCAAATTTTTTCTCTGTTGTACCGATAAGATAACATTTACGATTTGAACTTAATAATGCTGATTTTGCTGGGTGATTTCCATAAATATTTATGGCATTATAAGGAATATTAAATTCATTTAATTTTTTATTTTGTTTGTAAGTCATTTTATATTCAAAATAAGTGGTTTTTTTTTACTTTATTGTTGACATTTGATCAAACCTTTTTTAATGGCAATATAACATTATGAATGTATTTAGGATTAATATTGGTGGGGTGGCCGAGTGGTTAAAGGCAGCAGACTGTAAATCTGCCCGCGTCAG
>CACMRG010000002.1 GCA_902616005.1 uncultured SAR116 cluster alpha proteobacterium
AACAATGCTTTATTAAAAAAAATTAATTTAGTTTCGTTTAAGTTTAGCTGATTTTCTATTTTGTTTATTTTAAATAAATCTTTTACTGTAACTTCACGTATTTTACACATATTAGTTTGTTGATGGTAACTTTCCATAAATAGGATTAAATTGTTCTTCAAAAAAATATTTGGAATCAGCTTTGTTTATTTTATTATTTTCAATCAAATCAAACAACTTTGTTATAATTTCAATTATATTGGATCTATCAACTAATTGGATGTTATTAAAAGATGAAACACTACTAGGATTTGAACCTAAATATATAGAATTTACATTTTCTAAAGAGAGATTATAATTTTCTAAAAAAATTTCAATAAAGTCTAGGTCAATAGATATGACATCTGATAAAATGTCAAGAAAGAAGAAAGAGTTTTTTTTCTTTTGATATATTTGAACAAAATTATCTGTAGAATGATTTAAAATTGAAAGTATATATCCTTGATCATTTATTTTAGATTTGTAATTTAAATAACAAGCAAAAATAAATAAATGATTCAATCCCATAAATTTTGTATTTGAATGATTATTCAATTTAAGAGCCTTAACGAAAGATAAAATTCTCCGAGTAATAGTAAAACCTCCTGGGCCACAACTATAGAATACTTTATCTAGGCAAACTTTATTTGAAATAAAATCAGATACAGTATTAAAAAATACATCCTCGTTTTTACCTTCAAATATATTAAAATCCTTGACTTTGTGTAGTTTTGAATTCACAAATAAACATAGTGTTAATGTTTCAGAGTAACCAAAAATAACTAATGAATTTCTATTAATATTTTCCATGATGAATTCTAAAATCTTAATAATTTTAAATTTTATTTTTATTTATTTATTTACCCCAAGTTTTTCTTTTTCTGAAGACAAATCTATAAAAAAATATAACCATGCAAATATTTTGATGTATCATAGATTCGGTGAAAATAAATATCCAACAACAAATACAACAATTGAACAATTTAATTTACATACAAATGAATTAGTAAAAAATAAATATGACATAATTAAACTCGATAAAGTAGTTAAGGGAATATTAGGAGAAATTGACTTAAAAGATAGATCTGTTGCTATTACAATTGATGATGCATATTTATCTGTATATACTAAAGCTTGGCCTATTTTAAAAAAATTAAATCTGCCATTTACGTTATTTGTTTCTACTGATGTTATTGATAATAAGTTTTCTAATTATATGAATTGGGATCAAATTAGAGAATTGGTTGATCATGGTGTATTAGTTGGTAGTCAAACAAAATCACACCCTCATTTACATAGATTAAGTACAAAACAAATTTTGAATGAAATTGAATATTCTAACAATCGATTTATAGAAGAGTTAGGATTTAAGCCTAAATTATTTGCCTATCCATATGGAGAATATGATAAAAAAACTCTAGAGATCGTTCAGGGTTCTGGTTTTCAGGCTGCCTTTGGTCAACATTCAGGAGTTGCTCATATATCATCAGGAATTTTTGAGCTACCAAGATTTGCAATGAACGAGAATTACGGAGATTTAAAAAGATTAAATCTTGCCATTAATGCTTTACCTTTGATTATTAAAGATATTAATCCTGAAGATAACTTTCTAAAAAAAAATCCTCCAGATTTCGGTTTTACTCTAAGTTCAAAAATCGAACCAATGAATGTAATTCGATGCTTTGCAGGTAATGGAATCGATACTAATACCAGTAGAATTGGTAAATATAGGATAGAAGTAAGATTGGGAAAAAAATTTCCTAATGCTAGAGGAAGAATAAATTGTACCATGGCAGCTAACAATAATAGATGGAGATGGTTTGGAAAACAGTTTTTAACAAAATAAAAATAACTAGTTTTCTATTTGAAACGTTAATGAATTAAATTTTTCCAAATTATTTCTTTTTATCATTAAGTTAATTTTTTTCACGTATTCGAACCCAATGATAGCATACTTATCTAAATATTTTGAAAATTTAAGCCCTTTAAAGTGTTGAGATTTACCAACTAGTTGTCTATAACTTCTTAACTTTGAATATGCGGGATGCGTGTTTAAATTTAAAATATAAGCATCTACTGAGTCTTGTAAGTTTTTAAAACTTTTTACTGCAAAACTTGGTCTGTTAATTCCAGCGGGAGTTATTCCTTTTTTTTTATCCCATGTCCATTGTCCAAATAACGCATTCCCTTTTTGTGCAAATCTTGAAATACCCCAGCCGCTTTCTACTATTGCCTGAGCCAACATCATAGATATTGGAAAAACATTAACTCTATTTAATAATAATTTTTTTAAAATTTCTAATTTAGGAACATTTAAGGAACTTAAATTATTGCAATCCATTGTTTTAATTTTATATTTTTGACAATATTTTTCTAATTTTGTGAAGTTAATTTTTTTAAAAGCATCAATTACACCAAGCCTTTCATTAAAAGCTTTTTCATTACCTTTTAATAACAAAGGAAGCATTATACTTATAAAAATTGTTTTTTTGTCTTCTATTTCATATGTATTTAGATCACTTGGTAATTGAGTAAAATATACTCTTGATACTGTCTGTTTTGTTTTTATTTGATCGAGAAAATTTTGAGACCATGCAATTGCAATTTCTTTACCAAAAAATTTTCTAGATGTTATTGTTGAATTATTATATTTATCATCAAGATCCAAATTATTAGGATTAAAACTCATTCCAACTGAGGCTCTTGTTAGATAGTCTTTTTCAAACTTTATTGGATATGGTGATTTGATATCCCAGAAACCAGGACCAATCAAGCCTAATATTGATAAAAGAAATGCTAAGAATGTTAATGGAGTTTTATTTTTAAGTCTCACAATTCTGCGGCTTTAACTTCTACAACCTCTGGTATATAATGTCTCAACATATTTTCAATACCCATCTTTAAAGTAGCAGTGCTTGATGGGCATCCAGCACAGGCACCTTTCATTTGAAGAGTAACCACACCATTCTTAAAAGAACAAAAAGAAATATCACCGCCATCCATAGCAACTGCCGGTCTAACTCGTTGATCAATAAGTTCTTTAATTTGTTTAACAATTTCAGAATCTTCATCAACAGATTTATTATTATTATTTTGATTTTCTTCCATTACTTTTTTGCCACTGGCATAGTGATCCATTATTGCTGTTAAAATTAATGGCTTTAGAATTTCCCAATTAGTATCTTGATTTTTAGTAACAGATACAAAATCAGTAGCTAAAAAAACTCTTTCAATACCATTAATTAAAAATATTAATTTTCCCAAATTTGAAATTGCAGCTGAATCTTTGTCTTTAAATTCTATTGTATCTTTTTCTAAAACTTGAACACCAGGAATAAATTTTAAAGTGTTTGGATTTGGAGTTTCTTCAGTTTGTATGAACATGAATCAAATATATATGCTCAAAATTAATTTTTCAATCCTTAAAATTAATGCCAATAATATTTTTTATGTCAGTTAACACTTCACTTGCAATTTGTTGTGCTTTTGTTGATCCATCAATAAGTATTTTTACAATTTCATCTTTGTTATTCATCAAATGCGCCATTTCTTTCGTGATTGGACTTATCTCATTAATTATTAATCCTGATAAAGATTCCTTGAATTGGGAAAATCCTTTTCCTGAAAATTCTTGAAGAATTTCTTTCACGTTTTTATTTGAGAAAGAAGCATATATATTAATTAAGTTAATTGCTTCAGGTCTATTCTTCAAATCATCAATATTGTCAGGTATAGGATATTGATCTGTTTTAGCTTTCTTAATTTTTAGATAAATCTGATCTTTATTGTCCATTAAATTAATTCTGGAACCATCAGAAATATCTGACTTACTCATCTTGCTTTTTCCATTTCTCAAACTCATAATTCGTTTTGCAGGCCCTAAAATAATAGGTTCTGGCAAATGAAAAAAATCTTTATCAAAAGACTTATTAAATGTTGTATTAAAAGAGCTTGCTATATCTCGTGTCAGTTCCAAATGTTGTTTTTGATCTTCACCAACTGGAACATGTGTGGCTTTATATAATAATATATCTGCTGCCATAAGTATCGGATAACTAAATAAACCAACAGTAGCATTATCTTTTTTTTTTCCTGCTTTTTCTTTAAATTGTGTCATTCTGTTAAGCCATCCGATTCTAGCAATGCAGTTAAAAATCCATGCTAACTCAGTATGTTGTGGTACATTCGATTGGTTAAAAAGAATAGATTTCTTGGGGTCAATTCCAGAAGCAATTACTGCAGCTGCAACTTCTAGCGTTGAATTTTTAATATTCAATAAATTGTTTGGAACAGTCATTGCATGCAGATCAACAATTGAATAAATACAATCATCTTCTTCTTGAAGATTAATCCAATTTTTAATTGCACCTAAATAATTCCCAATATGAAGGTTACCAGTAGGCTGAATTCCTGAGAATATTCTTTTTGAAGGTTGTTTAGATTTTAACATGGTACTTTATAATTTTAATTTTGAAAATAATTCATTTGGAATTTGTTTAGTTATATAAGTTATGAATATATAAAATAAAATGCCTATGCTTGTAAAGATTGAAAGATAAATTATGCCAGAATTATAATCTGTCCAAATTTGAAATAAGTATAAAACAAAAATCATTATAAATGATAAAATTGATATTTTTACAAAATAAAATAATACATTCTTTGAACTTATGTAATTTTTTGAATCAACTGATGAAAAAATTAGCTTTTTATTTTTTAAAATATAAAATAAATAAATCATAAATGATAATATTGTTGAAATTGAAGTTGCTAATGCAATACCTCCGTGTAATAAATATTTCATTAAAATAATTGATAATATGAAATTAGTAATTAATTGGAAGATTGAAATATATAAAATTTTCTTCATCTCTCCAGTAGCTATAAAAACTGATTGGAAGCATTTTATAATCATAACAAATGGCAATCCTAGAGAATACATTGTTAGTGCTAGTGCAACTGATTTGCTTGATGCTTGATCAAAGCTTCCTCTTTCAAACAAACTGCTAATTATAAACTCCGAAAAGAAAAGTAAAGTTACCATTGATGGAATTCCAAAATATAATGAAATTTTAATTGCTATAATTAATTGATCTGAAATTTTTTTATTATCTTTAACTACTTTGGGATGAGAAATTGATGATAATAAAACAGTTCCTAGAGATACACCAATGATTCCTAAAGGTAATTGTATGATCCTATCTGAATAATATAAAAAAGAAACAGCACCAAAACCAACAATCGTAGCCAGTATTGTATCTACTAAAATATTAATTTGAAACACACCACCTGAAAGTACTGCTGGAAAAAATCTTTTAAGGGTATCAGAAGTATTATTTTTAAATTTATTAAAATTATTTTGCTTTAAATTAGATATTTTATAAAAAACTTTTGAAATTAAGTTAAATTTTTTAACAAAATAATAAATAAAACATAGTTGAATGAAACCAGATATTGGCATTGCTATAGCAAGTGGTAATGCTTTTATTTTCAACGCATCATTTATATAAAAGCAGGAAACAATAATACATAAATTATAAATAATCGGTGTAAAAGCAAAATAAAAAAACCTACCAGATGCATTAAGCATTGCTCCAAAAAAGGCAGTCATAGAAATAAATGGTAAAAAAATAATTGTGAATCTTGATAACATTACAATATCATCAAAAAAATTTTTATAATTTATAATACCAGGTGCAATTATTTTTATAAAAAAGGGCATGAAAATTTCAAAAAGAATTACAAGAATTGATAAAAAGATAATCAAAAAGAAACAAATTATTGCAGAAAACTTTTGTGCATTGTCTGATTTATCCTGATGTAAGAGTTTAGAATAAATAGGTAAAAATGAAGAGGTCATTGCACCTTCTGCTGTAATTCTTCTAAACAAGTTTGGTAATTTAGATGAAATAAAAAAGATATCAGATGCTATTCCAGCACCCAAAAAAAAAGCTAAAACAATATCTCTTATAAATCCAGTTATTCTACTTGAAATAGTTAATAAAGCATTAACTCTAAAGCCTTTTATAAAAAATTTTATCATCTTTTATTTTTTTTTTTATTCATTAATTTTTGTTTAGTACTTCTAATAGATTGTGTTTAATTTGTTTCATTTTTATTTCATCAATAATTTTTTGACCAAACAAATCTTTGACGTAAAAAATATCTGTAACTCTTGTTCCATAAGTTGAAATAGAAGCATTGTATATCAGTAAATTTAACTTCGATATCCCTTGAGTAATTTTAAATAAAACTCCTGGTGCATTTTTACAATTTACTTCTAAAATAGTAAAATCATCACTTGTATCGTTGTCTATATAAACTCTAATAGGAGCCCTAATTTTTTTTATTTTTGAAGGAGATTCATTAAACCTCTTTTCTAACTCAATTTCAAAATCATAAACTCCCTCAAGACCATCCTTTAGTTTTTTAAAAATTTTTTGCTGAATATTCTTTTCTGAAATTGCCTTGTCCATTTTGTTATTTATAACAAAATAATCAATTGCAAAACCATCAGATCTTGTTATTATTTTAGCAGATATTATGTTGACATTACTCGATGATAATATTCCTGATATCTTAGAAAATAGTCCAAAATTATCAGGGGCAATTACAATTAATTCTGATACGTTTGAATTTAAATGATTGTAAATCTCAAAAATAAATTTTTCTTTTGAAGCTAGCATTTTTTTAAATAATCTTACTTGATCTAACATTTGTTTTAGATGATACATTTGCCAATAATTATCTGGAAAATTAATTATGTAATTTTGAGCTTCTTCATTATTTAAAATATTCAAATTCAGTATCTCATTAAATAAATAATCTGATTTTTTTTCTTTTTTTAACGGTATTTTTTTTACTTCTTTAGAAACTAAATTAAACTTAATTTTATTATATAATTCGATAAGAAGACTACCTTTCCAATCCGTCCAAACTCCAGGTCCAACAGCTTTTATATCGCAAACAGTCATAACAAAAAGTAAATTTAATTTTTCAATTGTATTAATTTTTTTTGTACTTTTTTCAATTATTTTTTTATCATTTAAATCGTATCTAAATGCTGTTTCACTAAGATAAAGATGATTGAGCACGCACCATGAGACAATTTCAGTTTCACCATTATTCAGACCCAATCTAGGGCATAAACTTTTTGCAATTTTAGAACCATTTATAGAATGGTCTCCTTTTAAGCCTTTTGCTATATCATGAAGAAATAGAGAAACAGTTAGTAATTCAAATCTATTTATTTCAAATATTAATTTGCTTGCTAATTCTATTCCAGAATTTAAACACTCATTTTTTAATTCATGAGCATTACTAATTGCAAAAAAGGTGTGTTCATCAACTGTGAAATGATGATACATATCATGCTGTATTAAACCAATTATTTTCTTAAATTCAGGTATAAAATTTCCTAAGACATTTGTGTCATTCATTAATCGTAAAATTTTTCTAGGGTTTTTCTTACTAGAAATTATTTCTAAAAATAATTTATTACTTCTTTTTGATATAATTTGTTTTTTTCTTATTAATTTGCTGCAATCTGACAATGACCGTAGAGTTTCTGGATGTATTTCTAAATTTTTAAAATGTGATATGTGAAAAATTTCAATCAAAATTTCAGGCTTATTTAAAATAAAAGATTTTTTCTCTATTGCTATTTTTTTTCTTTTAAAAATAAAAGGCTTTTCTAGATTAATGCTTTTACGGAAAAAAAAATTAAATCTAATTGATTTTTTAAAATTATCTTCAATTACTGAAAAAAAGATTCTTGTTAAACTACCAATATTTTTGGCTG
Organism: uncultured SAR116 cluster alpha proteobacterium; assembly: GCA_902616005.1. Lineage (GTDB taxonomy): Bacteria > Pseudomonadota > Alphaproteobacteria > Puniceispirillales > Marisalimonadaceae > TMED54. The sequence goes on from CACMRG010000002.1 coordinate 7,820, forward strand.
CTATATAATACCTTTTCATAAATCTTTCTACTGGTCTTTGAAATTCTTTTTGTCTAAATCGAATAAGCTTGGATATTTCAATTTGTGATTCGATATCTAAATTGTCATTTTCTCTTTTAGATAAAAGATGTAAATAACACCTGGTAGAAAGTAAAAACTTATAAGAATTAGACAATATATAGAGTTCTTTTTTTAGAAAAACTCCACTTTCTAGCAAGTGAAAAATATTTTTTGAATTATAAGCAAATTTTGAAATCCAAATTAAAGTTTGAATATCCCTAATTCCACCTTTTCCCTCTTTAACGTTTGGCTCAATTACAAATCTAGATGAACCAAATTTTTTATGTCTTTGATCTGCCTCAATTAATTTATTTTTGATAAATTCAAAAGTATTATAATTTTTTATAAAAGTTTGATAAGTTTTTTGAAAACTTTCGAACAATTCCTTGTTTCCAATCAGAAATCTATGATCTATCAAACTGGTCAAAAAAGTAATATCTTCCTTTGCATAATCAAATATTTGATTAACTGTTCTAGTTGAGTGACCAACTAAAAAACCTAGATCCCATAAAAAATAAAGAATTTCCTGAATTAATTTTTCTGAATCATTTAATTTAATTTTACTTAAGTTTTTATCCTTTACTATAAAAAGTAAGTCAATATCAGATTTTGGGGCTAATTCGCCTCTGCCATAACCTCCTAAAGTCAAGATTAATACATCGTTAAAATTTTTATTATCATTAGTATTTTTTAAATAGTTAAACAGACTTATTATCAAATTATCTGTAAGCTTTGTATTTAAGCCAACATAATTTATACCATTTGAATCTTTTCCAAAAATTTCTTTTAAAAACTCTCTTTTACTAAATAATTGAGAAGATAAATTTTTTAGAATTTTGTCTCGAGTTATATTTAATTTAATTTTATCAAATTGTATTTCTTCAAAAACTTTTTGATCGAAATTTTGATTTACTTGCCTCAAAGGATCTAACCAATTAATCCATGATAAATTTTTTAAATCTGAATGGCTTAAATTTAACATTTATTATTAATTTTTGATTTTGATAATTTTTGGATATTAAATAACGTTTCTAAAGCATTTAATGGTGTCATTTTATTCAAATCTAAATTATTTATATAACTTTCAAGTAAAACTTCATTTTTTTCTTTGTTTGTACTATTTGAATCTTTTAGATCTTTTGAGTATTTTTTTTCTTCAAAACTATTTAAGATTTCATTTGCTTTTAATATTAGATCATCTGGTAATCCTGCTAATTTTGCCACCTCTAGACCATAAGACTTGTTAGCTTCGCCTTGTACAATTTTATATAAAAAAATTATTTCATTATTCCATTCTTTGATTTCCATTTTATAATTTTTAATTTGTCTTGATTTTTTGTTTAACGACGTCAATTCATGGTAATGAGTTGCAAATAGAACCTTAGCTTTTAACTTCTCAAGCAAATACTCAAGAATTGACCAAGCAATAGCTAATCCATCGTAGGTTGATGTTCCTCTACCAACTTCATCAAAAATAATAAAGGATTTTTCAGTAGCTCTATTCAATATTGAAGCTGTTTCCATCATCTCGACCATAAATGTTGATTGTCCTTGGCTAAGATTATCGGACGCTCCAACTCGTGAAAAAATTTTGTCTACTAATCCTATTTCAGCTTTTTCAGCTGGTACAAATAAACCAGTTTGTGCCAATATTATAATTATTGCATTTTGTCTTAAAAATGTTGATTTTCCTGCCATATTTGGACCCGTGATTAACCAAATATTACCATCATCTAATTGACAATCATTTGGCGTATAATCTGATACCAATGGTAATGTTTCTTCTACAACTGGATGTCTTCCATTTTTTATAAATAATTTCTTTCCATCTATAATTTTAGGAATATTATAATTATTAAACAATTTCTGATTAGCTGTCATATTAGCAATATCTAATTGGGCTATAAAATCTGACATTTGGAATATGTTTTGCTTTTCTTCTAAAATCCGCTTTTTAAGAATTAAATAAAAATCTATTTCTAACTCGTTAATTAATTTATTAGCTTGATTAATCTTTATTTCTAGATCTAACAATTCCTTAGTAGTATACCTAACTGTTTGAGCAGTTGTTTGCCTATGAATGAATTGATCAAATAAATTAATTTTATCTAAATGATTTGTTCTTATCTCTATATGGTATCCCAATACTTTATTATACTTTATTTTTAACGAGTTAATTTTAGTTAATGTTATATATTTCAATTGAAATTCAATTATTTTATCTCCAGACGAGTTTTGAATATCTTTAACTTTATCTAACTCATTACTATATCCTATATTAATAAAATCGTTATCTTCGTTTTTGTGTAAGACAGATTTTTTAATAGCTTTTAAAATTTCAGAAATAAGATTTTCATTTATTTTAATTTTTTCTGAGAGGGATTTAATAAACTTATCACAATTTTTAAAATTATTAATCTCAGATTTAATCTCTAATATTGTCTTTAAATTTTCAGCTAATATTAATAATTCTTTAGCATTAATAGTATTAAGAGAAATTCTTGATAAAGATCGCTCAAAATCATTAATGTTATTCAAATAACTTTTTATTTTTTCTTTAAAAGTTTTGTTTATATATAAAAACTCCGCAATTTTTTGCCTTCTTATAATTTCATCTTTATTGTTAGAAGGTGCTAACAACCTCTCTTTAATGAGTCTTGATCCTGATGCTGTCATTGTTTTATTAATTACGTTTAATAAGCTATTATTTTTTTCACCATTGATTGTGCATAAGATCTCTAAAGAAGACATAGTTGATTTATCAATTTCTAAAAAAGGTATATCATCTTCAGTTTTAATAGCTCTTAACTGAGGCAAATCTTGTTTGAAAGTATATCTTAAATAGTATAATAAAACTCCACATGCAATTATTTGTATTTTTTCAATTTTTTCACTGAAGTTCTTATCTTCAAAATGATCCTTCAATCTTTTAAGATTCTCACTGAAAGAAAAATAAATATCACTTATTTTTTTAATTTTTACATTTAAATATTCTAGACTTCGGATTTCTTTATCAGATATTATTAACTCAGAAATTGAAATCTTATTTAAAACATTTTCGATTTTATAGCTTAACTCTTGCTCATTTTTGTATTTAAAAGTATTAGATGTAAAAGATCCAGTTGATACATCAAGCCATGATATAGAAAAATTTAATTTATCTATAAAAATACAACCCAAAAAATTGTATTGTTCACTTTCTAAATGATTTTCTTCAATTAATGTTCCTGGTGTAATAATTCTTGTCACATCTCTAGTTAAAGGTCCTTTAATACCTTTTAAAGACATTTCTTCTGGAGAACTTGTTTGCTCACAAATTGCAATCTCAAAACCTTTTTTTACTAATTTTGGAATATAATTATTTGCGGCATGAAAAGGAATTCCGCACATTGGAATACTTTCATTAAGAACTTTTCCTCTTTTTGTAAGAGTTATATTCAATTCTTTTGCAGCGATAATTGCGTCGTCAAAAAATAACTCATAAAAATCTCCCATTCTAAAAAAAAGCAAAGAACTTTCATTATTTTTTTTTAAATTTGCATATTGTTGCATTGCAGGTGTTAACTTACTAACATCCTCAACGTCTCTTAATCTCACAACTAACCCTATTCAAAACGTACTAAAACAATTTATTTGTATGATTTTTAACTAAATCATATTAAGATTTTATTTTATTTTTTATATTAATTAAAGGAGATCTTTTATGTCGGGCGAAAATATAAATCAAAAAAAGGATGCCTTAGATTATCATAAAAGTGGAAAGCCTGGTAAATTAGAGATTATTCCTTCAACACAATTAAATAGCGCTCAAGATCTATCATTAGCATACTCTCCAGGTGTTGCTATACCATGTTTAGAAATAAAGAAGAATCCTGAAACGGCATATGATTATACCACAAAAGGAAATTTAGTTGCTGTAATTTCTAACGGCACAGCAGTTTTAGGACTTGGTAATATCGGAGCCTTGGCTTCCAAACCAGTAATGGAAGGTAAATCTGTTTTATTCAAAAAATTCGCTGATGTAGACTCAATTGATCTAGAAGTGAATACAGATGATATAGATAAATTTGTAGAAACTGTGACAAATCTAGAAACTAGTTTTGGAGGAATAAATCTAGAAGATATAAAAGCTCCAGATTGTTTTATTATAGAAGATAAACTAAAAGAAAATTTAAATATCCCAGTTTTCCATGACGATCAACATGGAACTGCAATAATAACAGCTGCAGGGATAATTAATGCATTAGATCTCACCCAAAGAAAAATACATGACACTAAATTTGTTGTAAATGGTGCTGGTGCAGCTTCAATAGCATGCGTTGAATTGATTAAAGCAATGGGAGCAAGAAATGACAATGTAATTTTAGTTGACAGACAAGGTGTAATATATCAAGGACGTGATTCAAACATGAATCAATGGAAATCTGGGCACGCAGTTAAAACAAAAGCTCGTTCCCTTGCAGATGCATTAATAGATGCAGATGCATTTTTAGGTTTATCAGTAGAGGGGGCCGTTAGCAAAAAAATGGTTAAATCAATGGCTAAAAATCCTATAATATTTGCAATGGCAAATCCAACTCCAGAAATTATGCCCGAAGAAATCAAAGAAGTAAGAGATGATGCTATAATTGCAACAGGAAGATCTGACTATCCTAATCAAGTAAATAATGTTCTTGGTTTTCCCTATATATTTAGAGGTGCTTTGGACGTCCGAGCAGTAAAGATAAATGAAGAAATGAAAATTGCTGCAGCAGATGCTATAGCAAAATTAGCTAGAGAGGATGTTCCAGATGAGGTAAATAAAGCTTATAGTGGTCAAAATCTTCATTATGGAAAAGATTATATAATTCCTGCACCTTTTGACCCTAGGCTTATATCAAGAGTTTCTTTTGCAGTTGCAAAAGCTGCATTAGATAGTGGTGTTGCTCAAAAAAAAATAGAGTCTTTTGATAAATACAAAAGCGAATTAACTGAAAGAATTAATCCTATAGCATCAATTTTAGAGCCAATTAAACGAACTATTACTAATAAAAAGAAGAAAATTGTATTTGCTGAGGGAGAATCTGAAAATGTAATTCGTGCAGCCCTTACATTTTACAATTCAGGTTTTGGGCTTCCTATATTAATTGGAAGAGAAACAATCATTAAAGAGAATATGAAAAAATTAAATTTAGATGGTGTTGAAAAGCTTGAAATTTTTAATGCAAGAATAAGTAATAAGAATGAACAATACATCGATACCTTATATTCACTTCTTCATAGAAAAGGTCATCTTAGAAGGGATTGTCAAAAATTAGTTAATCAAGACAGAAATGTTTTTGCAGCATCCATGGTTGCTTCAAAAGATGCAGACGCAATGGTAACAGGTTTCACAAGACCTTTTAACAGATGTTTTGATGATATTACAAAAGTAATAGAATCTTTGGAAAAAAGTGAGTATTTGTCAATGTCAATTGTTGTCTCTAAACAAAAAACAATTTTTATTGGTGATGTAAACATTCATCAAAAACCATCTAGTACTGAATTAGCTAACATCGCGATTGGCGTTGCACAAAATGCAAAAAAATTAGGATTTATTCCCAAGGTCGCTATTTTATCATACTCTAATTTTGGAAATCCTTCTGGATCAAACACTAAAACTATTAATGAATGTCTTAAAATATTAGAAGACAAGAAAGTTTCATTTGAGTTTGATGGTGAAATGACAGCTGAAGTTGCACTTGATTACAATTTAATAAAAGAAAATTACCCCTTTTGTAAATTGTCTGGTCCAGCAAATGTATTAATTATGCCTGATCTTTACTCTGCAAATATTTCATTTAAATTATTACAAAAAATGGAAAATTTATCTGTAATCGGACCAATAATGATTGGAGGGAATAATCCTTTTCAAATTGTACAAATGGGCGCTTCTGTCTCAGATATCGTTAATTCAGCATGTATTTCAACATATAGTTCACTTTAAGTAATTAGCAACTTTGATAAACTTTCTACTGGCCTTGCGCCATATTGTTGTATTATGTATGAAGCACTTTTAGTGGCAAGTTTTCCACAGTCATCTAATGTTAATTTTTTTGAAAATCCAAATAAAAATCCTGCGGCAAATAAGTCACCTGCTCCAGTTGTGTCAAGGACATCTAATCCATCTATAGGAGGAATAAATATTGAATTATTTGCTTTAAATATATTTGCTCCTTTTGCGCCATTAGTAACTACGGCAATTTCCACTATAGAACTTATTTTTTCTTTTGCTGTTCCATTTAAAAGAGCTTTTATTTCTTGATCATTACCAAACAAGATATTCACATAATTTTTTATTAATGAAATAAATTCATCTTTATGTCTTTCTACACAAAAGCTATCTGACAAAGACAAACATATAAGAGAGTTTTTTTTCTGTGCAATTTTACAAAGATCTATCATTGCTTGTTTAGTTTGAATTTTGTCAAATAAATAACCTTCGAGATATAAAATATTATTATTTTTAAAAATAGATTGGTTAAAATTTTTTAACGACAAAGAAGTACTTGCATCTAAGAATGTACACATTGTTCTTTCACCATCTGGTGAAATTAAAATTAAACTTTTTGATGTTTTTTTGTTTAAAAAATTATCATTACAAGATAAAAACTTTATTCCGAGTTTATTAATATCTTTTTTAAAGATTTGACCAAAATCATCTTTTGCTACAGAACCGAAGAAAAGTGACTCTCCACCAAAAGATGAATATCCAACTGACGTATTTGCAGCACTGCCACCTGATTCTATTTTATATTGACTTATATTTGAAAATAATTTTTCAAATTCTTGATTATTAATTAAAGACATTGAACCTTTTATTAAATTATTTGATTTTAAAAAAGAATCTTCTACCTTTACAAGTATATCTACAATAGCGTTACCAACACAAATTAAATTTGGCGAAATCATAAAAAATAAAGTAGTGGACTATTTCCAATACTGCAACTAATAATCTAAAAATGAATAAATACTTAAATATTATATTATTGTTTTCAATCTTAATAAGCGGCTGTCCTAGACATAATAAAGTAAATTTACCTTCATTAACTGAAGAAAAAAATAAGAATAAGATTGATAAAATTAATAAAATAAATACGGTTGACACAAAGTCATTGAAGCTAACCCTCTCATCTTATGAAAAACAACTTAAAAAAAAAATTGGTTTTGATGAGTTTACGATTTTAAAAATTTTTAAAAATCCAAGCTTGAACATAAAACATGGTAAAACTAAAAACCTTCAATTTCATTTACAATTTTGTCACCTGGATCTGTTTTTTTTAAAAAAAGAAGAAGGGTACTTTTTTAAGTATTTTGCTATAAGACCTTCTAGCATTTCATCAAGCTTAAACAGAACAAAATGTGTTAAAGAGTTAAATCATAATTTTATTTTATTACATGGTCCAAAGTAAAAAATCCTGGATTTTGATTTAATGCCCATATTGCAGATCTAATTGCACCTTTGGCAAAAATTGATCTATCATTTGCTATGTGATTAATTTCTAATCTTTCATCACCATTAAAATATTTTATTGAGTGTTCACCGACAACGTTACCTCCACGAATTACTGAAAAACCAATTTCATCTTTTTTTCTTTTTCCAATTTGGCCTTCGCGTGACAATTGTTTTACATCGTCTAAATTTTTTCCTCTAGCTGAAGCAGCCGTTGAGCCTAAGAGGAGCGCAGTACCTGATGGTGAGTCTACTTTTTTATTGTGGTGGGCTTCAAAAATCTCAATTTCCCAATCAGATCCTAAATTTTTGGTTGCATCATTTATTAGCTTTTTCATTATTGTTATTCCAACTGAAAAATTTGCCGAATATACTATTGGTATTATTTTAGAAAATGATTTAATTTTATCAAATTGTTCATTACTGAACCCTGTTGTTCCAATGACAATCGGAATTTTAAAAGTAGCTGCCTTTTCAACGTGCAAAATAGAGGCTTCTGGGACAGTAAAATCAATTATTACATCAGTGTCTTCAAATATACTCAAAAGATTATCAGTCAATATTTTGTCTATAGGGTTATGCCCGACTAGTGTGCCTAAATCTAACCCTTTTTCTTTTTCATTTGGAAGACAATAAGAATTTGCTAATTCTAGGTTTACATTTTCAATAATCTCTTTTATTAGAGTTTTACCCATTCTGCCATTTCCACCTGGTATCGAGATTTTTGCAGACATAAATTTCCTTTTAAAATGTATTTCTATTAAATTTAGTAGTTTTTGGTATATTTTTCTCAGATCCTAAATTTATAAATTCTTTTATTAAATCTTGTTGTTTTTTTGATATATTTACGGGAGTTTCTAATACAATTTCTACATATTGGTCACCATTAGACCCACCTCTTAATGAAGGCATTCCTTTACCTTTCATCCTTAATCTAGTTCCAGTTTGAGTGCCAGAAGCAATTGATAGTTTAGCTTTTTTTCCATCTATACATGGTACAAAAATTTCACACCCTAAAATTGCATCTAATGTTGAAACTGGAACTTGTATAAAAATATCTCTCCCATCTCTCTCAAAAAATTTATGTGTTTTAACGTCTATAAATATATACAGATCACCTGGATCCGCACCTCTTTGTCCAGCTTCGCCCTCACCTGCTAATCTTATTCTTGTTCCATTGTCAACTCCAGATGGAACATTTACTGATAATTTTTTATTTTTATTTATTCTTCCTTGACCTCTACATCTCGAACAAGGATTACTAATAATTTCTCCAATACCTGAGCATTTTGGACAAGTTCTTTCTATAGTAAAAAAGCCTTGTTGAGCCCTAACTTTCCCATATCCACCACATTGATTACATGTTTCAGGCCTGGAACCTTTGCTTGCTCCAGAACCATCACAGGTATCACATCGAGCAGGTAAATTTAATGAGATCTCAACTTGGTCACCTTTAAAAGCTTGTTCAAGTGAAACAGAAAGATCATATCTAAGATCAGATCCGGAGGAGGGTTCTTGTTTATTTTGTTCCCTTCCCATTCCAAACATATCTTCAAAAATGTCAGAAAATCCACCTGAGAACCCACCAAAACCTTGACTTTGACCCTGGCCACCATTTGAACTGTTAAACGCAGAATGTCCAAATTGGTCATAAGCAGACCTTTTTTGGCTATCTTTCAAAACATCATAAGCTTCATTTACTTCTTTGAATTTATTTTCGGCATCTTTATCATCTGGATTTCTATCAGGATGATATTTCATAGCAAGTTTTCTGTAAGCTGATTTTATTTCTGAATCAGATGCACTTTTAGAAACATTTAAAATATCATAATAATCTTTTGACATTATTTAATATAAGACTAAGAAGCGTTTTTCTTATCGTCTTCAGGTTTTACCTCTTCAAAATCTGCATCAACAACGTCTTCATTTTTTTTATCATCTTTATTAATTTCTTCGCTTGAATCCGAAACATCATTCTCAGCAGTATTTTCACTATTTTTATACGCAACTTCACCTAATTTCATAAGTACATTCGATAAATCGGATGTCTTTGTTTTTATATCTTCAACATTTTCACCCTCTAATGCTGATTTAAGTTCTGCTAAAGAGTCTTCTACATCTTTTTTCATTTTTTCGTCAGCTTTTTCACCTAAATCAGTTAAAGTTTTTTCTGCACTATGTATTAAAGATTCAGCTTGATTTTTTGCTTCAACAGCTTCTTTTTTTAATTTATCTTGTTCTGAATTATCTTCACCTTCTTTCACCATTCTTTCGATTTCGGACTCATCAAGTCCTCCTGAGGCTTGGATAGTAATATTATGAACTTTTCCCGTAGCTTTGTCTTGTGCACTTACATTAACTATTCCATTTGCATCAATATCAAAGGTAACTTCAATTTGAGGTACTCCTCTAGGTGCCGGAGCTATTCCTTCTAAATTGAATTCTCCTAAAAGTTTGTTATCTACAGCCATTTGTCTTTCACCTTGAGAGACTTTGATGGTTACTGCGGATTGATTGTCATCAGCAGTAGAAAATGTTTGAGATTTTTTTGTAGGAATAGTTGTATTTCGTTCGATTAATTTAGTAAACACACCACCTAAAGTTTCTATTCCTAATGAAAGTGGGGTTACATCTAATAGTAGAACATCCTTAACGTCACCTGTTAATACACCGCCTTGAATTGCCGCTCCAGAAGCAACAACTTCATCTGGATTAACTCCTCTATGAGGTTCAGCTTTAAAAAAATCAGTGACTGTTTTAATGATTTTTGGCATTCTAGTCATGCCACCAACTAAGATAACTTCATCTATATCGCCAGCTTTAACACCAGCGTCTTTTAGAGCTTCTTTACAAGGATTTATACTTTTTGTTATTAAATCATCCACCAAATTTTCTAGTTGAGATCTTGTTATTTTTAAATTTAAATGTTTAGGACCTGACGCATCTGCTGTAATAAATGGTAAGTTTACTTCAGTTTGAGCCGAACTAGATAATTCAATTTTTGCTTTTTCTGAGGCCTCTTTCATTCTTTGAAGAGCTAACTTATCATCTCTTAGATCTATACCTGCATCTTTTTTAAATTCATCCGCTAAATAATCTATTATTCTCTGATCAAAATCTTCACCACCCAAAAATGTATCACCATTTGTTGACTTTACTTCAAAAACACCATCACCAACTTCTAAGATGGAAACATCAAAAGTTCCTCCACCTAAATCATAAACTGCTATAGTACCACTTTCTTTCTTGTCTAGCCCATAAGCTAATGCTGCAGCTGTTGGTTCATTTATAATTCTAAGAACTTCCAACCCGGCTATTTTACCTGCATCTTTAGTGGCTTGCCTTTGAGCATCATTAAAGTAAGCTGGAACAGTAATTACAGCCTTATCGACAGTTTCTCCAAGATATGCTTCAGCATCTTCTTTTAATTTCCGAAGTATAAAACTAGAAATTTCTGATGGAGCATAATCTTGACCTTTTACATTTACCCAAGCATCGCCGTTTTTTGCAGATACAATTTTATAAGGAACTAATTTTGAAAACTTTTTTGAAGCTTCACCATCAAATCTTCTACCTATAAGCCTTTTAATTGCAAAAAGTGTGTTTTCAGGGTTTGTTACGGCTTGCCTCTTTGCAGATTGTCCGACTAACTTTTCATCTTCAGTAAATGCTACCATTGAAGGTGTGGTTCTAGCACCTTCACTATTTTCAATAATTTTTGGATTTTTTCCATCCATAACTGAAACACATGAGTTGGTAGTTCCTAAATCAATACCAATAACCTTAGACATAAATGTTCTCCCCCCTGGTAGTATAAATGTAAATTAATTACTAATGAGATATATGGGTTAAGTAACTGAATATACAAGATTAAAATATAATTTATTCATCTTTTTCTTCTTTTTTCTCTTTTTCAGCCGTTTTACCTTTTGATACACCTACCATTGCAGGTCTAATAAGACGATCATACAAAACATAACCAGGTTGAATCACCTCTATGATTAAGCCTTCTTCATAATCGGAAGATGGTGCTTCAAACATTGCTTGATGAAAATTATAATCAAATTTTTCATGAAGTGGTTCTATTTTTTTAATTTGATTTTTGTCTAGTAAAGATTTCATTTCCTTTAGTACTATTTCAATCCCATCAATCAAATTTTTTACACTAGTTTCAGACTGTTTTTCAGATGTGGATGATTTAACAGCACGTTCCATATTATCGACAACGTTAAGAAAATCTCTCAATAAACTGATATGGCCATATTTTTTTATTTGTTCAATCTCTTTTGCAGTTCTCTTTCGAAGATTTTCATTTTCTGCAAGTGTGCGTAATAATTGATCTTTTAAATCTTTTATTTCGTCTTGAGAATGATTTTCATCATTATCTAAATCTTCTTCATTTTTTGAACTATCCTTCTGATCAACGGAAGGCTTTTCATTACTTTGATTATCATCATTATTAACTGAAGTGGTATTTTCATCTCCCGCTTGATTATTAACACCCTCATTTTTATCTGTATTTTTGTCCTGGTCCATATTTATACATCACCTCTTGCTTAATGGTATTTATTTAGTAAAGTTGAATGAATATTCAACTAAAAGTTTTAAATTAAAAATTATTTTATGGATTTTAAAAGGGTATCTAGAAAAAGAACTGAGTTAAGGGAAATTTATTTCGAAAATAAATTTTCTCCTTATGCTGAAGGGTCTTGTTTAGTTAAATTTGGAAATACTCATGTTATTTGTACAGCTTCTATTGAGGAGAGAGTTCCAATGTGGCTTAGAGGCAAACAAAGAGGATGGATCACTGCAGAATATGGAATGATACCTAGAGCAACACACTCTAGAGTTGATCGTGATATTTCCAAAGGAAAAATATCAGGGAGAAGTCAAGAAATTCAACGATTAATCGGACGCTCTCTAAGATCTGCAGTAAATTTAAACGAATTAGGGGAAAGACAAATAAAGATTGATTGTGATGTAATTCAAGCTGATGGGGGCACAAGAACTGCTTCAATTTCAGGTTCTTGGATAGCTTTACATGATGCAATTAAATACCTAATGTCTGAAGGAAAAATAACTCAAAACCCTATTAAAAATCAAATTGCTGCTATTTCATGTGGAATTATTAATGAAGAAATATTTATAGACCTTGATTATACTGAAGATTCAAATGCTATTGTTGATGGAAATTTTGTACTTACAGACAATAAAGAAATTATTGAAATTCAATCAAGTTCCGAACAAAAACCTATATCAAAGTCTAATTTTTTTAAAATGTATGAATTAGTTGAGGATAATATTGAGATAATATTTAAAAAACAAAGAGACACTCTATCTTTATGAGAGAGTTTATTGATAATAAATTAGTTATAGCCTCAAATAACGATGGAAAGATTTTAGAACTTCAAGAAATATTTAAAGTATTCGATATTCACATTTTATCTAATAAAGATTTTAATATTACTGAACCAATTGAAGATGGTAAAACATTTAAAGAAAATGCTTACATAAAATCCTTCAACACAGCTTCAAAAACTAAATTAGTATCTTTGTCAGATGATAGTGGCATAAGTTTTAGAGCGTTAAATAATAGGCCAGGTATACACTCAGCTAGATACGCTGGTAAGAAAAAAGACTTTACTTTAGCGATGAAAAAATTAAATAAAGAACTCAAATTTAAAGATGATAAATCTTGTAAATTTACTTGTGCCCTTAGTTTATGTTGGCCAGATGGTTATAATATAACAGTTCAAGGAGAAATATTTGGTGAATTTGCATGGCCTCCAAAGGGTAAAAATGGATTTGGATATGACCCAATTTTTTTTTACCCCAAGTTAAAGAAAACTTTTGGTGAATTAGATCCAGCTATAAAGCATGAAATAAGTCATCGAAATTTAGCCTTTAAAATACTCAAAACTGAAATTAAAAAAATTATCCATGAATAAATTAGGTATTTATATTCATTGGCCTTATTGTATTTCAAAATGTCCATACTGTGATTTCAATTCTCACAAAATAAAAAATTATGACCCGAATGAGTGGCTATTAGCTTATGAAAATCAAATTAAATATTTTAAAGAGTATTTAGTATCTCAGAACTTAAAAAATATTAAATTAAGTTCCATTTTTCTTGGTGGAGGGACACCCTCTTTAATGCCTCCAAAATTGGTGGAAAAAATTTTATTATTTATTAATAAGCTCTATAGATTTGATAAAAATATTGAAATTACATTAGAATCAAACCCAACAAACTTAGAATTAAACAAGATTAGTGATTTTAAATCAGCAGGAGTTAATAGAGTCTCTTTAGGGGTACAAGGTTTAAATAATACAGATTTAAAATATTTAGGTCGCCTCCATAATGCTTCAGAAACATTTGTTGTTCTTGATCTTTTGCAAAAAATAATTGACAATATATCAGTAGATTTAATTTATGCTCTATCTTGTCAAAATTTAGAAACATGGAACCATGAGTTACAAGCTTTTTTAGAAAGATTTTCTATTAAACATTTGTCTGCGTATCAACTAGTAATAGAAAAAGGAACCAAATTTTATGATTTGTATAAGAGAGGAGAACTTAAAATAGTTTCTGATGATGTATATAAACAATTTTACTTTAGTACAAAAAATATTTTAGAGGAAAACGATTTTAAACAGTATGAAATTTCAAATTTTTCAAAACCAAACTTTATTTCTAAGCATAATTCAATTTATTGGAAATCAAATAATTGGATTGGAATTGGTCCTGGTGCAATTGGCAGGATTTGGAATAATAAAAAAGAAAGAATAGAATTTGAAAATTTTAAAAAGCCTGAAACTTGGCTAAAAAACTGTTTGGGTCACAAGATTAATTTTAAAAGAATTTTTAAAATTGATTTTGAAATTTCAGAACAAGAAATACTAATGATGGGATTGAGGCTCAATAAAGGGATAAATTTGAACAAACTTCAACATAGAAATTTTTTATTTGATTCTGAAATATTACAACTCCAAAAACAAGGTGTCATAAAGATTAAAAAGAACAAATTAATGATCAATGAAAACTATTTTAATGTTCATGACTATATTATTAGAAAAATCATAAACAACTATTTATCTTCTTAATTGAACCGTCTTTATCTATTTTATAGATATTTATTGGTCTTAATACATTTCCATTATTATTAAAAATAAATTTATTGCCTAAAATAGAAAATTTATTTTTTCCTTTCTCTATTTGATTTTCAAAATTTATATTTTGAGATGCGACCCAAATACTGATTTTTGATATATGATAACCTAATCTTGTAATGTAATCAGTTTGAGATTTTGACCATACTTGCTTCCATAGTTTATTAAATTTACTTATATTTGTTTCTGATATGAAAGGAAATTTAGCATTTATAAGAGAATGTTCTTTTAATAAGGTTTTATCATTTAACACCGACGTAGCGAATAATTCTGTTTTTGATAGATCAATATCATAATAAGTTAAGATAGGTGTTAAGCCTAAAACAAAATTCCTATTTCCAATCAAAATAATAAAATCATATTCATCATTTGATAATAAGTCCTTATTATCACTTTCATCGTAATTTAAAAAATTTTTGATAATTTTCCTAAGATCATCTTTATTTTTAAAAACTTTGTCATTAATAAAAATTTTTTCTTTTACTAAATTTAATATTTGCGAATTTTCAACTATTTGATAAATTTTGTGACCATAATCATTGTCTACACTAATAAAACCAATTTTTTGTTTTTTACATTTTATAACATATTCTATAATTTTATTAATTTGATCAAATGGTGAAAACCCTAGCACCCAAATACCTTTTTCAGATAGAGAACTGTCATTAGTAAAACTTAATACCGGTATTTTAAAGTTATTTACAATTGGTTTTATTTTAATTAAATTTTCCCTTAATAAAGGCCCAATAATTAATCTTGGATTTAATTTTTCTATCATTTGTTGAATGTCATTAGAATTGAATTCATTGCCGGTATTAAAATAAATGAATTTTATACTATCATTTTTGCTTTGGAGTATTCCTAGATCTATGGCTTTTCTAATTTTTTCACCAATTGATCTATATTTATTAGAAAAAGGTAATAAAACTAAAATATTTACATCGTCATGTGTTTTATCAGTTTTGCTAAAAGAATTGTAAAAATTTTTGAAATTAAATTTTATTTTATCTGATTTTTTTTTTATCTCTAAATGTTCCATTCCTGTTGTCGGAGCCTTAGATAGCATTTTAAATGTTGCTTGAAGAGCTTTTTGAGCATAGTCAATTTTGTTGTTAACTTCTTTATTTTGCATTCCCTCGAGATATCTCTCTTTTCTAAATTCAAAAACAATACTGTTATTAGAATTTAAAGGTTCATCCAAACTTTCTAATTTTTCCTTATCAATTTTATTTTTGTTAGACTTAAAATCATTAATTTTGATTTGTGTAGAATTACTATTATGAGAATATTTATTTTGCGTGTTAGTATAACAAGCAGATAATAGTAAGAAAATAAAAATTAGAATTTTAATATTAATAAATGTCACATCACTCAAATAGTTAGTTTAATTAAAAAGATAATATAAAGTGGAGCAAATTTCAAAAACATTAAATAAAATTAAAGTAGAGAGTAATATTCTTTATATAATTGCAACACCAATTGGTAATTTAGGTGACATTTCCCTAAGAGCATTAAAAATTTTATCATCTTTGGATATTATATTTTGTGAAGATACAAGAGTAACAAGAAAGTTATTAAATAACTATGACATAAAATCTCCAAAGTTATTAATATATAACGATCAAAGTAATCAAAAACATCGACAATTAATAGTAAACAAAATTAAGCATTCTAACAAAAAATTTGGATTAGTTTGTGATGCAGGGACACCTCTTATATCAGACCCTGGTTTTAAATTAGTTAAAGAATGTGTAAAAAACACAATCAAAATTACGCATGTACCTGGACCTTCATCTCTAACCTCTTCTTTGGTTTTATCTGGATTACCGTGTGATAAATTTTTTTTTGGAGGTTTTTTAGAAAAAGGTAAAATTAAGAAAGAGAAACAACTTGAAAACGCCTTAAATTCTAAATTTACTTCAATTTGGTATGAAAGTCCAAATAGATTAGCGGAAACCTTAAAATTAATTATTAAAATTAATAGTAATTCATTAATTTCAGTTTTGAGAGAATTAACCAAACTTAATGAAGATCTTATAACTGGTAGAGCTCTTGAAGTATATGACCAGATAATTCAAAAAACAAAGTTAAAAGGTGAAATAGTTCTAGCCATATCAAACAAGAATCAAATTAATTATACTAAAGAAATGATTTCAGATTTAATCAAACAAAGTTGTTCAAAATTATCAACCAAAGAATTAGCGTTATATATTTCAAATAAAACTGGATTACCAAAAAAAATTATTTACAATAATATTATAAAAAACAAATCAAAGTAAATATGTTATGCGCCTGCTTTTTTTATTGATAATTGTCATAAGTTTACAATCATGTGCCGCTCCTCTAATAGGTGGAGTTGGGGCAATTGCATTTAGCTCTTCTGCTCAGGAAAAAGGTCTAGGTACTTCGATTAATGATAAAGTAATTTATATCAAGTTGCGAAATGCTATCTATGATTGGAACCCTTCTGTTGCTGAAGAAATTTCCATTAGTGTTGATGATGGTTCAATATTAATCACAGGAAAAGTAAAAAATATTGAGACAAAAATAGAACTAACTAGAGTTATTTGGGAAGTTAAAGGTGTAAATGAAGTTAATAACAAAGTTCAAATTTCTGAAACAAATAATATTAAAAATATTGCTCAAGACTTAGCATCTTTAGGTGAAATAAAAGCTAGGTTAATGTCGTCAAAAAAACTTAATAGCTTAAATTTTTCAGTCAATGTTGTAAACAACATTGCTTATATTAGTGGAATTGCGTCTAGCGAAGAAGAAATAGCTATTGTCACTCAAATTGCACGAAATGCTAGATTTATTAAAGAGGTCCAAAATTTTGTTAAAGTAAATAAAGATAAGAGGAAGAAATAGCTATTGTCACTCAAATTACATGAAATGATAGATTTATAAAAGGGTCCAAAATTTTGTTAAAGTAAATAAAGATAAGAAATGAAACAAAAACTTAAGATCGCAATTCAAATGGATCCTCTAGAAAAACTTGATTTAAAAGGTGATACAACTTTTATACTTGGACATGAAGCAATAAAAAGAGGCTTTGAAGTATTTTTTTATACACCTAGTGATTTAATTTATGAAAACAATTTTGTTTATGCGAATGTTAAAATATTAAGACTTGCATTAAAGAATGGAAAGGAAATATTTTCTTATGGCAAAACAAAAGTTGTAAAATTATCATCATTCGACGTAATTTTAATGAGACAAGATCCACCATTTGATATGTCATATATAACGGCGACTCATATTTTGGATAAAATTTCATCTGAAACCTTAATTTTAAATAATCCATTTCATGTAAGAAACTCTCCTGAAAAAATTTTTGTCACTGAGTTTTCCAAATTTATGCCAAAGACACTAATTACAAGAGCATCAAATGAGATCATGAAGTTTAAGGAAAAGAATAAAAACATTATTATAAAACCCCTTTATGGAAATGGTGGTGAAGGTGTGTTTTATGTAAAAGATAATGATTCAAATTTTAATGTAATATTAGAAAATTTTTTAAAGTCAAACAAAGAACAATTTATTATACAAAGTTATATCCCTGAAGTTAAAAACGGTGATAAGAGAATAATACTGATAGATGGAGAAGTTGTAGGTGCAATTAATAGAATACCTGCGAAAAATGAAAATAGATCAAACATGCATGTTGGAGGAAAACCAATTAAAACTTCATTGAACAAAAATGACAAATTAATATGCGAGACGATTTCTCCTCATCTAAAATCAAAAGGATTATTTTTTGTAGGAATAGATGTAATAGGTAATTATTTGACTGAAATCAATGTTACCTCACCAACCGGGATAAGAGAAATAAATCGATTAAATAAAACTAAAATTGAAAAAATCTTTTGGGATAAAGTATTAAAAAAGCTTTAATATTAAACTTAAAATTGTTCACATTTTTCCTAAGTTTTTCCCTGCTAACAAATGAAAATGTAGATGTGGAACCTCTTGATTCCCATTTATGCCTGCATTAGAAATCAATCTATATCCTGTGTCTTGAAGATTATTTTTTTTTATTAATTGTTTTATCAGAGTAAAAAAATCATGTATCTCTTCTTTAGAGGCTTTGTCAATAAAGTCATCATATTTTATATATTTACCTTTGGGTATAATTAGAATATGTATTGGGGCTTGTGGAGCAATATCATTAAAGGCCAAAGTATATTCAGTCTCCATAATAAATTCAGTTGATAGCTTTTTATTAATTATATTAGCAAATACATTATTATCGTCATAAACCATTAACTTAATCTGTTATTTTTCTCATCAAAACCTGAGATGCCTTTACGTTTTTGTAGTTCATCCCAAACATCACTTGGCTTAACATTAGCAGATATCCACATCACACTTATATGATATAATAAATCTGCAGATTCTTTAACAATATTTTTTTTATTATTATCAAGATATTCTAATATCACTTCAATTGATTCTTCACCAATTTTTTTTGCTAGAAAATTTTTTTCCGCTAAAAGAGAAGATGTATATGAACTTTTATCAAATTTTTTTTTCTTTAATAAATCGATATATAATTTTTCTAAGTTATAATCAGTCAAATTCTTACCATGTTTTTCTTACGGGAATATTATATTTTAACATCTCTTTTTTAACATTTTCAATAGAATAAAACCCAAAATGAAAAATTGATGCAGCTAAAACTGCTGAAGCCTCTCCCTTCTTTAAAACATTAACCATATCAAACGGTTTCCCTGCACCGCCAGAGGCAATTACAGGTATATTTACTTCATTTGAGATTTTACTAGTTAACTCAATATCGTAACCAAGCTTTGTTCCATCAGCATTCATGGAGGTTAATAAAATTTCACCAGCTCCATTTTTTTCTCCCTGAATAGCCCATTCCAAAGCATCTATTTCTGTCTTTTTTTTTCCGCCATGAGTTGACACGCTATATCCAGATTTAACATTATTATGATCCTTGTAGGCATCAATTGCTAATACAATACATTGGCAACCAAAACTATCAGAGGCTTGATTAATTAAATTAGGTTTATGAACTGCAGCAGAATTGATGGAAACTTTATCCGCTCCAGATTTTAATAAGTTGTTAATATCTGAGTTCTCTTTTATGCCGCCGCCGACTGTTAATGGAATGAAACAACTTTCAGCAACCTTACTAACAATGTTAAAAAGGGTTTTTCTACCTTCATTAGTAGCAGATATGTCTAAAAAGCAAATTTCGTCTGCGCCAAGATCATTATATAATTTAGCTTGCTCTACTGGGTCACCAGCATCAATAAGATCTACAAAATTTATACCTTTAACTGTTCTTCCATCATGAACATCAAGACAAGGTATTACTCGTTTTGACAACATCTCTAGTCTCCTGTTAACATTGTCAGATTCTTTAAATTGAATTTTTTTTCATATATTGCTTTTCCAATAATTACTCCAGTTATACCAATATCTCTTTGATCATATAAAGCTTTCACGTTGTCTATATTTGAGATTCCACCTGAAGCTATAACTGGAATTTTAATTGATTTTGCAAATTTTCTAGTTTGACGTAAATTAACCCCTGACATAGTCCCATCTTTGGAAATATCAGTATATATTACTCTATCAAAATATTTGTTGTCTATTTGACTAACGTATTTAACTGGATCAATCTCTAATAATTTAGTCCATCCATTTATAGCAATTTTCTTATTTTTTATATCTAACCCTAAAGCTAATTTTTTACTAAAAAAATCATTTAAATTATTAATTAAATCTGGATTTTTAAATGCAAACGTTCCTAAAACTATTCTTGACACACCTTCTTCAATCCAAAACTTTATATCTTCAATCGATCTAATCCCCCCACCTAATTGAATTTTGATATCGTTCTTAAATTTTTTTAGAATTTGCAGAATAATTTCTTTGTTATCATATTTTCCAAAGGCAGCATTTAAATCAACTATATGAACCCATTTAAAATTATTATCTAAAAAAAATTTTACTTGCTTAATAGGATTATCTTCATAGATAGTCATTCTATTTTCTTTTCCATGAACTAATCTTACGCAATTGCCATTTTTTAAATCCACAGCTGGATATATTTGAAAATTAGTCATTTTTAATTAAATCTTTATAAAAATAATAGCCAGAATAATATTTATTCTTAATCATAACTGACTTTGGGTTTTCACCACTTTTTTTAAAACCAGCTTGATTATATATTTGAATAGCTCTTTTTTGAGTTTCTCTAACTTCTAACGTAATCACAGTAAATTTATTTTTTTCTGCTTCCTTTTCAGCTTCTTGGATTAACATTCTTGCCAATCCGTAACCCCTTGCCCAGGAAGCTATGAAAAATGTAGTTAAATTACATAAATGAGATTGAGCTTCATTACTTCGTGCAGGTTTAATAAGTTGAATAGAGCCACAGATAACATTATCAATTTTTCCAACTATCAATAATCTTTCAGGTACTAGCAAAACTCCTTTCCAATAATCTACTAATTTTTTTCTTTGAGGAGGATTTATCCATCCGAAACCTCCATCTACCAGTATAGCGTCTTCTGTAGCATCACATAATTCCTCAATATCTGTATTATTAAGACTAGAAATATACTTTGCTTCTATCTTAGGTTTTGGTAATTTTAGTTCAAAATCATTCATTAACTTATTTTTAACCAATTATTTAAAATTTTAAATCCTGATTTTCCACTTTTTTCAGGATGAAATTGAAAACCAAAAATATTATCTCGATTAATTATCGCAGGTATATCTACTCCGTATTTAGTATTACAAATAATATTTTGTTTGTGTTTTATATCAAAAAAATATGAATGTACAAAATAAAATTGATCGTCATCAGTTATATCATTAGTTAAATTATTATTTTGACTAAAGCTTAGATTATTCCAACCCATATGAGGAATTTTTAATTTTTGTGAATAGTTTATAAAGTTTTTTAACGGTTTTACATTCCCATTTATCCACGATAATCCCTTAGTTTTCTTATTTTCAAAACCATAATCCGCTAATATTTGCATGCCAACGCATACACCTAAAAATGGTTTTTTTTTTATAATTACTTGATCCTCTAAAGTTTCAACTAAATCAATTATTTTTTTTATTCTATTCATGCATTTGTCGAATGAACCAACTCCAGGTAGAATTATTTTATCAGCTTTTCTAATTTCTGATAACTTGCTACTTACTTTTACTTCAAAAGGCTTATTAAAACTGTAAAGTATTTTTTTAATAGAAGTATATACAGATTTAATATTACCTGAACCATAATCGAGAATAAGTACAATCATTGAATTATTTTTTAAATAACTCCTTTGGTAGAGGGAATAATATCTTTATTTTTTTTCATCACAGTAAAACTATTCCTTAAACATACTGCTAATACTTTAAAACAAGACTCTATAATGTGATGAGCGTTGCGACCATAATTATTTTCAATATGAATAGTCATTTTAGCTGACTGAGCAAAGGCACGAAAAAATTCTTGATAAACTTCAGAATCAACCCCACCAATCTTTTCATTTGGTAAAATTACTCTCCACTCTAACCAAGGTCTTCCTGAAACGTCAAGAGAACAGCTTGTTAATGTTTCGTCCATTGGTAAGGATAATGATGAAAAACGATATATTCCTGCTTTATTCAACAGTGCATCATTTACAGCTTCTCCAATACACCAACCTAAATCTTCAATTGTGTGATGAGCATCTATTTCTACATCTCCTGAACATTTTACGTCTAAATCAATAAAACTATGCTTAGAGATTTGTTGTAACATATGATTTATAAAAGGGATTGGTGTTTCAATTTTACTCAAACCTTTACCATCTATATTTACCTTACAATATATTTCTGTCTCTGATGTTTTTCTAAAATTTTCAGATATTCTTTCTTTCTTCATCTTTTTTATTTGTATTTATTTATGTTTTTTAATTTAACGAATAAGGCGCCCTCTCCTCCTTTATTATGTGGTAAAGTTTCAAAACCAACAATAAATTTTGATAACTCTTTGCTTTTAAGCCACGACGGTGTCTTTAGTTTTAATTTACCTTGGCAATTTATTCCCTTTCCAGTGATAATAATAATGTTTTTAAGGTTATTTACATAACTATTTGATATAAATTCTTTAATAGTTTCGTATGCCTGAACCTCTGTTTTTCCATGTAAATCTATTATAGCATCAAATACAAATTTTTTACTGTTAATTTGTTTTTTTGTTTTGCTATCTAATGAAAAGTTAGTATTTGGTTTTAAATATTTAGTATTTATTGGTTTCTTAACTGAATATAATTTTTTTCTATTGTCAGTTTTTTTAATTGAATTTAAATTTGAAATATAATAGTTCCATATTTTTTTATCTTTATCTGTTATTTTATGCATCACTAGTTTCAACTAGCTTCCAATTCAGATCTTTTGTTTGAATTTTTCTTTCGAATGTCCACAAATCCTTAACTAAAATGCTTTTGTTTTGATCACCATCTATAATTTCCCCTTTTTTATCTGTAAGGACTTTAATTTGTTCAGTTTCAAAAAGCACAGAAATTCTTACATTATTTTTTTCAATTTTTACATCTTGGAGCTGGATAGATTTCATTTCTTTAATATCTATTCTTAAAGTTTCTTCTTCTTCGAGACGTTCATCAATAACTGTTTGAAAATTTTTAATTAATTTTTCATCTATATAATTCACTATATTTTCTAAATTACCTTTAACGAAACAATCTATAACCATATTAAAGAAGTTTTGAGCACCCTTTAAAAAATCACTTTCATTAAATGATGGATCAACTTTATGGATTTTATTTTTAATATCTATTTGACTAATATCTGGCTTCTTACTGTTTAACTTAACTACATTTGTATAATTCTTTTTTTTAATATCAACTTTTGTATTCTGTTCATTACTCTCAGAATTTTGTCCTAGAATACTTTTGAGTCTGTACACTAAAAATATTGCTATTACTGCAAATATTATAATGTCTATAAATGGTAATGAAAGTTGCATAGTAAAACCTGTTGTGATTTTAAATTATTAATTGATATTTATCAATTTATATATGTATATTCAAATAATGTTCAATCACCATAGTAAAATAAATTATGAAAAAAAATGATATAAGCTTTGTGGGACAATATATAAAGGATTTATCTTTTGAAAATCCCATGGCCCCAAATTTTCCTCCACAAAATAAAAATCCAAAAGTTAATCTGGATGTAAACACTACATATTTAGATTTAAAAAATAATAATCACGAAGTTAATTTAAGAATAAAGTGTACTGCTACCGTCGATAGCAATACTTTATTTATAATAGAACTCCAATATGCCGGATTAATTAAAGCTGACTTAGAAAATGATGAAGATAAAAAAAATTTAATTATTTCTGGAAGTTATTTCCTTTTTCCGTTTGCTAGAAGTATCATAACCAGCATTACTATTGAAGGCGGCTTCAAACCATTTATAATGCAACCTATTAAGTTTGAAAATGTTTTTAAGAAATAATTTATTTATTTTTCCAAATTGAATTTTTCATTTCTTTTATAAAGTTATTATGTTCTTTTATTTCATGATCCGCGATTCTCATTAGCCAATCCCTAGGTTTTAAAAATTCGTCTTTAAGTGTTGAGCTATCTGTATTACTATCTAATTTGACGGTTTTTAGATCTATTAAATTTAAATTTTCTTGCTTTCCCGTTGTTAATCTTAGATAGACTTTAGCTAATAAAGTAGCGTCTAATAACGCTCCATGGTAATCTTGTCTAGTATTAATAATAGTAAGTTTTCTGCATAATGAATCTAAATTCACTGTTTGTCCAGGAAATTCTTTTCTAGCTATTTTAACTGTATCAATTATAAAATTTTCAAGAATGTTGAAACCACAGTTCTGCAATTCTTTGTTTATAAAACTTGTATCGAATTCAGAATTGTGAATTACAATTATATCATCTTTAATAAAGTCTAAAAACTTTTGCGCTATTTGACTAAATTTTGGCTTGTCTGTCAGAAATTGATTTGATATCCCATGAATTTTTTGTGCGGATATGCTTATTTCTTTTTCTGGATTAATGTATTCATGAAAACAGTTTTGCGTTAACACATTATCTTTCAATTCCACTATACCAATTTCTATGATCTTATCACTTTCAAAATTGAGGCCTGTTGTTTCTGTGTCGAGGATTAATATTCTTTCATTTTGCATTTCTTACTTTCAACCTGGTCATTATTTTAAATAATAGATATATTATATTAAGAAAAATTATTAATCTTGAATTATTTGTGTTTATTATAAAAGGCTTAAATTTTCTTTTCTCATTAAAACTTAACTGTGACTTAATTATCTTCTTATATAGACATTTTGATATTTTATCCCTATTTAAAACTCTTTTTTCCTGCAACTTTGCATCACAATTTGTTAACAAAATAAAATCGTATTCACTTTCTGATTTTGTTTCATAAATTAATGGGACATCATAAATTAATATTTTCTTTTTTGAATAAATCTTTTCAAAATGACTCTTTTCAACTTTTAAGTAAGGATATAATATTTTTTCCAATTTTTCTTTTTCATTTAAACTGGAAAATATTATTGTTTTTAATCGTGTCTTGTTTATTTTATTCCTCTCTATTATTGAGGGCCACTCTTCTTTTATTTTTCTTTTTATTTTTTTCTTCTGTAGTATTTTTTTTATTTCTTTATCTGCATTAAATACCGGTATATTAAATACAGCAAACATATTTGCTATTGTTGTTTTACCTGTACCAATTGATCCTGTTATCCCGATTTTATACATATTTGATTGTGAATAATTAAACTATTTTTACTTATTTATTTTTTATTAACAATAAATGAAATTTTTTTTTTGTGTATAATTTGTTCACAACAATAGGATATTTAATTTTATTTATTAAAAACAATCATTTAAGAAATCTTTATTTGTTTATAAAGTTTTATAAATTTTTATGAACAAAAAAAAGAGTACAACAACAAAAACTTTATCTATTATAAATAATAATGATTAGTAAACTGGTTAAATTAAGAAATAATCAAATTAAACCTAAATGGTTTTTGAGACAAGCAGGCAGACATATACCTGAATATCATGAAATACGAAATCGCCATGAGAATTTTCTCGATTTTTGCCTTGACGAGACTTCAATAGTTGATGCAACGCTTTTACCGTTAAAATTTTACAAGATCGATGCAGCTATTTTATTTTCTGATATATTATTATTACCTCATTGTTTAGGACAAAAAGTGACGTTTAAGAAAAATCTTGGACCATCACTTGAAGAGATTGAAATAAATGAAGAATTTTTTAAAAGAAAATTAAGTTTAGATACATTATTACCTATAAAAAAAGCAATCTACAAAATAAAGAAAAAAATATCGCCATTGAAAGAACTAATAGGTTTTTGTGGTGCACCATGGACTCTCGCTTGCTATATGATTGAAGGTGCGAGTTCTAAAGATTATACTAAAACAAGAAAGTTTTTATGGAACAATGAAAAAACCTATTTTAAATTGATTAACAAGTTAACTAATCATTGTGTGGAACTTCTCGAATATCAATACTTAGCAGGTGCAACAGTTTTAATGATTTTTGATTCATGGTCAAATATGATACCTGATAAGTATTGGGTTAACTTTGGAATAGAGCCTACAAAATTAATCGTTGATCGTTTAAGAGAGAAAAACGTGAAATGTCCTATTATCGGGTTGCCTTTTAAATCAGGGGAGATGCTAATTCAATATAGCTATGAAAGTTCTGTAGATATAGTTTCAATTGACTGGAAGACTAACTTAAATTGGGCATTAAAAAATATAAATAAAAATGTTGTGTCACAGGGTAACTTAGATCCAGTGTTACTTTGTTGTAGTAATCTATCTGTTATTAAGGATGAAGTTTATAGAATTTTAAATCTTACAAAAGACAAGTGTCATATTTTTAATGTGGGTCATGGTTTAACCCCTGACGCACAAATAAAAAATGTTCAATACATTATTAAACTTATAGATAACTACTCGTAGATGTTATATCTATATATTAAATCATTTCATTTAATTTTTCTTATTGCTTGGATGGTCTCTCTATTATATTTACCAAGACTTTTTGTATACCACACGTCTGTTTCGAAAGTCAGTTCGTCTTATAATTTGTTTTTGTTAATGGAAACAAGATTAATAAAAATTATAGCTATACCAGCAATGATACTGACACTTTCTCTCGGAACAATTCTACTTTACTATCAAAATGACTTACTTTATGAAAACTATTTTAGAATTAAAATTTTATTTGTCTTAATTTTAGTTGTATATCAAATTTATTTAGTTCTCATATATTTGACTTTTAAAAAAAGAAAAAACAGAAAATCAAGTGTCTTTTTTAAGTTTCTTAACGAAATACCTACTATTTTTATGATTATTATCATTTTACTTGTTGTACTGAAACCTAATATAGGTTAAAAAGAAGTCTCTCAAATTATCACAATCAAACATTATGCATTTAAATGAATTAAAATCAAAAAATCCATCAGACCTATTATCTTATGCTGAAAGTCTGGATGTTGAAAATGCAAGTAATCTAAGAAAACAAGACATGATGTTTGCTTGTTTAAAAAAACTAGCTGATAACGATGTATCGATATATGGTGAGGGAGTGCTTGAAGTTTTGGCTGACGGTTTTGGTTTTTTAAGATCGGTTGATTCAAACTATCTTGCAGGTCCAGATGATATTTACGTATCACCAAGTCAAATCAAAAAATTTGGTTTGAGAACAGGGGATACAGTTGAAGGAGAAATCAGGTCACCGAAAGATGGAGAAAGATATTTCGCGCTATTAAAGATTGAGTCGATTAATTTTGAAAAACCAGATAATATAAGGCAAAGAATAAACTTTGACAACTTAACACCTCTATATCCTAATGAAAAGATCAGTTTTGAAACTGACTTTAATCCAGAAAATAAGGATTATACGCCCAGAATCATTGATCTGATATCACCTGTAGGAAAAGGGCAAAGGAGTTTAATAGTTGCACCACCGAGAACGGGAAAGACTATGATGCTTCAGTCAATTGCAAAAGCAATAACAACAAATCATCCAGAGGTATACCTCTTAGTTTTATTAATCGATGAAAGACCTGAAGAAGTGACAGACATGCAAAGATCAGTAAAAGGAGAAGTTATTAGTTCTACTTTTGATGAGCCAGCAACAAGGCATGTACAAGTTACTGACATGGTCATTGAAAAAGCAAAAAGATTAGTTGAGCATAAAAGAGATGTTGTAATATTGCTCGATTCTATAACGAGACTTGCTAGGGCTTACAATACTGTTATACCATCAAGTGGAAAAGTGCTAACCGGAGGGGTAGACGCAAACGCATTACAAAGACCGAAAAGATTTTTTGGAGCTGCTAGGAACATTGAAGAAGGCGGCTCATTGTCCATTATAGCTACAGCGCTGGTTGAAACAGGGTCACGTATGGATGAAGTGATTTTTGAAGAATTTAAAGGCACAGGAAATAGTGAAGTAATTTTAGATAGAAAATTGTCTGATAAAAGAGTTTTTCCTTCTATTGATGTAACTAAATCCGGGACTAGAAAAGAGGAATTGTTAGTTCAAAAAGATACGCTTTCAAAAATGTGGGTATTAAGAAGAATATTGATGCAAATGGGCCCTGTTGATGCTATGGAGTTTTTAGTGGATAAATTGAAACAAAGTAAATCAAACGAAGATTTCTTTAGAGCTATGAATAAATAGTATAGTTTCACGTGAAACCAAAAAATAATGACACTATTTTTGCTTCATCATCACAGTTCAAATCTGCGATCAAAATAATAAGAATCAGCGGAGAAAAAGCAAAAAAAATTCCGCTTATATTTAATTTTAAAAAATCAAGACCACGTGAATTTGTATTGAGAAAATTAATCTATAAAAAAAATATAATAGACTATGCGCCAGTTATTTGGCTTCCAAAAAGTCGAAGCTTTACAGGTGAGGATACATACGAAATTTATATACATGGAAGTATTATAATAGAAAAATTGATTTATAAAGTTTTGTTAGCACTTAAAGGATTTAGATTAGCAGAACCAGGAGAATTTACAAAAAGAGCAACAATAAATGGAAATATTGACCTGATTCAAGCAGAAAGTATAAACGATATTATCAATTCGCAAACTGAAAAACAACTCTCTATAGCTCAGTCACAATTAGAGGGGTCATTAAGCAAAGTTGTTAACGATTGGAGAAAAGATATCGTTTATATGTCTTCATTAATTGAGTCTCTAATTGATTTTTCTGATGAAGATATTCCAGAAGAATTATGTAACCTTTTTTTTAATAAATTAAAAGAAGTTAGAATCAAAATTAAAAACTCAATAAAAACAGCAAAACTTTCTTCCTTTATAAAAGATGGTTTTGCCGTTGCAATAATAGGCAAACCAAATGTAGGGAAAAGTAGCTTAATTAATACTTTGACAAAATTAAATACTTCTATTGTAAGTGAAATACCTGGAACAACAAGGGACATTATTCAACAAAAAATAGATTTAAAGGGATTACCTATAATTTTATATGATACAGCTGGGATTAGAAAAACAAAAAATGTAGTGGAAAGAAAAGGTATTGAATTAGCATTGGATATTATGAAAAAGAGCAATTTAATTTTAAATTTATGTGATAAAGGCAAATTTAATCAGAGTGCATTAGAACAAAACTTTTTAATTAATAGTAATGTTAAAGTCATTAATGTTAAAACCAAGGCTGATTTGAATAAAACAAAAGATAAATATTCACACATAGAAATTTCTTCAAAGACAAATTTTGGTATTAATATGCTGTTAGAAAAGATATATTCTTTTTTATCGAGTTTAGAACCTAAAGAGTCATCTTTAATAACATCCGAAAGACAAATTTTACAATCAAAGAAAGCATTAAATGCATTAAATAGAATAAAAAATTTATCAATTGTGGAAGAAACAGAATTAATAGCCGAAGAATTAAGGCTTGCTTCTAATCATATTAGTAATATAACTTCCATAATAGATAATGAAGAAATTTTAGATAAAATATTTAGTAGTTTTTGTATTGGCAAATAAATGGAAAATAGAGTTGATGTAATAGTTGTAGGTGGAGGTCATTCAGGCATAGAAGCAGCAAGTGCTATAGCTAGATTTGGTTGTGAAGTATTATTGATTACACTAAAAAAAGATCAAATTGGTGAAATGTCTTGCAATCCCGCTATAGGAGGTCTTGGAAAAGGACATTTAGTAAGAGAAATTGATGCATTAGACGGAGTTATGGGTAGAGCGATAGATCATTCAGGAATTCAATTCAGAATGTTAAATAAGTCAAAAGGTCCTGCGGTACATGGGCCTAGATCTCAAGCTGATCGAAGTTTATACAAGAAAAGTGTTCAAAATATATTATTATTACAGCAAAAAGTTAAAGTTATTGAAGGATATGTTGATGATTTAATAATTAATAATCACGAAGTTAAGGGTGTCGCATTAGACGATAATAAGAAAATATTTTGTAGTTCTCTAGTTATTACAACAGGCACATTTCTGGGCGGAAAAATATTTGTTGGTAACGAAACCTTTGAGGCAGGACGAATTGGTGATGAGTCATCATCTAAACTTTCAAAAAAAATACGAAATCTTGGTTTTCCAGTAGGCCGCCTGAAAACAGGTACACCTCCAAGAATAGTAAAAAATACAATTAATTGGAATTTAATAGAATTACAATCAGCCGATGAAAACCCTGTTCCATTCTCATATTTAACTTCTAAAATAGAAGTTCCTCAAATAAAATGTGGGATAACAAGAACGACTTGTAAAACACATGACATTATTGAAGAAAATTTAAAAAAATCTCCAGTTTTTTCAGGCTCTATAGAAGGTTATGGACCCAGATACTGCCCAAGTATAGAGGATAAAGTTAATAAATTTAAGGACAAAACTTCACATCAAGTTTTTTTAGAACCAGAAGGATTGAACAGTAACTTAATATATCCGAATGGAATATCAACTAGTTTACCAAAAAATATTCAAGAAAAGTTTATAAAAACTATCCCAGGATTAGAAAATGCCGAAATACAAGAGTATGGTTATGCTGTGGAATACGATTATATAGACCCGCGATGTCTAAAATATACTTTAGAATCAAAGATGGTTAAAAATTTATTTTTTGCAGGACAAATTAATGGAACAACAGGTTATGAAGAAGCAGCTGCACAAGGTTTAGTTGCTGGAGTGAATAGTGCTTTAAACGCTAAAAAACTCAATTCAAAATTTATATTAAGTAGAACAGAAAGCTATATTGGTGTCATGATAGATGATCTAGTTACACGAGGTGCACCTGAGCCTTATAGAATGTTTACTTCAAGAGCGGAATATAGATTATTGTTAAGATCTGATAACGCTGATCAAAGATTAACTGATAAAGGAATTAAATTCGGAATAGTTGGCAATAGAAGAAAAAAAGTTTGGTTAGATAAAAAAGAATCTTTGAAAAATTTAAAACAATATGTAATCAATTTGAAATTAAATAAGAAACAATTAAAAAAAATTGGTGTAAATTCCTTAAAAAATGGAAATATTCCTTCAGTTCATAATTTAGTTACTGGAAATAAAGTTTCATTAGAAAAAATAATTGAAAACTTCGAGAGAACAAAAAAATATTCAATCGATTGCATAAATCAAATTGAGGTAGATATTAAGTATGATATTTATATAAAACGTCAAATTAATGATATTAAACAGTTTGAATTAGAGCAACAGACAATGATACCTAAAGATATAAACTTTAAAAAAATTAAAGGATTGTCGAATGAATCTATAGATATCTTAAATAAACACAAGCCTGAGACAATAAGGCAAGCTTCATTATTACCAGGCTTCACATCATCTGCTATTTTTTTGTTACTTTATCATATTAAAAATAAAAAAGCTCAATTAGCTTGATGGTAGAAAAGTTTTCTACACTAAAAAAACATATTAATGTTTCACATGAAACATTAGAAAAGCTGGCGATATATTTTGAGCTGTTAAGTTTTTGGCAAAAAAAAATGAATTTAGTAAGCAATAATTCTATGCAAAATGCAGAAACAAGACATTTCTTAGATTCTGCACAATTATATTTTTTCTGTAAAAATTTCAATGGAAATATTCTCGATTTCGGTTCTGGCGCTGGTTTTCCTGGAGCTGTACTGTCAATCCTAGGTGTCTCTAAAATTTTTTTAGTAGAATCAAGCAAAAAAAAATGTAATTTTTTATCAACATTAAAAAGAGAGACAAGTAGTAATTTTAAAATAGTTAATTCAAGAATTGAAAATTTAGAGTTTTTAAATCCATCCTTAATTATGTCAAGGGCCTTAACATCCACAAAAAATTTATTGTTGTTCTCAATTAATCATATGCTTAAATCTAAAAACATAAAATCGAAGGAAGAAGCACTAATAAATATGCCTAACTTATTGTTTTTAAAAGGAAAAACTTTTAAAAATGAATTAAATGATATCCCTAAAAATTTAAACATCAGATTTCAAATTTTCCAATCTATTACAAGTGCAGAAAGTAAAATTTTATTGTATAATAGACATATTCTATGACATTAATTAATACTAATATTATGGCAGTAGCTAATCAAAAAGGTGGAGTTGGAAAGACAACAACTGTAATTAACCTTGCTACAGCGATGGCTGCTTGCAATAAAAGAGTTTTAATTATTGATTCAGATCCTCAAGGAAATGCAAGCACCGGTTTGGGCCTAAATAAAACAGTTCTAATAAATAATTTTTATGATTTAATTAGAGGTGATATATCGATTAACAAAGCTATAACTAAAACTCAAATTCCAAATTTATTCATAATTCCTACTTCTATGGATTTAGCTGTTGTAGAACAGGAATTTGTCAATTTAGAGAAAAGAGAACAAAGATTAAAAAAAGAAATTGAAAAATTAAATACATATTTTGATTATATTTTAATTGATTGCCCTCCATCTTTAGGTCTTTTAACTCTTAATGCACTAGTGGCATGCAAGAATTTATTAGTACCTATGCAGGTTGAGTTTTATGCTTTAGAAGGTTTAACACAACTAATGGAGACAGTTAATCAAATTAAAAATAATTATAATAAATCGTTAAATTTGCAGGGTATAGTCTTAACAATGTATGATAAAAGAAATAAGATATCTGAATTGGTTGCACATGATGTAAAAGATTTTTTTAAAGAAAAAGTTTATAAAACTATTATTCCAAGAAATGTAAAAATTTCTGAAGCGCCTAGTCATGGTTTACCAATTTTAATGTATGATATTTCAAGTTCAGGTTCCCAAGCTTACGCATCACTTGCAGCCGAAATAATAAATCAGGAGAAAAAACTTAATGCCTAAAGTTATTAAAAATAAACCATTAGGAAGGGGATTATCAAGCTTATTAGGAGAAAATTTAGATATTGACAATTTAACTAATAAAAATTCGAAAAACGATTTAATTATTATACCAATTGATTATTTGTCAGCAGGTTCATGGCAGGTTCGTAAAAACTTTGATGAAAATGAATTACATAGTCTTTCACAATCGATTAAAAATAATGGTATATTTCAACCCATAGTCGTAGTTTCAGATCAAGAAAATAAAGGTAAATACAAAATTGTAGCTGGCGAACGTCGTTGGAGAGCTGCGCAATTAGCTAAAATACATGAAGTTCCAATCATATTAAGAGATGACTTATCATCAGATAAAATCGTTGAAATATCTTTATTAGAAAATTTAGAGAGATCAGACTTAAATCCTTTAGAGGAGGCAAAAGGTTACAAGGATTTAATAGATGAACATAATTATACACAAGAAAAAGTTGCTAAAATGTTTAGAAAGTCCAGACCTTATATAACTAATTTCTTAAGATTGCTTACATTGCCAGATGAGATCAAATCTTATATTGTTGATGGAAAACTCTCAGTTGGTCATGCAAGAGCAATTATAAATAGTGAAAATTCGCTACAAGTAGCAAAAGACATAATAAAAAAAGGTTTATCAGTTAGAGAAGTTGAAAAAACTTTAAATAAGGTTAAAAAATTTGATAATAATCTTGAAACTCACCAATATTCAAAGATTGAGAATGAATTATCTAGTAAAATAGGTCTCAAAACAAAAATTAATTTTAATAAAGAGAAAAAGAATGGGTCGCTAACAATTAAATTTAAAACTTTAGATCAATTAGATTTTATTATGGATAAGCTTAAATAATTTAAACTCTTACTTTAAAAATTTGAAAATGAATATAATGCATAACTTTACTAGTTTCTTCAAAAACATAACATTTTTGGTCTATTGCTCGTCTGAGTTCTAAACCAGTTAATGCATATGCTGGTTTAACAATTATTGTAGAATAAGGAATTGATGCAATCGCAAGTGCAACCAATCCAAATCCAAACAAAATTGCTTGAGGTGTTTTTAAGTTTTTGTTTTGAAATAGATATATAAGAATAGTTGCTTTAAGAAAATATATTCGAAGTCTTTTTTCGATTTACAATTAAGCTCTGTTTTAAATAAATAAAATAAACATTCATCAATTTTACTTAACGTCCATAAATCTAACATTTTAAAAAATAACAAGTGTTCTTTATAAAAAATGTTCAAAGACTTGTTATTAACAATTTGCTTTTTTGTAAAACCATTTTTTTTCATATCTATACATATTTTTAATAATTTGAATTTATTTTTTATTAAATATATTATAGAAGAACTCGAAGTATTAAGGCGCTCAAAGTTTGTCAACAAGTTTATAGACTCGAAGTAATGCCCACACATCAATGAATTAATCATTTCAAAAATGGTTTTATCATTATTGTCATCAATTAATGCAATTAATTGATCAAATTTTATATCAGTATGTCTATTTTGGAGTCTGATTTTTTCAAAAGTATTTTGTATGATTTTAGTATCTTTTGAGATTTTATTTGTTAATTCATTAATTTGTAACTCAGTTAAGTTTAAATTTATTTTTAGCAATTCATTTTTTAAATTTTGTTTTATATTATCTTCATTCTCTTCATAACAAGTAAAACAAATAACATTTTTACTGTTTAATAATTTTTTTGAAAAAATATCAGATTGTTTAAATAAATAGCTTATTATTATAATTTGTACATTTTCTATTTTATTGAAATTTAATTCAGAAAAAATTTTAGTTATATGGTTTTTTTTCTCACTTTGCCTTAGGTCAACTATAATGGTTTTTTTTTCGCCAAACAAAGAAATGGAATTTAATTCATCAAAAAATGATTCAGTATTATTTAATAATTTAGTTTCATCAAAATAATTAAAATTAAAAGGATTTGTTAAATCTATCCCAAGTTTTTTTTTTATTTTAGCATAACAAATATCTATTAAACCGAGATTATTTCCAAAAATATAAAAAATGTTAAAACTATCATTAATCTTGTCTAAAAACGAACTGTCATTTAGCGGATTAATTTTCACTATGACTAAAGCTTAATAAAGTTTTTTGGTATAATTTAGAAGCTAAATATTGTGAAATTCTCTCCTTTGCAAAATTGTTATTTTCGTCAACACTATATAAAGAGGAGACACTACCTGTATTTATTGAGGTTGAAATTTGACCAGAACGGATGATTTTTGAATTTAAGGTATTAAAAATTTTAAACTTAAGAGTTCCTTTTATAATAGTTAAACTTTTATTACCATCATTAGAAAGTGTGCTATTTGAAGTAAAGAATAAATTTGTTTCTAGTGTAATTGTAGGTAGTTGCGTATCATAAGTTGTAAAATTTTTATAGAAATATTTTTTTAATATAAGAGAGTATTTATCTTGTTGTGCAATTAGATTTATAAAAGGTGGATTTTTATTAACACTGTATACGTTACTGCATCCGAGAAATAATAATAAAATTAAAATTTTTAAAAAGACTTTCATATGACGATGTTAATAATTTTATTTGGAACATAAATAATTTTTTTTGGAGGTTGAACTAAAAATTTAGTAATAGCTTGATGGTTTAATACCAATTTTTCAATCTCTTTTTTGTTTAAGGATTTTGATATTTTAACTTCGCTTCTTCTTTTTCCATTAATTTGAATTGGAAGTATAACTTGATTTTCGTTGAAATATTCTAAGTCAACTTTAGGCCAAGGTGAAAAGGATATTGATTGTTGATTTCCTAGTATTTCCCAAGATTCTTCGCACATATGAGGACATATTGGATTTAATAAAATAAGAAAATTTGAAATACAATATTTTTTAATAATCCTATTATTTTTTGTCCTAACTTTATACATATTTAATTCATTAAATAAAATTCTTATATTTGCAATGGCTAAATTAAAGTGAAAGTTATCAATAGCTTGAGTGACATATTTTATTGTTTTATAAGTGCATAATAATATATTAAAATCACTTTGATCACTATGTCTTATTTTTTGATATGGAATATTTACATAGTTATCAGCATTTATTAATTGCCATACTTTTTTTAAAAATCTTGAGGCTCCTTCAACCCCTTCATCCGTCCACTCCATATCTCTTTGAGGTGGAGAATCAGATAGAATAAAAAACCTTGCAGTGTCGGATCCAAACTTGTCTATAATAGTAGTTGGATCAATAACATTTTTTTTGGATTTACTCATTTTTTCAATTCTTCCAGGATAAACTTTACTTTTATCTTTAATTGAAAAAAATTTGTCATTTTCTTTTATTATATCTTTTGGAAATTGCCATTCATTATTACTATTTTTATATGTCTGGTGACAGATCATTCCTTGAGTTTGGAGAGATGTGAATGGTTCATTAAGATTAATTAACTTTAATTTATTCATAGCTTTTATAAAAAATCGTGAGTATAAAAGATGCAAAACAGCATGTTCTATCCCACCAATATATTGGTCAACAGGCAACCAATAATCAGCATTTTTTTTGTTGATAGCATCATTATGTTGGGGGTCCGTAAATCTCGCAAAATACCAGCTTGATTCAAAAAAAGTATCAAAAGTGTCAGTTTCTCTTTTAGCATTGCCAGAACATTTAGGACATTTCACATTAATCCAATCAGATTGTTTCGATAGAGGATTTCCTGACTTTTGTAAATCAACTTTTTCAGGAAGTTTAACCGGCAAATCTTTTTCTGGTACAGTTTGTATACCACATGCCTTGCAGTAAATAATTGGGATTGGACAACCCCAATATCTTTGTCTAGACACACCCCAGTCTTTTAATCTGTAATTTATACTTCTTGATCCTAAATTTAATTCTTCTAATTTTTTTATTGAAACTTCTTTAGCCTCATTTACTGTAAGACCATTAAGAAAACCTGAATTTATTAAATAACCATCTTCAGCATAAGCACATGTTAAATTATTTCTTATACGTTTATTTTTTTCTTTGCTAACAACTTCAATAATTTCAAGATTATATTTTTTAGCAAAATCAAAATCTCTTTGGTCATGAGCAGGACATCCAAATACTGCTCCTGTTCCGTAATCAATTAAAACAAAATTAGCAATAAATATAGAAATAAGTTTATTTTTTTCAAACGGATGGGATGCTTTAAGTGGAGTTAAAATGCCAATTTTTTCTATTCTATCTAAATTTTGTTCATTAGTATTTTTGAATTCTAATTTTGTAAGTGCTTTTTCTATTTCAGGATAATCATTTTTAAGTTTTTCTACTAATCTATGTTGTGGAGATATAGCAATAAAAGAAGCACCAAATAAAGTATCTGGTCTTGTAGAAAAAACTGTAATCTTATCATTAATTTCTTTTATGTGAAAATCAATATGCGCACCAAAACTTTTACCAATCCAGTTTTTTTGCATCAATTTTACTTTTTCAGGCCAGTTTTTTAAATTATTAATGTCTTTAAGTAGATCTTCTGCAAATTCAGTTATTTTTAGAAACCAACCTTTCATTCTTTTTTTCTCAACTATTGCATCTGATCTCCAACCTTTGCCATCAATAACTTGCTCATTTGCAAGAACTGTTTCTTCTACTGGGTCCCAGTTAACAATAGTTTCTTTTTGATAAGCTAATCCATTCTTATAAAAGTCTATAAAAATTTTTTGTTCGTGTTTGTAATAATCTGCATCACAAGTGGAAATTTCTCTTTTCCAATCGTACGACAAACCCATTTTTTTTAATTGATTTTTCATGTTTTTAATGTTTTTTTCTGTCCAATATTTTGGGTCAACATTATTTTCAATAGCAGCATTTTCTGCAGGCAAACCAAATGAGTCCCATCCCATTGGATGCAGTACATTATATCCATTAGCTCTTTTATATCTTGCCACAAGATCACCTAAAGTGTAATTTCTTACATGTCCCATGTGTATATCTCCAGAGGGATATGGAAACATCTCTAGTACATAGAATTTTTTTTGTTTCTTATCTACTTCGGAAGCAAAAATATTTTTCTCTGCCCAATACTTTTGCCATTTTTTTTCTATTTTTGAAGGATTGTATGATATCACTCTAAAGCCTAAATTAATTAACCTTATTTTGAATTCTAATACTTCTGGCTTTAGTTAGAATTAAGTTTTCAATATTTCTAGCGAGATTAGTATCTTCTAAAATTTCATTACTTTTATTTCTAACAAAAACTTTTACATTGATACCTTCAGATCTTAGATCTCTTGATTTTATAAGACCAATTAATTTCATCTCATTATCGTCTTTCTTAAACCATTCTGTTATTATTATACCACCAAAAGCATCTGTTGATTGAAATGGCGCAACGGAAAACACATCTAAAGTGGCTCTCCATAGAAAAGAGTTTACATAAAAACTTTTTCCTTCATTTTCTTCTCTGTTGATAAAATCTGTTATTGAGATTCCCTTTGAACTATCTTTTGAAAAAAGTCCAGGTTCAGGCTTTTTAGTTTCTGCTAAATTTTCATCTGTAGAACATGAAGTTAAAAGAATAAGTATAAATATTGAGATTATAGTTTTCATAATGGTTAAATATAGTGTATTTTTTTTTTTTTAAAAACAAAAAAAGGGGCAACTATTGTTGCCCCTCAAATTATAAATTAGCAAAAGCTTAGAAACTTGCAGCAATTGTTAATTGTGTAATTTTTCCAGCATCTGCAGTTGTTCCTGCACCACCAACTTTATAATCATAATCATTATATGTTAAGTTGGCTGTTAAACCTGGAGCAATTGAGTAAGAAACTTCGCCAATTGTTGAAGAATACTTCTCTTTGTTTCCGTTAGATACGTCAGCAGCATCCTCTGATTCCATTGTTGATGCAGCAAGCACTAAACCGCCACCCATATTATAGCTTACACCGAAACCAGTCGCTTCAATATCTTCAGTCAAGATATTGCTACCTACAGTTGCTTCCTCAGCATTCATAGTTGATGCTATAAATGTCATAGCACCCATGGCTACTGTTACACCGTAGTTAGTAGCTTTGTATTCTTCATCATCAGCATCGCCATCTTTACTGACGTTGTTGTATTCAATTAATACAGAACCACCTTCTAAAGGCATTGTATATGAGAAACCAAGATCAGTTACATTGTCTCCAGCTGTACCAACACCTGCATCAGACAAACTGTAACCAGCTCTAAACCCACTCATTACTGGTGTATAATAAGCTAATTTGTTGTCGTCTCCAGAAATGTTAACTTCACCAGCATTTGTTGCAATACCAATTGTAGTTGTTGCAGAACCGTCAGCAATAGCAGCTGCGCTGAATTTACCTAAGTGCACTTCATCAGCAATAACGTCTTGCTCATGAACTCCAAATGTATCTGATACACCATCGTCAAGTCCCATAACAAGCGTACCAAAACCGCCTGAAACAGACAGTGATGATTCATCAATGTTGTTACTGTCTGCATCAAGGTCATATCTACCAGATACAGTTAAACCTGAATCAGTTTTTTCTGAGAATGAAATAGTAACTTCATTATCAGTACCCATTTGTGTTCCATCACTTGCAGCAACATTTGATGAAATATTTCTGTATTTCCAATCAAAAGCACCAGTAACGGACACATCAGCTGTAGCATAACTAGCAATAGTAGCAGCAGCAACCATTGAAGTTGATGATAGTAAAATTTTACGCATAACGTAATCCTTTCCATTTACTGTTAAATAATTTTCACCTTGAAAATTAATGATATATATATACTAATTATTAAATCATAATTCCATAGGTAAATTTGCAAAATTACCACATTTTTTATTTAATGTTGTATTTTTGCAACAAATTTTATAAAGATTATATATGAACGATGTTCTACATAAGAGAAATGAGTTAATGAAAAGTATAAAAAAATATCATGATAAGTCATTTTATTTTTCTAAACCTTTACCAAATTTAGTTGCCGTCTCCAAACAACAGCCAGATGTAAAAATTAAACAAGCTTTAGAAACAGGACATAGATTATTTGGTGAAAATAAGCTACAAGACGCTATTAAAAGGTGGTCAAACCTTCTAGATACTTATAAAGATATTGAGTTGCATTACATAGGTCATTTGCAAAGCAATAAAGTTAAAAAAGCTCTAAATTTTTTTGATGTAATTCATACCTTAGATAGAAAATCTTTAGCATTAGAAATTTCAAAACATTTTACTTCTGCGAGTAAAACTAAGTCATTCTTGATACAAGTGAATACTGGAAATGAAAAAAACAAATCTGGAATTAATTTAGATAATTTCGAAGAGTTTTTCAAATTTGTTAGTAGTTTAAATATACCTGTTAAAGGATTAATGTGTTTACCTCCAGTTAATGAAGAGCCAAGCATTCATTTTTGTCTTTTACGAGAACTAGCAAATAAATTTGAGCTAAGTGATTTATCAATGGGCATGTCTGCGGATTTTGTAAAAGCAATTAAATTTGGTTCTACTTATCTGAGAATTGGTAGTTCATTTTTTGGTAAAAGAAATTAATCAAAAATATGGTAAGATTTATTTTTTTTAGTGTTTAAATACTTTTTATTTATTGCATTAGGTTCAATATTCAACTTAATTACATTCAAAACCTCTAATCCTTCTTCATTTAACTTTTTAATCTTATTAGGATTATTTGTAATTAAATTAAACTTCTTAAAATTTAATTTTTTTAATATTGCAACAGCTACGTCATATGACCTCTCATCATCCTTAAAACCTAATGTTAAATTAGCATCTACAGTATCAAGTCCATCTTCTTGAAGTTTATACGCTCTTATTTTATTTGTTAGGCCTATGTCTCTGCCTTCTTGAGGTAAGTAAATCAATATGCCCTTTTTATTTTTAACCATGATATCAAGAGATTTGTTTAATTGTTCACCGCAATCACATTTGAGGCTGTGGAATACATCTCCGGTTAAACATTGGCTATGTATTCGAACTGTTGGAAATAAATTAGTAGAATTTTTCTTATTATTACCAATTAAAATACAAAAATATTCTTTTGCTTCATTATTAAATCTAAAGACAATTATTTCAGCATCGCGAGTTTTTTTAATTGGTAATTTAGCTCTTGTTATAATTTCAACGATAGGTTTTTTTATATTAAATATTTTATCAAGATCAGATATATTCAAAAAAAATATTTTATTCTTTAAAGCTAATTGGTCAATTGGAACGTTAGAAGAATTATTAATTATTGAAAATATACCACTTGGTAGTAATTTCCCTTTTTTTAAGATTTGTAAACTTAAATTCATAAGTTTGGATTTTTCTTCAATTACACCATTTAATTTCAAGTTAATATCCATACTATTCCCAAAAGCTAAATTAAATATTCTTTTTATTTTCCATTCTAAACTCAAAGAAAGAGAACAACAATGATCTGTCTCGATATTTAGCGTTTTACACCTTTCAGGTGATAATAAAATACTTGGAAAACTTTTGGAAAATTTTTTATGAAAATTGAGAGTGTTTTCGTCAGCAGTTTCTGTAGCTGAAAACAGAATATTGCATCTATTTTCATTATCAGACAAAATAATGTGATGTCCCTGATTTAACTCAAATAAAACTCTTTCAAATTGTAGATTATGTTTCATGATAGTACAATTAATGATATATATATAGTTAGAAAAAATGCAAAAAAAATTTGTTATAATTGATGATAATAAACTTTTGGCTGATTTAATTGAAGAACAAGTATCAATTATTTTTAAAAATTTTTTTACAATAAAATTCTTGAAAGATTATAATACTAAGAATTTTAATGAAATTGATCTATTGATAATTAATTTTAAATTCATAAAAAACAACAGTATTATATTAAATAATTTAGAAAATGAAAAAAAATTAAAAATAATTATTATGTTTGATAATGGAATTAATAGATCACAATTAAAAAAATATAGTAATTATAATTTTATCGTAAAACCATTTAAAATTAAACAAATCATTGATATAATAAAGGATTTTTTTATTAGTTACGAAACACATCAGAAAACCGTTTTAATTACACATAATTTGATATTTAAACCTGAAACTAAAATTTTATTTAATAAAAATAGTGATATAATCATAAATCTAACCGAAAAAGAAAGTAAATTACTAAATTATATATTAGAAAATAGAAAAAATGTTTTAAAAAAAGATGAAATTTTGATTAATGTTTGGGGTATTACTGAAAGAATTAATACTCATACGTTGGAAACACATATATATAGTTTGAAAAAAAAACTTGATACTTTTGAATATAATCATTCATTTATTTGTTCTGATAATTTAGGTGGTTACTACTTTAATGATCTAAAAATATAGTTGGCTGGGGTGGTAGGATTCGAACCTACGGTACACGGGATCAAAACCCGATGCCTTACCACTTGGCTACACCCCATCATATATGCATATTTAATATACAATTCTATTATATCCAAACTCTTTTTTATTACCATGCCAAATAAAATAATTTTTTTGTGACTTCAATTTTATAAATGCTTTATCATTTATAAAATCCCTGGAATTTTTAAATATGCCAAAACAACTTGACCCACTACCAGTCATTCCAAAAGCAATAATTTTTTGAAAGGATTTTAACATACGTAAAATGTTTTTAATTTCTGGTTCAAGGGATTGAGATACAAATTCTAGAGAGTTACTTATTTTAATTCTATCAAAATACATTGGCTTAATTTTTCTAACTTTTTCAAAATTAAAATTATCAAAAACTTTTTTTGTAGATAGCATCCTATTTGGATAAACTAGTAAAAATTTATGATTTTTTGTAACATATATTTTTTCTAATTTGCCCCCGATTCCACTTAATTTTAAACTTCTGCCGGCTATACATGCAGGAACATCAGATCCAATTTTTAAACCTATTTGTTTTAATTTCTTTAAAGTAATTTTTTTGGAATGAGAGGGATTTACATTATAAAAATGCCTAAGTCCTAATAATAAAGTTGCACTATCAGAGGACCCTCCGCCTAATCCAGCTCCTATAGGTATATTTTTTTTTAATTTAATATCGAATTTATCTTCGGTTTTGAATTCATCATTAAAATATTT
The DNA here is from genome assembly GCA_902616005.1 of uncultured SAR116 cluster alpha proteobacterium. Taxonomy (GTDB): domain Bacteria; phylum Pseudomonadota; class Alphaproteobacteria; order Puniceispirillales; family Marisalimonadaceae; genus TMED54. Next base: position 51,000 of record CACMRG010000002.1, read on the forward strand.
TAGTGTTTTTGATAAGATCTTTTCATTTTTTAAAAAAAAATTGCTTTTCTTACTTATTTCTATTTTATTTAATTTACTAGTTTTCATGCTTATTTCATCATATAAATCTAAAAAACAAATATCACTTTCTAATGAATGAAATCCATTTTTTAATTTATTCTTGACAAAAAGATTTAGATTTAATTTGGCAGGTGCGATTAAAGAAATAGAATGTGTCATTTAGTATGTTTTTTTATTTTAGATTTGACATTTTTTTTTAATTTGTCATCAGCATTTCCAGTTAAAGCTCTATTCCATTCATAAATGGCCTCTTTCTTTCTTCCGATTTTAAAATATATGTCACCTAAATGATCAATTATCTCAGAATTATTTGGCTCTAACTCAATTGCTAACTGAATTGTTCTAACCGCATTATCAATATCATTAAGTTTGAATTGTATCCAACCAAGTGTATCTAAAAAAAAGCCATTATTTTTTCTAATTTTTAATGCCTTAGTAATTAGTTTTTTTGCTTCGATTAAATCTTCATTTCTTATTGCCATAGAATAACTAAGATAATTTAAGACATAGGCATTATTCGGATCCTTCGAAAGTAGTTCAATTAATATTTGTTTTGCTTCTTTCCATTTATTTAGTTTGTCTAAGCAAATGGCTTTAAAATAATAATTGTTGACTTTATTTATATTTCGATTGATTAATTCATCATAAATATTAATAGCTTTATTACATTTATTCTGATTTCTATAATTATTTGCCATTAAAGACAACACTTCACTATTCTTTGGATATTTTTTTTTAATAGATTTTAATAGTAAGTTTGATTTTTCTTTATCAATAATTTTCAAGATTTTATATTTTTTAATTCTTGAATATACAAACATAAAGGAATCTTCATTAATTCTATCTAATTTGTTTAAAGCAATTTGAAAATTATTTTCATTTGAGTACATTTCAGCTAAAAAATAATTACTATTTCCAAGAGAAGGTTCTATATAATACGAAATTTCATTTAGAATTTTCAAATATGAGTTAGGTATATTTTTTTTTGAAGAAAGAAGGATAGACAGATAAGAAAATAAATTTGCAAATATAAATTTATGATTTGGTTTTTCTTTAGTTTTTTTATTACTATTAAAGTAAATATCTAAAGTTTTAATATCATAATTAAATCTTAAACTGAAATTATTAATTTCTTCATTAAATTTTTTAGAATTTTTTCTATTTAAATAATTTAAGTATAAAATATTTTCAATAAGACTTAAATTTGTTTTTTGCATACTTGAATATATTTGATTTTCCAATTCTGTATCTTCAAAAATTAACAAACTAAAAATGTCTGAATTATTTTCATTTACATCAAAATTTAAAAAACTATCAGTTTCTACTAATTTCATTAAATGAACTTTTTCATAAACCATCTTAAATCCGGGCAAATTATTAAAAATGAATTTAAAATCTTTTGAATCTAAAAAATCTTCATTTTTTAAATTAATTACAATGTCAGGTAAATCATACATTGAAAGTTTCTCTAATCCATTTGGAGCAACTAATTTAAATGCTTTTGCTTTGTCAAAATCACCATTGATTAAGTAACTGTTAAAATTTAATTCGGCTAAAGTTAAGTCTGAGTGTAAATTTTGGGACTTTGAGATTAATTTTGATGCAAAATCAATATCGCCTAATTTTAAGGAGTACCTTGTAGATAAAAAACGACCAAAATTTGAGCCTTTATCTAGATTAGATTTCATATCAATATGTTTGGAATTGTTTGTACAACTCATCAAAAGACTAATTACTGTAAATAAAAAGATTAACTTAAAAATTTTCATTGAAAACATATTATATTATATACGATGTCATTAAATTATCCTATCATAACTATAATGGAACAAAAAAATGAAAATGAATTTTTAATACTAAAAAATTATTGTAATTTTCTGACAGAGTTAGGATTAAATACTTCTTTTTCTCGAGAAGATGTCTCAGAAATAAAACGAGGAAAAATAGAAAAAAATTTTAAAAGTATTCATGAAATAGATTGTTATATTAAAGAGTGGCAAATTAAAAATGACTTAAAATTGATTTTAAGAAATAACATTTTGTCCTCGAAATTTTTTTTATTACTATCTGAAGAGAATAATTTTATCAATTTTGATCAGTTTAAAAAAAATCAACCAGATTTGTTAGAAAAAATTTTTTCTTCAATTGAACAAAACATAGATGATTTTTTTATTATAAATATTGACTTACCAAAAATGAAAGAGTGTCATCTTAACCAAATAAATAAAATATTAAAATTATATTTTACAGTTTTAAAGCCTAAAATTTTCATTGATATGTGCTCAGATCATTTGCACAAGTCTCTCAAAATACATGAGATTAATCTAGATTTTGATTATTTTAAAATTCCTTCAGTCTCACATATAATAAAAAACCATAATTTAAAACGTGAAGCATGGTCACAATTGAAACAATTAAAGGTAAAGTTAAATGCATTATAATTATAAATATTTAAACCTGCTTTTAATTCTAATAGTAGGACTTGTATTCAGGTCAAGTTACGTGATTGCAGACAATAATATTAATATTAACATACTAAATGCCTCTGATGTAAATTATTATAAAGAAGTCTTTAAATTACAGTCGATGCAAATCAAAAGTAAAAATTCTAATATTTGGAAAAAAGTAAAAAAATTAAAAAAACAAATTAATAATAAAATATTGATAGGAACATTAGATGCTGAAAAATATTTACATCCAACTGGATGGAGAAGTTCTTATAAAGAATTGAAAGACTGGTTGAATATATACAATGATCATCCTGATGCTTATAGAATTTATAGACTTGCTTTAAAAAGAAAACCGATTAAATCCAAAACTCCAAAAAAGCCAAGTGGAAATTTTTTAAATGGTTATGGAAATATATCTAAAGATTTAATAAAACCAACTTTTCCTCTTGCGATATCAAATTATAAAAGAGACTCTTTTAAAATTTCAATAAAAGTAAGAAGGGCTATTAGAAGAAAAAATTTGGATTTTGTTGAGACCTTATTATCGTCAAAAAAAACAAAACAAAAACTTACACTTCAAGAATTATCTCAAATGAGGGCTGAACTTGCACATGCATATTTTATCTTTAAAAAAGATAAAAAAAGCTTAAGACAAGCAAGAATTTCAATAAGTTTATCTGGACACAAAAATGCATTAGCATTTTGGTCTGGAGGATTGGCTTCTTGGAGATTAGGAAATGTTAAATTATCTAAATGGTTTTTTAATAATCTTTCGGATTTAAAAGAAGGTCCAGAAAGTATTTTGTCGGCAGGGAGTTTCTGGTCAGCAAAAGTAGCTTATCATATAGGTGATTATAAAAATGTTAACAAATATTTATATAGAGCAATTAAATATGATAGAACTTTTTATTCAACTTTAAGTAAAGCTTCATTGGGTTATCAAGATAATTATGACTTTAAATTAGAAAATATATCGAAACAGTTCATTCTCAAATTGAAATCATTTAAAGCTGGAAAAAGAATTTTAGCATTAATACAAACATCTGAATATCATAAAGCATCTAGAGAATTCAGAAAAATAATTTTCAATTTTAATGAAAAAGAATATCCACAAATTATATCTTTTGCATCTAAAAATAATATGCCTGGTTTTGCTTTTAGATTATCTGCTATATTAAGGAACGATTTTAATAAAATTCTCTTAGGTGGTTTATATCCTATTCCAGATTGGGATTTTTCTTCTCTGCCAATCAAGGATAAATCACTTCTATTCTCAATATCAAGACAAGAATCTGGTTTCAATCCAAGAGCTAAAAGTTACGCAAACGCTCTAGGTTTAATGCAAGTTTTGCCATCAACTGCGTCATTTATAATGAAAGATAGATCCTATCGTAAAAAAGAAGTATTGTTTGATGAATATAAAAATTTGTATGTTGCATCTAAATACATACAATTCCTCTTAAAGTTAGATATAATTAAAAAAGATGTGAGTAAAATGCTAGCTTCTTATAATGCTGGCCCAGGAAATTTTAGTAAGTGGTCAAAAAATTTTAATACAATTGAAACTGACCCTATTTTCATGATTGAAACTTTGCCTGCTAGACAAACTAGAAATTATATAAAATTAGTACTCACTAATTTATGGATATATAAAATAAGACTAAACGAAAAACCTGATCTATTATTTAAATTAGCTAGCGGAAATATCCCAAAATATGAATATAGAAATGATAGATAAATCAATAGAATTTTTTGGAATAAATATAGCTATATTAACAATATCAGATAGTAGAAATTTTAGTAATGATAAATCGGGTTCAATTTTAAAAAGTCTAATAGAAGATTATGGCCATAACTGCCTATTAAGAGATATTATTAAAGATGAACGTGAAGAACTTTTATTGATATTGGATCAATGGGTTAATAATAGAAATCTAGATGTTATTATCACTTCAGGAGGAACAGGATTGACAGGTCGAGATATCACTGTAGATGTAATAGAAACTTATTTTGACAAAAAGATTGATGGTTTTGGTGAGTTATTCAGATTTATTTCATATAAAAAAATTGGTACTTCCACAATACAAAGTAGAGCTATTGCTGGAACGAAGAATGGAAAATATATATTTTGTTTGCCGGGTTCACCCTCTGCTTGCAAAGATGCTTGGGAAGAAATTTTAAAATTTCAATTAGATATTAGACACAAACCATGTAACTTTGTTGAAATTATGCCACGATTGAATGAAATTTAAAAAGTTTCAATAAAGTGCCAAATCTTTTTGAAGAAAAAAAATATTATAATAATTCTAAGAGAGTGATGATAGGAATTGATGAAGTAGGGAGAGGTTGTTGGGCAGGCCCAATCTTGAGTTGTGCATCATATATTTATCCTTCAAAATTTATGAATTTACCAAAAATTGATGACTCAAAAAAAATGAGTAAAAAAAATAGAAGAGAGATTTTAATATTATCTTCGTCTCTTTCAAAAAGCGCAATAGGATGCTCAACAGTAAATGAAATTGAAAATTTTGGAATTAATGTTAGTAACGATTTAGCAGCATTAAGAGCAGTTATTATTTTAATACAAAATTTTAATTTACATTCTGATAAAAATTTAATTTTTGATATTTTTATGGATGGAAATAGAATTCCAAGATTTGAAAGATTTAAAAATTTATATAGTTTAATAAGAAATAAAATTAACATTAATTCTATTGTAAAAGGAGATTCAAAAGTAATGTCTATAGCTCTCGCAAGTGTTATTGCTAAAGAGACGAGAGATACCATAATGAAACATCAACATGATTTGTATCCACAGTATAATTTTAAAAACAATGTTGGTTATGGAACAAAAGAGCACAGAGATATGATAACGAAACATGGTATAGTAAAGATTCATAGAAGAAATTTTAAGCCCATTAGTACAATATTTTGTAATTAGTAAAAAAAAAAATCTACATATTGTTGGTTAAATTTTATAATTTTATAAACTATTGACTTACTTAAATTTTTATAATTTTATCAAAATATATTAAGTTCTTATCAACATGTTATAAACAATGAATATCGAGAATATAAAAAATAAAATTATTCATGGAAATTCTTTAGAAATTTTAGAAAAATTCCCTGAAAATTCTGTTGATCTTATTTTTGCAGACCCTCCATATAATTTACAATTATCCAAAACTTTATTACGTCCCGATCAAACTAAAGTGAATGGAGTAAAAGAAAATTGGGATAATTTTGATGGTTTTGATCATTATGATGAGTTTACTTTAAATTGGTTAAAAAGCTCTAAAAAAATTTTAAAATCAAATGGTTCTATGTGGATTATAGGTTCTTACCATAATATTTTTAGAATTGGCTATATGCTACAGAATTTGGGATTTTGGATTTTGAATGATATAGTTTGGATAAAAAATAATCCAATGCCTAATTTTCGTGGTAAAAGATTTACAAACGCACACGAAACTATGATTTGGGTTTCAAAGCATAAAAACTCAAAATATACTTTCAACTATGAATCTATGAAATCTCTTAATGGTGATTTACAAATGAGATCTGACTGGAATCTTCCTATTTGTAATGGTAAAGAAAGATTAAAAGATGAAGATGGAGTAAAAATTCATCCAACTCAAAAGCCTGAAAGTTTAATTAGTAGAATTTTGTTAGCAAGTACCAATGTGAATGATATAATACTAGATCCCTTTTTTGGCACAGGGACTACTGGCGCTGTGGCAAAGAAGTTAAATAGAAATTTTATAGGAATTGAACAAGATTTAAATTATGTAACCTCCGCTCAATATCGAATAAAAAATACCAAAAAAATTCAACATGTTGAATTAATTCAAATACCTCCAAAAGAGAAGGTGAAAAGAATTCCATTTGGATCACTCATAGAAAAAGGTCTTATAATTCCAGGTGAAATTCTAACTGATTTGAGAAAAAGATGGACTGCAAAAGTGAGAGCCGATGGAAGTTTGATTTCAAGAGATAATAAAGGATCTATTCATTCCGTAGGAGCGGCATTACAAGGTCTACCTGCTTGTAATGGCTGGACATTTTGGCATATAAATAGATCTGGTAGATTAATACCAATAGACCATTTAAGGAATGCAATTAAACTAACGGCTTAAACTCTTTAATTCTAGCCTTCGTTCATGAAGTATTGGCTCAGTATAACCTGAGGGACTTGTAGTACCTTTAAAAACAAGGTCTACAGCTGCTTGGAAAGCAATAGATCTGTCATAATTCTCAGCCATTTTTCTGTAATTAGCATCATTTTCATTTTGTTTATCAACAATTTGAGCCATCTTTTTTAATGATGCGATGGCTTGATCCTTGGTAATAATATTATGATGTAACCAGTTAGCTAAATGTTGGCTAGAAATTCTGCATGTTGCTCTATCTTCCATTAAACCTACATCATTAATATCAGGAACTTTTGAACAACCGATACCTTGATCAACCCATCTTACAACATAACCTAGAATTCCTTGAGAGTTATTGTCTATTTCCCTTTCTATATCTTCTGGAGACCAGTTATATCCAAATGCAATTGGAGGAGTAAGAATTTTTGACTGTAGGTCAGGGGTGTTAATTTGATTATTTATTTTTTTCTGTTCTTCAAATACGTTAACTTCATGATAGTGAAGAGCGTGTATAGTAGCAGCTGTAGGGCTTGGCACCCATGCTGTATTAGCACCACTTTTAGGATGTTGTATTTTTTGTTCATACATATCTTTCATCAGATCTGGCATTGCCCACATACCTTTTCCTATTTGTGCTTTGCCAGATAAACCGCATTTTAGTCCCACTAAAACATTATTTTTTTCGTAAGCGTTTATCCATTTTTCACCTTTTATTTCTGCTTTGGGTATTATAGGTCCACCCTCCATGGCGGTATGTATTTCATCTCCAGTTCTATCTAGAAATCCAGTATTGATAAATACTAGACGTTCTTTAGCATGCCTAATGCATTCTTTTAAATTTACAGTCGTTCTTCTTTCTTCATCCATAATACCAATTTTTATAGTATTATTTGGTAATCCAAGCATTTTTTCAACTGCAGCAAATAATTCAATTGTAAACATCACTTCTTCAGGGCCATGCATTTTTGGTTTAACTATATATACAGAGCCAGTTTTAGAGTTATTTTTTCCATTTTTAAGATCAAACATGGATATCATAGTAGTAATAACTGTATCCATAATTCCTTCAGGTATTTCTTTATTTTCAGAATAAATAATAGCTGGATTTGTCATTAAATGCCCAACATTTCTAATAAGCATTAAGGATAACCCCGATAAATATAAATCGCCATTTTTTGTTCTGAAAACTTTTGTTTTATTAAGTTTTCTTACAATTTTTTTCCCATTTTTTTCAAAAGTATCTTCAAGATCTCCTTTCATTAAGCCAAGCCAATTTTTATAGGCTAAGACTTTATCTTCAGCATCTACAGCAGCCACAGAATCTTCACAATCTTGGATAGTAGTTATTGCAGATTCAAGAATAACATCTTGAAGAGAAGACTTGTCACTTGACCCAATTAAAGAATTTTTATCGAATGATAAAATAACATGAAGATTATTATTTTTTAAAAGAACTTCATAAATATCTTCATTAACTTTATTGAATCCTATGTATTTATTCCTTTCTCTCAAATTTGTTTCAGTATTATCTGATAGTTTAATTATTAACTCATTATCTATTACAGAATAATTTGTAACCTCTGTGTGAGACCCATTTGAGAGAGGAAAATACTTATCTAAAAAATCTTTAGCAAAAGCTATAACCTTTTCACCTCTTTTCGGGTTATAACCATTTCCCTTTTCACAACCATTTTCTTCAGATATGAAATCTGTACCATATAGTGCGTCATATAAACTACCCCATCTAGCATTAGCTGCATTTATTGAATACCTCGCATTTGTTACAGGAACTACAAGTTGTGGACCAGGAATATTTGCAATTTCCTCATCTATATTTTCTGTATTTATATTGAAGTCTGGCCCTTCAGGAACAATATAATCAATTTCTTTTAGAAAATTGATGTAGTCTTCGTGATCATATGGCTTATCTTTGTTTGAAATATAATATGTATCAATTTTCTTTTTTATCTCTTCTCTTTTCTTTAAGAGATTTTGATTCTTAGGAGCAAAAACTTTAATTATATGATCAAAATCTTCCCAAAACTTATCAACATTTAAATCTAACTTATTTAGCACTTCATTTTCCAAAAATTCACTTAACAGTTTTGAAACTTTTAAAGAGCTTTTAATTTCTAATTCTTCCATAACTTACCTTTACAATTAAACTTGCAAATTACAATTTATACTTAATTGTTCGCTTTTCAATAAAGCATTTACTTCTTTAGATAAATTTACAAAATTTTCCTTTGTATTACCATCAATTCTTATTATTAAAGAATTTTCTGTATTACTTGCTCTGATTAAATACCACCCAATATCTAAATCTACTCTAATTCCATCAATAAAATTACAATATTTAGCTTCATATTTATCTTCAATCTTAAGTTTTAAATTTTCAATTACACTAAATTTTTTATCATCAGAACATTTGATTTTTATTTCTGGTGTCGAAAAATTATTTTTGAAATAATTCAAAAATTTATCTAATTTATAGTTTTGTTCAATTAGTGCTAAAAATCTTATGCTTGAGTATATAGCATCGTCATAACCGTAATATGTGTCTCCAAAAAAAATATGACCAGACATCTCACCTGCAAATTGAGACTTGATCTTTTTCATTTTATTTTTTATGTGAGAATGTCCTGTTTTCCAAATCAAAACTTCATAGTCTAATTTTTCTAGAAATTGTTTACATTTTTGACTGGATTTTACATCTAAAATAATTGGATATTTTTTGTTAGATATAGATTGAGCTAAAAATGTTGTTAATATATCGCCCGCAATTAACTCTAACTGATTGTTTACGATACCAACTCTGTCTCCATCTCCATCAAATGCAAATCCAAAGTCAGCATTTTGCCTTTTAACTTCTTGTTTAAGTTTTACTAAATTATTTTCATTACTAGGGTCTGGATGATGATTTGGAAAATTACCATCTATCTCTGAATACAAAACAGTATTTTTACATGGTAGTAATTTAACAATTTTATTGATTATATCTCCTGTAGCACCATTTCCGCAGTCCCAAATAATTTTTTTATCTTTTAAATTTTTAGAACTAGATAATGGCATCAAAATCTGTTCTATATACTTTTCATCTAAATCTAAACTTTCAATAGTACTATTCATGTTAATGTTTGAACCTGATTTAGCTTTAATTCCTAAATTTTGAATATCTTTTCCAAAAAATGGTTCATTTTTTATCATCATTTTAAAACCATTATAATTTTTAGGATTATGACTTCCTGTAATTTGAATTGCGCCGTCAGCATTCAAATTGTAACTACCAAAGTATAAAATGGGTGTTGGATTTAATCCTAAATCAATTATATTACAGCCTGATCTACTTAAACCAAGTTTTGTTTGTTTTTTTAAATCTGGACTAGATAATCTTCCATCCATACTGATTACAATATTTGTTTCATCATTAAAATTGTTTTCTTTGCAAATCAGTCCAAAAAAATAACCAATCATAAAAGCATCTTTTTCAAATAGAGTTTCATTTATTATGCCTCTGATATCGTATTCTCTTAAAATGCTAGGATGAAAATTATGTTTGTAAGTTTTCATTAACTTAATGATTTTAACCAATTATTGAGGTCAGAACTCAAATCTGTTCTATTTAAACCAAATGATATATTAGCTTGTAAAAATCCAAGCTTTGATCCACAATCAAATCTTTCATTTTTAATTCTATATCCTAGACAAGGTACTCTGTCCAATTGGGAAGAGATAGCGTCAGTGAGTTGTACTTCTTGACTTGTACCACGTTCTTGTTTTTCTAATACATCAAAAACTTTGTGATCAAGAATATACCTCCCAATTATTGCTAAATTACTAGGGGCATGTTCTACAGTAGGTTTTTCAACCATTTGATTTATTTGCATTAAATTTTTATCGCTGTCATCGACTTTAACAATGCCATAGGATGAAACTTTTTGTTTATCAACTTCCATAATAGCAACCATGTTTCCTGATGTATAATTTTCAATCATTTCTTTTGTTGTTGATTGACCAAAAATTAAATCATCAGCAAGTATAACGGCAAAGGGTTCATTTTGAATTAGATGTCTTGCACACCAGATTGCGTGACCCAGTCCAGCAGGTTCTTGTTGACGAACATAGGCATAACTTCCAGGTATTTTGAGCATTTCTTGAGCAGAAGCTAAAGTATCTCTTTTTCCTTTTGCAAGAAGATTATTTTCTAATTCAAATGAATGATCAAAATGGTTTTCTATAGCTGATTTTCCTCTACTTGTAACAAATATAAATTGTTCAATTCCTGCATTTGCTGCTTCTTCAACGGCGTATTGAATGAGAGGTTTATCAACTATAGGAAGCATTTCTTTAGGCATAGATTTGGTAGCAGGTAAAAATCTTGTGCCTAGTCCTCCTACTGGAAATATTGCTTTCTTAACATTCATGTAATATATATGTGATATAAATCATATATTTAAATAGTAAATCTCCAATTAATAGGAATTATTAAATATGAAAATTGTAATGTTAGGTACAGGTTACGTTGGGTTGGTTTCCGGAGCTTGTTTTTCAGAGTTTGGACACGATGTAGTTTGTGTCGATAAGGATGAAAAAAAAATAACAAACTTAAAAAATGGTATTTTGCCAATATATGAACCTGGATTGGATATTTTGGTGAAGAAGAATTTTAGAAATGAAAAGCTAAAATTTTCTAGTTCAGTTAAAAAATCAATAGTAGATGCTGATGCAATTTTTATTGCAGTAGGAACTCCAGAAAGAAGAGGTGATGGTCATGCAGATTTGACTTATGTCTATTCTGCAGCAAGAGAGATTGCGACAATCTTAGAGAATTATTGTGTAATTATTACAAAATCAACTGTTCCAGTTGGAACGTCACTAGAAATAAAAAAAATTATTAAAAAATATAATAAAAACGCAAACTTTGATGTTGTGTCTAACCCTGAGTTTCTTAGAGAAGGTAGTGCTATAGAAGATTTTATGAGACCTAATAGAATTATTGTTGGTTATGAAAATGAAAAGTCAAAAAAAATAATGGATAATATTTACCAACCACTTAACTTAATTCAAACTCCTATTTTGTTTACAGATATAAAATCAGCTGAATTAATTAAATATGCTTCAAATGCATTTTTAGCTGTGAAAATTTCTTTTATTAATCAGATGGCGGATTTATGTGAGGGTTTGAGTACTGATATACACTTTATATCAAGAGGTATGGGTTTAGATAAAAGGATCGGTGATAAATTTTTACATCCTGGTCCAGGATATGGTGGCTCTTGTTTTCCTAAAGATACCATTGCTCTATCAAAAATTGCATCGGATAATAACATTGATTTGTCAATCATTGATAATGTCATCAATTATAATCAGAATAGAAAGAAATCACTTATTAAAAAATTAAAGAATATACTTGGAAATAATATTAAGGAGATGAGAGTTGCGGTTTTAGGATTATCATTTAAACCTGGCACAGATGATATGAGAGAAAGTCCTTCACTAGATTTAGTTCCTTCTTTAGTTAAAAAGGTAAAGGAGGTTAGAGTTTTTGATCCTGTTGCTATGAAAGAAGCTTCAAAATACATTAAAAATGTATATTTTTCGAATAAAGTTGAAGATTGTATCATGAATGTTGATTTAACAATTATTTTAACTGAATGGAGTGAGTTCCGGACATTATCAGCAGATTACTTATCTAAATTTATGAAAGGAAATGTGGTTGTTGATTTTAGAAATGCTCTCAATCCTGAAAATTTTAAAGGTAAAAACATTACTTTGCATCAAGTTGGAAGAGGACCATTCAACTAAGCATATTTTTTACTTTCTTTATTAGGTCTTTGAATACCATTTAGTAATTCTTTTAAAGTAATTTTTCCAATTATTTTGTTTTTATTATCTTTGACATGTACAAAATAATGTTTTGTTTTTGTTATTTTTTGCAATACATCTTCTAAAACCATTTCGCTATCAATTATAGGAACATCTTCTTTTTTCATAGAAATAGTTTTTTTCATAATTGACTTTGCTTTTATAACTCTTGAACGATTAATATCTTTTATAAAATCAGATACATAGTTATCAGAAGGATTAAGAATAATTTTTTGAGGATTGTCGTCTTGCACAATAGATCCATCTCTAAGAATAGAAATTCTTTCACCAATTTTTAAAGCCTCGTCTAAATCATGGGTTATAAATACAATTGTTTTTTTCAATTCCAATTGTAAATCAATTAGAACATCTTGCATCTCTGCTCTTATGAGCGGGTCTAACGCAGAAAAAGCTTCATCCATAAGTAAAATTTCTGCATCAGTTGCCAATGCCCTTGCCAAACCAACCCTTTGTTGCATGCCTCCTGACAATTGATTAGGATAATATTGGTCATATCCTTCTAATCCAACTCTTCTTAACCAAAATTTACTTTTCTCTTGATATATTTCTTCAGATATATTTTGTACCATTAAGCCATAACTTATATTTTCAAGAATTGTTTTATGGGGGAAAAGAGCAAATTTTTGAAAAACCATTGACATATTTTTTTGTCGATATTCCAATAATTCTTTGTTGCTTAATTGAAGAACATTTAAACCATTAATTGTAATTTCACCATAAGTAGGTTCGATTAGTCGATTTAAATGTCTGATGAGTGTCGATTTTCCTGAACCTGATAGGCCCATGATAACATGGATTTTACCTTTTGGTATGTTTAAATTTATATCATTGAGTCCAAGTACACAATTTGTTTGTTCAAGAAGTTCTTCTTTTGTTATGCCTGATTTAACTAAATCTAAAGCTTTAGAAGTATTATTGCCAAATATTTTATATAAATTTTTTATTTTAATATAGTTGTTCATTTAATCACTTTTATATCTTTGCATTCTTTTTCCAATCCTTTGAGTAACCCTGTCAAAGATTATAGCCAACACAACAATTGCAAGACCATTCATTAATCCTAAAGCTAGATACTGGTTTGATATTGCTCTTAAAACTGGAAGCCCTAAACCTTGAACACCAATCATTGAAGCTATTACAACCATCGCCAAAGCCATCATTATGGTTTGATTTACACCAGCAAAAATCGTTGGTAATGCAAGGGGTATTTGTACACCAAATAATTTTTGCCAATAATTTGCACCAAAAGACTCCGATGCTTCTAAAATGTCTTTATCAACTAGTCTGATTCCTAGATTAGTCAACCTTACTATTGGTGGAATTGCATATATACAAACTGCGATTAAACCTGGAACTTTCCCTATTCCTAAAAGCATTACTACTGGTATCAAATATACAAAGCTCGGAATTGTTTGCATTACGTCCAGAATTGGTAAGATCAATGTTTGAATTTTATTACTTCTTGCCATTGCAATTCCTATTGGAATGCCAATGCAAATGCAAAGCAATGTTGCTACTAAAATTATGGCTAGAGTAGACATGGTATCTTCCCACATTCCAAAGTAACCAATTAATAAGAAACTTAAAAATGTTCCAAAAATAATTAAAAAAGATCGTGATGCTAACCAACATATAGATAAAATAACAAATATGGTTATAGGCCAAGGTGTGTTCAAAAATAATTTTTCAAATCCAACCAAAAAACTTAAAAGTGGATCAAAAAAATTTTCAATTCCTTCACCATAATTTCTAGAAAAAGATGTAAAAGCATTATCTACAGACTTCTTAAATTCTCTTAATTCAGTTCGATCCATTTCTGGAAATTTTGTTAACCATTCCATAATAAGAAAATATTGCTCCTATGGATCAAATCATAAGAGCAATATTATAAGATTTATAAGCTTGCTTTAATTTTCGTGGCAGCATCCTCAGATACCCACTTTTTCCAAACATCCTCATGTTTTTGAAGGAACTCAAATGCAGCATCTTTGCCGGTTGCTTTTTGGTCAGTCATAAACACAAGCATTTTGTTCATAATTTCACCAGGATAAGTTCGATTTTTAATAAAATCTGAAGCAACCCCAGAGTTATTCATGAATTTATCTGTTACAACAGTTTCTACAACTGATTTTGTCCATGAAGTTTGCTTTGGATCAGCACACTCTTTTTCAGGTTTCACAATACAATTATGCCAGTTATCATCATCATAATCTACACCAAATGGAATTTTTACAAGACCATATTTGCCAACTACTGACGTTGGTGTCCAATAATAACCAAACCAATTTTCATTTCTTGTTGATGCCTTTGCAATTGCGCCATCTAAACCTGCAGCTGAACCAGGATCAATTAGTTTCCACCCTTTCTCCTCCATTTTAAACGCTCTAAAAAGGTTGTTTGTAGATAGCTGACAGTTCCAGCCTGCAGGACATGTCATCATTCCTCCTTTAGAACTATCTTCAGGATGTGGAAATAAATCTGGTCTTTCTATAATATCTAATACAGTTTTTAGCTCTGGATGGTTTTTTACTACACTTGGTGATACCCACCAACCTTCTCCTAAACCAGTTATTGGCCCTGGATTTGCAACAAAAAGTCTTTTTTCATCTTTTGCTTTTGTCAGTGGTCCTTGTACTGCATTACTCCAGAGTTCTGGAGCAATATCTGGCATTCCCTTTTCATTCATAGATGTAAAAGTTGGCATTGTTGCACCTGCAACTAATTCAACTTCACAATCGTAACCCTTTTCTAAAATTATTTTATCAACATTTGCCATAAGTTCTGCAGAAGCCCAATTCATTTCTGCGATAGTAACTTTACCACATGCTGTTTCAATTTTTTTCTCGGCAGTATAATAATAAATACCAACTGCTACGGCTACTGCTACAATAACAGTTCCGAGTATCCGATTCATAATAATCTCCTTATTTTTTATTTATAATAGCCTAACATTAAAACATGTTGCATTGCAAATTTACATCAAAAAAAAGACATAATCTCACTTTATTTAGTAAAAAATATTGTTAAATGTATTTGATGTATATTTTTAAGATCGTATATTAAATTATGGAGAATTGATTGACTGCATTTGAAGATACGACACCATTTGTGTTGGCTTTGTTGATTACGTTCACAGCCTTGGTCTTTATTTCAATATGGAATAATTATAGTTCTATTAAAGTTGAAAAAGAAGTCTCAAAACCAAAAAATGATGGACCATCCAGAACCAGAGAACTCTTACTTAGATTCACAAAATTTTATAATGATTTAGATGCGCACGATAATTATCTCTATGATACGAAATTACTACCTGATCCAAAACAACATATAATACATGCATTGTATGTTGGTTATGACGAATCTGAGAATGACGAAGATAGAAAAGCGATTAAAATCGGATTAGAGACAATTGTCCAGTTTCAAGATTTGATTGGAGATGAACCCCTTAAGCCAGATATTGATGAACAATCAGAAGATATGCCTATAGATTTAGAAAATCAAGATTTAGAAAATCATGACATTAGTGATGAACAAAAAAAATACTTAGATTTCAAAAATAAAAGAATAAAAGAATTAGAAACACATTTTTCTCACTTAAAAATTGAAATTGATGATAATAATTTGAGTGATGAACAGGATATGTTAAATTCAGAAAAAAGAAATATTAGTGAGTAAATTAATAATAGATCAAAATAACTCTTTGTATTACGAGTATGAAAAAGGTGCACTAAATACTTACACTTATGTATTTGTAAATGCTTTAACAGGAAGTACTTCCGTTTGGAATGGGATCATTGGTAAAAGATTGAAAGATGAAGGCTATAATTTTTTAACATATAACTTTCGTGGTTAAATAAATTCAAATTTTGATAAAAGCATCAATTTAAGTACTGAATTAATCGTTTCAGATCTTTTAAAATTAATTAGTTATTTAAATCTTAAAAATATAATACTGTGTGGACTATCAATTGGCGGTTTATATGCAGCCATTGCATCTTTGGAAAAAATTGATGTAAAGGGTCTAGTTTTGATAAACACACTTAGAAAACCTTCATTAAGACTAGATTGGATAAATCGTGCTATGGTAAATGCGGCTAAACTTGGAGGTAGCGCACTAATAATGGATATGGGTATGCCAGTAATAGCTTCCCCAAATTTTCTAAATAAAGTTAGAAGTAATGCTTTAGTTTTTGAAAACTATAAACCACCAGAAAAACATGACGGAATGTTAAAACTTATGGAAGGTTCATTATCTGCGAACTGGTCTTTCGATTGGTCCAAAATAAATATTCCAACTTTAGTTATGACTGGCCATTTAGACAAAATGTTTGGAATTCAAGAAGAAATAAAATAACTAGTGGAAAAAATAAAAAATCCAATAACAATAGAATTACCTAATTGGGGACATTTAATACCATTAGAAGAACCTGAACAGTTTTCAAATCATATAATAAAATTTGCACAAGATTTAAATTAAGACTTGACTATGATTAAAATATCTTCTGGTAAAATTGAAGAAAAAATAATTTCAGTTTTTCCAAAATTTTGTTCACAAATATTTTTTATCCAATTTTTATTAGTATAATATAATCCTTGTTTAATTTTTTTTTCATTGTGATGTAATAAATTAAAAGCCATAATTTTATTTGTCTGTTTCCAAATATTATTTAAGTTTTTTAAAATATATTTTTCCCATATATTTATGTCTTTAGTGACACTTAAATTAAAAGTTCCAGACATCACTGTAAAGTCTACAATCCCTTTAGGTGAAGACCGTTTGAAAAAGCAAGAGTTTTTGTTAGAAAAATTTTTTTTACAATAATCTATTAATCTACTATTTAAATCACAGCCTTGATATTGAAAAGTAGATTTACTTAATCTACTTATTAAAAATTCTAAAAATTTCCCATAACCACAACCAATATCACAAATTGTAAATTTTTTAAGATTATAATATTTACTTAAAGCAGTTATTATCAATTCAAATCTATGTATTTGAGTAAACGAATTTTTCCAGAATAAACCTTGAGGGTTGTTCCCATATTTCAATAATCTATTTGTATATGAATTATTGATTTTATACTCAAGATAAGAGAAACTTAATTCATCAAAAAGATTCATTCAGAAATTATATGATTTTTTAATATTATTAAAAGAGAAATTAAATGAAAAAGATTTTATTACTTGGAAGTGGTGAGCTTGGAAAGGAATTAACTATAAGTCTTCAAAGACTTGGATGTTACATAATTGCATGTGATAAATATAAAAATGCACCTGCTATGCAAGTCTCTCAAGAATATGAAGTATTTGATATGTTAAATCCTAATGATTTAAAAAAAGTAGTTGCTAAATACAAGCCAGATTTAATAGTTCCAGAAATTGAGGCAATTGACACTGAAGGTCTTATTCAATTTGAAAAAAAAGGATTTAAAGTAATTCCTTCTTCTAGAGCTGTAAGTATGACAATGAATAGGGATAAAATAAGAAATAGAGCAAAAGAACTAGGAATTAAAACTGCAAGATATGGGTATGCTGAATCTTTAAATGAACTTGTTGATATGTATCATAATATTAGTAATAAAGTTGCAATTAAACCAGTTATGAGTTCCTCTGGTAAGGGTCAAAGTTACGCTTCTACAGTTTCTGATGTTAAGAAAGCTTGGACTTTTGCCTTACTTGGCATGAGAGGTAAGAAAAAAAAAGTTATAATTGAAGAATTTATTGATTTTGATTATGAAGTCACTCTGCTTACAATTTTAGATTCAAAAGGTAATATCCATTTTTGTCCACCAATTGGACATATTCAAAAAAGAGGAGATTATCAACACAGTTGGCAACCTATAAGATGTAAACAAAGTATCATTAATAAAATGAAAACTATAGCTAGAAAAATTGTCAAAGATTTAGATGGTCAGGGTTTGTTTGGTATAGAGTTTTTTGTTAAAAAAACTGAGGTTTTCTTCAGTGAATTAAGTCCAAGACCTCATGATACTGGCATGGTTACGATGTTTACTCAAAATTTTAGTGAATTTGATTTGCATGCTAGAGCAATTTTAGATTTTACAATACCAAAAATTGAGCTTTGTAAAAAGGGAGTTAGTCAAGTCATTCTGGCTAATAAAAATGCTAAGGGAAAGTTTTTGATTAAGGGAATTGAAAATGCATTTCAAGATAAAACTATTGATATTAGAATCTTTGGCAAACCTGAAACTAAACCTTATAGAAGAATGGGTGTAATTTTAGCAAGCGACCTTAAAAAAGCTAAAGAAGCCCTATCCAAAATCAAGATTATTAATATATAAGTGACTTAGTTATGTAAACTATTTTCTGAAATGTCTGTAATTAACATATGTCCGGGTGTATGAGTTATACAAAATGGTATCTTAGCTTCAATAATCGCATTTTGAGGAGTTACACCACAAGCCCAAAAGACATATTCCTCGTTATTATTTTTTTTTCTAGGACTGTCACCCCAGTCGGGGTCCAAAATATTGTTAATCCCAATTTCAATTGGATTTCCTATATGAACTGGAGTACCGTGAGCAAAAGAAAAATTTCCTGAAACATCTATAACTTTTTTTATATCTTTTTTACTGAATATTCTCATTGATACAACCATTTCGCTTTTAAATGGACCACTTTTTTTATTTTTGATATTAGTTCTATACATTGGCACAACTTTATTATTTGTAATGTGATCAATTTCAAGGCCAGTATTTATTAATGCATCTTCAAAGGAAAAAGAACAACCAATAGCAAATGCTATAAAATTATTATTCCAATACTCTTTAATATTTCGAACATTTGAAACTAAATTTCCATTTCTATATATATTGTATAATGGCACATCGGATCTAATATCAATATCATCTCCCAACATTTCAAAATATGGATGATTTAATTTTGTTTTGCCAACTAAAGGGCATGCTTTCGGATTCAATTTACAAAATTTATAAAAATCATTTGCATATTCATCAGTAAGAATGACGATGTTGGCCTGAAGTTTGTTAGCTGCCAGACCCGAGGTATGACTATTATAGAGCTCTAACCTAATTTTTTTTCTTATTTCTCTTGAGTCTAACTTTCTTGCAATATTAAAATCAACAATTTTCATAATTACATTTTATTATTTTTATATTCACTTTTCCACAACTCTTTTAATATAAAGACTACAATTTTTTATTTTGCTCTTATAATCTTTATATTCAACCAAGTTACATGTGCGATTGTCTATTACTTTGTCATTTTTAGAAGTTAAAAGATTTAGTGACTTTCTGTTTAATTCTTTTTTGAATTTAATTTTGCGAAGAAATAAATTTTCTTTTATTGTAACTAACTTATCATCAAAATTGTAATCTCCAATTTTGTTCACTATATAAATTCAGTTTCTTGTTTACAAATTCAATGAGTAAAATTAACAAAACTAAATGTTTTTGGTGAAAATAAAATAAATGTTAAGCTAATATAATTCTCATGATATTATTAGATTTATATATACACAAAATATAATTATATTTTAATTCAAGATAGGTTCTATATGTCAAATTATTTTTCTAAAAGTCAAACAGATCTCTTGGCAAAAGCTAAAAGCGAAAAGAGATATGTTCATATAAAAAACGAAAATGAAAAATTAAAAAAAATCATGAACATAAAAAACTTAAATAAGCTTATTTCCATGCATAATTGTTGGGATCAAAGAAATTTTTCATTAGTTCTTAATAAAAATAAAATTCCTTTCTCATCATTCTTGACTACGGGCGACGCTTTAGGTTTTTCAAAAACAGCTCCAGATCCTATTAAGGTTGAAAATTATATAAGAAAAGGAGCTTCTCTTGTTTTAAATGATTTAGTTTATTTATCAAAAGAGATTGAAGAATTAGCTAGCGATTTACAAATTATTACAAATGGGAGATGCCAAGCAAATTTATATTTCTCGATGCAAAGTCATCAGGCTTTTGCACCTCATTTTGACACTCATGACGTGTTTGCTTTACATTGCGAAGGAGAAAAACTTTGGAATATTTATGAAAACTTTGAGCAAGACCCAATTAATCATCATATTTATAAGCAAGAGTTAAACGATAAAACGGAAAAACCTGGAAAAATAATTGATCAGGTTCTTTTAAAACCAGGTGATTTATTGTATTTACCTAGAGGTCAATTTCATGACGCCTTAGCGTCAAAAAATGGTGCAATACATATTGCGTTTGGAATTACATATTTAAAACCAATAGACATATTTCAATATTATTATGAACAATTAATTGTAAATGATTATTTCAGATCAGACATCAGAGAAATTAACTCTATAGACGACATTAAAGATATTCATAATCAAATTACATTTGAGTTAAATAAAATTTTTAATAATGATAAACTATTTGAACATTCATTGAGTTACTTTAAACAATGGCCCTATAATCTTTTAGGTTATGATATAGAGAAAATAATCAATGATGGCGTTCAATATGAAATTACTAAGAATATCTCTATTTTAGAAGAAGACCAGAAACTTTTTTTAATTAATGAGAAACATAAAGTTCCAGTTCCTGAAAAGTTTTATGAAATAACTAAATTTGCTTTTAAAAATAAAATTGTAAGTCATAAACACCTCAAAGCTGAGTTCAAAAATTTTCCAGATGAAAAAATTAATGAATTTATTGATGCTATGAAAAGCATGAAAATTTTCATCTAATCACAAATTTAATCAGATGAGCATTTATCTTTTATAAGATTGAAGCAAGAAGTTTGATTGTATCTTTGGTTTTTAAGCAAATGATCATTCGATCTTTTAGATATTTTAGATAATGGCTTCGAATGTCTTTTGGGATTTGTTTGGAGAAATAATAAACATCTGTTTTTTGATAAAAATATTTATATTTTAATTTGTTTACTAGATTGAACTATTTCAAAAACGAATATTTTTAAAAAGGTTAGAAATACAAAGATTTTAGAAAACCTGCCGGATACGAATTGGAGCGGGCGAAGGGATTTGAACCCTCGACCCCAACCTTGGCAAGGTTGTGCTCTACCCCTGAGCTACGCCCGCTTTAGTATTCTTATAATTATTAAAATTAAACTAAGCAAGAAATTATTCAAATTAAGTCTTTAATAATTTTGTCTACATTAGTTGATATATAGTCAATATTTTCAGGAGATAAATAAGGATGCATAGGTAGAGAAATAACACAGTTTGACAATTTCATTGTATTTTCTAAATTATCTGGAGAAATGGGAAAATTTTTATATGGAGCCTGGCAATGTATTGGTATCGGATAATATATAGCAGTAGGTATATTTCTTTCTTTCATTAAACTCTGAAATTTTTCTCTGTTACAATTAAATGGAAGCTGAATTGTAAATTGAGCCCAACTACTATTTGTATCTTTGAGAAGTTTAGGTAATTTTATATTAGTATTCAATTCTAAAAATTTTTCAATATATCTATTAGCTATACTTTCTCTTTTTAAAAGTTCAGATTTAAAGATTGTCATTTTTTCTAAAAGAATTGCGGCTTGGATAGTATCTATTCTTCCATTCATTCCAATTCTATCATATTCATATTTATTTTTTCCCATTCCATGCAAATGAGAAGAATATGCAATTTTATATAATTTTTCTTCATTAGTAAATAATGCTCCTCCATCACCATAACATCCTAATGGTTTCGCTGGAAAAAAAGAAGTTGCAGAAATTTCACACAAATTTCCAGATATTTGTCCTTTATACATTGCTCCAAATGACTGAGCTGCATCGTCAAAAACCCATAAATTATTAACAGATGCTATTTTTTTTATTTTATCCATATCACTAGGTTGACCAAATAAGCCAACTGTAATAATACCTTTTAAATTTATGCCTATTTTCTTTGCTTTGTTTATAGAGTTCTTAATACTTTCTTCACATATATTATAGGTATCTACTTTTACATCTGAAAAAAAAGGAAGTCCACCTAGCATACATACAGCTTCTGCTGTAGAAGCAAATGTAAAAGATGGAACTATTACCCCTTCATGGGGTTTTAATCCAAGTGCAATAAGCCCTAACACAAGAGCATCTGTACCACTAGAACAACACAAAACAAATTTGGATTTAGAGAATAAAGATAATTTGTTTTCTAGCTCAGTAATTTCAGGACCTTGAATGTATTTTCCATGATCAAGCACTCGAGCAATTCTTTTATCAACATTTTTCCTGATTAATATTTGTTGTTGTTTTAAGTCAATAAAGTCCATAGTGTTAAAAATATTTTTCTTTTAGTTTTTTTTCTATCATACTTAAAACAATTTGAACATTTAAAGCTTCTTGAATGCCAGTTTTTGGTATTTCTTTATTTGCAACACAATTTAAAAAAGCCTCTATTTCTTGCTTAAGAGGCTCATGTTTTAATACATCAATAGCAATTTCTGATTTATGAGTAATTTTTTTATTAGGGTTTATTATGCTTGGGTTGAATATTAATTTTTTTGGCCAATCTCTTACATCGTCAAAAATTAAACTTCCATCTGACCCTAATACACTAATTCTATGTTCTTTGTATGGGCTAATCCAGTCTGAATTAATAATTGCTATAATGTCTTCTTCAAAATAAAGAATAACATTTATATAATCAGCTATTTTTTTTGAGCATTTAAAAATAGCGTTAATATCAACTTTTCTTGGCAGTTTTTTTGTTAAAGATAAAATCATTGAAATATCGTGAGAAGTTAAATCATACAAAACAGATTCTTTATCTCTTATAGACCCAAAATTTAATCTATTACATTTTATAATTTTCAGGTGTCCAATTTTACCTAATTGAACATTTTTTTTTAAACCTTTAAATGCATTGTGATATTGAAGAAGATGTCCAACAAAAACAATTTTATTTGCTTTATCAGCAACTTTTTTAATTTCATAAGATTCATTCAAAGATAAACATAATGGTTTTTCAACAAAAACATTTTTATTATTTAAGAGAGATTTTATGATATATTCCTTATGTGTTGATGCTGGAGAAGCAATAAAAACACTATCAATATTTTTTGATACAATTATGTCATCAGGATCTTTAGCGATCATATTTTTATTAGTAACATTTAGTGACAAATTTTTTAAGTTATTGTCATAAACTTTTTCAACAACATTTAATGATTCTAAATTTCGGTAAATATTTTTACCCCATTGTCCCATGCCTATTAGACCCACTTTAAAATCATACATATGTAAATAAATATACCTCTAAGCTTTATAGCGTCAATAGTAGTCTTTTGTAACAATTAATGAATATTTACTATTGATTTATTTTTTTGACTAAGCATATGATCTTTATGAGAGCTAAAATATCAATTGAGTAGAAAATTAAATATGACAGAACACATAATAGAAGTAAATAGTAAAAATTTTGTAGAAAAAGTTATTAAAGGGTCTGAAAGTCTTGCTGTTATCGTAGACTTTTGGGCTCCATGGTGTTCGCCTTGTAAACAATTAACACCGATAATAGAAAATGCGGTTAATACTGTTTCAGATAAAGTGATATTAGCTAAAATTAATATAGACGAAAATCAATCAATTGCTGCTCAGATGCAAATTCAATCAATTCCAATGGTTTATGCTTTCTTTAAAGGTGAAGTAGTTGATGGGTTTCAAGGAAATATTCCTGAAAGTCAAGTTATTGAATTTGTAAAAAAAATATCTGAACTTGTTGGCCCTAATGAAGATATTAAAGCACAAACAGTAAATTTAGAAAAATATATTACAGTTTCAAATTGGAATAAAGCGCTAGAAGAAGCAGATTTAATTTTGGATGTTGATCAGAATAATATTGATGCATGTTGTGGTAAAATTTTATCTTTGATTGGCCTAAATAAATTTGATTTAGCCAAAGAGTTTATATCCATACTTCCAGAAGAAATTTTGAATAAAGATAAGATTAAAGACCTTTGTTTAAAATTAGAAGTTAATGAAAATTCATTTAAAGCAAGTGAAAATTTTGATGATTTAAAAAAATTTCTTGAAAATAACCCTAACGATATTAAAGCTTATATTGATCTATCTAATGCAATGTTTGGCATTGGCAAAATTTCAGATTGTTATGCTACATTAATCAAAGCAATTAAAATTGACCCTGAATGGAATAATCAAGAAGCAAGGAAAAAATTGTTATCTTTTATAAGTAGTCATGATTTAACTTCTGAAGAAGCGAGAAAAGCAAGAAGACAATTATCATCGATTTTATTTGATTAAATTAAAATGAAAAAAAGTAGCTTTATAATACCAGTTTTTCCACTAGATGGAGTTATTATTTTACCAGGAACATTGCTTCCTTTAAACATTTTTGAGAAGAAATACTTAAATATGGTTGAAGATTGTTTGAAGACAAGTTCAAGATTGATTGGTATAGTCCAGCCTATAATGAAAAAACAAAATAATGATCCTTCTTTTAAAAATATCATTGGTTGTTTTGGAAAAATTGTAAAATTTGAGGAAACAGAACAAAATACCTACTTAATATCACTTAAGGGTCTTTCTAGATTTCAGATTATTAACACCAATTTGGTTAAAAGAGGCTACTTAAAATCAAATGTATCTACAGAAAATTTTCAAAATGATTTAAACCAAATAAGTAATTATAAAAGTTTTAAGTTTACTGAAGATAAACGTTTAAAAATGAATTTAAAAAGTTATTTAAAGTTAAAAAAACTAGATTCGAATTGGAATTATATTAATTCTTGTTCAAATTTTGATTTAATTAATCAGTTATCAATGATTTGTCCATTTACAGCTCATGAAAAACAAATGTTACTTGAATCTATTACGATCGATGAAAGATATATATTATTAGTTTCAATCTTACAAAATACGGTAAATCCAAATGAAGAACAAAATCAAATTAAGCACTAAAGCAGAGCAGAATATTTTAAAATTACTTGAAATTTTAATTTGTCCTAAAACAGGTGGAAAATTAAAATATGATAGAAAAAAAAAAGAACTAATAAGTTTAAAAGCAAATTTAGCTTATCCAATTAGAAATAACATCCCTATTCTTTTAGAGAAAGAAGCTAGAAAAATAAAATAGATACAATTTTCACAAATAGTTAATAACCTCTTGCGAGTATTTTAAATATACCCTTAAGTGATGTTTTTTCTATATTTTTTAGGCCAACATTTATCATCTTATTTACAAAATTATTTTTTTTCTTAAAAACATAAAATAAAATTGTGGTTATGAAAGTAATGAAGTTTGTTCTTGACCTTGTTAATTTACTATATTCAGTCAAAACAGATATTTCTCCAAAATCTTTCCCAATTTTTGTTGCATTACGTATACAATCCATCATATGAAAACAATCTTCAATAGATAAATTAAAACCTTGTCCAGCGAGTGGATGAATACTATGAGCTGAATCACCAATCAATGCTAATCTTTTTTTGAATGGATTTTGCACATACTTAATATTTATAGGATAAATTTGTAATTTTTTATTTTGTAATTCAGTTTGATTAAAATTCACATTGTATTTTGAAAAAAAAGAATTAAGTCTTTCGCTAATTTCATCATAATATTCAAAGTTAACTTTTTTATTAAGTGTTTGATTATCTAAACTCCATACAAAGTTAACAACAGTTTTAGAAACAGGTAATAAACCAATAAAACTATCCTTTAAAAAAATTTGTTTTGCAGTATTACTATCGAAATTATTAGTGTTTAAGTAACCACTTATAATTGTATGATCAAGATCATGATCAATAAAGTTTATATTAGACATATTTCTTACAGGAGATAAATTTCCATCAGCTGATAAAACTAAAGATGTATTAATTTTCATTCCATTCTCTAAAATTAAATATCTAAGGAACTCATCATAACTTGTAGAAATAACTTTTGATTTATAGACAGTTAAATCATCTTCAGAAACTATTAGACTGCTTTTTAAAATATCATTTCGAATTACAACACCGTGGCCAACTTCATCTTCTAAACAAAGAGGTTTTATTTCATCTGTATTATGAATTTGAATTTTGTTTATTTTTAGATAGTGATTAGTTAAAAAATTTATTTTGTAATCATTTTCTAGTTTGAAAAAATTTTTGAAATTTATAAAGCTAACTCTTTTATCTTTACTAATTTTTTTTTCCGTATTAATCCAACACAATTTATTTTTTTTAAAAATATTACTTTTAATAAGAAGCGTAACCATCAATTTACCAGTGAGGCCACCTCCTATGACAGTAACATCAAATTGTTTTTCATTATCTTTTTTTTTCATGTCAAAAATTTAAAATATTTTTATTTAATTTACAAACAGAGTGTGGTTTAAGTATGGTGAATTATTATGATAAATCAAGATTTTGATGTTTTAAAAAATTGGATGTTTGGAAGTTTAAATACTTTATTGAACGGCACATCCCCTAATCCAAAGTTAAATGTTTTAAAAATGTCCATTGGTGAACCACAATTAGGCCCTCCAAATTTTATTAGAAATAAATTTGATGACTTTTTCGATGATTGGGGAAAATATCCACCCTCAGATGCTATTCCAATATTTGCAGATGCAATAAGCATTTATTTAAATAAAAGATTTCCAGGCTCTAAAAAAATATTTGATTTGAATAAAAATATAGTACCTGTACCAGGAACAAGAGAGGCATTACATTTAGTTGGACTTATTTCTAAAAATAATAAAAAAAGTAATTCAGTAGCAGTCCTAACAAATCCTTTTTATCATGCCTGGAGAGCGGGTGCCATTGAAAGTGGTTCAAAAATTATATGGTTAAATGCGAAAAAAGATAACAATTATAATCCAGACCTTGATAGTTTGTCAGAAGAAACATTAAAAGCAACCACCATAATGTATTTATGTTTTCCTTCTAATCCACATGGTGCTACAGCAAGTATTGACTACTTAATTAAAGCGACAAGATTAGCTAAGAAATATGACTTTATTCTGGCTGTTGATGAATGTTACATAGATATTTACAGAACAGAATTTTCAAAACCAATTGGTTGTTTAGATGCACTTATTAAAGTTAATTCAAATTTAGATAATGTTGTAATTTTTAATTCGTTGTCAAAAAGAAGTAATGTGCCTGGTTTAAGGGCAGGATTTTTAATTGGAGATGAGAGGGTAATAACTCTTTATAAACTATTAGTTTCAAATGGAGCATCACCTGTTCCAATTCCAATACAAAATATTGCTTCTTCTTTGTATAAAGACGAAAAACACAATTATGATACTTGTTTACATTATGATCAAAATTTTAAAATAGCCAAAGATCTTTTGATTAAAACTCATCCTGATTTGAAAATACCAGATGCTGGATTTTATTTATGGCTTCCAGTTGAAGATGATTTGAAGGCAACTTTAGATTTATGGAAATATTATTCTGTTAGGGTAATGCCAGGAACATTTATGGCAGAAGAAGTTCTTGGAGAAAATCCATGTAAAGGATTTTTAAGAATAGCTCTTGTTTATAAAAAAGAAATTGTAAAAGAAGCAATTGAAAGAATTTCTGATTACTTTATGTATAACAATAAATAATGTATAAAAATAATAATAACTTTGAGCTTACTTTAAAAAAAAAATTATTATTTATTCTTTTTGGCTTAATATATTCAACATCAGCATTTTTTATTGCTTTATCGGCTTGGACATTTGATTTCGATGAAACTGGTTGGCGTGTTTTATCTAGCCTCGAGAGTCAGAATTTTTTTGGAAAATTTGGATCATATGTGTCAGGATTTCTTCTTAAAGAATTTGGGATCTTAACTCCAATTTTCTTGTTTTTAATTTTAACTTTGTACGGATTTAAATTTTTAAAATACCAAACTATTTCAAAACTTTGGCTCAAACTTATTCTCATATTAGGACTGATTATTTTGTTTGGATTATTATCACAACCATTACATAAAATATTAAGCATTTATTTATTTGATGAATACAAAATTCTAAAACATGAGGGTTTCTCAACCTATATCTATCGATCTATTTTAATAAAACTAAATAATGAGTTTAATTTTGGATTACCTTTTTCATCGGTGATAATCAATGTCATAATCACTTTCTTAAGTATTTTATTATTTATCTACACTGCTTCAACAAATATAAGTGAATTAAGTTTTCTAAAAAAAATAATCGCACCTCTTTATTTGCCCTTTTACTGGTTTATCCAATTATTAAATAACTTATTTGTGAAGAAATATTACATCACTCTTGATCAAGAAGATTTTATCCTTAATAAAAATAAAACACTTTTTGATGATTTAAAAAATTTCACAAACTATTTTAAAAGAAAAAAGAAAAAAATTGAAACAAAAGCTTCCATTAATGTAAATAAAATTATTTCATCTGAATATAAAAATTCAAAGCTAGTTAAAAAATTAAAAAAACAACAGGATTTACCACTAACTTCACAAAATGGCTTTACTTTACCAACAGTAAACTTATTAATTGAACAGAAGATTTCCAATCTAGCACCTGATGAAGATATTCTTAATTCTAATGCAAGATTATTAGAGGGCGTTTTGAAAGATTACTCAATTGATGGACTTATTGAGTCTGTGCAACATGGACCAGTTGTAACTCGATATGATTTAACACCTGCCCCTGGACTGAGAAGTCAGAGAGTGATTTCTCTATCTGATGACATTGCAAGATCAATGTTGGCAGAATCGGTTAGAGTTGCAATGGTGCCTGGTAAAAATGTAATAGGTATTGAGCTTCCAAATAAAGAAAGAGAAATTGTTACACTAAGACATATCTTAGAAGATGATAAATTCCAAAACTCAAATCAAAAGTTACCACTTTGTCTTGGTAAAAATATTGCTGGAAATCCCATAATAGCTGATTTAAGTACAATGCCTCATTTGTTAATTGCAGGTACGACAGGCTCTGGGAAGTCAGTGGGTGTTAATTCCATGATAATTTCGCTATTATACAAACACACGCCAGAGACTTGTAGATTTATCATGATTGACCCAAAGATGTTAGAATTATCAGTTTATGATGGTATACCTCATTTATTAACTCCTGTTGTAACAGATCCTAAAAAAGCAATAACGGCTCTAAAATGGGCTGTAAGAGAAATGGAGAAGAGATATTCTTTAATGAGCAAGTTAGGTGTTAGAAATATTGAAAATTATAATGAAAGGTTGTTGTTAGCAAGAAAAAAAGGTGAAATTTTAACTCAAAATATTCAAGTTGGTTTTGATTCTGAAACTGGTCAGCCAATATTTGAAGAAAATGAAATAGATCTTACGACGTTGCCTTTTATAGTTATTCTAATAGATGAAGTAGCTGATTTGATGCTTGTAGCAGGAAAAGAAATTGAAGCAGCTGTGCAAAGGTTAGCTCAGATGGCAAGAGCTGCAGGAATTCATGTTGTAATGGCTACGCAAAGACCCTCTGTTGACGTAATTACTGGTACAATTAAAGCAAATTTTCCAACTAGAATATCTTTTCAAGTTACTAGCAAAATCGATAGTAGAACAATTCTTGGAGAACAAGGAGCTGAACAACTCCTTGGTAAAGGTGACATGTTATTTATGGCTGGAGGTGGAAAAGTTACTAGAGTCCATGGTCCATTTTTAAATGATATGGAAGTTGAAAATGTAACATCTTTTTTAGTAAAACAATCTGTTCCTGATTATGATGAAACAGTAATTGAAGAGCAAAGCATCATTGAGAACGATAATGAAAATTATTTATCTCCTAAAAATTCTAGGGATGAGCTCTATGAAGAAGCTGTAAGACTAGTTATTAGAGAGCAAAAAGCTAGTACATCCTTTATCCAAAGACATTTTAGAATTGGATATAACAGGGCTGCAACAATTATTGAAAAAATGGAAGAGAATAATATAATATCAAAACCTGGAAGAGCTGGTAAAAGAGAAATAATATCTGACAACCAATGAAAACATTATTTTTTTTAAAAATATTTATAATTTTTATTTTTGTCAATTTTGGTGTTTTTAACTCTTTTGCAAATAATTTGGATAGAAATGAATTTGCATTAGTAAAAGAATATCTAAAAAATTTAGATTCGTTAGAAGCTGATTTTTTTCAAGTTTCTAGTGATGGTAGTATTAAAGAGGGCAAAATTTATCTAAGTATACCTGGCAAATTAAGAATATCTTATAAAAATCCTGATAATCTACTCATAACTTCCAACGGCTTTTGGTTAACTGTTCAGGATAGACTATTAAAACAAACTAATAACTTTCCACTTAATCAAACACCATTAAATCTTTTTTTAAATAAAAAACTCAATTTTAATCAAAATGAATTTAAAATTAAGTTTCAAAAAAGTAGTGGAATAATAACTTTAATTTTTTCAGATAATCAAAAATTGAATAGTTCAATGTTTAAACTAATCTTTACAAATACTCCTTTAAAATTAAAAAAATGGATTATAGTCGATGAATTTAATAATGAAACATCAGTATTATTACAAAATTTAGTCACTGGTAACAAATATTCTCATCTTTTGTTCTTTCCAGATGATTTTGGAGAAGTTGATAATAATTAAAAGAAACTCATACAATCTAAAAGCAAAAAAAATTTAAATATTATAGCTCAGCAGTTCAAGTTTATATCAATTGAAATGTAAAAAATTATTAAATAAACTATTACATCACTTAATGATTAAGTGATATCAAATTTATGGCCAATCTTGAGTTGTTTTAGAACTGTATTTTATTTATATTCTTGTATGTATTATTGTCAAAGGCTTAATTTTCTTTGTATTTAAGAGTTTAGAAAAAAAATGAAAAATTGGCGAAAATTTAATAAAGAGGGATGATTGAGAATTGCAACTTGGAATATTAACTCTGTAAGATTGCGTATTGCTCATGTTTTGCGTTTTGTAGAAGAATATGACATAGATGTTATATGTCTACAAGAAACAAAAACTGAAGATCAATTTTTTCCAATTAATGAATTTATTAAGATCGGGATGAAACATTATAGTTTTAGGGGTGAAAAATCATACAATGGCGTTGCAATTTTATCTAAAATGCCAATTAAAAACAAAAATTTTAAATTATGGTGTGATTATAAAGATACTAGGCACAATTGTGTAATTTTAGATAATAACATCAAAATACATAATTTTTATGTGCCAGCAGGAGGAGATATTCCTGATATAAAGCTAAATGTCAAATTTGATCATAAAATAAATTTTCTAAAGGAAATGATTAAATATTTTAATCAAGTTAAACTAAAAAGAACTATTTTAGTTGGTGACTTAAATATTGCTCCATTTGAACACGATGTTTGGTCGCATAAACAGTTGTTAAATGTTGTTTCACACACACCAATGGAAACAAAACTGCTAATAAAAATTATGAAAGACTCAGATTGGATTGATGTTGGAAGAAAATTTTTTCCAAAAGATGAAAAATTATATTCGTGGTGGTCTTACAGAAATAAGTATTGGAAAAAATCAAATAGAGGAAGAAGGTTAGATCATATTTGGGTTTCAAAAGATTTAGGTTACATGCTAAAATCATTTTTAAGCTGTAAAGAAATTAGGGATTGGGAAAAGCCCTCAGATCACGTCCCACTGATTTTAGAGTTATCAATATGAAGACTTTTAAATTTATAAAAATGCATGGTTTAGGAAATGACTTCGTAATAATCGACAATAGTGAAAATACATTCGAAATTAAGAGAAAAAAAATATTAAAAAAAATAGGTTCAAGAAATTTTGGCATTGGTTGTGATCAGATTTTAATTGTTGAAAGTAATGATTACAAAAATGCTAAAGTAACTATTTTCAACAATGATGGCTCAGAATCAGGCGCGTGTGGAAATGGTGTGAGATGTGTTGCTTCATATCTAATGAACAAAAAAAATATTAATGAAATTAAAATCAAAACAAGTTCTGGTAGTTTAGACTGTTGGATTGAAAATAAAAATTGTTTTGTAAATATGGGAAAACCTAAATTTGAATGGACACAAATTCCACTCGCGCAAAAAACTGAATCACAAATTATAAAAATTGATCAATTTGAGTTATATTGCTTGTCAATGGGTAATCCTCATGGTGTGATTTTTTTTGAAGATGAAAATGCTTTGAACAAAGTTGACATAGAATGTGTAGGTAAGAAAATACAAAATAATGATATTTTTCCAGAAAGTATAAACGTCGAGTTTGCTACTATATTAAAAGACAAAACAATTAGAATGAAAGTATGGGAAAGAGGTGTTGGGAGAACTTTAGCTTGTGGATCAGGAGCTTGTGCAACTCTTGTGGCTGCTAGACAGCAAAATTTTTCACTAAGAAAAAATGATATAATACTTGATGGTGGAAAATTAACAATTAATTGGCTTGACAACGAAGAAGTTATAATGTCAGGAGAAGTTAATCTAGTTTTTAAGGGTAATTTTTATTTTGACTAAATTTTCAAAAAAAGTAATCACCTTTGGTTGTAGACTTAATAATTTAGAATCAGAGTTAATTGATTATCAACTAAAACAAAGTTCAATTGATGAAAATGTTGTTATATTTAACACATGTGCAGTCACATCAGAGGCAGAAAGAAAAGCAAGACAAAGTATTAGAAAGATTAAAAAAGAAAATCCAAATGCAAAAATAATTGTAACAGGTTGTTCTGCTCAAATTAATCCTAAAAAATGGCTGCAAATGCAAGAAGTATCAAATGTTATTGGAAACCGAGAAAAAACTAAAAAAAAATTTTGGGAAAATTTTTCTTCAAGCCAAGATTATGAGTTGATTACTTCTGATATAATGTCAGTAAAAAAAGATGAAACTGAATTTAATGGCTTGATTAAACAAAATTCAAGATATTTTTTGCAGATCCAAAATGGATGTGATCATCGTTGTACTTTTTGTATTATACCATTTGGAAGAGGAAATAGTAGATCTGTAAGTGTTGATAAAATCTTGGATAATGTTGATGAAGCTCTTCAAAATAATTTTAAGGAAATTGTTTTGACGGGCGTAGATTTAACATCTTGGGGCAAAGAATTTTCAGGAAAGAGTAATTCACTTGGTTTTATTGTAAAGAAAATTTTGAATGAATTTAAAACTCTTGCTAGACTAAGGGTCTCTTCAATTGATCCAGCTGAGATAGACTATGAATTAATGGAAGTTCTTGAGCATGATCATAGATTAATGCCACATTTACATTTATCAATTCAACATGGTGATGATTTAATTTTAAAAAGAATGAAAAGAAGGCATCTCTACAGAGATGTAATAAATTTAACAAATGAGGCTAGAAGAAAAAGGCCTGAAATTACTTTTGGTGCTGATATTATCTCGGGATTTCCAACTGAAAGTTTGAGCGCTCATAAAAACACTTTAAAGTTAATTAAAGAAGCAAACATAAATTTTGTACATGTTTTTCCTTTTTCTCCTCGAGAAGGAACTCCTGCTGCAAAAATGAAAATGTTATCCAGTGAATTAATAACTGAAAGAGCAAAAGAAGTAAGAAACCTTGGCCATAAGAATAAAATAAAATATTTTAAATCAATAATAAATAATCATAAAAAAGTACTTATTGAAGGAGGTAACAAAGGTTATACAGAATGTTTTTCTAAGATCCAATTTAATGAAAATATATTGCCAGGATCCTTAGTTGATGTGAAAATAATCTCTTTAAATAATAATAATTTAGAAGGGATAGTACTTTAGTTTATGGCTTTCAATTGGTTTAAAAAACTTAAAACTGGTTTATCAAAATCCGCCCAAAAAGTTGAAAAAGCATTTACCTCCGTAATAGGTAAAAAAAAGCTTGATGAGAATTCATTAACTGAAATTGAGGATCAATTAATATCATCAGATTTAGGTATTAATGCCTCAATAAAAATAGTTGATAAACTAAGAAATCACAAATTTGAATTAACTTCAAAAAATAAAGAAATCTCAAAAGAGATGATTCTTCACGTAGTTAAAGACGAATTAAACAAAATTTTGATAAATTCTGAAAAAAATTTATTTAAAGATAATAATGACAAGCCTCATGTAATTCTATTAATTGGCGTTAATGGATCTGGCAAAACTACTACTGCTGGAAAAATAGCTTCAATGCTTAAAGAAAAAAATAAAAAAGTTGTAATCGCCGCATGTGACACTTTTAGAGCTGCAGCTGTTGAGCAATTAGAACAGTGGGCATCAAGAACAAAATCATTATTTTTCAAAGGATCGAACAATTCAGATGCTGCTTCAGTAGCATTTAAAGCACTGGAGTTCTCTATTAAAGAAAAAGCTGATTATTTGATTGTAGATACTGCTGGAAGACTTCAAAATAAAACTGGACTAATGGACGAGTTATCAAAAATATGCCGTGTTATATCTAAGCTTAATGCTAATGCTCCACATAATAAGATAGTGGTATTAGATGGAACAGTAGGGCAGAATGCTCATTCACAAGTCAAAAATTTTAATGAACAAATTCAGTTAACTGGAATGATAATTACAAAATTAGATGGTAGTGCTAAGGGAGGTGTAATTGTTTCTTTAGCAGAGCAATTTAAACTTCCTATTTTCGCAGTTGGTGTGGGAGAAAAAGTTGATGATTTAGATATATTTAAGTCTGATGATTATTCTAAAGCACTTTTAAATTTAGAATAAGTTCGAAATATGTGTTTACCTTGACTATAAGCTTAAAAAAATATATTTAACTCATAATTGATTAATATATAAGTATGTTTGAAAATTTAACAAATAAACTCGGTAATGTTTTTAATGCTCTTAAAAAGAGAGGCGCTTTAACGGAAAAAGACGTCGATGAAGCCTTAAAAGATGTAAGAGTAGCTCTTTTAGAAGCAGATGTTTCATTAGAAGTTGTTAAAAACTTTATAATAAAGGTCAGAGAAAGGGCCGTTGGTCAAGAAGTATTAAAATCAGTAACTCCAGGTCAACAAGTCGTTAAAATTGTTAATGATGTTTTAATTGATGCGTTAGGAACAGCCAATTCTCCACTAGAGATAAATCACTCACCCCCAGTTGTAATGTTATTGGTCGGTTTACAAGGTTCTGGTAAAACTACAACTGCTGGCAAATTAGCCCTTCATCTTAAAAATAAAGAAAAAAAGAAGGTCATGTTGGCCTCGTTAGACATTTATAGACCAGCAGCTCGAGAACAATTAAGGTTGCTAGGTGAACAGGCTGAGGTCCTTGTCTTACCTGATAGTGACGGTGAAAGTCCTGAAAGTATTACTAAAAGGGCCCTTGCTTCTTCAAAGGTTCAAGGTGTTGATGTTTTAATTTTAGATACTGCTGGAAGAACTACTTTAGATAACATAATGATGACGGAAGCAAAAAATATCTTTAAAATTTCTAACCCTTCTGAAACATTATTAGTAGCAGATTCAATGACAGGCCAAGACGCTGTTAATACAGCAAAAGCATTTTCTGAAATTGTAAATATAACAGGGGTGATTTTATCTAGAACTGATGGTGATGCCAGAGGTGGAGCAGCTTTATCTATGAGAGCAATAACTGGCAAACCAATAAAATTTATTGGTATATCAGAAAAGCTAGATGGTTTAGAAACTTTTCATCCTGAAAGAGCAGCAGGAAGAATTCTTGATATGGGTGACGTAGTTTCTCTAGTTGAAAAGGCTCAAGAAACTATTGCTGAAGAAGAAGCAGAAGAGATGATGAAACGATTATCTCAAGGTTCATTTGATATGAACGACATGTTAAAACAAATCGGCCAACTTAAAAAGTTAGGTGGACTAAGTGGCGTCATGTCAATGTTGCCAGGTATAGGAAAGTTACAAAAACAGATGGAGGCTCACAATTTTGACGATAAAGTTATTGCAAAACAAGAAGCTATCATTTATTCAATGACAAAAAAAGAAAGAAGTAATGTTGGTTTATTGAATGCCTCTAGAAGAAAAAGAATAGCTTCAGGTTCTGGTTCTAGTGTGCACGAGGTTAACAGATTGGTAAAACAACAACAAGATATGGCTAGAATGATGAAAAAAGTTGGAAAAGTTGGCGGAATGGGAGCCCTTAAAAATATGTTTTCGGGCTTAGGTGGAAACTCTGAAAGTAACATGCCTAATGGTATGCCTGGTTCAATTGAGGAAATGCAAAAGATGATGGGTAAGTTACCTATGGGTGGTAGCGCAAACAAATTTAGTGGAATGGGATTACCAGGTTTTTCTGGAAAACCGTCAAAAAGAATTAAATAAATTATAGAAAAGGAAAGTTAATGGCATTAAAAATAAGATTATCAAGAGGTGGCGCAAAAAAGAAACCTTTTTATAGGATCGTAGTAGCAGAAACTACATCTCCAAGAGATGGTAAATTTGTTGAAAAGATTGGGTCTTATAATCCAATGGTAGATCATGATAATAAAGAGAGATTAGTAATAGATGCTGAGAGAGTAAAATATTGGATATCAAAAGGTGCAAAGCCAACATTGAGAGTTATCAAGTTAATTTCTAAAGATGGATTAGCTGATAAACCGATTATCAATGAACAGCCAAAAAAAAGCGCCCCAGGGAAAAAACGTTTAGAAAGAGAAGCTGAAAAAACTAAGACAGAAGCTCCTGCTGAAGAAGCTAAGACTGAGGCTCTTGCTGAAGAAGCTAAGAATGAGGCTCCTGCTGAGGAAACCAAGACTGAAGCCCCTGTTGAAGAAGCTAAGAGTGAAGCTCCTGCTGAGGAAACCAAGACTGAAGCCCCTGCTGAAGAAGCTAAGAGTGAAGCTCCTGCGGAAGAAGAAAAAAAATCATAGTAAAGATTGAATAAAAAAAATTTTATTTTAGTAGGATCAATTTTGGGCCTTCACGGCCTTAAGGGTTATATAAAAGTTAAAAGTTTTTTAGAAAATCCAAAAGATCTTTTTAACTATGATAAATATTTCATAAATAAAATTAATTTTAGTTCCCTACTATTAAAGTTTAATAAAAAATCCGTTTTTATTTGCGAGTTAGTAGGCGTAAATTCTATTGAAGAAGCTAAAAAATTTATTAATAAGGATATTTTTATTTATAAATCATCCTTACCTAAAACAGATAAAAATGAAATATATTTGAATGATTTAATAAGTTTCAATGTAGAATTAGAATCTGGTTTGTATTTAGGTGAATTAGTAAAATTTTATGATTTTGGAGGTGGCCCAGTAATTGGAGTGAAACAAGGTCATAAAGAAAAGATGCTTCCTTTTTCTGACAATTTTATTATAAATATAGACCAAGATTTAAGAGTAATTACTTTATCTTCAAATATTAAAACATTAATAAATTAAAAATGTGGACTGCTAATATTTTAACATTATTTCCTGATTTGTATCCAGGCCCTTTAGGTTCTTCAATATTAGGTGAAGCAAGAAAAAATGGTAAATGGGATTTAAACATAACAGACTTAAAATTATTTTCAGAAAAAAATAAAAGAGTGGATGATTCTCCATTTGGTGGGGGACCAGGAATGGTAATTAAACCAGATGTAATAGACAGAGCTCTTATTTCTTTAAAATCAAAGGATTTTCCAATTTACTATTTATCACCAAGAGGTGTTAAATTAGATGCCCAAATTTCAAATTCTATATCAAAATTAGATGGAATGACATTAGTTTGTGGAAAATATGAGGGTGTAGATGAAAGAGTTATTAAACATTACAACATGATTGAAATTAGTATTGGTGATTACATTTTGTCTGGTGGAGACCTGGCAGCCATGGTTCTTATTGATAGTGTAGTCAGGTGTTTACCAAATGTTTTAGGAAATCCACTTACATTAAATGATGAAACTTTTACAAATCATTTGTTAGAATATCCTCTTTACACACAACCTAGGGAATGGAAAAATTACAAAGTACCAGATGTATTATTATCAGGAGATCACAAAAAAATAAAAAACTGGAAAATAAAACAATCTGAGGATATAACAATGAAAAGACGACCTGATCTTTGGAAAAAATATTTAAAATTGAAGTAGATATTTTAAAAATTTTTTGTTAAGAGTTGTCATCGAGAGGTTTTAGTCATGAATATCATTGAAAAAATTGAAAAAGAACAATTAGAAAAATTAAGCTCTGGTAAAGAAATGCCTGATTTTAATCCTGGAGATACAATAAAAGTCGATGTTAAAGTCGTCGAAGGAACTAGAGAAAGAATTCAAGCCTTTGAAGGTGTTTGTATTGCTCGTAGTGGAAAAGGCATAAATGAAAGTTTTACAGTGAGGAAAATTTCATATGGTGAAGGTGTTGAGAGAGTTTTTCCTTTATTTTCTCCAAAAATATCTGCTATCACTTTGGTTAGAAAAGGTAAAGTAAGAAGAGCTAAACTATACTACCTTAGAGATAGAAGAGGTAAAGCAGCCAGAATAATTGAAAAGATTGAAGTTAAGAAAAAAATTAACGAAGAAAAAGATGTTTCTTCTTCATCAAAAGATAAAGTTTCTGAAACACCTTCTAAAAAAGAAGTTGAAAATAAAACTGAAGATAAAAAAGATTAAATTAGTGAGCTTAACTAGTGTCTAAAACTCTTTATGATAAAATTTGGCAAAGTCATTTAATAAATGAACAAGATGACGGTACATCTTTAATATATATTGATCGACATTTAGTACACGAAGTAACGAGTCCTCAGGCTTTTGAAGGATTAAGATTATCCAATAGAAAAGTCAATTCTCCAAAAAGAACACTTGCAGTTGCAGATCATAATGTCCCTACTTTAGATAGAGAATTAGGAATTAAAGAAGAAGATTCACGCATTCAAGTTGAAGAGCTTGATAAAAATGTTGAAGAATTTCAAATACCTTATTTTAATATGAATGACACTCGACAAGGTATAGTACACGTTATTGGGCCAGAACAAGGTTTTACTCAACCAGGCATGACAATTGTTTGTGGAGATAGCCATACAGCAACTCACGGAGCTTTTGGATCTTTAGCGTTTGGGATTGGAACATCTGAAGTTGAACATGTTTTAGCTACTCAAACATTAATTCAGAAAAAAGCTATGAATATGCTAATTAATATTACTGGTAATCTTGATAAAATTGTAACATCCAAAGATTTGATACTTTATATTATCGGAAAAATTGGAACAGCAGGTGGAACCGGGTGTGTAATTGAATATTCTGGAAATGCGCTTAGAGATATGTCAATGGAAAGCAGAATGACTATATGTAATATGTCTATAGAAGCAGGTGCAAGAGCAGGTATGATAGCTCCAGATGATATTACATTTAATTACCTTTATGAAAAGCCAATGGCGCCTAAAAATGTCGATTGGGACAAAGCTCTTACTTGGTGGAAAACACTTCCATCTGATACAGGGGCAAAGTTTGATAAGATTGTAGACATTGATGCAACTAAAGTAACACAAACTATTACATGGGGCACTAGCCCTGAAGAAATAGTTAGTATTGATGGTACTGTACCAAATCCAGATAAAATTTCTGATGAAGTTAAACAAAACAAAATTAAAAGATCCATAGAATATATGGGGTTAACTCCTGGCCAGAAAATAAGTGATGTTGAAATAAATACTGTCTTTATTGGTTCGTGTACTAATTCAAGAATAGAAGATATAAGGTCAGCAGCTGAAATTATTAAGGGAAAAAAAGTTTCTACTAACGTCAAAGCATTGGTTGTTCCAGGGTCCGGTCTTGTTAAGAAACAAGCCGAAGATGAAGGTCTTGATGTTATATTTAAGCATGCTGGATTTGAATGGCGAGAGCCAGGTTGTTCAATGTGTCTTGCCATGAATTCTGATAAATTAAATGAAGGTGACAGATGCGCAAGTACGTCAAATAGAAATTTTGAAGGTAGGCAAGGTAAAGGTGGAAGAACACATTTGGTAAGCCCAGAAATTGCAGCTGCTTCTGCGATAACAGGAAAATTAACTGACCCTAGAAATGTGACATAGATGGAAAAATTTAACACATTCAAGGGAATTGCAGCTCCGTTTAATATTCTTAATGTTGACACTGATAAAATCATTCCAAAACAGTTTTTAACAACAATCAAAAGAACTGGCTTAGGTAAGCACGTATTTGACGAAATGAGGTATAAAAAAGATGGTTCAGAAAATCCTAATTTTGTTTTAAATCAAAAGCCATATGACAAGAGTAATATCTTGATTGCTGGTGATAATTTTGGATGTGGTTCTAGTAGAGAACATGCACCATGGGCGCTTAAAGACTTTGGTATAAAATGTATTATATCAACTTCTTTTGCAGATATTTTTTTCAATAATTCTTTTAAGAATGGTCTTTTACCTATTATGGTGACAAAAGATGAAAGAGATGCGCTTTTAGAAGATGCCAAAGACAAAGAAAACCCTGAAATAGAAATTGACTTAGAAAATCAAGAAATTAGAAGACCAAATGGAGGAAAGATTAAATTTAAAATTGATCCATTTAGGAAGAAATGCCTGTTGGAAGGATTAGATGATATTGGTCTAACGGAACTTCATGAAAGTAAAATTAAATCTTTTGAAGAAAGTCGAAGTACTAAACATCCTTGGCTGTAAAATTTAATCATGAAGAATAATAAAAAAATAATGTTACTGGCTGGTGATGGAGTAGGTCCAGAAGTTGTAAATGAAACAACAAGAATAATAAAATGGTTTGAAGATAATCTAAATTTATCATTTGATCTAGATGAGGGATTAGTTGGAGGAGCATCTTATGATAAGTTTGGAGTTCCCTTAACAGATGAAACCTTAGCAGATGCAATGTCTGCAGATGCTATATTATTCGGTTCGGTAGGTGGACCACAATATGATAAAGTCTCATTTGAAAAAAGACCAGAAAATGGTCTTCTTAAATTAAGAAAAGAGATGGATCTTTTTGCAAATTTAAGACCTGCAATGGTTTTTCCTGCATTAGCAAATTCATCAACCCTAAAAAAAGAAATTGTTTCAGGTTTAGATATTTTGATTGTAAGAGAACTTACTGGTGGTATTTATTTTGCTGAACCAAGAGGTGTTGAAGATTTATCTAATGGTGAAAAAAAGGGTTTTGATACTAATCTTTACACGACAAGAGAAATTGAAAGAATTGGAAGAGTTGCATTTGATTTAGCTAAATTTAGAAATAAAAAAGTTACATCTGTAGAAAAGTCTAATGTAATGATGTCAGGAGTTTTATGGAAAGAAGTTATGTCTTCTCTTTATCAAAATGAAGGAAAAGAAATATCGCTTAATCATATGTATGCTGATAATTGTGCGATGCAATTAGTGAGAGACCCAAAACAGTTTGATGTGATTGTAACAGACAATTTGTTTGGTGATATTCTTTCAGATACTTCTGCTATGCTTACTGGATCTTTAGGAATGCTTCCATCTGCTAGCCTTGGATCTAAAGATGAAATAACTGGGAAAAGATATGCAATGTATGAACCTGTTCATGGATCTGCACCTGACATTGCAGGTAAAGGAATTGTTAATCCAATAGCTCAAATTTTAAGCTTTTCAATGCTTTTAAGATATTCTTTTGAACTAAATAAAGAAGCAGAGCTTCTTGAAAAAGCTATTTCATTAACATTGGACGAGGGATACAGAACTAAAGATTTAGCAAGTAAAGATGAAAAAGCAATAGGTACTTCAGAAATGACAGATGTCATTATAAATAAAATGACAGAGTTAAATGACAAATGAGTTATAATATAGCAATTGTCGGTTCAACAGGTGCTGTTGGAAGAGAAATGTTGGAAACTCTTTCTTATAGAAAGTTTCCTTGTAAAAATGTTTATGCATTGGCTTCAAAATCTTCATTAGGTAAAGAGGTTTCTTTTGGTGAGGACAAAGTACTCAAAGTACAAGCACTAGAAGATTTTGATTTTAGTAAAGCTGACATTGCTTTATTTTCAGCTGGTTCCGATGTGTCAAAAAAATTTGCACCTATTGCTGGAAAAAATAAATGTATTGTTATAGATAATTCTTCATTTTTTAGGATGGATAAAGATGTTCCTTTAATTGTTCCTGAAGTTAATCCTAATCATATTACAGATTTTAAGAAGAAAAATATCATAGCTAATCCAAATTGCTCCACCATACAAATGGTAACAGCTTTAAGTCCTTTACATAAAGAGTTTAAAATTAAACAGGTTTTTGTTTCGACGTACCAAGCTGTTTCTGGTGCAGGAAAAGCAGCTATGGATGAACTATTTAATCAAACTAAAGGCGTATATGTTAATGATTCATCTATGCCTGAACAGTTCACAAAAAAAATATCATTTAATGTTATTCCACATATAGATGTATTTATGGATGACGGCTCAACTAGAGAAGAATGGAAGATGTCTGTTGAGACAAATAAAATTTTAGATAAAAATATTCAAGTGACTGCTCACTGCGTAAGAGTTCCAGTTTTTGTAGGACATAGTGAAGCAATATTTATTGAATGCGAAAAAGAAATTAATGAAGCAAAAGCTAGAAATATATTAAGAAAAGCTGATGGAGTTACTGTTGTTGATCACAGAGCAGATGAAGGATATGTCACTCCTGCTGAAGTCGCTGGAGAAGATGATGTTTATATCAGTAGAATCAGGCAAAATAATTTTAATAAAAATAATTTGGTTTTTTGGTGTGTTTCAGACAATCTAAGAAAAGGAGCTGCATTGAATGCAGTTCAAATCGCTGAATTATTAATTTCTAAAAAATTAGTAACTCAAAAGTAGAAATTATTACCGATGGATTTATTGTGGATATTTGTAGCTATTTTTGCAGCAGCACTTCAAACTTTTAGATCTGCCTTTCAAAAGAGAATGATCCCAGACATTGGTAAATTTGGAGCAACTTATATCAGATTTATTTATGCTCTTCCATTTACTCTTTTAATTTTTATTTTTTGGTTTTTTTTTCTTAATAATGAAATACCAAAATTAAACAATTTAGCTATATTTTATTGCTTTTTTGGTGCTCTTTGCCAGGTGTTATTTACTTTGTTATTGATGATGATTTTTTCTTATAGAAACTTTGCTGCAGGAATTGCATTTTCTAAAACTGAGGTACTATTTGCAGCATTAATTGAAATTTTTATATTGAATATTGTATTTTTACCAATAATTAATCTTGGGATTATTTTAGGTGTGTTTGCTGTAATTTTTCTCTCTGTTGCTAAAGAAACTACAAATATAAATGATGTTTTAGTTAAAATTAGTAAATCATTTTTTACTTTTCCAACATTATTCGGAGTTTTAACAGGCTTAATTTTGGCGGGTTCAACAGTTGGTTATAGAATGGCAATAATCAATGTCGAAGGCCACATACTAGATGCCACAATTTATTTATCTATTATTGCTGTATTTATTCAATCGATAATGATGGGTATTTGGCTATATTATTATAAAAAAAATGAATTTAGGTTAGTTTTTCAATTTTGGAAAAAATCTTTACCAGCGGGCATTTGCGGAAGTGGTGCAACAGCTGGATGGTTTCTGGCTTTTGCTTTAGCTACTGCAGCAGAAGTGAGAGCAGTAGGTCAGATTGAACTAATATTTTCTATTATTATTTCAATCATCTTTTTTAAAGAAAAAGTTCAAAGAACTGAAATATTTGGAATTTGTATGTTAATTGTTTCAATTTTATTAGTAATTTACGCAAGGATTTGAAATAATGAAATTTACTAATTGATACATTATTTTAAATGTATATATATAATGTAAGGAATTTTAATGGCTAAAGAAAGACCAATATCACCACATCTACAAGTTTATAAACCTCAAATAACATCTGTGTTATCAATATTCCATAGAATCACAGGAGTCGCCATGACATTTGGGCTTATTTTATTGGTAGTTTGGATTTTTACTCTTTCATTGGGAAAAGAATATTTTGAATATTTTTCTATGTTTATAAAATCTTGGTTTGGACTGTTAACTTTATTTGGCTTTACATTTG
Organism: uncultured SAR116 cluster alpha proteobacterium; assembly: GCA_902616005.1. Classification (GTDB taxonomy): domain Bacteria; phylum Pseudomonadota; class Alphaproteobacteria; order Puniceispirillales; family Marisalimonadaceae; genus TMED54. The sequence goes on from CACMRG010000002.1 coordinate 95,361, forward strand.
CCTTGAATTATCATTTTTGTAATGGAATAAGGCATCTTTTTTGGGATGCAGGTTATGGTTATGAGATTGAGACAGTTCAGAAAAGTGGATTAGCTGTAGTAGTTGTGTCTTGTTCACTAACAATTTTAATTTGGTATTTGGCACTATAGGGTATGTTTTTGCATAATAAAAAATTAAATAGAAATTTTCATAATGGGGTTCCTCATTGGAAATTTCAAAGAATTTCTGCAATAATTAACATGCCTTTAATAATGTGGTTTGTTTATTCAATTGTTACATTTTCAGATTATAGTTATATCTCTATCACGGAATGGGTTAAAAGCCCTATAAATTGTATATTGATTTCTTTCATGTTCGCATCTATTTTTTATCATTCGTCTTTAGGCCTCCAAGTTGTGATAGAGGATTATTTTTCAGAGATTAAATCACGGGCATTTTTGCTTAATTTTTCAAAATTAATTATTTTTTTACTATTTATAGTTTCTTTTGGATCATTAGTTAATATATATATAAAATAAAACAAATAAGGATTATTTAATGACTAAATATGAAATTATAGATCATGAACATGATGTTTTAGTTGTAGGTGCAGGTGGCGCAGGTTTAAGAGCTACTGTAGGAATGGTTGAAAAAGGATTTAAGACCGCTTGTGTTACTAAAGTATTTCCAACTAGAAGTCACACTGTTGCTGCACAAGGTGGAATTGGTGCAGCATTAAATAATATGGGTGAAGACGATAATTGGAAGTATCATATGTATGATACAGTTAAGGGATCAGATTGGTTGGGCGATCAAGATTCTATTGAGTATATGTGTAAAAATGCCATCCCTTCTGTTATTGAACTTGAGAATTTTGGTGTACCTTTTTCTAGAACAGATGAGGGTAAAATTTATCAAAGACCTTTCGGCGGTCACACTTTAGATTATGGAAAAAGTATGGCAAGAAGAGCCTGTGCAGCTGCAGATAGAACTGGACATGCTATTCTTCATACACTTTATCAACAATGTTTAAAACATAATGCTGAGTTTTTTATTGAATATTACGCACTAGACCTAATTATGGATAAAAATGGTGCGTGTAAAGGAGTTATGGCTATTAGTTTAGAAGATGGTAAGCTTCATAGATTTAGAGCACATAAAACTGTGTTAGCTACAGGAGGTTATGGCAGAGTATATTTTTCTTGTACTTCCGCTCACACTTGTACAGGTGATGGAAATGCTATGGTGTTGAGAGCTGGATTACCATTGCAAGATATGGAATTTGTTCAATTTCATCCGACAGGTGTATATGGTGCAGGAGTTCTAATAACTGAAGGAGCAAGAGGTGAAGGTGGTTATCTAACTAACTCAGAAGGCGAAAGATTTATGGAAAGGTATGCTCCAACCGCAAAAGATTTAGCTAGTAGAGATGTTGTGTCTCGTGCTATGACAATAGAAATTAATGAAGGTAGGGGCATAGGTCCGAAAAAAGATCATATTAATTTACACCTTCATCATATTGATCCTGAGACTTTACATAAAAGGTTACCTGGAATTAGTGAGACAGCTAAGATTTTTTGTGGCGTAGATGTTACTAAAGAGCCTATCCCAGTTTTACCAACTGTTCACTATAATATGGGTGGAATACCAACAAACTTTCATGGTGAAGTTCTTTCACCTACTGATGATGATCAACATAAGGTAGTCCCGGGATTGATGGCTATTGGTGAAGCTGCATGTGTTTCTGTCCATGGTGCAAATAGATTAGGGACAAACTCACTTTTAGATATAGTTGTTTTTGGGAGAGCAGCAGCTATGAGGACGGATGATACTTTGAAAAAAAATCAAAAACATTCATCAATTGATAAGGAAGCAACTGATAAAATTGTTGATCGTCTCGATAAGGCTCGTTTTTCAAAAGGAGACGCTTCTGTAGGTGAAGTAAGATCAGCAATGCAAAATACTATGCAAAAACATGCTGCTGTATTTCGATCAAATGACTCTCTTCAAGAAGGAGTCCAAAAAATAGATAAAATTAGTATCGATATGAAAAGTGTAAGTATCAAAGATAAATCACTTATATTTAATACTGATTTAATTGAATCTCTTGAGTTAGAAAACTTAATGCAACAAGCTATCGTTACTATGAGATCTGCTGATCAAAGAAAAGAATCACGTGGTGCGCATGCTCATGAGAATTTCCCTAATAGAGATGATAAAGATTGGATGAAGCATACAGTTATGTGGTTAGACAAATCAAATAAATCTAGATTATCTTATAGAGATGTTAATTTAAACACATTATCGAATGAAGTTAAATCAATTCCCCCAGTAGCAAGGGTATATTAATTAAGGAGAAATTAATGGCTGAGTTTAGTTTACCAAAAAACTCAAAAGTACAACAAGGTAACGATTTTCCATATAAGGGTAAGTCTGAAAATAAAAAAACCTTTAATATTTACAGATGGTCACCTGATGATGATGATAATCCAAGAATAGATACATATACAATAGATATGGATGATTGTGGACCAATGGTCTTGGACGCTTTAATCAAAATAAAAGATGAAATTGACTCATCACTTACATTTAGAAGATCATGTAGAGAAGGAATATGTGGTTCATGTTCTATGAATGTTGATGGAACAAATACTCTTGCTTGTTTGAAATCAATTGAAGATGTAAAAGGCTCAGTAAATATATATCCTTTACCTCATATGCCTGTAATAAAAGATTTAGTTCCTGATCTAACAAACGCTTACAAGCAACTAACATCTATTAAGCCATGGTTGCAAACTGAAAATAACCCTGAAGAAGGAAACGAAAGGCATCAGACACCTAAAGAAAGAGAAAAGTTAGATGGACTTTGGGAATGTGTTCTTTGTTTTTCTTGTTCTACATCATGTCCATCTTATTGGTGGAATGGAGATAAGTATTTAGGTCCTGCAGCATTATTGCAAGCCTATAGATGGATTGCAGACAGTAGAGATGAAGCTAAAGAAGAAAGATTAAAAGATTTACAAGACTCTTTTAAACTTTATAGATGTCATACAATAATGAATTGTACGAAAACGTGTCCTAAAGGTTTAAACCCTGCCAAAGCTATTGGTGAAATTAAAAAACTCCAATTAGAAACTTAATTTTCCATTAAGGTCTATTTGTGGATGATCAAAGAGATACAATCTTTGAAATTGCAAAGAATATGAAAATAGACCTTGATGAAGGTCAAAAATCAATTAGTGAAAATTTAGATAAACTTGCAATAGATTTAGAGCAAAAGTCCAAAAAGTTTTCTTTTCCATTCTTTAACAAATCCAATGAATTTAAGGGTCTTTATATTTATGGAGGAGTTGGAAGAGGAAAATCAATGATCATGGATATTTTTTTTGAAAATATTAGATTAGAGAATAAGAGAAGAATACATTTTCATGATTTTATGAAAGAAGTTCATTATAAAATATATTCCATAGGTCAAAAAAATAAAAATATTGATCCAGTCAAGGTTTTTGCAAAAACGTTTATAGAAAAAACAAAATTGTTATGTTTCGACGAAATGGAAATCCGGGACATTGCTGATGCAATGATTATCTATAGATTATTTAAAAGTTTATTCTCATTGGGTCTAACTCTAGTAACAACTTCTAATCAACCTCCAGAAAATTTATATAAAAATGGACTCCACAGAGACAGATTTTTACCATTTATAGATTTAATTAATTTTAATATGGAAGTATCCCAAATCAAGGAAGGAAAGGATTGGAGAAAATCTTTACTTATAGGTAAAAAAACTTGGTTAAATCCAATAAATTCATCAAATAAAAATATTGCTAATAAAATTTTCAGCCAATTAACTCAAGGTTTTAATGTTAAGGAAGAAGAAATAATAGTATCAGGTAGAAAAATTAGAATTCCTAATTCTGCAGGTGGCATTGCAGCGTTTGAATTTAAAGATTTGTGTGAAAAACCCTTAGCTGCATCTGATTATGTAGAATTAGCCGATAAATTTAAAGGATTTTTAATTAATAACATTCCTAGTTTAGGCAAAAATCAAAATAACGAATCAAGAAGGTTTATTTGGCTTATAGATGCACTCTATGACCGAAAATGCTTTCTAATCGCTACATCAGAAGTTGATATAAAAAAATTATATACTGGAACAGAATGGAAGTTTGAGTTTAGTCGAACGATTTCAAGATTACTTGAAATGTCTCAGGTTGTAGAAAATTAACTCAGATAGCTTGATTATAATTAAAAACGAAGTATTGTATCTGATAAAGTTTTAAAGAGATGGTTATGAGAAGAAAAAAAATATCACTAATTGGATCAGGCAATATAGGAGGTACTCTAGCACATTTATTTGCCATGAAAGAATTGGGTGATGTAATGTTATTTGATATCGCTGAAGGTATACCTCAAGGTAAAGCATTAGACTTACAACAATCAGGACCAGTTGAGTCATTTGATGTAAAAGTTGAAGGAACCAACGATTATTTAGATCTTAAAGATAGTGACGTGGTTGTAGTTACTGCTGGTGTTCCCAGGAAGCCTGGAATGAGTAGAGATGATTTAGTTGAAATAAATACAAAAGTAATGCAACAGGTTGGAGAAGGTATAAAAAATAATTGTCCTGGTGCTTTTGTAATATGTATAACTAACCCACTTGATGCTATGGTAGGTGTTCTTCAAAGAGCTTCTGGGTTGCCTACGAATATGATTGTTGGGATGGCTGGAGTTTTAGACTCAGCAAGATTTAGATATTTTTTAGCAGAGGAATTTAAAATATCGATGACAGACGTGTCAGCTTTTGTTTTAGGTGGACATGGCGACACGATGGTTCCTCTGGTCAGATACTCCACTATAGCTGGTATTCCAATTCCAGATCTTTTAGAAATGGGATGGAGTACTCAGAAAAAAATAGATGATATTGTTCAGAGGACAAGAGATGGTGGTGCCGAGATTGTTGGTTTATTAAAAACAGGTTCTGCTTTTTATGCACCTGCAGAATCAGCCGTTCAAATGGCAGACGCCTTTTTAAAGGATAAGAAAAAACTTTTGCCTTGTGCAGCATTTGTTGATGGTCCTTATAATTTAGATGGAATATATGTTGGAGTTCCTGTAGTTATTGGGAAAGACGGTGTAGAAAGAATTGTTGAAATTAATTTAAGTGAAGAAGAAAAACAAATGTTCAAACATTCAGTTGAATCTGTACAAAAATTAAATCAACTTGCACAAAATTTTGAAAAATAGGTAATATAAATTATGAATATTCACGAGCATCAAGCTAAAGGATTACTGAGAAAATTTGGTGTTTCAGTTCCAGATGGATACCCAGCTTTCACAGTTGAAGAGGCAGTTAACAATGCAAAAAAACTACCTGGTCCAGTATATGTTGTTAAAGCACAAATTCACGCAGGAGGCAGAGGTAAAGCTGGAGGTGTTAAAGTTGTAAAAAATATTGAAGAAGTTGAAAAAGCCTCTGAAGAAATTTTAGGAAAAGTTTTAGTTACACCTCAAACGGGTTCTAAAGGAAAAAAAGTTCAAAGATTATACATTGAGGATGGATGTCAAATTGATAAAGAATTTTATTTTTCAATTTTAGTTGATAGAAACGCTGGGTGTATTTCTATAATATCATCCACAGAAGGTGGTGTTAATATTGAAGAGGTAGCAGAAAAAACACCTGAGAAAATTATTAAAGTTAGGGTTGATCCTAAAGGTGGATTTATGCCATTTCATGCAAGAATTATTGCTAACGGACTTGAACTCTCAGGTGATGCTTTTAAACAAAGTTATAGTTTTTTCTCTAAAATTTATAAAACTTTTGTTGATTTAGATGCTAGCTTGGTAGAGATAAATCCACTTGTGCTTTCAAAAGAAAATAAATTAATTGCACTTGATGCAAAAATGTCTTTTGACAATAATAGTTTATTTAGACAGTCAGAAGTTTTGGAACTTAAAGATGAAACAGAAGAAGAGCCTTCTGAAACATTAGCTAAAAAATTTGATTTAGCATACATAAAGTTAGATGGTGAAATTGGTTGTTTAGTAAATGGCGCTGGTTTAGCTATGGCAACCATGGATATCATAAATCTTAAAGGTTCATCACCAGCTAATTTTTTAGATGTAGGTGGAAGCGCTACGAAAGAAAAAGTTAAAGAAGCATTCAAGATAATTTTGTCTGATGATGCTGTTAAAGGTATATTAGTAAATATATTCGGTGGTATAATGAGATGCGACATTATTGCAGAAGGTGTTGTAGCAGCTGCTAGTGATTTGGCACTTGACAAACCTCTTGTTGTAAGACTTTCAGGAACAAACGTAGAGAAGGGAAAAGAGATTTTATCTAAATCTGATCTACAAATCATTTCAGCTGATGATCTTGATGATGCGGCTGAAAAAATAGTTAAAGCTGTAAAAGGATAATAGATGTCTATTTTAGTCAACAAAAATACAAATGTTATTTGTCAAGGTTTTACCGGTGGCCAAGGTACATTTCACTCTGAACAAGCTATTGCTTACGGAACAAAAATGGTTGGTGGCGTTACTCCAGGTAAAGGTGGTACGAAGCATTTAGATTTACCAGTATTTAATACTGTTAAAGAAGCTAATGATAATTTAGAAATAGATGCTTCAGTTATTTATGTTCCTCCACCATTTGCAGCTGATTCTATAATTGAAGCAATTGATGCAAAAATACCATTAATTATTTGTATCACAGAGGGTATACCAGTTCAGGATATGATAAGAGTAAAGAATTTTCTAAAGGATTCTAGTTCAAGACTTATAGGCCCAAATTGTCCTGGAATAATTACACCTGGAGAATGTAAAATTGGTATTATGCCTGGGTCAATTCATAAACCAGGAAAAATAGGAATTGTATCTAGATCAGGGACATTGACCTATGAAGCCGTTGATCAAACAACTGCTGTGAGTTTAGGACAGTCGACTTGTGTTGGCATAGGTGGTGATCCATTAAATGGAACAAACTTTATCGACTGTTTAGATCTATTTTTGTCAGATGAACAAACTGAAGCAATTTTAATGATAGGAGAAATTGGAGGTTCTGCAGAAGAAGAAGCTGCTGAATTTCTAAAAAATCATAAAATAAAAAAACCTGTTGCAGGATTCATTGCTGGAAGAACGGCACCTCCTGGTCGTACGATGGGACATGCAGGTGCTATAGTAAGTGGTGGTAGTGGAGATGCAGATTCTAAAATTTCTAAATTTAAAGAATGTAATATTGAAGTAGCTAACTCACCATCAGATCTTGGCAAAGCTGTTTTAAGAGCTATTGATAAAACATAGTAAATTAACTTGATTATGAGTTAAATTTGATGTGTATAATAAAGTTTATGATATAACTCAATATATAGGTTAATTCTATGTCAGATAAAAATTTAGATCAAACATTCCTGTCAGGCTCTAATTCCATTTTTATAAATGATCTACTTAATAAGTGGGAAAATGACCCTAAGTCTGTTCCTGAAGAGTGGTCTAATTTGTTTAAAGAAATTGGATCTGAAATTGCGGACAAAGGTCCAAGTTGGGCAAAAGAGAATAATAGAGTGATAGGTGCTGTTGATGTAGAGGAATCTGTGAAAGCGGTTGCTCAAGGAGTGGCTGGAAAAGGAAAAATTTCTGCATCCGATTTAAGATCAGCAACAACTGACTCTTTAAGAGCAATAATGTTAATTAGAGCTTATAGAATTAGAGGTCACCTGCTAGCTAATTTAGATCCTTTAAAATTACATGAGCCTGACATTCACCCTGAGCTTGATCCTAAGACTTATGGTTTTAAAGAAGAAGATTGGGACCGACCAATTTTTATAGACAATGTTTTAGGTATGGAGACTGCTTCTTTAAAACAAATAATGGATATTCTTAAAGAAACGTATTGTGGCTCTATTGGTGTCGAATTTATGCATGTTCAAGATCCAGCGCAAAAAGCATGGATCCAAGAAAGAATTGAATCAATTAGAAATACTACTCAGTTTACAGATAATGGTAAAAAAGCAATTTTCGAACGTTTAGTAGGTGCTGAAACATTTGAACAATTTCTTCATAAAAAATATGCAGGCACAAAAAGATTTGGATTAGATGGCTCAGAATCAGTTGTACCAGCTATTGAGCAAATTTTAAAAAGAGGAAGTCAATTAGGTTTAAAAGAAGTTGTAATTGGCATGGCTCACAGAGGAAGATTAAATGTTTTATATAATGTATTAAATAAACCATTTAGAGCAATAATTTCAGAATTTTTAGGTAATCTTGCCAATCCTGAAGAAGCTGGTGGATCTGGAGATGTAAAGTATCATATGGGTGCTTCCGCAGATAGAGAGTTTGATAATGAGAATGTTCATTTGTCTCTTCAAGCAAACCCATCTCATTTAGAAGTTGTTGCTCCTGTAGTTATTGGAAGAGTTCGTGCAAAACAACTTCAACATAATGACACAGAAGAAAGGGATTCTGTATTGGGGATAGTTTTACATGGTGATGCTGCGTTTGCAGGACAAGGCATAGTTGCTGAAACGTTTGATTTTTCAGGTTTAAGAGGTTATGAAACAGGAGGAACTATTCACGTTATCATCAATAACCAAATTGGCTTTACAACAAGTCCAAATTTTTCAAGGTCAAGTCCATACTGTACGGATGTTGCTAAGATGGTGATGGCACCAATTTTTCATGTAAATGGAGATGATCCTGAGGCAGTTGTTCACGTGGCAAGAATTGCAACTGAATTTAGACAAAAGTTCTCTTGTGATGTAGTTTTAGATGTAATTTGCTATAGAAGATTTGGTCATAATGAAGGTGATGAACCCGCGTTTACTCAACCTTCAATGTATAAAAAAATAGCTCAGCACGAGAGTATTAGTAAAATTTATAGCAAAAAATTAATTAATGAAGGCACAATAACTAAACAAGATGCAGATCAAGAATTAAAAAAACATAATGATTTTTTAGAAAAAGAATTTGAAGCTGGAAGCAGTTACAAACCAAATAAAGCTGACTGGTTAGATGGACAATGGTCAGGGTTGAAAGCAGCTCCAGATCGTGAACAAAGAAGAGGAGACACATCAGTTAAGCTACAAAGATTAAAGGAAATTGGTTTATCAATGACAGAACTTCCTGAAGGATATGAATTAAATAAAAAATTAGTTAGAATTGTTGAAAATAGAAGAAAATCAATAAATGAAGAAAAAAACATTGATTGGTCAACTGCAGAACATTTAGCTTTTGGCACACTTTTAGATGAAGGTCATCCAGTAAGATTGTCAGGGCAAGATAGTTGTAGAGGCACCTTTTCTCAAAGACATGCTGTGTTTGTAGATCAAAATAATGAAAACAGATATGTACCGCTTAACAATTTAAAAGAAGACCAACCTCAATTTGAAGTTATTGACTCACCTTTGTCAGAAGCTTCAGTGTTAGGTTTTGAATATGGATATTCTCTGACAGAACCTGCAGCATTAGTCATGTGGGAAGCACAATTTGGTGACTTTGCAAATGGTGCTCAAGTAATAGTTGATCAGTTTATATCTAGTGGAGAAGCTAAATGGCTAAGAATGTCAGGTTTGGTTATGTTGCTACCTCATGGTTATGAGGGTCAAGGTCCTGAGCACTCTTCAGCTAGATTAGAGAGATATTTACAGCTTTGTGGTGAAGATAATATGCAAGTGTTAAACTGTAGTACACCAGCAAATTATTTTCATGCTCTTAGAAGACAGTTAAAAAGAGACTTTAGAAAACCATTAATTATAATGACACCTAAAAGTCTACTTAGACATAAATTGTGCGTTTCTAATTTATCAGATATGGCAGAAAATACATCATTTCACAGGATTATATTAGACCCTAACAAAACCCTAAAAGATAAAAATATTAATCGTGTAGTTATTTGTTCTGGTAAAATATTCTATCATCTTTATGAGGAAAGAGAAAAAAATAATATTACTGATGTTAAGTTATTAAGGTTAGAACAAATTTATCCCTTTCCAAGTAAAACATTAGAAAAGGAATTAGAAAAAACACCAAATGCAAAGATAATTTGGTGTCAAGAAGAGCCAAAAAACATGGGCTCCTGGTTTTTTGTAGATAGAAATATCGAAGATGTTTTAATTAAGATAAAGTCAAAGTTTTCTAGGCCTATTTATGTGGGTAGAACAGAAGCCGCATCACCTGCAACAGGTTCACTCTCTAGACATCTAAAAGAGCAAGATAATATTGTTAAAGAATCATTAAATTTGATTAAACCAAATAAAAAAGAGATACGTGCTGCTGAATAGAGTTTAATTTTTATGAACAATATGAATGATAAAAATTTTGATTTAGTTATGCCTGCAGCTAAAAAGTTAATCTTAGAAAATGATATTGATGCAAATATCATGCAAGGTACTGGAAAAGACGGTAGAATAACTAAAGGTGATGTTTTGTTATTCTTAAAATCAAATGGTTCATTACAAAAAACAACAGATAACAAATATCAAGAAGAAAATCTTAAAATTAATGAAAATAGAAAGGGATCTACAATGGATATAATTGTTCCTACACTTGGTGAGTCAATAGTAGAAGCTACAGTATCAAAATGGCTAAAAAATGAAGGGGAATATGTTGAAGTTGATGAACCTGTAGTTGAATTAGAAACTGATAAAGTAACACTTGAAGTTCCTGCGCCAATCTCAGGATTAATTGGATCTATAATTGCTGCAGAAGGTGAAACGGTTGAAGTTGGGCAGAATATAGGAGCTCTTGATCCAAATGGAAAAAAATCATCAGATGATAAACCAAAGGCTAAAGAAAATAATGATAAAGAAGAAAAACAATTAGAAACTAAAGATACAAAAACTTCGTCTCCAGAAACAGATCTTAAAAAAGATGATGCTGTGTTACCAAGTAACCAAGAAGAAATTGTTCCAATGTCTAGATTAAGGCAAGCAATTGCTAATAGATTAAAATCAGCACAAAACACAGCAGCAATTTTAACTACCTATAATGAAGTTGATATGACAGCATTAATGAAAATAAGATCAACATACCAGCCTAATTTTGAGAAAAAATTTGGAATAAAACTTGGATACATGAGTTTCTTTGTAAAGGCATGCATTAATGCATTAAAAGTTTATCCAGCTGTTAATGCAGAAATAAGAGATAATAACATTGTATATAAAAATTATTATAATATAGGTGTTGCAGTTGGAACTCCTGAAGGATTAGTTGTTCCAGTTTTAAAAAATGCAGAGAATATGGATTTTCCGGAAATTGAAAAAACAATCGTAAATTTTGGAAAACAAGCAAGAGAAGGTAATTTAACCATTCAAGACATGTCAAATGGTACATTCACTATCTCTAATGGAGGTGTTTACGGTTCGATGTTATCATCACCGATTCTTAACCCACCACAATCTGGAATTCTTGGAATGCATAATATTCAAAAAAGAGCAGTTGTCATAGATGATAAAGTTGAAATTAGATCTATGATGTATTTGGCTTTATCTTATGATCACAGGATTATAGATGGAAGAGAGGCGGTCTCTTTCTTAGTAAATGTTAAAGAGAATCTTGAAGATCCTCAAAGAATGCTTATTGGAGTATAAAAATCATGTCGGAAAAAAAATATGATTTAGTTGTCATTGGAGCTGGTCCTGGTGGATATGTTGCTTCTATTGTCGCAGCACAAAAAGGAATGAAAGTTGCAAATATTGAAAAGAGAGAAACTTTAGGAGGGACATGCCTAAATGTAGGGTGCATTCCATCTAAAGCTTTACTTCATGCATCAGAACAATATGAAAATAATGTAAAAAACAATGCTAATTTATCATGGGGAATAAAAACATCTGACGTAAGCATTGATGTTCAACAATTAATGAAAAAAAAATCAACCATTGTTGATGAATTGACAAAAGGTATTAATTTTCTATTTAGTAAAAATAAAATTGATAAATATATAGGTGAAGCAACTTTAATTAACAAAAATGAAATTCAGATTAATGGAAAAGGTAAGACTGAAAAAATATTTGCTGAGAAAATTATTATTGCTACTGGTTCTGAGCCTTCGAATTTAAAAAATATTAAAATTGATGAGCAAAAAATTGTTACTTCCACAGGCGCTTTAGACTTAAAGTCTGTTCCAAAAAAAGTAATTGTGATAGGAGCAGGAGTAATAGGATTAGAATTAGGCACTGTTTGGAGAAGATTAGGTTCAGAAGTTGAGGTAATTGAATTCTTGCCAAGAGTTTTAAACGGTATGGATACTGAAGTATCAGAAAAATTTTACAAAATTCTACTGCAACAAGGCTTAAAATTTAAATTGGAACACTCTGTAGAAAAGACATCTTTAATCAAAGATAAAGTACATGTTGAAATTAAAGACCTTAAAACTTCAAAAATAGATACAATAGAGGCAGATATCGTATTAGTTGCGGTTGGAAGAAGGCCTAACACAGATAATTTAGGTTTAGATAAAATTGGTGTAAAAGTTGATAAAAGAGGATTTGTTGAAACAGATGATAATTTTAAAACATCTGTAGATAATATTTATGCTATTGGAGATGTAATTAAAGGTCCTATGTTAGCTCACAAAGCAGAAGAAGATGGTGTTGCATTAATTGAATTAATTAATAAAGAAGCAGGTCATGTCGACTACAATCTTGTTCCAAATATTATTTATACAGCTCCCGAAGTAGCATCAATAGGTAAAACAGAAGATGATTTAAAACAAGAAAAGATTTCGTATAAAAAAGGAGTTTTTCCATTTACTGCTAACAGCAGAGCAAAAGCGATTGGTCATACTGAGGGTTTTGTAAAAATTTTGTCAGATAAAGAAACGGATAAAATTTTAGGTGCACATATAATAGGACATGAAGCAGGAACAATTATACACGAATTGAGTGTTGCGATGGGCTTTGGTGCTTCTTCAGAAGATGTAGCACGAATATGTCATGGTCATCCTACAGTCAATGAGGCAATAAAAGAAGCAGCTTTAGCAACCTTTTCGAAAGCAATACATTCTTAAGATATTTTTGCTCCCATTTTACTAAGTGAAACTAGAATTATAATTCCAATAATTATAAAACTTAGTCCTATCAAAGCGAAAATATCAGGTTTTTCATTAAATTTCATGGAAGCAATGAACGTTACAGCTGCAATGCCAACTCCTGACCATATAGAATAAGTAATTGCTACAGGTATGGTTTTCATAGACAGTATCATGAAGTAAAAAGCAACTCCGTAACCAACTATGACTAAAATAGATGGCGTTATTAAAGTAAATCCATTACTACTTTTAAGTGATAATGTTCCTACAACCTCTCCTATGATGGCTATAATAAGGTATAAATATCCCATATTTTCCTCTTTGATATAGTTGACACTTTAGTATTTATCATGTGAGTATATAATGCAATTAAATCAAATAAAATTATGAAACCCAATATTAATTTTTATGAAGAAAGAAAAGACCTTGCGGCATCATTCAGGTGGGCCGAAAGAATTAATTTACATGAAGGTGTGGCAAACCATTTTAGCCTTGCAGTAAATGAAAATGGAACTGAATTTCTTATGAACCCTAATATGTGGCATTTTTCTCGTATAAAGGCTTCAGATTTATTACTTTTAAATGCCAATGATAAGTCAGTTTTGCAGAAGGAAAATCCTCCAGATGCGACTGCATGGGGATTGCATGGAGCTATACATAAAAATTGTAAACACGCAAGATGTGTCATGCATGTTCATTCTATATACGCAACAGTTTTAGCTTCTTTAAAGGAGGATATGATTATCCCCCCTATAAATCAAATTTCCTGTCTTTTTTTTGGAAAACAAATTATTGATACGCAATATGGTGGTTTAGCGTTTGAAGAAGAAGGTCAAAGATGTTCAAATCTGTTGAAAGATGAAAGTTTTACAACTATGATTATGGGCAATCATGGACTTCTAGTTATAGGTAGTAATGTTGCTGAAGCTTTCAATAGACTATTCTACTTTGAAAGGGCAGCAGAAGTTTATGTTAAAGCCTTACAAACTAAAAAACCTTTAAAAATATTAGATGAAGTTATTGCTAAAAAAACTGCTGAAGAACTGAATAATGAAGAGTACCCTAATCCTGCAGGCACAGCTTTTTTAAAAGAGATCAAAATAATTTTGTCTAATGAAAATTCTGATTTTGATCAGTAAATTTTAACTAAAATTTTTTGCTATTAAACCACTTGTACAGGATGCATCTTCATTATGAAGATTTTGATCTAATCCTTTTTCTATATACTTAATAGCCTCAGAAACAATGCTAAAATAATTATTATGTTTAAGTGCGTCATCTTGCATTAATTTCATATCTTTCAAAGATGATTCAAGACCAAAAGTTGAAGAACCATTTAAGTTATTATTATAAGCTTTTAATATGGGTTCAATTTTTAGATGAGCAACTTTGCAGGCACCTGATGTATCTATCATAATATCAAGAGCTTTTTCAAATTGAATTCCATTTTGGCAGGTTAATTTCAATGCTTCTCCCAACGATTGCCAATAAACTAATAAGGGAAGATTTATAGCGAGTTTCATGGCGGTTCCCTTCCCTATTTCGCCTAAATATTCATAACGTCTAAATAAATGACTGAAGAGAAAATCTAAAGAGTCGACTTCACTTTTATTGCCTCCCATTAAACCAAGAAGTTGTCCGTCTCTTGCTGGTTTAGTTGATCCACCGACTGGGCACTCAATAAAAGAACCATTTTGATTTAAGACTAAATTGGAAAGCTCTTTCATATAATTTACACTTGTTGTACTCATCTCAATAATAATTTTGTTTTTCAAATCGCAATTTTTAAATCCACTCTCTGTTTCATAAACATTTTTTAACGCGTCATCATTACCTAATATAACTATTATAATGTCAACCTCATCGACTAACTCACTAACTTTTTTAAAAAATTTTCCACCTGACTTTATAAGGTCATCTGAATTAGATTTTGTTCTATTCCAAATTGAAAGATTATATTCCTTTTCTATTAATCTTGCGCCTATAGCTTTTCCCATTTTCCCAGTTCCACAAAGTCCAATTTTTTTCATTCTTAATCCTTTTCAGAAAGTTATTTTTATATCTTGAAATTGAAATAATAATAACCAATTTAATCATGTAATTACAATGCGAAAGGATAGAATAATGTCAAATATGGAAAAAAAATTTGAGGCTGATACCGGCAAAATTCTTGATATTGTAATTAATTCTCTTTACTCGGAAAGAGAAATTTTTGTAAGAGAATTAATTTCAAATGCGTCAGATGCGATTGACAAGAAAAAATATTTAGCTTTAACAAATAAATCTATTAATGACACATCAGATCCTTTCGAAATTAAGATAGAAGTTAATAGTAAGGAAAATACTATAAAAATAAGTGATAATGGCATTGGGATGGATGAAGAAGATCTTATAAATTCCCTTGGTACCATTGCGAGATCAGGAACAAAGGCATTTCTTGAACAATTTAATAAATCAAAAGATGACAAAAAAGAAGACGTAAACTTAATTGGTCAATTTGGTGTAGGGTTTTATGCTTCTTTTATGGTTGCAGATAAAGTTGAAGTTTTATCAAAAAAAGCTGGGACTGATAAAAGTTGGAAATGGATTTCTGATGGGAAAAGTGGTTATAACATAGAAAAAGGCGAGAAAAAAAATTCTGGAACTGAGTTAATTTTACACCTTAAAAAAGATGCTAAGGAGTTTCTTGAAGGCACTAGAATTCAATTTGTAGTTAGAAAATACTCAGATCATATTTCTTATCCAGTTAAAATGTTAGAAGTTTCAAAAAAAGATGCTAAGGAAGAAACTATCAATGAAGCATCAGCTTTATGGACGAGAGCCCCAAAAGACATTAAAGAAAAACAATATGAAGATTTTTTCTCTCATATAGGTGCTGGTTTTGGTAAGCCATTATTAACAATGCATAATAATACGGAAGGTACCGTAAGTTACACAAACTTACTTTGTATTCCTTCATCAAAACCATTTGATCTGTTTAATCCTGATAGAAAATCAAGTTTAAAATTATATATTAATAGAGTATTTATTACTGACAAATGTGACAATTTAATACCAGCATATTTAAGATTTGTAAAAGGTATTGTTGACACACAAGATATAGATCTAAACGTTAGTAGAGAGATGTTACAAAATAATCCAGCAGTTGCAAAAATTAGTAAGTCACTTGTTGGAAAAATTTTAAGAGAATTAAAAAAAATAGCCGACAAAGATAAAGCTAAATATATTCAGTTTTGGAATGAATTTGGTCAAGTGTTAAAAGAAGGTCTCTATGAAGATCTTGAAAGAAAAGATACTTTACTAGAATTGGCAAGATTCTCAAATAATGAAAATGATGATCTTATTTCTCTAGAAGATTATGTGAATGCAATGGACAAAAATCAAAAAGATATATACTACATTGCGGCTGACACAAAATCCCAAGCGTTATCAAGTCCACATCTTGAAGGTTTTAAATCTAAAGGAATTAAGGTGTTAGTAATGGCTGATCCTATCGATCAGTTTTGGTTGTCTATGGCAGGACAATTTAAAGAAAAGAATTTTGTTTCAATTACTCAGGGAGAGATTGATCTGGACAATATTAAATCTGATAAAAAAGATCCAAAAAATAAAGATACAAAAAAAGACGATGTAGATAAAAGATTTACAAATTTAATTGTACATTTAAAAGCTTCATTAGGGCAAAACGTTAAAGATATTAGATTAACTTCTAAACTTACAGATAGTCCTGCTTGTTTAGTTGCAGATAAAGGTGATATGGATGTTGCAATGGAAAATCTAATGAAACAAAGAGATCCTAATTATCAAGGAGCACCTAGAATTCTAGAAATTAATCCTGAACATGCATTAGTTGAAAAAATGAATAAGCTTCTAAGTGATAAAAAACATAATAATCTCGTGGATGATGCTGGAACCCTTTTATTTGAACAAGCACGAATGATGGAAGGAAAACTGCCAAGTGACCCTACCAAATTTGCTAAAATCATGAATAATTTTCTAGTTAAAGGTGTGAGTTAAAGCTTAAAAAACTTTAAATCTTTTCTGAGTTATCAAATAAGCTATAAATATAAGTGAAGTTAATGCAATTATTGCATTAAGCCTAATAACTTGTTCAACGCCGATTAAATTAATTATAAGAGATATGATTATCATGCCTATTGGTGCTAAACCTATACATGTTACTAAAACTCCAAAATTATAACCCCTTTTACCTTTTTCTGCAGATCTGTAAGTTAAAGCTCCTTGCATAGTACTAAAACCAGATAAGCACATTCCACCTAAACATAAAAATAGAAAACCAATAATTAATGAACTACTTACAGAAAATAAAAGCATTCCTACAAAAAAACCTATACAACCAATTAGAAAAAAAATTGATAATCTTTTTTGAGGTGAAATCTTAGCAATAATTAAAGCACCAATTAATGCGCCAACACCTTCTGATGAAGCTAAAAATCCAATCTCTGCCTCATTTAAATTTAAAATATTTTTTCCATACACAGGTATTAATGAAATAAGAGGGAACCCAAAAAGATTAAATACTAAGGTTACAATTAATAATAATTTAAGATTAATATCTTTAAAGGCATTAAAGATTATGGTTTTTAGACTTTTGAAAACTGAGATAAATTCATAAACAATATTTTTTTGTAATGTTGATGAAGGATTTGAATTTTTACTAATCTTTTCAAAACATATTATTAAGCTTAAAGCTAAAAAATATAAACTTGATATTATTAATAATAAACCTTCTAAATCAATTGCAATATATAAAAAGCCAGACAATAGAGGGCCAATTAATCGTGTTGAATTATTAGATAAAGTTTCCATTGCTAATGAAGTACTTAAAAGTTTTTCAGTAATGTTCTCTGTTATAATTCTGCGTCTAACAGCTAAATCAATAACCCATGTGGTTCCATTTATAAAAGCTAATAAAAGAGCAAAAAATAAGTTAAAGTAATCAAAATTTTTAAGAAATACACATATTAATGTAAAAGAAAAAGATAAGGAATATAAAAACCTAACAATCAAGATAGGAGAAATTTTCTCAGAAATAGAACCAATAATTAAGCCCAGCATGCTCATAGGAAGCATTCTACATGCAAAAATTACAGTAATTAGGTAAGCTAATCCAAAGTCATTCAAAATATACAAACTAAGAGTTAGAAACTCCATAGTTCTTGCAATGCCAGTAAAGCATCCAGCTGTCCATAAATACCTAAAAGATTGATTTTTAAAACACGAAAGTAGCATTAATTTTTATCTATAAATTGATGAACCTCAACAATATTACCTTCTGGATCATAAAAGAAAATTTGATACCATTCTTTAGCAAAAGTTGTCCCATAATCAGCAAATTTAATATTATTTTTATTTAAAATTGTTTTAAACTCTTCAATGTCATCAGTTCTAAAAGCTATATGTCCTTTTTCAACGGGATTAATATGCTTTTTATTTTTCTCAGCAACGGTAAGATCTTTTTCTGCTAAATGTAATTGTATATTTCCATCTGTGACAAATTTAATTTTTCCGTCATACCCCTTATTTTGGTTTGCTTCAGTTCTTGGAAATTGTTGTTCAGGTATGGAATCTAATTTTAAAATATTTTTATAAAAATTATTTAACTCTTCAAGATTTTTGGATACTAGATTGATGTGATGAAAAGAAATTTTCAAAAGAACCTCCAATTAATTTAGTTGAATACTTTTAATTTAAAAAAAAATGTTTAATTTAATATATATAAAAAAAGGAATAATTGATATGCCAGATGAAAATAAATCAATAGAGACTTCAAGCTTAGTTCAAGATGATACAAATTCGGAAATAAGATCTTCTGTAGCTAAATTATGTCAAGATTTTCAAGGAGAATATTGGAGAAACTTAGATAGAGAACAAGCTTATCCTACAGAATTCGTTCAATCCCTAACGGATTCAGGCTTTTTAAGTGTCTTAATACCTGAGCAGTACGGTGGTTCTGGTCTAGGAATAACATCAGCATCGGTCATTCTTGAAGAAATACACCATCAAGGATGTAATGCAGCAGCATGTCATGCCCAGATGTATACTATGGGAACTGTTTTAAGGCACGGTTCTGATGAACAGAAGAAAAGTTATTTACCTGAAATAGCGAGTGGAAAATTAAGATTACAAGCATTTGGTGTAACAGAACCTACTAGTGGAACTGATACAACCAGTTTAAGAACTACTGCAACAAAAGATGGTGATGATTATATCATTAATGGACAAAAAATATGGACAAGTAGAGCTGAACATTCAGATTTAATGTTGCTTTTAGCAAGAACTAAACCACTAAGTGAAGTTTCTAAAAAAACTGATGGCCTGTCTGTATTCTTATTAGATATGCAAAAAGCAAAAAATAACGGGTTAACAATTAAACCAATAAGAACAATGATGAACCATTCAACAACTGAAGTTTTCTTTGATAATTTAAGAATACCTGCCGATAATTTGATTGGAGAAGAAAACAAAGGTTTTAGATATATTTTGTCTGGCATGAATGCGGAAAGAATACTTATTGCAGCCGAGTGTATTGGCGATGCTAAGTGGTTTATTAAAAAATCAACACAATACGCAAATGATAGACAAATATTTGGAAGATCAATAGGTCAAAATCAAGGGATTCAATTCCCAATAGCTAGAGCTTATGCTCAAATGAGAGGTGCAGAATTAATGGTATATCATGCTGCAAAATTATACGATGATGGTAAACCTATAGGAGAAGAGGCTAACACAGCAAAACTTTTAGCTGCTGATGCATCTTGGGCAGCTGCGGAAGCTTGCGTTCAAACTCATGGTGGTTTTGGTTTTGCAGAAGAGTATGATGTAGAAAGAAAATTTAGAGAAGCTAGACTATATCAAGTTGCACCAATATCAACTAACTTAATACTATCATATCTTTCAGAACATGTTTTAGGGATGCAAAGATCATACTAATTATTTTTTAATTAAATCTTTAATATTCCAATTGAAGATTACAGAAGTATTTATGTTTGCTAAAAATTGATAACCCTTGGTTTTTTTATTTAAATCATTTGCCTCATTTATAGTTTTAGGATTATTAGATTTAGCAGATATCTCAATCCAAGATTCTTTTGAGTCTTTTGATTTTTCTATAAATTTTAATTCTAAAATAAGACCATCTTTAAACTCATAAGAAATAATATTATTATTATTTTTTTTAATTTTATTTACTTTTCTAACATCGTAAAAATAAAAAGCGTCAATTACTTCAGCTACTTGCTTTAGTTTTTCTTCGTCAATTTTTAAATCTGGATTATTTTTTAAAGATAGTTTTCTATCTTTTGATTCAATTTCAAAAATAATTTTTTTTCTTTTAACAGAGATGGAAGAAAGTTTTTCTTGATCTAATTTAAGTAATAAACTGTTAAACCAATCTGATTTTCCAGAGGGCATTCTCAATGCCCCTTTTAATAGATATGCTTGATTATCTTTATTATAACGAGCAAATTGACCGCCGCTTATCCCTCCTACAGTATTATCAATTTTACCTAATAAAATAGATTTGAATATCTTCTGATCTTTTGTAAAAAAAGTTATTTTTGTTGCAGGCTCGTTATCATCATTATTTTCTTTGAATTTATCAATAGCAACCAAATTTAATTCATTATGTCTTTCGGGATTGTTTGTTTTCTTTTCTTCTATTCTTAGTAAAGATAAACTTGTTATGAAACTTTCCCAAACATTTGCTTTAAAAGGATAGCCAGAAGTTTCAATAAATGAATTATTTTTATTAATTAATTCCATATCAAGATCTCTTCCCGTAATCTTTATTTTTTGTATGTCATTTAATTTAGACGGAAGATTTTCAATAAAAGTATTACCTCGCTCTGAAAAAAGATTTGAGTCTTTGTTTTTTAATACAGAATAGGATGCCAATCCCAAAAAAATTGCAGTTACAATTGATAGCTTAGTAAAATTGCTTGTCATAAAATATAATTCCTTAAACTTTAATGTATTATCTTCTTTGGTTTAGGTCTTCTAATGGCAATAATAAGTGCTAATCCAGCAATTAAAATTGGTATCAAGCCTATATTGATGAACATAATTTTTGTTTTTAAATTATCAACATCACTTCTCAATTGAAATTTAACATTTCTAAGTTCAGCTCTCGTAGTCATCATTTCTGATTTAAATCCGTCTATTGCTTTAATTGTTTCAGGAGAAATTACATCACTTTCATTATTATTTTTCTTAGTAAGACTTTGAATCTTATTTTCCATTTTTTCAAGTTTGGATACTAATTCTCTTTCCTTACTTAAGAATTTTTCTTCAGCAGATTTTTCTAGTTCAACTATTTTAGTAAATGGTTTCCAAGAAATTCCCTTACCTCTTATCTCAGATAAAAATGACCCACCAATCATGTTTTCAACTACATTTAAAACAAAATCACCATTATTTGCAAAAGCAGAAACAATTTCCTGTCCAAGTAAATTTTGTTTTGTCAGCCAATTTCTATCCATTAACATGTCTGCATCACTTACTATTAGAATATTAGACATTTCTGATGATTTTTTGAGTCCGGTTTTCTTTTTAACGCCTTTTGGGAAAGCTGAATTTAGGTTATCTCTTAACCAACCAGATATTATAATTTTCTTGTTATCAATTTTTAAATCCTTTATTAAATCTCTTGGATCAGATTTTGAATCACCTGCTTTGTCTGAATCAACTAAACCAGATAATTCACTAGACGTAATAAGTGGATCAAATTTAATTCCATCTTTAGGGTTTAAACCACCAGCGTTTGTAAATATTATGTTAGATAGTTGGGCTAGTACACCGTCATTCTGATTAAGACCTTCATCAGTTACTTGTATCCAAGGATAGTTTGAAACTTCAACTTCTCGACCTTTAATATTTCTAACAGTTCTCAGGGCATATTTTTTATCAGCGATAGATTTTTTGTTATTAAAATTAATTCCCCAAGTATCTAATAATTTTTTTAAATCAGAACGAGGATTTAAAGCAGGCATTCCAGGATTAATACTCACTTCTGTTTCAGCATAAGGATCTAAAAATATTAATGTTGAACCACCTTTTAATATCCACTGTTCTATCATAAAAAGAGTTTCATCAGGGTAATATTTTGGGTTAATGAGCATTAAAACTTTTGTATTTTCTGGGAGTTCTGAGGCATTGTCTTTAACAAATTCCACATCAAATAGTGATTTCATTTGTGTTAAAACTTGCTGTTCAGGTTTTCCTATTCTCGAATTAGCTTCTAAACCAAGGTTATCAATAATACTGATTTTTGGTTTTTTTGTTTGTGCCAATTCAGCGATTAATCTTGTTAAATCATATTCTAAAAATGGTTCTCTTTCAGGAGAGAAAACATTAATATTTTTTTGGCCAGTCGTCGAATTTGTAGCAGCCAGTCCAAAATATAGTGGATCATTATTATTCGATCCTCCAAAAGGACTAATACCCATACCTACTGCTCTATCTTCTTGATCAGAAAATGGTTTAGGGTCGATAATTTCTAGAGTAATTTTACCTTCAGACATGTTGGCGTATGAATAAAGTAAAGATTCTACTCTGTTGGCGTAAGTAGATAATTGAGGAGCAATTTCTACAAGTGTACTAGACATGAATAGCCTTAAATGTATAGGTTCATCAATATTCTTCAAAAATTTTTCTGTACCTGAGCTTATTGTATAAAGATTATTTTGTGTAGTGTCTAAACTAATTCTGTTAAAAGTATTATTAGAAAAAATATTTAAACTAAAGAAACAAATAATAGATAAAAGTATAGATAATTTTAATATATTATTTTTTGAAATTTTCATGTTAATCAGCTTTTTTTAATTGAACTAAAAAGATATTGATAGATATACAAATCATAATCATAGAAATAAAAAATATAAAAGTCGTTAAGTCTAGAACACCATATTGAATTCTCTTAAAATGAGATAAAAAAGAAAAAGACTGGATAACCTCAGTAAACCATAAAGGCGCCCATGATCTTACACTAGCCAAAACAAGTCCAAATCCAGCCATAACCATAATGAAACAGCTGATTGTTGAAACAATAAAGGCTATTACTTGATTTTTTGTTAACATTGAAAGACAAGATGTTAAGGATAAAAAACATCCCGCCATTAACCAGCTCCCTAAGTAAGAAATAAAAATAACACCGTTATCAGGTTCACCTAAATAATTTACAGTTATCCATATTGGAGTCGTCATTATGATAGCTAATAGTGTAAAAAACCAACTAGCTAAAAATTTACCGAGTACTAATTGAGAGTTTGTAACAGGTAATGTCATTAATAATTCTATAGTACCAGACTTTCTTTCTTCTGCCCAAAGTCTCATTCCAATTGCAGGCATAAGAATTAAAAAAAGCCATGGATGCCATACAAAAAAAGAATTTAAATCAGCTTGGCCTCTCTGAAAAAATTGTCCCATAAAAAAAGTCATTCCTGCTGATAATGCTAAAAATACAAGAAGAAAGATTGAAGCTAAAGGTGTTCTAAAATAACCAGTAAATTCTCTATTAAAAATGATCATTAATTTTTCAATATAAAGTTTCATGATTTTCCTATTTTGTGATTTTTCTGAATATTGAATCTAAATTTTCTTTTTTATTCTTTAAGATGTCTTTTGTCTCTTTATTTAAGAGCACTTTCCCCGAAGAAATTATGATAGTCCTAGAACATACAGCTTCAACTTCTTCTAGAATATGAGTTGAAATAATAATTCCTTTATTTTTAGAGATTGATTTAATTAGTTTTCTCATTTCAAATTTTTGATTTGGGTCTAATCCATCCGTTGGCTCATCTAATATCAAGATATCAGGATCATGGATTAAAGCTTGTGCAATTCCAACTCTTCTTTTGTACCCTTTTGATAATGTTTCAATTATTTGATTTTGAACTTCTGAAAGATTTATATCTTTAAGCATTATTTCTAATCTTTTTTCAAGAAGTTCATCTTTTAAACCTCTCATTTTACCAACAAAATATAAAAATGATTTAACAGTCATATCTGAGTAGGATGGAGCACCTTCTGGTAGATAGCCGATAATAGATTTTGCATTTATTGGATCTTCTGAAAGATCAATTTTTTTAATTTCAATTGATCCAGAATCAGCTTCAAGAAATCCAGTAAGCATTTTCATTGTTGTCGATTTACCGGCGCCGTTTGGTCCTAGAAAACCGATAACCTCTCCAACATTAAGTGAAATGCTAATATCTGAAACAGCATTAATATTACCAAATGACTTGTATAAGTTTTTTGCTTCTAATAAGTTCAATATATCCTCGATGGAAGTTCAGATTTATGCAATATTTAATAAAATTTAATTTTTTTTCAAGTTAAATAAATTAAAAATTTTCTAAATTTGGAAACTCTGGCTGACCAAATTCTTTTTCAAGTGATATTCCTATCTCTATTGCCTTGCTATCATTTCCATTAGCACATAAAACTTGTAGACCTACTGGTAAGCAAGTATCACTTTTATAGTCATTACAATATTTTTGAATAGGGTAGCTTATTCCACATAAGTTAAATAAGTTGCCTGGTTGAGTGTTGGCAGAAGAAAGTAAACTTCTGTCATGAAGTTTTCCATTTATTTCACAATCTTCAACCTTCATTGCTCTCATTACTGTAGTTGGAGAAATTAAAGCATCATAATCCTTAAAGAAGTCTGAAGCCATTATTTCTAATTCTTTTAATCTATTTTTGAATTTCAAATAGTCTGCCGATTTAATATCTAATCCAACCTTAGCTCTTTTTGCTGTAACAGGATCCATATTATCGCAATTATCTAAAAACCTTTTTTCTCCAAAAGCATAGATAATTTCTGATCCTACTATTGGCGGAAAAAGATTAACTCTTTCCAAAGCTTCAGGAATATCTAGTTCAATTAAGGTAGCCCCTTTTTCTTTTAATTTTTCACAAATTTTTTCATAGGCATTTTGAACTTCTTCATCCAGATCATCTGTGAAAGGTTTACCTAATTTAGCTAACTTTAGATTACTAAGATGAATGGGTCCTAAATCTTTTTTTACACCAGATCCATAAGTTTCAAATATAGTTTTAATATCTTCGAATGACCTTGCTAATGGTCCTGGAGTGTCAAGTGTAGGTGAAAGTGGAAAAATACCATCAGTAGGCCAAACATCCTTTGTAGTTTTTAAACCAGCAACGCCCGTTAAAGATGCTGGTATTCTTACGGATCCCCCGGTATCGGTTCCAATTGCAAATGGTACTAAACCAGATGCAACTGCGACTGCAGAGCCACTACTTGATCCACCTGGAATTCTATGAGTTTCTAAATCCCAAGGGTTCCATGGTGTTCCTCTATGTTTATTTAGGCCAGTTGCTCCCAGTGCAAATTCGACTGTATGAGTTTTTCCTATAACAACGCATCCTAATTCTTTAAGTCTTTTTACAAGACTTCCTTCTTCACCAGTGATATCGTCGGTATTAACTATAGATCCATTCGTTGTTGGCATATCATTAACTGAACAAATATCTTTAATTGCTACTGGCAAACCCATTAAAGGACCTAAATCAACACCTGATTTTAATAATTTATCAATAGCGATTGCGTTATTAATAGCCTTTTTTTCATCAATAAAAATGAAAGCATTCAATTTATCATTTAGGGCTTTTATTCTATTTAAGTAAGACGTAACAATTTGCTCACAATTAATCTCACCTTGTCTTAATTTTTTAGAAAATGAATTTATACTCATATTTAATAGTGGGTCATTAGGTAGGTTAGACAATTATATCTCCTTTTAATTTTTAAATTGATCTTTCATTGATTTAAATATTCCTTTAAGTCTTGGTGAAGTAGTGCAATCTGCCTCAAGAATAACATTTTCTTTCACATCAACAAACATTCCATCATATCTAATGGCTGGATATTTTGGATTTGCTCTTAGTTGAAGTTTTCTGTCTGACTTTAATCTTAATCTTGCAATTTTATTTCTAAAAGGGACTATTATGTCAGTACCTGGCACAGCTACAACAAATGAGTCATCGTCCAGTGAACATTTGTTATCTAATTTGACAGTAACAGACATCATTTTAACTTCTTTAAAAACATTTCGTACATTTGGCATTCCAAACCATATTATTGCAAAAATAAATAATACTCCTAAAATACCGATTAGAATTTTTGCTATCATTTTCATTATAATTTATTATACACATAAATACGCAAAAAAAATTAATAAACCGTGATAATAAAATAAATTAATATATATTTGAATTAATACACTATGTCAGAATTTGAACGGATAAATAGATTACCAACTTATGTTTTTCAAGAAGTTAACGACTTAAAAGCAAAGTTAAGGCATAAAGGAAAAGATATTATTGATTTTGGTATGGGTAACCCTGACATGCCTACACCAAGTCATATCCGTGAAAAACTTCAAGAAACAGTCAACAAACCTGGTACAGGACGATATTCTACAAGTAGAGGAATACCGGGGTTAAGGAAAGCACAAGTTTCTTATTACGAACGAAGATTTGGTGTTAAATTAGATCCAGATAAAGAAGTTGTTGTTACACTTGGTTCAAAAGAAGGATTAGCTAATCTTGCTCAAGCAATTACATCTCCAGGTGATATAATTTTATCACCAAACCCATCATATCCAATTCACCCATATGGATTTATTATTGCTGGAGCTTCATTAAGGCATTTGCCAGCAATGGAAGATGGACAATTTAATCAAGAATTATTTTTAGAAAAATTAGATAGAGCTATTCGACATTCAGTACCCTCTCCAAAAGCAGTGATTGTATCTTTTCCTTCCAATCCAACCGCCCAGATTGTTGATTTGGGTTTTTATGAAGAAGTTGTCAAAATAGGATTGAAATATAATACATTTATTTTATCTGACTTGGCTTATGCAGAAATCTATTTTGGTGACAATCCTCCACCATCTATTTTACAAGTTAAAAATTCTAAGAAAATTTGTGTGGAATTTACATCCATGTCTAAAACATATGCTATGGCAGGTTGGAGAATTGGATTTGCAGTAGGAAATAAAAACCTTATTGCCGCACTTACCAAAATTAAATCTTATTTAGATTACGGTGCTTTCACTCCAGTTC
>CACMRG010000003.1 GCA_902616005.1 uncultured SAR116 cluster alpha proteobacterium
CATAGAATACTTGATCACTCTACGTCTGAAATAGTTAACACTGCTAGAAGGACCGGTGCTCAAGTAAAAGGCCCGATACCCTTGCCTATCTCATTGAAAAGATTTACTGTATTGAAGAGTCCTCACGTAGATAAAAAAAGTAGAGAACAATTCGAGATCAGAACTCACAAAAGATTATTAGACATAATTGAACCAACACCTCAAACTGTAGATGCTTTAATGAAATTAGATCTTGCATCTGGTGTTGATGTAGAAATTAAGATTTAAGAGTTGATTATGCGTAGTGGTTTAATTTTTAAAAAAATAGGCATGACAAGAATTTTTGATGATACTGGTAATTCATTTCCCGTAACTGTTATGAAACTTGAAGAAAATCAAGTTGTAAAGATTCTAGATAGAAATAAAAATGGTTACTTTGCAATTCAAGTTGCAACAGGAAAAGTAAAAACAAAAAATATAAGTAAAGCTATTAGAGGTCATTTTGCAAAATCCAATGTAGAACCAAAAAGAATTTTAAAAGAATTTCGTGTAAATGAAGATATGTTGGTTGGAGAAGGTAAAATATTTTCTATAAATCATTTTAGTGTAGGCCAAAAGGTTGATGTCTCTGGGGTAACGCATGGTAAAGGTTTTTCTGGTGGAATGAAAAGACATAATTTTGCTGGATTAGAAGCAACTCATGGTGTGTCAATTAGTCATAGATCACACGGTTCAACTGGAAATAGCCAAGACCCTGGTAGGGTGTGGAAAGGAAAAAAGATGGCTGGCCAGTATGGAAATGTTAATAAAACAATTCAAAATCTTACAGTTCTTCAAATTAATGATGTAGATGATTTACTTTATATTAAGGGGTCTGTCCCTGGTCCAAAAAATGGTTATTTAACGATAAGAGACGCTATTAAATCTATATTACCTGAAAACGCTCTAAAACCTGCTGGGCTTAAAGATAATAAAAAGGCTGAGATAAATATTACTGATCAAAAAGAAAATGTTCAAGATACTAAAAAAGAAACTAATTCTGAAAATGTTGAAGCTAAAAATGATAAAACAGATCATCAAAACCCTAATACTCCAGTTGAAGCTACTATTGACGAAGCATCTAATTCAGAAATTACGGATACTGATAATAATAATAATAAAAAGGTTTAAAATTGAAAATTAAGACTTTAAATAAATCTAAGTCAAACAACTCTGACAATGTAATAAACGACGAAATATTTGGTATTGATCCTAATGAAGACGTTATTTTAAGAGTTTTAAATTGGCAGCTTGCTAAAAAACAACAAGGTAGTCATAAAGTTAAATCTAGAAGTGAAGTTAAATCAACAACAGCCAAGATGTATAGACAAAAAGGTGGTGGAAGAGCTCGTCATGGAGCGCCATCAGTCGTCCAATTTCGTGGCGGTGGAGTTGTCCATGGGCCAGTACCTAGATCTCATTCACACAAGTTACCTAAAAAAATCAGATTGTTAGGATTAAAATCAGCACTCTCCCAAAAGGCTAAAAATGATAGCATTTTAATTTTTAATATTGATAAAATTTCGAATAAAACTTCTGAATTAGTTAGAATTTTTTCTAAAGAAGGTATAAAAAAATTTTTATTAGTTTTTGGAAATGATGATAAGCAAGATATTCTTAATTTAGCTATTAGAAATATCCCTTTAGCTGACACAATTAATCAAGTTGGGTTAAATGTATATGATATCTTAAAAAAGGATCACATTCTTTTTACTGAACAAGGTTTAAAGGAATTTGAAAATAGGTTATTAAAATGATTAAATATAGAAATAAAATTAAAGAAGTTGATTTAAATAAATCTTACAAAATTATCCGTAAACCAATAATAACTGAAAAAGCTACTAAATTGTCTGAATTTAACAAAGTTGTATTTGAAGTAGCATATAAAAGCAATAAGAATGAAATTAAAGGTGCTGTTGAAAAACTTTTTTCAGTAAAAGTTAGGTCCGTGAATATTATTAATATTAAAGGAAAGATTAAGAGATTTAAAGGTGTACTAGGCAGAAGGAATGACATCAAAAAGGCTGTTATTACTTTAGAAGAAGGAAATACTATTGATATTTCAGCAGGGATTTAACTTATGGCTTTAAAACAATATAATCCGATTACACCTGGTCAAAGAGGTCTTGTATTAATTGACAGATCAGAGCTGTTTAAAGGTAAGCCAGTTAAAAAATTAACAAAAGGACTTTCAAAATCTGGCGGCAGAAATAATACTGGTAGAATTACATCCTGGCAAAAAGGTGGTGGTCACAAAAAGAAATATAGGATTATTGATTTTAAAAGATCAAAATTTGATATTCAAGCCACTGTAGAAAGGATCGAATATGACCCAAATAGGTCAGCATTTATTGCATTAATAAAATATGATGATGGTGAATTAAGTTACATATTAGCTCCACAAAAATTATCAATTGGTAATAAAGTTATTTCCTCCACTAAGGCAGATATTAAACCTGGAAATGCTATGCCACTAAATGCAGTTCCTGTCGGAACTATTATACATAATGTAGAGTTAAAACCAGGTAAAGGTGGACAAATAGCAAGGTCTGCTGGATCGTATGTACAAGTTATCGGAAAAGATTTATCGTACTCTATTTTAAGGCTTATCTCTGGAGAAGTAAGACTTGTTCTATCCGCCTGTATGTGTTCTATAGGAGCTGTTTCTAATCAAGATAATCAAAATCAAAACTTTGGTAAAGCTGGAAGAAAAAGATGGATGGGTAAGAGGCCTTCCGTTAGGGGTGTAGCTATGAATCCAATTGATCATCCTCACGGAGGAGGAGAAGGTAGAACTTCGGGAGGTAGGCATCCCGTTACTCCTTGGGGTAAGCCGACAAAAGGTAAACGAACAAGAAATAACAAAAAAACTGATAGATTAATAATTAGAAGAAGGAATAAATAAATTTATGACTAGGTCTGTATGGAAGGGTCCTTTCGTAGATGGATACTTGATAAAAAAAGCTGATGCTGTTAGAGAGTCGGGTAGAAATGATGTGATCAAAACATGGTCTAGACGTTCTACTATAATGCCTCAATTTGTAGGTTTAACTTTCGGAGTTCATAATGGAAAAAAATTTATCCCAGTTACTGTAACTGAGGCTATGGTTGGGCATAAGTTAGGAGAATTTTCACCTACCAGAACATTTTATGGTCACGCAGCAGATAAAAAGGTTAAAGGCAAATAAATGAGTATAAAGTCAAACATTCGTAGAGAAAAAGATAATGAAGCTAAAGTTGTGTTAAAGAATTTAAGAATAAGTCCACAAAAATTAAACTTAGTTCTTGGAATGATCAGAAGACAAAAAGCAGATGTTGCTATATCAAAGCTTCAGTTTTCTAACAAGAGAATATCAAAAGATGTTGAAAAAGCTCTCAAATCAGTTATTTCAAACGCTGAAAACAATCATTCATTGGATATTGATAAATTATTTGTAAAAGAGGCTTTTGTTGGAAAAGGTATTGTTATGAAAAGATTTCATGCTAGAGCTAGAGGAAGAGGTGCAAGAATTCTAAAACCTTTCTCACATTTGACAATTATACTTTCTGAACTAACGGAGGAAAAAAATGGGTCAAAAGACTAAACCTACAGGTTTCAGACTAGGTGTAAATAGAACATGGGATTCGCGTTGGTTTGGCACAAAGCTATATTCTGAACAATTACACCAAGACTTGAAATTAAGAAAATATCTTTTTGATAAATTAAAAGCTGCTGCAGTAAGTAAAATTATCATAGAGAGACCTGCTGGTAAAACAAGAGTTTCAATATATGCAGGAAGACCAGGTCTTGTAATCGGAAAAAAGGGTCAAGATATAGAAACGTTGAGAAAAAATTTAGAAAAGCAAATTGGTAATGAAGTTAATCTTAATATAATTGAAGTTAGAAAACCTGAATTGGATGCAAAATTAGTTGCTGAGACCATCGCCCAACAGTTAGAAAGAAGAGTTGCTTTTAGAAGAGCTATGAAAAGAGCAGTTCAAGCAGCATTAAGGCTAGGCGCAAAGGGAGTAAGGATTAATTGTGCTGGACGTTTAGGTGGTGCAGAAATAGCTAGAACAGAATGGTATAGAGAAGGAAGAGTACCTTTACATACCTTAAGAGCTGATGTTGATTATGGTGAAGCTACAGCATTTACGACTTATGGTGCCACTGGTGTCAAAGTCTGGATATTTAAAGGTGAAATTATGGAACATGATCCGATGGCTCAAGACAAACTTTTAAATAACAAACCACAAAATCAGATCTAAAAGAGAAGATTATGCTACAACCTAAAAGAACTAAATTTAGAAAAGCTCATAAAGGTAGAATACATGGTATGGCAAAAGGTGGTATTTCATTGATCTTTGGCTCATATGGCTTAAAAGCTATAAGGCCTGAAAGGGTTACCGCTAGACAAATTGAATCAGCTAGACGAGCTATAACTAGACATTTAAAAAGAGCTGGCAGATTGTGGATTAGAATTTTTCCTGATGTTCCAGTTTCAAAAAAGCCGGCAGAAGTTAGAATGGGCAAAGGTAAGGGTACGCCTGAATTTTGGGTATGCAGGGTTAAGCCCGGTAAAATTATGTTCGAATTGGATGGTGTAACTGAAGAAGCGGCAAAAGAAGCTTTTAATCTAGCTGCAGCTAAATTACCACTCCAAACAAAATTCGTTAGAAAAATACAATAAGGTTAGTTATGGCTAAATATAAATCAAAAGATCTTTTAACTAAAACTAAAGATGAATTAAATGATAGAATACAGTTTTTAAGAAAAGAACAATTGAACCTAAGGTTTCAAATGGTAAATGGACAAATTGAAAACCCACTAAGGTTCAGATTAATTCGAAGAGAAATAGCTGCTATTAAAACTATTATTAATAATAATTTAATGAAGGTAAAATAATGCCGAAAAGAATATTAACAGGAAAAGTTGTAAGTAATAAAGCTGATAAAACAATAACAGTTTTAGTTGAAAGAAGGATAATGCATC
Source organism: uncultured SAR116 cluster alpha proteobacterium (assembly GCA_902616005.1). Taxonomy (GTDB): domain Bacteria; phylum Pseudomonadota; class Alphaproteobacteria; order Puniceispirillales; family Marisalimonadaceae; genus TMED54. Next base: position 4,991 of record CACMRG010000003.1, read on the forward strand.
CCATTTATAAAAAATTTGTTACAAAATCCAAAAAAATTCAGGCTCATGACAAAGATAATAAGTTTAAACCTGGAGACGCTGTTGAAATAATCGAAACTAAACCCTTTTCAAAAACAAAAAAATTTGAAGTGATATATTAATTTGGAGAATTAAATGATTCAAATGCAGACAAAATTAGATGTTGCTGACAATTCTGGTGCTAGATTGTTACAGTGTATTAAAGTATTGGGCGGTAGTAAGCGAAAGACTGCTTCTGTTGGAGATGTAATTGTAGTATCAATCAAAGAAGCTATTCCTAGGGGAAGAGTAAAAAAGGGTGATGTTCACAGAGCAGTAATCGTCAGAACTTCTAAGGAAGTAAAAAGAAATGATGGAACATGTATTAGATTTGATAAAAATGCCGCTGTTTTAGTCAATAAAAGTAACGAACCAATAGGAACTAGAATATTTGGCCCTGTCACCAGAGAACTAAGGGGAAAACAGTTCATGAAGATCGTATCATTAGCACCGGAAGTATTATAATGAAAAAATTTAAATTAAAAAAAGGTGATAACGTCACTGTTATCTCTGGTAAAGACAAAGGTAAATCAGGTGAAATAATTGAAGTTTTAAAGAGTTTAGACAAAGTAAAAGTGCGTGGTGTGAATATTGTTAAAAAACATAGAAAACCAACACAAGAGAGTCCTGGTAAGATTGACGAAATTGAGCTCCCAATTCATATATCAAATGTTGCTTTTCTTGATCCTAAAAATTCTAAACCTACTAGAATAAAATATGAGATTAACAAAAAAGAAAAAATTAGACTAACAGTTTCATCTGGTTCGAAAGTTTGATTTAGGAGTATTTATGCCTGAAAGATTATATCAAAACTATAAAAAAGATATTGTAACAGTGTTACAAAATAAATTTAATTATAAAAACGTAATGGAAATTCCCAAAATTGATAAAGTTGTTATCAATATGGGAGTTGGAGAAGCGGTAAAAGATTCAAAGAAAATTGAAATTGCTCAAAAAGAATTATCTTCTATAACAGGTCAGCTTCCTATCATTACTAAAGCAAAAAAAGCTAATGCAAGTTTTAAGCTTAGGGAAGGTATGTCGGTTGGTCTCAAGGTTACCTTAAGAAAAAGTAAAATGTATGAGTTTATAGATAGATTAATTAATATAGCATTACCCAGAGTTAGAGATTTTAGAGGTATTAGTAATAAAAGTTTCGATGGTAAAGGAAATTATTCTTTAGGTCTTAAAGAACAATTTATATTTCCTGAAATAGAATATGATAATGTTGATACTCCTAGAGGAATGGATATCACAATAGTTACAACTGCAAAAACAGATGAAGAAGCAAAAGAGTTATTAAAAAATTTTAATTTTCCTTTTGTAAAATAATATATGGAGAAAATTTATGGCTAAGCTTAGTGCGATACAAAAAAATCTTAGACGATCAAAACTTGTAGATAAATATAGTTCAAAAAGGTCTAAATTGAAAAAAATTTGCTGTAATAAAAGCCTATCTATTGAAGAAAGGTTTAATGCTCAGTTAAAATTGTCTGAATGCCCACGTAATGGAGCAAAAATTAGATTAAGAAACAGATGTGCAGTTACTGGGAGACCAAGAGGCTTTTATAGAAAGTTTAAGATGTCTAGAATAGCTCTAAGAGAACATGCTTTAGCAGGTCTCATTCCAGGCATGGTTAAATCAAGTTGGTAAGAGGTGAATTAAAATGTCAATGAGTGATACACTAGGTGATATGTTAACTAGAATAAGGAATGGACAAACAACAAATAAAAAAGTTGTTGATGCTCCAGCTTCTAGATTTAGAAAAAATGTTTTGGAAGTTTTAAAAAGAGAAGGTTTCATAAGAAATTTTGAAGAAAAGGAAACAAAACCAGGGATTAATTTTTTTGAAATTGAACTTAAATATTATAATGGTAAACCAGTTATAACTGAAATTAAAAGAGTCTCAAAACCAGGAAGAAGAGTCTACTCTAGTATAAAAAACTTACAAAAAACTTATAATGGTTTAGGCATTTCTATTTTATCAACTCCAAGAGGTGTAATGAGTGATAATGAGGCAAGAGAAGCTAATGTAGGTGGAGAAGTTTTGTGTACTATATATTAGAGGTGGTTTATGTCTAGAATTGGTCAAAGCCCTATTAATTTTCAGGAAAATGTTGAAGTTTTTTTTGAAAATAAATTACTTAGGCTTAAAGGTCCTAAAGGTTTGTTAGAAATGGTGATTACAAATTCTGTGGATGTAAAAATCAATGATAATAAAATATTGGTAGAAAATAAAGATGACACCCAAAAAGGTAAGGCTAATTGGGGTACTACACGAGCTTTAATAAACAATATGGTAATTGGTGTAACAACAGGATTTACAAAAAATTTAGAAATAGTTGGTGTAGGATATAGAGGAGCTGTTTCTGGAAAAAAATTGACATTGAATCTTGGTTTAAGTCATTCAGTAGAAATTGAAATTCCAGATGATATTGAAGTTAAAATGGAAGGGAATACTAAGCTTTCTATTAGCAGCGCTAATAAACATAAACTTGGTCAATTTTGTTCTGTGATAAGATCTAAAAGACCACCAGAACCCTTCAAAGGTAAAGGAATTAAATATGCAGATGAATATATTATAAGAAAAGAAGGTAAGAAAAAATAGGTTAAAAAATGAGTACAAAAAAATCTCTTTTTGATAAAAGAAAATTAAGAAATAGATTATCAATAAAAAAAAATATTGGAAATAAACTAAGGCTTTCAGTTTTTAGATCTAATAAACATATTTACTGTCAGATAATAGATGATTTGAAACAAATTACGTTATGCTCGTCATCCACATTAGATCCAGAAGTAAAGAAAGGACTTAAAGGTTCAGGTACAATCGAAGCAGCAGAAAAAGTAGGAAAAGATATAGCATTAAAAGCAAAAAAAAATGGACTTGAAAAGGTGGTTTTTGATAGAGGTGGATATATTTATCACGGAAGAATTAAGTCATTAGCAGAAGGTGCTAGATCAAACGGATTAAAATTTTAAGGATAATTTATGAATCAGATTGATATAAAAAAAAATAACAAAGATGAAACCGAATTGACAGATAAGTTGGTCGGTATTAATAGAGTAGCTAAGGTAGTTAAAGGTGGTAGGAGGTTTGGGTTCGCAGCTTTAGTTGTTGTTGGAGATATGAGAGGTAGAGTAGGTTTTGGAACTGGGAAAGCCAAAGAAGTTCCAGAAGCTATCAAGAAGGCTACTGATGATGCAAAAAAGAAAATGATAAGAGTTCCTCTTAAAGAAGGAAGAACACTACATCATGATATGAAAGGGCATTATGGTGCAGGAAGGGTTGTTTTAAGATCAGCACCTCCAGGTACTGGTATAATTGCTGGAGGGCCAATGAGAGCTGTTTTCGAAACTCTTGGTGTTCAAGATGTAGTTGCTAAATCTGTTGGCACCTCCAACCCTCACAATATGATTAAAGCTACTTTTGAAGCTTTTTCTTTTATGAATTCACCAAGAAGCGTTGCCTCTAAAAGAGGTAAGAAAGTTTCAGAAATTTTCGGAAACAAAGATAATATTAAATAGAATTGATGATGAATACTATGAATAAAAAAAATATTAAAATTATGCTTGTTAAAAGTGGAATTGGAAGAAAGTCTGATCAAAAAAAGACATTAATTGGTTTAGGATTAAGTCGTGTTGGTAAAATTAGAGAACTGGAAGACACACCATCAGTTCGTGGAATGGTCAATAAAGTTAGTCACTTAGTAAAAATAATTTAATATTTGTCGGAGTACATAATGCAACTAAATCAACTTAAATCTGATAATAAAAAAAGTAAAAAAAGAATTGGCAGGGGTATTGGATCTGGTACTGGAAAAACTTCTGGTAAAGGACATAAGGGTCAAAAGGCTAGATCAGGAGTTGCTATAAAAGGTTTTGAAGGTGGTCAAATGCCTATTCATAGAAGATTACCAAAAAGAGGTTTTAATAATATATTTAGAAAAGAATATATTCCGATTAACCTAGGTACAATTCAAAAGTTAATTAACGAAAAGAAAATATCTATTGAAAAACCATTAAAATTAGAAATTTTATTGAAAGTAGGTTTATTAAAGAAACACAATAGTAATATTAAAATTCTAGCTAAAGGTGAGTTTAAAAGTAAGCTAAAATTTATTGGTTTTAATTTTTCAAAAAATGCTAAAAACATTGTTGAAAAAAATGGTGGAACTTTTGAAAATTTAAATAGCAAGTAATTTATTATGGCTGATCAAAATATATTTGGTACATTTGGAAAAGCAAAAGAACTCCGTCAAAGAATATTGTTTACATTAGGAGCTTTAGTTATTTATAGGCTTGGAACATACATTCCTGTTCCAGGTATTAATACTGCTGTTCTTAATGAAATCGTAAATCAAACAAGTGGTGGTGTGTTGGGAATGTTTAATATGTTCTCAGGTGGTGCTCTTGGAAGGATGACCATTTTTGCTTTGACAATAATACCATATATATCTGCTTCAATTATTATGCAATTAATGAGTTCTTTATCACCTCAAATAGCTCAATTAAAAAAGGAAGGTGAAACAGGCCGTCAGGTCATAAATCAATATACTAGATATTTGACAGTTTTGTTAGCGACTGTTCAAGCCTGGGGATTTGCTGTTGCATTGGAAAGTACTTCTGGGGCAAGCGGTTCTTTAGTATTGAATGCTGGAATTTATTTTAAAATAACTACTGTTGTTACCTTGGTGGGTGGCGTTATGTTTTTATTATGGCTTGGAGAGCAAATTACCGAAAGAGGATTAGGTAATGGAGTTTCATTAATAATTTTTTCTGGTATTGTCGCTGAATTGCCGAGGGCTTTAGCACAAATATTAGAACAAGGTAGAACTGGAGCAATATCTCCAATTTTGATTATTATAATCTTTTTATTAGCTATTGCAGTAATTGCATTTATTGTGTTTATTGAGAGATCTCAAAGAAAAATTATTGTTCAGTATCCAAAAAGACAGGTAGGAAACAAAATTTTTTCAGGTGACTCTTCACATCTCCCACTTAAAATAAATGTCCCTGGAGTAATTCCTCCAATTTTTGCATCTGCGCTTCTCTTATTACCTACTTCAGTAAGCTCATTTGCAGGTATTGGTGCTGAGAGTCCTGAATGGTTAATTACAGTTAATTCCTTATTAGGAAGAGGCCAACCTATATATCTCGCCATATATATAGGATTGATTGTATTTTTTGCTTTTTTTTATACTGCAATTGTTTTTAATCCAGATGAGACTGCAGACAATCTAAAAAGAAATGGGGGATTTGTCCCAGGTATAAGACCTGGACCACCAACTGCTGATTATTTAGACTTTGTTCTCACTAGATTGACAGCAATTGGAGCACTATATCTATCCGCAGTTTGTATATTACCTGAAATTTTAATTTCAAAATATTCAATACCATTTTACTTTGGAGGAACGAGTCTTTTAATTGTTGTTACAGTAGCTATTGATACAGTAACACAAGCTCAATCGCATATGTTAGCTCATCAGTATTCAGGGTTAATAAAGAAAAGGAGATTGGGGGGATATTCTAGATGAATGTTATTTTATTCGGTGCTCCGGGTGCAGGAAAAGGTACTCAAGCAAATTTTTTGATTAAGGAATATAACCTGACACAAATATCGACTGGTGACATGCTAAGGGAATCTGTTAAACGTAAAACAGAATTAGGAAAAAAAGTTGAAATTATTATGACTAAAGGAGATTTAGTGTCTGACGAAATTATTTTTTCCCTCATTAGCAATAGATTAAATAATACAGATTATACAAATGGATTTATTTTTGATGGTTTTCCAAGAAACTTAAAGCAAGCTAAAAAACTAGATGAGATGATGTATGACATGAAAATCAATTTAGACTTTGTATTTCATATAGATGTAGACGAACAGATATTGACTAGTAGAATTGAAAATAGAGCGAAACAAGAAAAAATAACTAGAAAAGATGACACCTCTTCCGTTTTGATTGAAAGACTAAAGGTATATAATAGGGAAACTAAACCTGTACTAGATCACTATTCCAATCAAAATAAATTAAATGTTATCAATGGTATGGGGACAATTGAAGAAGTCTCGTCTAATATTTCTAATATAATTCAGAAAGACTTTAAGGTTGACTAGTACATGTTAAAGTTTATAATCCGCAAATCCCTATATTTTATGGAGAAGTCTTATGGCAAGAATAGCTGGTATTAATATTCCTACGAATAAAAGAGTTGAAATTGCTCTAACATATATACATGGTATTGGTTTAAATACCAGTAAGAAGATATGTGAACTTGCAAATATCACAGTACAAACAAGAGTCAATAACTTGACTGAGAGTGAATTAACAAAAATTAGAGATATTATAGATAAAGATTATCTGGTTGAAGGAGATTTAAGAAGAAAAAAATCACTTGATATAAAAAGGTATCTCGATTTAGGGTGCTTAAGGGGTTTAAGACATAGAAAAAATTTACCTGTCAGAGGTCAAAGAACTCATACTAATGCAAGAACAAGAAAAGGTCCTGCTAAAGCAATTGCTGGTAAAAAGAAATAATTAGAGGAAAATAATGGCAAAACAACCGTCTCAAACTAAAGTTAAGAAAAAAGAAAAGAAGAATATTTCAAATGCAATTGCTCACGTAAATTCATCTTTTAATAATACTCTTATAACAATAACTGATTATCAAGGCAATACAATAGCTTGGTCGTCATCAGGAAGTATGGGTTTTAAAGGGTCACGTAAATCAACCCCTTATGCAGCTCAATTAGCAGCTGAAGATGCTGGTAAAAAAGCTTCAGAACATGGAGTTAAAGTTGTTGATATTGAAGTTCAGGGACCAGGATCTGGAAGAGAATCAGCACTACGCGCTCTTCAAGTTGTAGGTTTTCAAGTAAATTCGATAAGGGATGTCACACCAATACCACATAATGGTTGTAGGCCTAAAAAAAGAAGAAGAGTATAAAAATAATAAATTAAACTTAAATTATTTATGGATAGAAAATGATTGAAAAAAATTGGAAAGAATTAATTAAGCCAGCAAAACTCACTGTTAAATATAATAACGATCAAAAATCAAACGCAACAATTATAGCTGAGCCAATTGAAAGAGGATTTGGTGTTACAATTGGAAATGCTTTAAGAAGAATACTATTGTCTTCACTTCAAGGTTCCGCCATTACATCTATACAGGTTCAAGGTGCACTTCATGAATTTTCATCTTTACCTGGTGTTAGAGAAGATTTAACAGATATAATTTTAAATATTAAAGGCATTAAAGTTAAAATGGAAGAAGAGGGGCCTAAAAAAATATATTTAAATATTGAAGGACCTTTAACTGTTACGGCTGGTCATATAGAAGAAAAATCTAATATAACTATTATGAATCCAGAACATGAAATATGCACTCTAGAGGAAGGTAATAAATTATCTATTGAATTTAACGTGGAAAATGGAAAAGGATATGTTTCTGCAGGTTTAAATTATATTGAAGATAAGCCAATTGGATTAATTCCGATTGACGCAATTTTCAGTCCTATTTTACAAGTCTCATATGATGTAGATAATGCTCGTGTAGGTCAGCAAACAGACTTTGATAAATTACTACTTAATGTAACTACTGATGGATCAGTTTCACCTGAAGATGCAGTCGCTTTTGCTGCAAGAATTATGCAAGATCAAATGCAGAACTTTATTAATTTTGAAGAACCAGAAGAAGAAGAAGTTGCCCCAGAAGTTGACGATTTACCGTTTAATAGAAATTTATTAAGAAAAGTTGATGAACTTGAATTATCAGTTAGATCTGCAAATTGCTTAAAAAATGATAATATTGTTTATATAGGTGACTTAGTGTTAAGAACAGAACCTGAAATGTTGAGAACTCCAAACTTTGGTAGAAAAAGTTTAAATGAGATCAGAGAAGTTTTAAAAGTAATGGATCTTGAATTAGGTATGATAATAGAAAATTGGCCACCAGAGAATATTGAAGATCTTGCTAAAAAAATTGAGGACCCATTTAATTAAAGGTAGATCGTATGAAACACAGAATTAAAGGAAAAAAACTAAATAGAACCTCTTCTCATAGAAAGGCACTATTAAAAAATATGTCACAAGCTTTAATCAAGCACGAACAAATCATTACAACTTTAGTAAAAGCTAAAACACTTAAGCCTTATTTTGACAAATTAATTACGATTGGTAAAAAAGGTGATCTTTCGGCAAGAAGACAAGCTATCAGTAAGGTTGGAGATATAAAATTAGTTGAAAAACTATTTAGTACATTAGCAAAAAGATATGAAACTAGGAACGGTGGTTATTCACGTGTATTGAAGGCTGGATTCAGGTATGGTGATGCCGCGCCTATGGCTGTTATTGAACTAGTGGACAGAGATGAGGAGGCTAGAGGTAAAGATAGCGGCCCAACTCAAGAACAAAAAAATTCAAATCAAAATGCTAAAGAGCAAGAGCCTAAAACTGCTACTGGCTAGGTTATCATGCTATTTGATGGTTTTTTTGGAATTGATTGGTCGGGTGATAAAAGTCAATTTCAAAAAGGCATCAAGGTAGCCTATTTAGACAAAAAAAATATAAATCCTAAAATAATCGCCCCACCAAATAAAGATAGATACTGGAATAGGTCTTCTTTAATTGAATATTTAAAAAATTTAAATTCAAATAAATCGTACTTGATTGGGTTTGATTTTGCCTTTGCATATCCTTTTGAAGATTACAAAAATTATTTTGTAGACTTTGATAATCCACCACAGTCAGCCAAAAAACTCTGGGATTTTATAGATTTTCATAATTCTGAAAACCTTAATTATTATGGTGGTAATATCTGGAAAAAGAATAAAATATGTGAATATTTTAATTCACCAGTAAAAAGAGGAGTGAAATTTACATCAAGAAGAAGGATTACAGAATTACATGCTAAAAAAATTTGCTCTCCTAGTCCTACATTTAATTGTGTAGGTCCTGGTGCAGTTGGAACAGGTAGTCTTGCAGGAATGAGAGTATTAAAAATATTAAAAAAAAATTATAATATATGGCCCTTTGATAATTTAAAAAATGACAAAAAAAGTGTAGTTGTTGAAATTTTTCCAACATTGTACTTTAGAAAACACTCAATTAAGCCAAAAAAGAATACTGGTTATACTTTAAATCAAATAAATGAAGCTTTAAAAAAATATAATTGTTTACCTGTTTCTAAAAATTTTAAGATGTTTGGTCCCGACCAAGATGAAGCAGATGCCATTATATCTGCAGCAGCTTTAAAATATTTTTCACAAAACAAAAAATATTGGAAAGTTCACAAAGCTGCAAAAAAAGAAGGCTGGATTTACGGTGTTAAATTTATTAATGATAAAGTGTGAACAAATTAGAACAATTTATAATTCCTGATAATGAAGATAAATCCCGTTTGGATAGATGCCTAAGAAGAAACTTAGGAAAGATAAATCAATCACTTTTAGAAAAATCGTTACGGAATAAACATATTTTATTAGATGGAAAAAAAGCAAAAGCTTCAGATAAGATAGAAAAAAACCAAATCATTACTTATAAAGCATCCCTTTTTTTTAAAGGTAAGAGAGTAATCTCTACACTAAGTAAAAATAAAAAATCATATTATTTTGATCTTTATAAAAAAACTGTAATAAATGAGAATAAAAATTGGATTATATTAAATAAACCAAATAAAATAGCCGTTCAAGGAGGTACTAGTCAAAATAAAAATATAGTTGAGCTATTGAGATCAATTTCGAATGACTCTCAATACAAACTAGTTCATAGATTAGATAAAGACACATCTGGAATACTTGTTGTTGCTAAAAATTTAAAAACAGCAAAAACTTTCCATCATTTTTTTAAAGATAAAAGAATTGTAAAAATTTATTTAGCCATTATTTACCCTCCACCTTTAAAGAATGAACAATATATCACATCAAATATAGAAAAAAGTAGTTTCTCGAACGTAAGAAAAATGACAACATCTGATGTTAAAGGTAAGTTTGCCAAAACGTATATGAAAACTTTAATAAAAAACTCAAAGTATGCATTAGCGCTATTATACCCTATAACTGGAAGAACACATCAATTAAGAGTGCATATGAATTATATAGGTTGTTCAATAATTGGAGATGTTAAATACAAATTAAATAAAAATTTTCAAGATGATGAAGATTTTCTTAAACTTCATTCTTATATTATTAAATTTCCAAAGGAAAATTTTATAAAAGCACCATTACCTAAACATTTTACTAATTTTATGAAAGAAAAAAAATTAGATTTTGATTTAAAAAAAATTGAAAAAGATTTTGAAAAGGAATTAAAATATGAATAGAAAATTAATTTTGTTTGATTATGATGGTACGATTGTAGATTCTGCAAAGATGATTGTAAAGGGAGCAATAGAAGCATTTAGAATGTGTGGATTGCCAGATCCAGATCCTAACAAAGTTAGAGAAAATATTGGTAAACCTCTTGCGACTGCTCTAGATGCATATGCGCCAAAAGATTACGAAATAAATCCAGAAATGATATCTAATGCATATAAAGAATGGTATGCAGAACAAGGAAGATTGGGTTTACAAGATGAACCATTATATCCAGGAATGTTTAAACTTTTAAATGATTTAAAAAATGATGAGGAATTTAATATAGGTGTTGCTACAAATAAGTCTCGGATCGCCCTTAACAATGGGTTAGAAAAACACAATTTAAATGATATTTTTGATGTTACACTTACAATGGAAGAAGCTAGGCCTAAACCTCATCCAGATATGGCTATACAAGCAATGTCAAAGTTAAACATAGAAAAAAAATCAACAATTATCGTTGGAGATACAATTAATGATATTGGCTTAGGTGTAAATGCCGGCATTAGTTCAATAGGGGTAGCCTGGGGATATAATAGTATTGAAATGCTAAGAAATCAGGGTGCAGATTTTATCGTAGAAAATTCTAAAGAATTATTTGATACAATTATCGATTTATAAATATGTATTTAAAACCTAAATTAAAATGTGAAAATGGTATTTATAATTTATTAATTAATAATAAAGAAATGAAAACACCAGAAAACGTATCATTTAATTTTAAAGAGAAAATTTTTCCTGAGTTGATTTTGAAGGATATTAAAAGATCTAAGTTTAAAAATTTAAATCAATCAATATATTATAAAATTTTTTCTTTAGCTAAAGATAAAATTTTTGTCGATAAACAGAAATATATTGATGAAGTTATGAAGTATATAAATACCGATCTAATTTGTTACTGGGAAAATAAGCCAAAAGATTTATATATTTTACAAAATAATAACTGGAGCAAACAATTAAAAAAATTAAAAAAAGAAGAATTAAAATTTGATTTTACATTTAATATTTTACCAATTAAACAAAAACACTCTTCAATAGAATTATTAAAAAATAAGATAACTGAGTTAGATGATTCTATTTTAGCATGCTTATTGATTCTTACAAAAACAACAAGTTCATTACTATTAAGTTATCTCTTTATAACTAACAAAATTAAACCAAGAGATTTATATAAAAATACTTATTTACATGAGACATGGCAATCTAATAAGTGGGGTATTGTTGAAGAAGAAAGAGAAAAAAGAAAAAGTGACTTATTAACATTTAAAAAAATTTATAAATTAATAAAAATTAGTTATGAGCAACAAAAGCGACCAGTTTGAAATAGAAATAATTTTAAGTTATTTAAATTCAAATTCAAAAAAAATGTTTAATGAAATTATATTAGCAAAAAAAAATAATATGTGGGCAACGATCATAGTATTTTCGTTAACAATTTTAGATAATATATTTCATCAAAATGATACTAATGATTTAGTTGAAGGTTTAGAACTAAATATGATAAAATATTCAAAGGATATATCTTGGTTGAGAAAAAAAAGAAATGAGATTTTACATTATGAAAATAGTGAGAATAATGAATCTGTAGGATTTTTTAATGATGAAGATTTAAAGATTGCTTCGTTTAAGGCGTATAATATTTTATGTAAAAATTTAATTAAACTTCATAAAAGTAGAAATATTTAAAAGAACAAATAAAAATTTTCTTTTAACTTTTTATCAAACTGATCTATTGAAATATTTTTAACTTCTCTTTCTATACTTGTCACAAAACCATTTTGAACTCCACATGGAACAATTTCTTCAAATGATTTCAAATTTGGATTTATATTTATAGATATACCATGCCATGTTATCCAGTTGGATATGCGTACACCTACAGATGCTATTTTAAAAAATGTATTTTTTTTCTTTATCCATACACCTGGTTTACCACTTTGAACTATAGCATTAATTTTAAAAAATTTTAAAGTCGATATAATCCATTGTTCTAAATTATTTACATACTTTTTAATGTCTTTTTCTCTTTTTTTGAGATCTAGCATAATATAAACTACTCTTTGTCCAGGCCCATGCCAAGTCCACTGACCACCCCTTCCAACATACCTGATCAATTTTTTATTTTTTATATTTTGATCTATTTCTTTTGCGGATGTACCGGCTGTAAAAATAGACTTATGTTCTAAAAACCATAACATTTCTTCTGCTCTATTTTTTTTCATATTATTAATATGTAGGTTCATAAATTCTATTGCCGTATCATATTCAACCAAATCTTTTGAGTGTCTAAATTCTACAATATTATTAATTTTCATAGGATTGTTATATGTTGATTTTTAAATTTTACAACATAAGATACAAATAAATGCGGTTGTGGCGGAATTGGTAGACGCGCAGCGTTGAGGTCGCTGTGGAGTAAAATCCGTGGAAGTTCGAGTCTTCTCAGCCGCACCAACACCTAAATCTAAGCAATCGATATGTGAGCATATTCTTATAATTCAATGTAAACTGTAAAATATTTCGTCCTTATTAACATAACAATGTAAATAGACATTATAAGTTAAATTTAATGCTATTATTTATTGAATGTGTAAAGAATTTTTTATAATCTTAAGGTTGATTTTTTTTAAAACTAAATTTTATTGAGAGGTTTTTTATGTATAAATTTATCAGTTTTTTTATTTTATTTGTATTACTTCCATTCACCAAAACTTTAGTTGCTGATGAAAATGATAGTAAGTCATATTTTGGTATAGATGGAGGATATGCATTTGTTGATCTAAAAGCAGAAGAAACCGCACAGACATTAGCTAATTTGTCAGGTAGTACAGTTACTTATCAAGAAGATCAAGCTGCAGGATATTTAAGATTTTATTATGGGTTTGCAGTAAGTGAAAATCTAGATCTTCAAGCTGGATATTTTAATACATCAAGTATCTCTGCCACTTATACAATTGGTGCTAATTCAGCTTCAGAGAGTTATGAAGCTAGTGGATTTGACGCTTCTTTTAAATTTCGTCCAGATGTTCAAGGCGGATTTTATGCAAAACTAGGTGTTCATTATTCAGAATTAACAGGTAATGCGACAATAACAATTGGAGGAACTACCTACAACATCGCATCTGCTAAAGCAACTGGTTCTGGATTAATGTATGGTTTAGGATACGATTTTGGACAAAATGTTGATGGTTCTGGATGGAAAGTAGGATACGATATTTATAATAGTATAGGAGGTTTAAGTGGAGCTGACTTTGGTTTAATGTATTTAGGTTATAATTTTTAATGTGTAAATATAAATTATTTTTCAATTGGTAATGTTTAGATTTAGAATATTTTTTATTGTTTTTATATTAATATTATTTAATGCATGTCAAAAAAATATTCCCCGTCCATTTAACAAAGCATTTAAAAGTAATGATGGTACAAAAACTGCCCTTTTTAACCAAAATATTTACTTAGAAGAGCGTAAACGTAAAGCTTTAGAGCAAAAATTAGTATCATTAGAAAAAGAAAAAAAAAAGCGTATTAAAGAAGAAAAAAAAAAGAGAACACAACTAGAAAAGAAGTTAGCTGCTTTACAATTTGAAAAGAAAAAACAAATTAAGAACACTAAAAAAAACAAATTTGGTTCTGGTTTTTATGTAAGTAAGTTCAGACATATTGTTACTAATCAACACGTTGTGAGTAAGTGTAATAAGATTACTGTGGGTGATAGTATGAAGACACAGATACCTGCAGACTTAATTGCCTCAGATAAAAGAAATGATTTAGCAATTCTTCAAACTATATCTATGGAGATGGCTTCTTCTGATACAAAATTATTTGTTCAGAAGTTGTCTATCCAGATTGTACCTGTGTTATCTGGAGGATTGATGAGGTCAGAAGATGTCAATGGTGGTGAAGAGATACTAGTTGCAGGATATCCATTAGGTAATATGGTAAGTGATACAATGAAAGTAACAAAAGGTATCGTAAGTGCTACCAAGGGAATGGATAATGATGTTAGTCAGTTTGAGATTGATGCTGTTATCAGAAAAGGAAATAGTGGCGGTCCTATTTATGACAAAAGAGGGAACATAGTTGGCGTAGCGGTATCACGGTTAAATGTAAATAGAACTGATACAATTAATTTTGGTATTAAAGGTTCTACAGTTAAGCAGTTCTTATCTGCTCATGATATACCTACTAAATGGTCTAATAGAGAAGATGAGATAGATACTAAAGACATCTATAAGATAGCCTCAAAACAAACGGTAATGGTTGTGTGCCATCGTTAATGACTCATTAAGGTGGTTAACATCTCTATAATCACACCTGTGTAACACTACAAAAATAATTACGTACACACCCTAAGGTAGCTTATGCATGGGTAGAATATGTGTGAACACACTTATAAAGTCTTTTTATTAACGAAATATTTTTAAATCTAAAACAAATTATAAAACAAATAATGCGTATTTATATCATGTTATGAAAAAAAAATCTAAGCTAATACTAAAGTTAAATAAGTTACGGTCAGTCTATGAGAGTAAAATATTGAAATTGAATTAAATTTATTCAAATTATCTGTTTTTAAATTAATTCCCAAAAACAATATTAATATCTATAATATTTATGTTAATGTATTTAAAAGACTGGAATAATTATGACTACATCAAAACTAATTAATTATACAACAAGAGAGTTTGTTTCTGAAAATGAATTAGAATTATATGCAGCTAAACAAGATGATATATTTACTCCAAGAGTTGTTGAAGAATTTAAAAAAGCAGGTATGCTAAGAAGAGTTTTAACGAGGATTTGGAATAAAGATGGCGTAGCGAGGGTTGGGATATTATTTGAATATAGAGACGAAAAAGCTTTTGTAGCATGTCAGACATTATTAGACAAATATCATGCGCCAAAAGTTAAAACTTTTGTTAACAAAGTTGTTGGTAGTAGAGGCATTGTACTTCATGAGTTTACAGCAGATGATTTTAGATAGTGTTTAATTGATGCTGTTTTTACGCATTTATATCAACTTTATACAAACACCAATAATATTGATCAATTATTCTTTTAATAACACATATGGTAGGGCGAGTAAGTGAAAACACTTTAGATATTAATTACAAATATTTTGTGTCAGAATTAATATCTTTATTAAATCCTATTGTTAAATCTTTTTAATGATATAATTTACTTCTTTTAGTTTCAATTTTATTAAAGTATGTTTTTTTTAATTCATTTAATAAATCATCTGGCAACTCTATTTGAGTAATTTTCCAATCAATTCCTATTCGTTGAAATAATAGTGATATTTCATGCTCATTAACTGTATGATTTATAATAAAAGAATTATAGTTTTTAAATTTTATGATTTTAAATCCACCTATTAATGTATCAAAACTAGGTTTTGGTAGTTTTTTTGCCAATTGATTTTTTTTTAACAAAACACTTAAACCTTCGGAATTAACGTATCTATCTAGAATACTATCTATAATTTTTGATGCAAAACCTGTAATTAAAACACCTAAACCACCCAAATTATTAAAATTTGCATCTTTTTGAATTTCCTGAAGTAAATTTACATTCATATAATTTTTAAGATTTTGTCTGAACTTTTTCCATTCAATATATTCTTTAATAAGTGTCTTATCGTTATAGTAAATACCTTTGTGAATTTGGTGTGTTGAATAAAGGGCTGAAAATAAGTAGGCAATTATAGCTAAAATACTAATTACTATCGAACTTATAAAAAATTTTTTCATTAAAAATATTATACCAAATTTAAATTCTTTATTAAAAGTTAAAAATGTATAAAAGAAATTATACTATAAAGAATGGAATCAGTCATATAAAGTAGTATGGAATACATAAGAAATATATTTGAAAAAAAAAGGGTTATGTATTTGTTCTAATTGTATTCGTTTGATCAAATAGCTTTATGAAAAAATTTTAAATTATAGTAGTTTTTTCACAGGATTAACATTTATAAAATAATATTATAATATAACGATATGTTTTTTTTTAGAAAATTAATTTTACTCATCTCCCTAACAATCTGTATCGGTGTCAGTTATGCATCAAACATTAAAAACTGTCCAACCTGTACAAATAATTCCTCTAAAGAAACAAAAGATAATCCAAATAATCAAAGTTCAAATCAATTAGATTTGTCAGATATTGGATGTATTTTTGCGTTTTCTGACCGGGCACAATGTAGAGTGAAAAGGTTAAGTGATATAGAAATTTGTGAAATTATTGAAAGAGGTAGATTATCAAATGTTATAACTGAAGAACTTTTCAAAAAAAGTTTAAAAGAGGGCAAAAAAAGGTCTTTAAAATGTATAGACATTAGAGAAAAACCTACAAAAGTTATATCTAACTTATCAATAAATAAAAATGAAAATAAAAAAAATAAATGTCCTGAAAGTATTAAAGCGTATAAGGATAATTGTTATGGTTTTTTTAGATATAAAGATGGAGTTTTATATGAAGGATATTTTAAAAAAAACAAGTTTCATGGAAAAGGCAAGTATGTTTTTGGTGAAAATAGTGATTATTTCAGGAGCAAGTATGAAGGTCAATTTAAACAAGGGAAATTTGATGGATATGGTGAATTCTTAATTAACAATGGTGATGTTTATAAAGGGCAATTTAAGAATAATAAATATGAAGGTTATGGAACATATAAGTTTAAAAATGGCGAATCATATCGAGGCAATTGGAAATATGGAAAATACCATGGTGTAGGAACTTTATATTTACTCTCTGGTGATAAATTATCTGGACAATTTAAAGATGGGAAAGCAAACGGAGAAGGTATTTATATCTACTCTAATAAAGGTAAATGGGCTGGTTATAAATATGAAGGTCAGTTTGCTAATGGAAAAAGAAATGGAAATGGAGTGTTAACTTATGCTTCAGGAGCTCAATACAAAGGAAATTGGAAAAAGGATAAAAAGCATGGACAAGGTATTTATATTTCAAAAAATAAAAAAATCACTAATGGAACATGGAGAAATGGAAAATTTGTTAAAGAAGATAATATAAAATCTAAAAATGCAAGACCATCTACATTATCTGTGGAGTCTCAAAAAGAAAGACATAAGATAATAGCTTTGCAAAATAAGGCAGAAAAAGAAAAACGAAGGCGTAAAGCTTTAGAAAAAAGAGTTGCTGAGTTAGAAAAAAAGAATAGAGAGTTACAACAACCAAAAATACTTCAGCAAAAGCAATTGAACAAATTTGGTTCTGGTTTTTATGTAAGTAAGTTCAGACATATTGTTACTAATCAACACGTTGTGAGTAAGTGTAATAAGATTACTGTGGGTGATAGTATGAAGACACAGATACCTGCAGACTTAATTGCCTCAGATAAAAGAAATGATTTAGCAATTCTTCAAACTATATCTATGGAGATGGCTTCTTCTGATACAAAATTATTTGTTCAGAAGTTGTCTATCCAGATTGTACCTGTGTTATCTGGAGGATTGATGAGGTCAGAAGATGTCAATGGTGGTGAAGAGATACTAGTTGCAGGATATCCATTAGGTAATATGGTAAGTGATACAATGAAAGTAACAAAAGGTATCGTAAGTGCTACCAAGGGAATGGATAATGATGTTAGTCAGTTTGAGATTGATGCTGTTATCAGAAAAGGAAATAGTGGCGGTCCTATTTATGACAAAAGAGGGAACATAGTTGGCGTAGCGGTATCACGGTTAAATGTAAATAGAACTGATACAATTAATTTTGGTATTAAAGGTTCTACAGTTAAGCAGTTCTTATCTGCTCATGATATACCTACTAAATGGTCTAATAGAGAAGATGAGATAGATACTAAAGACATCTATAAGATAGCCTCAAAACAAACGGTAATGGTTGTGTGCCATCGTAACTAAAATTAATACATAAATGAAGCTTGTTTAAACTAGCATTCAAGCTTGACTTGATAAGATTTAAAAAAATAATATAATTGAAATTTAATTTTATTTGAAAACTTATGGCACTAACTAAATTTGAAAAAGAACATAGAGAATATACCGAGTATAGAAAAATATTGCTCAGCGAGATGCAGCAAAGGCATCAATTAAGCAAGCAGAGGCAACTCAAAAGATAGCTAAAGAGGCAGTTAAACAAACTGAATTTTAAAAAAAACTGAGTCCTTAAAACAACAAGAAATTTTGAGGAAAAAAGAAATTGAAGAACGAATTAGCTATATAAAGAAAGTTATAGCAAAATTAAAATTCGAAATATCTGATGTTGATTTATCAGAGGGTAGTGGTAGAGCTGAAAAATTTTTAAAGATTAATAAAGAGTTTATTGTAAATGCGTCTAATTATCGAGAAGCATTAATTGAATTAGGAGAAACAGACTTAATTGAAAGTTTTATTAATTTTGAAAAAAAATTAAAAACTGTTAGAACTTCTATTTATAAAAATCCAAAGGATGCTAATTATATTCAATTAAAAGAAAATTTGATAAAGCTTCAAGATCTTATAAAAAAAAAGGAAATAATTGAAGATGAAATTGCTGATCTAGAGAATAACCTCAAAGAAAATATTTCTTTGAAAAATAGTTTTTCTGAAAATTATTGTAATGTTTTTAATATTAGCAGTATAGAATTTAAAAAGATAATAAATGAAGATAGTATTAAATTTCCGAAATCTGGTTTTTTTATAATGATATTAAGAAGGTTTCTTTTAACATGTGGATTTTTTTTAATTTTAGCATATTTTACAACTATAAATACTCCAGGATTTCAAAAGAATATTAGTGTTCTTATTGCTATAATTGTTCTTACATTTATTATTGCAGCTTTTGTTGGGAGAAAAACAGTAAAAAAAAGAGCTATAATATCCAAAATTGAAAAAGAATATAG
Source organism: uncultured SAR116 cluster alpha proteobacterium (assembly GCA_902616005.1). Lineage (GTDB taxonomy): Bacteria > Pseudomonadota > Alphaproteobacteria > Puniceispirillales > Marisalimonadaceae > TMED54. The sequence goes on from CACMRG010000003.1 coordinate 24,269, forward strand.
AAAATTTAAAGTTAATGAAGAGAGATATGAAATTAATTCCAAAAATTTAAAAGAGCAAAATAATATTCTTAAAAACTTAACAAATAATATCAATTCAGTTAAAAAAGAATTAGAAAAATTAAAAGAGAAAGCACATAAATTAGGAAATGATATAAGAGAAATTTTCTAAAATGTATATCTAATCTCATTAAGTATTAATATCTAGTTGAACTGAACTAATACTGTTTTACCATCACCTTGTAATTCAGGAGTTTGTAAGCCAGATGATTGTTGTATAACGTTCTCTCTAACATATTCATGAAGTTCAAGTGCTGTTATCTTATTGTCATTGTTAGTGTCTGCGAAACCTTCCATGCCTTTCATTAAGAAGTATGAGAACATTCCATGTTTAGCTTCTTCAAGCGGACGCGATATCTGTTCATTAGATGCAGCAGATAGGAGGATAAAATTATCTGGAATAGTTTGTTTTTTAACTTTAATTACAATAGGTCTTCCTGCTATAAGCATTTCCTCATTACGTGTTACACCTGAGTAGCATGTATCTAGAAAAACTGTTACACTTCGAGGATTGGATTGTTTGATGTCTTTGAATAATTCATTACGTAAAATAGCAGTTTTTTCAAGTAGTCTTGGTGAACCATCATGTGGAAGAAGATACATGTTTTTACCATCTTGGGACGCAAGACCATGACCAGCGAAAAATACGAATACATCTGACTTGTTAGTCATAACAGAACGTCTTAACCACTCTTTTACTGATAAAAGAATTTCTTGTTCAGTTGCTTTATCATTTAATAAGATCCTTATTTTGTTTTCAGGTACACCTAGTTTTTCCGATGCAAAATCTTTGAAAAGTACTGCGTCTCTGTCTGCATAGAGCGCATCACCATTAGTGTTTTTATATCCTTCAATACCAACGATTAGAGCCAAAGCATTATTTTTTATAGATACTTTTTTATTGTTTAAAGGGTTAAGTTTTTTAAATTTTAGTTTAGTTTCTGTATTTGTATTTTTTCTTAAAAAAGTTACTTGCTTAGAAGTTTCTAGACCTGACTTATCAATTACAATAATTGATAATTCTAAGCCAGATAATGGTACAAAAGTTGAGTATTCGAATTTTCCATGACTATCAAAAAAAATGCTTTCATTATCAATTAATAATTTTTCTATTCCTAAGTTATCGCTAACTAACCCTCTAATAATACCAACTTTATTTTTAACTGTTTTGAATTTAATAATTAAGCTAGGTTGCTCTTTATCCGTGGTAATTTTAAACTTTTCTTCTTTTTTTTCTAAATTTAAATTTTTTTTCCAAAATTCACTCTCGTAACTATTAGTAATTTTTTTTTTGCACTTAATATTTCTTTTTTTTATTTCTCTTTCCCATTTTAATATTTCAAATTTATTACTTCTATCAGAAGAATTAATATACATTGAACAAATATTTTTGTCAGTAGCTTTTAAATAAGTTTTACAGTAAAGCCCTCTTAAAAAGGCCTCTTTAACGTATTTACCGTACTCTCCATCAACTGCAACCCATACATTCCCATAGGAAGAAGTTTTTGAAGTTGCTAATTTACATATTTCTGCATCAGATTTACTAAACTCTGATGAATACAAGGTATGAATACAAATTAAAGGAGATAAAAAAATTAAAAAAAAGAATAAATTGAATTTTTTAATTATATATTTCAATTTACTTACATTTAAGTTTTTGTTGAGCTGTATTTATAGCCTCTACTTCACCCTTCCATTTTGCAACGTCACCTTCATGGTCTCCAGACAACTTACTGGCTGGAATTAAAACAAAAAATACAGTACCTGCATCTAAATTTGCTTTAGAATTTTGCATATCAGAATATTTTTGTAATTCTCCTCTTGCATCGCTCATTTTTGTTGCTAATTGTGTACAAGAATAGTCCATATACTTTTCATGTGAAACATATGAAGCAGCAATTGAAGATGGCCTCGAAGCACATGATGTAATAAATAGTAAAGTTAAAAACATAAAAATGAATTTTGTTCTATACATATAATAACTCCTATAAATTATGTCTAACATGATTCAATAAATTTGCATAGGATTTCTTATATTTTTAAACAATCCAATTACTTATTTTAAAACTAATAATATTTAAAAGTAAAAGATGTATTTATTGTAAAAAATGTGAACAACGGAAAATAATTTTATTTCGTACGTTTATATAGGAATAATTAATCAATTCTTTATCTTTACAATTTTAATTTTCTCATCAGATAATGTTGTAAACTCATGTATTAATTTTTTAAGTTTAATAAGTTTTTTGGTTAATTCCTTCTGTTTTTTAGTTATTCTTTGAAGAGCAACTAATGAATCATTTGCATTTGTAAAGTCTTTGTTAAGAATGGAGCTAGTTCCAGCAGAGTAAAAGTACTTGCCTGCTTTTCTAAAAAAACCTTGTTTCTCAAATATTAAACCAGAATTAAAGTAAGCAAAATTATTTTTATTATTCAAAGAAATTGCTTTTTGGTATGCGGCAACTGATTTATCATAATCTCCTAATTTAGTATAAACAAAGCCAAGGCCATTAAAATATATATCCTTTGGTTTAATGGCAATTGAGTCTAAAAAACTTGAAGAAGCTTTTTTATATTGATTAAGCATTAAATATGAACGTCCTTTTAAAAAAATTAGTTCATGATTAGTGGCATTAATTTTTAATTTTTCATCAATTAAATCTATTGCTTTATTATACTCACCCAATGAAAATAAAATATTTGGATTTATAATATTTTTATTTTTTATAGGTATTATTTTTTTATCAATAGGTACATTCATATATTTTAATTGTAATTTATTATTTATAGTTTTTCTATCTGGAATAGTTTTAACTAATCGTCTTACTGCTGCATCTAACATTTGTAGCGCTACTTCTTCCTCAGTATTTGTTGATGCTGAAAAAATTCCTGTGGCAAGACTTATTGGTGAAAGCGGAATTGTTCCTGCCCTTGAGGAAGCAATATGATTACCTTGCCACAGAAGTTCGCCATTTCGTTTTTTCAAAGAGAGGTATAAACCTACTTGTGTTGAAGAAAAAGCGACATAAAATTTATTTTCAAATTTTAAGATTTCACCTTCTAGTATAGCATCGCAATTAAGTGTTTTTAAAACAAGGTTAATATTTTTTTTAAGTTTTAAAAAATAAGTCATTTGATGAATTTCAACATCTCGGTATTTTTTTGGCGATAAATGACCGTAAAGAGAATATTTTGCAAGGTTTACTTTATCTAATTTTGGAAACTCGTTTTTGTCTGACTTATCTTCTATTTTTCCTATAGCTATACAATTAATTTCTTCTGGATCAAAATTTTCATTAATTAAATATTTTACTTCCGGTAAGATGCTATCAGATTTAGTAAAATTTTTGACTTGCAAATATTTAGGTGTTTGGCAAGATGAAAGTATTAAAATCAAAAAAATAAATGGATAATTAATAAAAATTTTTTTTATGTATAAATTTAGAAAATATTTATTCACTTGTTTTGCCTTTATTATATTTGCATATTCATTAAAAGCATACTCCATAACAAATAATGAATATAGTAAAATCAATAATTTGATTGAATTAGAAAATATTGATAAGGCATTCAAAGAATTAAAGGTCATTCAAAAAAAAGAGAGTAAATTATCTGCAAAAGTTCAAATATTAATTGGAAAAATTTATTTGTCATTAGAACAACCTGCTAAAGCGTTTGATTATTTTAATAAAGCGACTTTTACTTCTGTCACAACTGATGATTTAGCCTATGCAGGAATGTCACTAGCTTCTATCAAATTAGGAAACTTAATTGATGCCCAAAAGTTTGCTAATAAATCACTTAATAAAAATCCTGATTTAATAGATGCAAAACTAGCCTTAGGTTTAATTTATTCAGATTTAGGGCAATATGATGAATCAGAAAAATTTTTTAAGTCTGCGATATTAGCAAGTGGCACATCATTATTTGCCACAAGACAATATGCTTCAAATGAAATGAGAAAAGGAAACAATAAAAAAGCAAAAGAAATTATTAATAAAGTTCTTCTTGAAAAAAAAGCAGATGCTGCAACTACTGATTTGTTAGGTAAACTTTATTGGCTCGAAGGAAATATAGAGGAATCTTTAAGACTTAGAACAAATGCATCTTTGATGTTCAAAAAAGCAGGAAACATAGCTCGTTCTGAACAAATTATAAATTGGCTAAACACGTCAGCAACTTTAAAAGTAAATCAAATAATCGAGGACAAATCTAAACCTAAAGTTAAAGAGATTATTACAAAACAAAAACCATCCATTAAAAAAACTATTCAACAAAATGATAATCCTGAGCCAATTAATATTAATTCTAAAAAAGAATTTTTTACTGGTAGTGGTGTAGTTTTGAATAATGGAAAATGGATAATTACTAATAGACATGTTGTTAAGGGGGCAAAATATATTTCTGTTAGAAATGGACTAGGAAAAGTAAGAACTGTAAAGTCTGTTCAATATCCAAGTAATGATAAAATAGATTTAGCGTTATTAATTTTATCAAAACCTTATCCTTCTGACTACAGTATTAAGTTTAATGAAATTAATTTACCCAAAACTGGACAAAAGATTTTTGTTATGGGTTACCCAATATCTTCAATTTTAGGTAGATTTAACCCTTCTATCACTGAAGGAATTATTAGCAAGAATAGAGGGTTTGGAGAAGTTGTTGACGAATTTCAAATTACAGCACCAATTAATAAAGGTAGCAGTGGTGGCCCTATATTTAATGCATATGGTGAGATTGTGGGTATAGCAGTAGCTGGTTTAGATAAATTAACTCTAATGAAGGAACAAGGCTTTATACCCCAAGACATCAATCTGGGGATTTCTTCTAATGTTTTAAAAGATTTTCTTAATCAACCAATAATAGCCTCTATAAACAATAAAAAAGGAAGTTTTGATGCATCACAAATTTATCAATTTATGCGGCCATCAGTTGTTTTTGTGGTTTGCCAGTAGTTTATTAATAATTATTTTTTTATCCACTAATGTCTTAGCAAAATGGGTTGAAGCTGAAGGAAGATATTTTATTGATAGAAAAACAACCCGCGAAGAGGCTTGTAATATAGCTTTAGAAGAGGCAAAGCAAAATGCTTTAAAAAAAATAGTTGGTGAAAAACTAAATTCTAGTCAGCTTGAAGTTTGTACAGATGATGATAATAAATCACGTTGTACACTTTATCAAAATACATTTAATTATATTGAAGGTGGTTACATTACTGAGATTAAAAATAAAAAAGAAGAGATATTACAAAGTGCACCTGAAAAAGAATGTCTTATTAGAATAGATGCTTTTATTAAAGAGTATGAAGAAAAACCTGACGTAAATTTTACTCTTGAAGCAAATCTGAATCAAAAACCAAGATTATACGCTGGGAAAAAAATTAGTATAACTGGTGAAGTAATGCAAAAATCCTATATAACAGTTTTAGGATGGTATCCAGATTTTGATAAAGAAAATTACTATCAAATTTTTCCTAATCAATATGATAAAAATAATTTAGTTGAAAAACTATTTAATATTCCGAGTAAAAATAATACAAAATACAAGCTTGTGACAAAATTTCCAAACAATTTTGCTCAAGATGAAACTTATGAATTTTTCGTAATAGTTGCATCAAAAAAAAAATTAGACATACTTAGTAAACAAAATATTATAGAATTTAATAAAAGACTCTCACTTTTAGGACGCTCTAACTGGGAGATGAAGAAACTTGGATATACAATAATGAGGGATTAAAATGAGATATATTACTTATACGATCATACTATTTTTGTTAACGATTTTAAATGCATGTGCTCCAAAGCCCGGAACACCTGAAGCTGCTTTAAAAATTAAACAAGAAGCTATAAAAGCTCAAAAAAACAAAGTGGATAAAACAGTATCTAGTATTCCAAAATGGTGTTTAAATCCTCCTTTGTCTGACCTAGCTTTATCAGCGTGTGGAACTGGAGAATCATCAAATATGAATATGGCTAGGAACAGGGCTATTTTAGATGGCAAAAGGGTGTTAGCTGATAAAATGGATAGTGAAATTTCATCTAGAATGGATGATTTTTTAAAATCCACTGGAACATTTGAAAATGAACAAGTAAAGCAAGCTAGTGAAATTGTAACTAAAAATACGACTATTGAAGCAAAACTTACTGGGTATAAACAAAAAAAAAGTGAAGCAGTTAGCATGAGTGGAAAGTTTCAATTTTATGTTCTTTTGGAATATCCTATTGGCAAGGCTAACCAAGCTTTACTTAATCAAATTAAAAAAAATGAAATCTTAAGTACTCAAAAAGATGCAGATAAAGCAATGGCAGAATTAGAGGCTGAGATTGAGAAAAGAAGAAAAAGTAAAGAATAATCATTTATCATAAGTTACTATTAATTTTTGATTAGCATTATTCAGGAGATATAATGGTATAATTTAGAGAATAACTATTTTATAGATTTATAGAATATAGTTTGATTTCATATTCATGAGTCAACAAAATAAACGATATGTATACTTTTCTTCCTTTATACTATCTCAACTTATAGGTTATACAATTATTGGTTTAAATATCTGGAATGATTAAAACAAATTTTTTTTTCATATTAATTACTTTATTATTTTTAAATTCTAATGGACATACAGATGAATTAGACAAATTATTTTTAAAACTTAAAAATGCAGAAAATTTATCTGAAGCTACAAGTATAGAAAAAAAAATATGGAACATTTGGATAACTAAAGGCTCAGAACAAAAAAATAATTTAGAAATGAGTAAAGGTGTTATATTGCTTAATAATGGTAATTTAAACAAAGCCCTCAAAGTATTTTTAAATCTTTGTAAGATTGAACCAGAATGGGCTGAACCTTTTAATAAAGTAGCTACAATTAAATTTTTACAAAAAGATTATTTAACATCTATAAAATATATTAAATTAACATTGGAAAAAGAGAGAAGACATTTTGGTGCTATTTCAGGTTTAGCTCAGATAAATTTACGTTTAGGAAAATTTGAAAATGCACTAAAAAATATTAATGAAGCTCTTAAAATCCATCCTTTTGTAGGAATAAAAAAAATAAAACCACTTTTGTTAGAAAAACTTAACAAAAAGGAAATTAATTTCCTTTTTAATTATATAAATTAAATAATGTCTGAGTATCTTCTTATTGAAAACTTAATATTAATTATTTTATCGGTTTTTATAGGGGGTATTGTAAAAGGATCAGTTGGCATTGGAATGTCAATGTTTTCAGTTCCAATTATTGCTTTTATATTACCTCCAACAAAAGCAATGATGCTTCTATGTTTTCCAGTAATATTTACAAATTTTTTACAAATGGATGTTAAAAAGGGAATAGGTAGTTTTCGATTTTTACCAATGTTTCTAGCTCTTTTTTTAGGATTGTTAATTGGTGGAAAATTAATTTTGAGTTTAAGTTTAAACTTTATATCAATTTCTATTGCTACTGTGATTATTATATTTACTTCATTAAATTTTTTTGGGATCAATTTAAAAAATTTAAAAAAAGCTAATGAAAAAATATTATCAGTTATAATAGGTTTTTTTTCTGGAATATTAGGTGGGTTAACAACTTTTTATGCTCCCCCAATAATCACTTTTTTGATTTCAATTAATTTAGATAAAGAGTTTTTTATAAGAACAACTGCAACAATGTATTTTTTTGCATCGATACCACTTTATTCTTCTATGATTTACCATGGATTAGGTAATTATTATGATTTAACTATAAGCTTAATATTAGTAATACCAGCAATTGTAGGACAGCTTTTTGGTTCTAAAGTTAGAAAAAAAATGTCAAATGAAATTTTTCAAAAACTTGTATTAATAATTTTAATTATAATTGGTTTTACTTTACTAATTAAAAATTTAATTAGTTTGATTTTGGAATAGTTTAATTGAAAAAAGTATTTTTCATTTTTAAAAAAATTATTAAAATAATAAAAATTATAAAGGTTCCCAAATGGTAAAACCAATAACTAAAGAAACATTATTTATGAATTGCATGGAACTAGATTTTGCGACAAAAATTGAACTTGAACACTGGATTGCTACTTTTGAAGAAAAAGTTTGGACCAAAGATGTCATGGAAGAGTTGTCAAAAGCTGGTTTAGTTAGAACTACAGCAGCGCAAGTTTGGAATAAGGATAATCATAGAATTACAAGAATATTTGAATATGAAAATGAAAAGGCGTACAGAGCTTGTCAGGCAATTATAGAAAAAAAAATAATGCCAAAAGCTAAGGTAAGTTATAATTCTAAAATTAGAAATAATAGAGGTATTATTTTTTATGATTATAGGAGTTAAAAGTGTATAAGAGTTTATAATGAAAATTTCTGGTGGATGTTATTGTGGCGCTATAAAATATGAATCGTTTGGTGATATTCAAGCTTCGATACAGTGCCACTGTAGAGAATGTCAGTATATAACAGGAGGTCATCCAAATGTTTTAGTGATCGTGCCTTTAGATAAATTTAACTTCGTAAAAGGCAAGCCGAAAATGTACAAAAGAAAAGACATTGAAATGGCTATGAGTCGTCTCTTTTGCAAAGATTGCGGCACAGCAATAGGAACAAGAAATCCTAATAGACCTAATTCAATAATTCTTAAGGTTGGAACTTTTGACGATCCTTCGGTTTTTAAACCAGAAATCGCGATATTCACTATTGATAAACAAAAATTTCATCATATTGAAGATGGTATTAAAACTTTTGAAAAAAAACCATAATTTTAAAGTATTATATTTTGTTAAAAAGATTAAAACAGTGGCATATTAATAAATTAGAACAAGTTCAAAAACTTTTAAACTTATCTAATTATGAAATTCTATGGGTTGTTTTTTTTGAAGGAATTTTAATAGGGATATTATTAACTTATTTAATTTTGAGTTAGTGAAATAAATACATCTTCTAAATTTGCATCTTTGGTTTGAAGATCTAATATAGTTAAGCCATGATTTTTTGTAACTTTTAAAATATTATCGATTGATACTTTCGTGGGTTTAAAGGTTATTTGACAAACTTTTTTAAGAATTTTTGTTTCTCCAAACCTACTTAGAGCATTTATTAATGTTTTATTTGGAGAATCTTCAAATTTGATTATCAATATTTTTTTATCAATTAATTTAAGTAGGTTTTTTTTATTATCATTTGCGACTATTTCGCCTTTATGAATTATAGCAATTTCATCACATAATGTTTCAGCTTCTTCTAGATAATGCGTCGTTAAAATAATTGTTATACCTTCTTTATTTAATTTTTTAAAATTATCCCAAAGTTTTTTTCTCAATTCTATGTCAACCCCAGCTGTTGGTTCATCTAGAATAATTATTGGAGGATTATGTACCATTGCTTTTGCAACTAAAAGTCTCCTTCTCATACCTCCAGATAAATTTCTACTATATGAATTTGCTTTTTCAGTTAGCTCCATCAATTCTAATATGTAATCTGTAACTCTTTGCTTTTTTGGTACATTGAACAACCCAGCTTGTAGTTCAAGTTGATCTTTTGGTGTAAAAAAAGCATCTATGTTTAATTCTTGAGGTACTATCCCAATTGCTAGTTTGGATTGCTTTCTATGAGTATCAATATTAAGTCCCCAAATTTTAATTTTTCCAGTATCTTTAGTAGTTGTACCACCTAAAATATTAATTATAGTTGATTTTCCAGCTCCATTAGGACCAAGTAAACCATAAAAACTTCCGCATTTTATATTCAAATTAATATTTGATAAGGCATAAATTTTTTTTTGTGAATTTATATAAGTTTTACTTAAATCTTGTATCTCAATAGCTAAATTATTTTTTGGTTTAATCCATTTTTTATGCATAGATGATTGATATATTTGTGTTAAAGTTTATTATTACATAATAAAATCTATGAATAAATACAACAATGAGAAACTTAAAAATAAAAACAAATAAAACTGACCTTAAACAGATTTTTAGAGTAAGAGACAAAATTATTGCTTGTGATGGTGGCGAAGATTATGGGCATCCCTTAATTTATTTAAATTTAACAAAAGGTGGCAAACAAGTTTGTCCATATTGTTCTAAAATTTTTATTTTAAAAAAATAATTATTAGAAGAAAAATTGAAGAACATATCGGAAAAAAAAGCTAATGAAAAACTGATATTAGTTGATGGTTCTGGATATATTTTTAGAGCATATTATGCTCTTCCTCCAATGAATAATCCTGATGGTATTCCAATAAATGCAGTTTATGGGTTTACAAATATGATGGTAAAACTAATAGAAGATTTTAATCCTAAAGACATATGTGTATTGTTTGATTATGGAAGAGAAACTTTTAGAAACGAAATCTATGCTAACTATAAGGCTAATAGAACCTCACCACCTGAAGATTTAATCCCTCAATTTGATTTAATTAAACAAGCATCCAAATCAATTGGTTTGCCAACTATAGAGATGGAAGGATTTGAGGCAGATGATTTAATTGCCACTTTCGTACAAAAAGCTAAAAAAATAAATAAGGAAGTTATCATAGTTTCTTCGGATAAAGACTTAATGCAATTAGTAGAAAACGATGTATTAATGCTAGATCCTATGAAAAATTTATGGATTGATGAAAATAAAGTTAAAGAAAAATTTGGTGTTTCACCTGATAAAGTTATAGATGTTCAAGCATTAGCTGGTGATAGTAGTGACAATATTCCAGGTGTGCCAGGTATTGGATTAAAAACAGCGGCTGATTTAATAAATGAATTTAATAATTTAGAAGATCTTTTAACTAGAAGTAATGAAATTAAACAAAACAAGAGAAGAGAAAATCTCATAGAGTTTAAAGATTTAGCTTTAATTTCAAAAAAACTAGTTACATTAAAAAATGATGTCCCTATAAATTTAGATTTAGCTCAATTAAAATTTGATTTTAATAAAAATAAAAAGATATTCTCAAATTTTTTACAAAAACATTCTTTTAAAAAGCTTATTGAGAAAATAAGTGATGGTATTGATTCAGAAAAATCAAAGACGAAAGAAAATATCAATGAAATTAATAACTTTAGTGAACGTAAAGTTAATTATGAATTAGTAACATCTGAGAATGAACTAATAAAAGTTTTAGAAATTTGTAATGAAAAATCAGAAATTGCTATTGATTGTGAAACAAATTCTTTAAATTTTAAAAGTGGAAACCTAGTTGGCTTATCAATTGCGTATGATATTGGCAAAGCAGTGTATATACCACTGAGGCATATTAATAATGATAATGATCTTTTTGAAAATAAAAAGAATGACGATTTTCCTAATCAAATCGAATTTGAAAAAGCAATAAATTTAATTAAACCTATTTTAGAAGACCCTTCTATTTTGAAAATTGGACATAATATCAAATTTGACATGAATGTATTAAGACAAAATCATAATGGTAACATTGAAGTTTCCCCAGTTGATGATACTATGTGTATGTCGTATTGTACCAATCTTGGAAAAGTACAAAATCATAAATTAGATACACTCGCACAAACAGAGCTCAATTATACAACAATTAAATATGAAGATTTGTGCGGTAAAGGTGTAAACCAAAAAACTTTTGATTTAATCAATCCACTTGAAGCTCTTAACTATGCAGCTGAAGATTCAGATGTTGCTCTTGCTCTTTATCAAAATTTAAAGTTAAGATTGATGTCTGATAAAAAAAATTTTGTTTATCAAAAATTAGAACGCGAATTAATATCAGTTTTATCTGACATTGAAAATGAAGGTATAATAGTAAATAAAAAAACATTAAATTCACTTTCAGAAACATTAACTAAAAATATTATAGAATTAGAGAAAAAAATTTTTTCAATAACTAAAGAAGAATTCAACATTGGTTCTCCTAAGCAATTAGGTGAAATACTTTTTGACAAATTAAAATTAGATAAGGGAAAAAAATCAAAAACTGGAGCTTGGCAAACTAGTGTTTCAATTTTAGAGGATTTATCAAATAAAGGACATGAAATAGCAGATTTACTTTTAGATTGGAGACATTTTTCAAAACTTAAGAGCACTTACTCAAAAGCTTTAATTGAACAGATAAATATTAAAACAAAAAGAATACATACTAGTTATTCAATGGTTGGAACTAGCACGGGAAGATTGTCTTCATCAGACCCTAATCTTCAAAATATTCCAATAAAAACAAACGAAGGTAAATTGATAAGGACTGCATTTGAATCAAAACCTAATTATTATCTTCTTTCAATGGATTATTCTCAAATTGAGTTAAGGCTAATTGCTCATATTGCTGAGGAAAGGAGTATGCTCTCTGCTTTTAATAATGGAGTTGATATTCATCTAGATACAGCTTCAAAAATTTTTAACAAAAATAAAAATGAAATTACATCAGATTTAAGAAGAAGTGCAAAAGCTATAAACTTTGGAATTATTTATGGTATTTCACCATTTGGTTTAGCAAAACAATTAAAGTGTTCAAATTCTGAAGCAAAACAGTTTATTGATTCTTATTTTCTAAGATTTCCAAATATAAGAAATTATATGGATGAAATTAAAAGAAAACTTTACTCAGATGGATATGTAGAAACCTTATTTGGAAGAAGAATGCATATTAATATTCAAAAAAATAGTAATCAAAATTTAAAACTTTTTTCTGAAAGACAAGCTATCAATGCTCCAATACAAGGAACAGCAGCTGACATAATTAAACTTGCAATGGTTAAGGTTCAAAATAAATTAAAAGAGATCGATTCGGATTCTAAAATTTTACTTCAGGTTCATGATGAACTTGTATTTGAAGTTAATAGCAAAGATATTGAAGAAATAATTGCCTTAGTAAAACCTATAATGGAAAATGCGCATTTACCTGTAAAACCATTAAATGTAAAATTAAGTGTAGATCATGGGTTTGCTAAAAATTGGGCAGATGCTCATTAGTTTTTCACATTTTTGACATAAACATTTATTATTTTGTTAATGAATAGGTGAAAAGATGAATGAAAAAATTATTTTAGTTGATGATGATAATCATATATTAACCTCAGTATCAGTTGCTTTAAGAAATGAAGGTTGGCAAGTCGAAACATATCCTGACGGTGAAAAAGGATTGATAGCATTGCAAAGAAACATACCTGATCTTGTTATCTTGGATATTAAAATGCCACGTATTGATGGCATGGAGATGTTAAAAAGATTGAGAATAAGTTCAAATGTTCCTGTAATTTTTCTTACAAGTAAAGATGAAGAAATTGATGAAGCATTAGGTTTAAGAATGGGTGCTGATGATTATATCACAAAACCCTTTTCACAAAAATTATTAATAGAAAGGATCAGAGCAGTTTTAAGGAGATCATCGTTATCCAACTCTACTGATCCAGAAAAAATTATTCAAAGAGGTGATCTAATGTTAGATATAGATAGACACATATCTACATGGAAAAATGTAGATGTAAGATTAACAGTCACCGAATTTTTGATTTTACAAAGTTTAGTTTCCAGACCTGGATTAGTTAAGAGTAGAGATCAGTTAATGGATGTTGCATATGGTGAAACAATTTATGTCGATGATAGAACAATAGATAGTCATATTAAGAGAATGAGAAGAAAATTTAAACATAGCGATAAAGAATTTGATAAAATTGAAACACTTTATGGAATTGGGTATAGATATAGAGATAATAAGTGAAAAAAATTTTTAAAAATTTCTTTTTACCATTAAAAGTTAGAATTCTTATTATAATAATATTCCCGGTAATTTTTTATCCTTTTATCATTTTATATTTTAATAAATATCAAGAGATTTTAATTAACTCAGAGTTCTTAGCTATGGAAAGGCAAGGTACAACTTTTGCAAAAGCTATTGGAATGGCAGAAGATCAATATGGGTTAATTGAAAAGAATAAAATTTCAGGTGTAGCGCTTCAAACTTTACTTACATCAGGAGATCAAAATTTTCAACTTAAAGCAACATTATATAATACAGATGGAAATTTAATTGCTGATAGTGATGCAAGATTTTTTTCATCTAAAGTGGAGATTAGTAAACTTCCAGTTTTTAAAGAAGATAGAGATGTTAATAAATTTTTTACAAGTATTGTTTCAAGTTTATCAAAAATAATTTCTCAACCAATAGATATAAAAAAATATAATCAAAATTTTGAAAACGATGAAATAAAAACGATCTCTATAAAAAATGCTCTAAATGGAAAAACTTCTAGATTTGTTACAATTGATAATTTTAAAAATCTTAAATTAAATGTAGCTTTACCAGTTAAGTCCTTAAAAGTTATCAGGGGGGTTGCAGTTATATCATCATCTGGAAATAAAATAGAAAATGAATTATTGGATTTAGAAATTGAATTATTTAAAACATTAGGAATAATTCTAATAGTTACAATTTTATTAGCAGCATATTTAATTAAATCTATAACAAATCCAATTATAAAATTGGCGAATTTAGCAGATTATATTTCAAAAAATAAAATAATAAGATCAAAAAAACTTTTTGAAATACCTAAATATAATGATGAGATAGGAAAATTAACAAAGTCATTCGAAACTATGATTAGTGAAATTGAAAAGAGAGTTAATGATATAGAATCATTTGCTGCAGATGTAGCGCATGAATTGAAAAACCCACTTACTTCACTTCGTTCAGCATCAGAAACTTTTATCCAATCTAAAAATAAAAAAGATCAAAAACAAATGATAGAAATAATGTTTAAAGATATAGATAGAATTGACAGGTTAATAACGGACATTTCTTTTTCTAGTAGATTAGATGCTGACTTAGTCAGAACAAAATTTGAAAACATTGATCTCTTTAAATTATTAAAAAACTATATTTCAATAAGAGCAACAAAACTTAAGTATAAAATTATCCACGACCAAAATGAAACTGATATACAATTACTAGGAAATAGTAATAAACTAGTTCAAGTTTTTGATAATTTAATAGATAACTCTCTATCTATAATTGGAAAAAATTGTAAGATTAATATAATAGTTTTTTCTAGAGGCAAAAAAATTTTTATTTTGTTTGAAGATAATGGACCAGGATTTCCTAAAAATGCTATTAACAAAATTTTTAATAGATTCTATACTGATAGAATTAATCAAAAAGAATTTGGAAAGCATTCTGGATTAGGTTTGTCTATTTCTAAACAAATAATATCAGCCCACAATGGTGACATTTTTGCAGAAAATATTATTAATGATAACAAAAAAATAATTGGTGCTCGAGTTAATATAATTTTAAACAAATAAATTCTTTCAAATTTATAAATATTGACAAAAACTATAAGATCTCTAAAAAGAAATAATAATGAAGAATTTTGAAATTAACGATATATCATTATCTGATTGGGGATTAAAAGAAATTGCTATAGCAGAGAGTGAAATGCCTGGTTTAATGGCATGCCGTGAACTATATGGCAAAAGTAAACCTCTAAATGGAGCTAAAATTTCTGGTTGTCTTCACATGACAATTCAAACTGCTGTTTTAATAGAAACTCTTGAAAAATTAGGTGCTTCATTGAGATGGGCGAGTTGCAATATTTTTTCAACTCAGGATCATGCAGCAGCTGCAATCGCATCTAAAAATATTCCTGTATTTGCTAAGAAAGGTGAAACATTAACTGAATATTGGCAATATGTGGATAAAATTTTTGATTGGGGTAGTGATGAATTCCCAAATATGATTTTAGATGATGGAGGCGATGCTACCTTATATATAATTTTGGGAGCTGAATTAGAAAATGGCAAAGATGTTTTGAGTTCCCCGAGTAATGAAGAAGAGGAAGCTTTAAAAAAACAGTTAATGACAAGATTTAAATCTACTCCAGGATGGTTTGCTAAGGTTAGAAATTCAATTAAGGGCGTGTCTGAGGAAACTACAACTGGTGTGTTGAGATTACATCAAATGGCAGAAAAAGGGCAATTACCTTTCCCAGCTTTTAATGTAAATGATTCAGTTACTAAGTCTAAATTTGATAATCTTTATGGATGTAGAGAATCCTTAGTAGATGGAATTAGAAGAGCAACAGATGTAATGTTGTCTGGAAAAGTTGCAGTGGTAGCAGGTTTTGGTGATGTTGGTAAAGGTTCTGCAGCATCTCTAAGGCAGGGTGGTGCGAGAGTTATAGTTACTGAGATTGATCCTATCTGTGCATTACAAGCTGCGATGGAAGGATATGAAGTTTGTACTATGGAAGAAGCATCTAAAAGAGGAGATATATTTGTTACTGCTACTGGTAATAAAGATGTAATCACTTTGGATCATATGAGAAATATGAAGGATAGATCAATTGTATGTAATATTGGGCACTTTGACTCAGAAATTCAAGTTGAATCTTTACAAAATATGAAATGGAACGAGATTAAACCTCAAGTTGATGAAGTTGAGTTTAATAACGGTAAAAAATTAATTGTTTTAGCCAAGGGTAGGTTAGTGAATCTAGGTTGCGCAACAGGTCATCCAAGTTTTGTTATGAGTGCTTCTTTCACAAATCAAGTTTTAGCACAAATCGAGTTGTGGCAAAAACATGATAATTATCAAAACAAAGTATATACTTTACCAAGACATTTAGATGAAAAAGTAGCACGACTTCATCTTGAAAAAGTAGGTGCAAAATTAACAGAATTATCAGAAGATCAAGCTAGTTATATAGGAGTTTCAAAAGCAGGACCTTTCAAATCTGATAATTATAGATATTAATGGATTTAAAAAAAAACTTTCGATCTAAGTTAGCTGTAAATCTTTTTTTAAAAGACTTTGTAAATTATATAAAAGCTGGTCACTGTATTTTTCTTTTTGGTGATTTGGGTGTTGGAAAAACATACTTTTCTCAACAAATAATCAAATCTTTTACATCTGTAGAGTTTGTTTCTAGTCCTACATATAATATAGTTAATACATATAAATATAATGATGATGTAGATATATTGCATTGTGATTTGTATAGATTAAATTCATATGAAGAAGTTTTAGAGTTAGGAATTTTAGATAATTTAGATAAAAAAATTTTACTTGTTGAGTGGCCAATTTTTTTAGAAAAAAAAATTAAAGACCCAATTATTTTTAAAATTAATTTTGGTAAAACAAATTATGAAAGAGATGTTATTATCAATCTACCAAAAAATTTTATGATGATAGAAAAATAATGAGTTGCTTGTAAATGAAATATGTATTTTATGATTTAGAGACGACTGGTAAAAATAAAGATTGGTCACAAATTATTCAATTTGGTGCAGTTTGTGTTGATGAACAATTTAATGAATTAGATAGATTTGAAACAAGATGTAGATTAAAAACTGGACTTGTTCCGGAACCAGAGGCTTTGATAGTAAATAATACAAGTATAAAGAATTTAGAAAACACAAATTTATCACATTATGATTTAACAAAAGACATTAAAAGAAAAATTGAAAATTGGTCTCCAGCTATCTTTTTTGGTTATAATTCAATAAATTTTGATGAAGAGATTATAAGAAAAACTTTTTTTAAAACATTATTTAATGCCTACGTAACACAATTAGATGGGAATAAAAGAGGTGATATTCTTAATGTTATAAGATCATTTTATAATTATGATAATAATTATCTTAAAACAATCATTAATTCTAAGGGTAACTCAAGTTTTAAACTGGAAGATTTGGCCAAAGAAAATCAAATTGATCATAAGGCTCATGATGCAATGGGTGATGTATTAGCTACAATTGATTTAGCAAAGATTGTAAAAAAAAGTGATTTTGACATATGGAAACAAGTATTATTAACTTGTAGCAAAAAAGATGTAGATAATTTTATGAATCTTAATGAAAATTTTTCATTAAATGAATTTTCTTTTGGTAAAATAAAAACTCTTTTAGTAACAAATATTTGTAATCATCCTAATTATAATTATCCACAATGTTATGATTTATCAATTGATCCAGAACCAATTATGTCGCTAACTTATCAAGAATTAAAAAAAAGGATGAAAGAAAAACCAAAGTTTTTGAAAACACTTGGTCATAATAAACATCCATCTATTTTTAATAATAATTATTTTTTTGAAATTAATAATATCAGTAAATCTGAAAAAGATTTGTTTGAAAATAGATCAGCTCAAATAAGATCGAATAAAGAGTTCATAGAAAGGGTTAAATTAATTTTAGATGAAGAGTACCAAGATAAAGAAAACCTTAAACCACAAAATGACATTTTAGCAGAAGAAAGCTTGTATTTTGGAGGCTTTCCATCCAATAAAGACAAAAATCTTATGGAAGAATTTCATTTATCAAGTTGGAAAGATAAATACATAATATCTGAGAGATTTGAAGACAAAAGATATGAATTTTTTGCAAAAAAAATTATTTATGAAGAAGCCCCTGAAAATCTACCTATGGAAGTCTTCAATAAATTTCACAAACAAATAGGTGGACAAATAATGACACTAGATGATGTTTCTTGGTTCACTATTCCTAAAGCTTATAAACAGATTGATGATTTAAGAAATAAGTATAGTATAGAAAAAAATAATGAAAAATTAAATTTTGTTGAAGAAATAAATATATATATCCAAAAAATGGAAAAAGTTTATTCCGCTGCTAAATTTTTATAGGAGAAAAAAATGCCAGTTTTAAATACAACAGATAAAAATTTTAAAAATGATGTTCTTGATTCATCAAAACCAGTTTTAGTTGATTTTTGGGCTGAATGGTGTGGACCTTGTAAAGCTATTGCACCAGCTTTAGACGAAATTTCAAATGAGATGAGTGATAACATAACAGTTGCAAAAATAAATATAGATGAAAATCCTAATACTGCTCAGGAGTTTAATATAAGATCTATTCCAGCTTTGATGATATTTAAAAATGGCAAACTAGAAGCTGAAATGATGGGACAAGTTCCTAAATCGCAATTAGAGGAATGGATTAAGGAGAGTATCTAAATTAAAAATCTAATTCTTTAAAGGAAAATAATTTTAAAACTTCTCCCATTAAATAGAGAGATCCGGTAATAAATAATGGTTTATTTGAATTAATCGAATTAAGAGCAGATTTTAAATCTCTTTTCACTAAAGATTCAAATTTTTTTTCTTGAAAAATCATTTTTAACTCTTCAGGCTGAAAAGAGTTCTTTTGATTTTGTATTGGAACAAAAATAATTTTTTCAATATGTGATTCAATTATATCTAAGAATTTTTCAGGTTTTTTGTTATTCATCATTCCAAATATAAAATTCCATTTACCTATATTTAATTGATTTAAATGGTTGTTAATTATTTTTGCCCCCTCAATGTTATGAGCTCCATCAATTAGAATTTCATTTGAATTCGTTATTAATTTATTTTTAAATGATATTTTTTGAATTCTACCTGGCCATATAGTTTTTTTTAAACCATTTTGTATTACTTCATTTTTAATATTTTTTAAAACATACTTTATAGCGGTAACAGCAGTTTTAGCATTAATTTTTTGGTGATTTCCTAATAATCCAAGACAGCTATTCTTAGGAATAGATTTAAGTTTTAAAATTTTACAGTTGATATCTTTAATTTTTTTTCTTAATAAATAACTCTTATAATTAGTACTTTGTTTAGAGATTATAACTGGGACACTTTTATTTAATATACCACATTTTTCTATAACAATATTTTTTAAGTAAGGAGATAAAAATTCTTCATGATCTAATCCTATTGAAGTAATTATATTTAATATTTTTTTTTTTATAATATTTGTTGCATCTAATCTTCCACCTAATCCTGTTTCGATTAAGCAAAAATCAGCTTTTTTTCTTGAAAAAATAAGTAATGCTACTGCTGTTGTTAATTCAAAAAATGTTATTTCTTCATTATTATTAATTTTAATTACTTCATTTAATGTGTTGAAAAGATCATCATCACGAATTTTTTTATTTGATATAACAATTCTTTCATTAAAATGAATAAGGTGAGGTGATGTATAACAATGAACTTTTAATCCATATTCTTCCATTATATTTTTTATAAAAATTAGTGTAGACCCTTTTCCATTTGTGCCAGCTATATGGATAACAGGTGGAAGTTTATTTTGTGGATTATCTAATTTCTGAAGAAGTTTTTTAAGTCTCAACAAATTTAAATCAATGTATTTTGGATATAATTTATTAATAGAATACAATAAATTATTAATTTTGTTATTGAATTCCAAAATAATTTACTTTTGAAAAAAATCTAAAATTTGTGCAATTTCTTCTTTTTGGTTTTTTCTTTCAACAACTCTATCTATCATTCCATGTTCGTATAGGTATTCTGATTTTTGAAAATCATTTGGCAATTTTTCTTTCACTGTTTCTTCAATTACTCTTCTACCTGCAAAACCTATAACTGCTCCAGGTTCGGCTAAATGTATATCTCCTAGCATTGCAAAACTTGCAGTAACTCCACCAGTTGTAGGATTTGACAATAAGACTATATATGGTAAATGTTTTTCTTTTAATTTTTGAATTGCAACTATTGATCTTGGCATTTGCATCAGAGAAAGTATGCCTTCTTGCATTCTAGCGCCACCAGATGAAGGTATAATTAGTAAAGCGCAATTTTTTTCAATTGCAGTATCCACAGCTTTAATAATCGCATTTCCTACTGACCTGCCCATAGAACCACCCATAAATGAAAAATCGAACAAAAGTAAAACACAAGACTTTTTATTAATTAGACCATATTTTATAGAGATAGCATCATAAGATTTTGTTTTATTTCGAGCAATTTTAAGTCTATCTGAATACTTTTTTAAATCTTTAAATTGTAAAGGATCATCTTTAATTTCGTTTATTTGTATGTTTTCAATTGTTTCTATATCTAAGAGTAGCTTAACTCTATTTTCAATTTTCATAAAATCATGATAACCACAAGATTTACATACGTTAAAATTGCTATCATGTTCTTTATGAAAAATCATTTGGTCGCATGATTTACACTTAATCCAAAGAATTTCTTCAGAAACATCTTTTTTAACTAATGCTTTAAACTTTGGTAAGACTTTGTCTGTTATCCAATTCAAATTAACACCTCAAAACAACTATTTAAAACTTTTTAAAAATTTAAAAATTTCTGTTAAACCACTTTTCTTTTTATAAACTGCGTCAATTTTTTCTACTAAAGAAGACCCAATTACAACTCCATCTGATATTAAACTCATTTTTTTTGCATCCATTGCATTTTTAATCCCAAACCCTGAAATTACTGGTAGGTTTGTTATATTTTTAATAACTTTAATTTTATTCTTAACATCGCTTACTAAAGCACTTTTTGTTCCAGTTATACCAGTTATTGCGACATAATAAATAAAACCACGTGCATTTTTCAGTATTTTTTTTAACCTTGCTTCATCAGTTGTTGGTGTGACTAATCTTATAAGAGGCAAATCATTCTCGTAAGACAAATTATAAAATTCATCATCCTCTTCCATTGGCAAATCAACTATTATTAATCCATCAACCCCTGATGAAACTGCTTTTTTAATAAAATTTGAGTTACCAAAATAATGGATTGGATTGTAGTATCCCATCAATATAATTGGTATATCAGCATTTATTTTTCTAATTTCTTCTACAATTTTAAAGCACTCTGGTATAGCTATGTTTTGCTGTATAGCAATTTGGCTTGAATGTTGAATCAAAGGACCATCAGCCATTGGATCTGAAAATGGTAATCCAATTTCAATAAAATCAACCTTAGCATCAAGAATTTTCTTAAAAATTTCTTTTGAATATTCTAGGGATGGGTAACCAGCTGTTAAAAATACACCAAAAGCTTTTTGTTTTTTTTGTTTTAGTTCATGAAATTTATTTTTAATTCTTATCATTAATTTTTTTATCTAAAATTGGTATGATTGTTGGCAAATCTTTATCACCCCTACCACACATATTCATTACAAGTACTTGACCTTTTCTTTTTTTAGCAAGAACTCCAGTAACATGTAAAGCGTGTGATGGCTCAAGAGCAGGGATTATACCTTCAAGTTTGGAGCAAAGTTGAAAAGCGTTTAAGCTATCTTTATCAGTAGCTGTTAAATATTTCACTCTTCCAATATCATTTAACCATGAGTGTTCTGGTCCAATACCTGGATAGTCTAATCCAGCTGAAATTGAATGGGCATCTTCAATTTGTCCAAATTTATCTTGTAATAAATAAGTTTTATTCCCGTGTAAAATACCTATTTTACCTTTATTTATTGAAGATGCATGTTCTCCAGAGTTTAATCCTTTTCCAGCTGCTTCAACACCAAATAATTCTACATCTGTGTCATCTAAGAAAGGATGGAATAAACCTATAGCATTTGAACCACCGCCTATACAAGCTATAAGTGCATTTGGTAATTTACCCTCTTTTTCAAGAATTTGTTTTTTTGTCTCTTCTCCAATTATAGATTGAAAGTCTCTTACCATTTTTGGATAAGGATGGGGTCCTGCTACTGTACCAATTATATAAAAATGAGTGTTTGCATTTGATACCCAATATCTCAATGCGTCATTCATAGCATCTTTTAAGGTTCCTTTGCCACTACTTACAGGATGTATTTTTGCGCCTAATAGATGCATTCTCTGTACATTAGGCTTTTGTCTTTCGATATCAGATGCTCCCATGAAAACTTCACATTGATAACCAAACAAAGCACAAGCTGTAGCAGTAGCAACACCATGTTGACCTGCACCAGTTTCAGCAATGATTTTATTTTTTCCCATTCTTTTGGCTAATAATATTTGACCAATTACGTTATTTATTTTGTGAGCACCAGTGTGATTTAATTCATCTCTTTTAAAATATATTTTTGCACCCTTAAAGTAGTCTGTAAGTCTTTTAGCTAAGTACAAAGGGCTAGGTCTTCCAATATAATCTCTTCTATATAAATCGAGTTCTGATAAAAAGAATTTATCTTTCGATGCTTTTTCATATGCATCTTCAACACTTAAAATCAATGGCATCAGGGTTTCTGCGACAAATCTTCCACCAAATTTACCAAACCGTCCATTGAAGTCTGGTAAATTTTTTAAACTATTTGTGTTTAAATTAATCATAATTTATATATTCCTACATTTTCTTACAAAAGATTTAATTAGTCGGGGTGACTTTACACCTTTTGATATTTCAACTCCTGAAGATATATCTACCCCTTTTGATTTTGTTATTTTAATGGCTTTAGATACGTTACTTAAATTTATTCCTCCTGCCAACAACCAGTCTACATTTCTTTTTTCTTTTTTTAATAATTTCCAATTGAATGTTTTACCATTACCTCCAGGCAAATATTCTTTTGGAGAATCAATAATAATTTTATCAGTTATAAATTTATATTTATTTATTTCATAATTTAAGTTTTTAGCAGACTTGGCACTAATCGCTTTTATTATTTTAGTTTTAAACTTTTTTTTAATTTCAAAGCATCTAAATGGAGTTTCTTCGCCATGAAGTTGCAAATAGTCAGGAGATAAATTAGCAACTATCTCTCTTAAAAATTGATCTGTAGCATTTACGGTTAGAGCAACAATTTTTATTGAATTACTTAAATACTTTAAAATAAATTTAGCTTTTTCTATTGATACATTTCGTGGAGATTTCTCAAAAAAAACTAATCCTACGTAATCAACTTTCAGATTGGATATTACTGACATGTTATATTGATCTGAAATTCCACATATTTTAATTTTTATTTTCATTTATTTGAAATAAAAGTGAATTAACTATTTATTCTCTCTTTCATTGACTTACCCATTTTAAAAAAAGGCATTTTTTTTTTGGGTATAGCTACGGGATCACCTGTTTTTGGATTTCTTCCTATTCTGGCATTACGGTTTTTTGCTGAAAATGTTCCAAAACCTCTTAGTTCAACTCTATCACCATTTTTCAATGCTCTAATAACAGTATTAAATATTGCGTCAACGATTTTATAAACATCTTTTTGGTACAAAAAAGAATTTTTATTAGTAATTTTAAGAATTAGTTCTGATTTAGTCATGTATATATAATTTCAATTATTTTCATTTTTATTTTTTTTTTCAAGTGCTGCACCCAATATATCACCTAAACTAGCACCACTATCTGATGAACCAAATTCTGCCATTGCTTGTTTTTCTTCTTCAATTTCACGCGCTTTAATAGATACATTAACTGATCTTAGTTTTTTATCAATTTTAATAACAGTGGCGTCTACTTTATCACCAACTCCAAACCTATCAGTTCTTTGTTCTTTCCTGTCTCGTGATAGGTCAGATTTCTTTATATTGCCTTTTATATTGTCTCCAATAGATACATCAATATTATTGTCAGTAATTTTATTAATTAAGCATGTCACAGTATCACCAAGTTTAATATTTTCTAATTCAGAAGTAAACTTGTCTTCAGTTAATTGTTTGATACCAAGTGAAACTTTTTCATTTTCAACATTTATATCTAAGATTTTAGTTTTTAAAATGGTCCCTTGTTTATAGTCTTTAATAAGATCATCACCATTCCCATCCCAGCTAATATCAGATAAATGAACTAACCCATCAATATCACCCTTAAGACCAACAAAAATTCCAAAATTAGTAATATTTTTTATTTCACCCTCAATTTCTTGGTTTACTTTAAATTCTTTGTTAAAACTTTCCCAAGGATTTTCTACACATTGTTTAATTCCCAAAGAAATTCTTCTTTTATCTTCCTCAATTTCAAGAACCATCACCTCTATTTTTTCAGATGAAGATAACAAATGATTTGGATGGACATTTTTTTTTGTCCAACTCATCTCTGAAACGTGAACTAAACCTTCTATTCCGTCCTCTAATTCAACAAAAGAACCATAATCTGTAATATTTGTTACTACACCAAACATCTTTGAACCAATAGGAAATCTTTCATGAATATTTTGCCATGGATCTTCGTTTAATTGTTTTATTCCAAGTGATATACGTTTTGTTTCGTCATTAAATTTTATTACTTTTACTTTAACATTATCTCCAATTTTTAAGGCTTCTGATGGATGATTTATTCTTTTCCATGAAATATCAGTTACATGTAATAATCCATCTACACCTCCCAGATCAACAAATGCACCATAATCTGTAATATTTTTTACAATACCATCTAAAGTTTGCCCTTCTTGAATATTAGATACTATTTCAGATCTAGCTTCAGCTCGATTTTCTTCTAACACAGCTCTTCTTGATATAACAATATTACCTCTTTTTTTATCCATTTTAAGAATTTGAAACTTTTGAGGTACATTCATAATCGAATAAAAATCTTTAATTGGTTTAATATCAACTTGACTACCAGGAAGAAATGCAGTTGCACCGTCAATATCTACAGTAAATCCACCCTTTACTCTCCCAAGTATTACACCA
The DNA here is from genome assembly GCA_902616005.1 of uncultured SAR116 cluster alpha proteobacterium. Taxonomy (GTDB): domain Bacteria; phylum Pseudomonadota; class Alphaproteobacteria; order Puniceispirillales; family Marisalimonadaceae; genus TMED54. The sequence continues at coordinate 49,635 of CACMRG010000003.1, forward strand.
GTTACAATTCTTTCCTCTTTATGAAATTTTTCTAGCTCAACCCAAGCTTCTTCTCTTCTTGCTTTTTCTCTGCTTAGAATAGTATTTCCATTAATGTCTTCTAATCTTTCAATGTAAACTTCAACTAAATCGCCAATCTTAATTGATTCTGTCTTTTCTTCATTACCAAATTCTCTTTTTAAAATTCGACCTTCTGATTTAAGACCAATATCAACAATAATTGCTTCTTTTTCAACTAAAATAACTTTTCCTTCAACTACAGAACCTTCAAGGTTTTTTATTTTTTCAAAACTTTTTTCAAATAAATCAGAAAATGATTCTGTTTTGGATTTAGGTGCTTCTTTAGTAGATAATTCAGTCAAAATTTACTCCATTCCAGTTACTATTGATTTGTATAGTTTATTTTCAAAAAAAAACAATATATCTTTTAATTTATTTAAATTTTTTAATATATTTAAGAGCTTTTTTTAATACTTGGTTAGGATTCAAGAATTCTGTATCTAATAAAATAGAGTCTTTTGATGGGATCAAAGGAGAATTTTCTCTTGATTTGTCATTAAAATCTCTTTTTTCTAAATCAAGTAAAATATTTTTCAATTCAATTGATTTGTTATGAGAGTAAAGTTGTTCAAATCTCCTTTTTGCTCTTGTTTCAAGTGGAGCGTCTAAATAAAACTTAAAATCGGCATTTGGTAAAATCTCAGTCCCAATATCTCTTCCATCCAAAATACACCCACCCTTTTTTTTATTCATATTTTTAACAAAATCAATTTGAAGTATTTTAAGTTTTTTTCTTACAAAATTGGATTTTCCAATAATTGATGCAAAATTACCATATAAATCGCTTTTTAAAGTTTCTGGATCTAAATCGTTCAAATCAAAATCTTTTAAAATATTTTTCAAAGAGGTGTTATCGACATTATTTTGATAAGGAGTTAATTTTTTGGATTTAATATATAGAAAAGCTAATTTTCTATACAAAAGACCAGTATCAAGGCGTGGTAATTTTAAAGCTTTGGATAAGTTTTCACTTAAAGTACCTTTTCCTGATGCGGCAGTACCATCAATAGCGATTTTCATTCTAATCTCTTTGTTTTTTTAAATTAGCCCCTAAAGACTTCATTATTTGATAAAAACTTGGAAATGAAGTACTGATTGTTTCAGCATTTTTTACTTTAATACCATTTTCCATTACCAAACCAAGACATAAAAAAGACATAGCAATTCTATGATCAAATTTTGAATCAATTACAATTTGTTTTTTTGGATTAACCTTTTTGTCTCCAATGATTGAAATAGAGTTTGCTGTAGATTTAACAAAAAATCCAAATTTTTTTAAATTTTCAACTATCTCATTAATTCTATCAGACTCTTTATTTCTTAAATCTTCTATACCTGTCATTGTTGTTTCTCCTTCAGCAAAACAGGCAACTATACAAAATATAGGAAATTCATCAATCATACTAGGAACTCTTTTTTTAGGAACAACAATACCATTGAGTTTGCTGTATTTTACATAAATATCCCCAACCACTTCACCAGAGACATTTTTTTTGTTTATGAATCTTATAATTCCACCCATTTCTCTTATGGTTTTGTAAAATCCAGTTCTTAAATCATTTAGGCAAACGTTTTTAATTTTGATTTCACTATTTGGAATGATTAAAGCTGCAGCTGTTGGAAAAGCTGCACTAGAGGGATCATTTGGAATTTTAAAATGTTTTCCTTTTAAATATGGCAGACCTATGAGTTTTATTTTATTTGTTCCATTTTTAAGATTTTTCGAAGAAATTTCAGCTCCCATGAAATGTAACATTTTTTCTGTATGGTCTCGAGATTTAACAACTTCTGAATATGAAGTGTTACCAGTTGAAGTTAATCCATTTAAAAGAACACATGATTTAACCTGAGCTGAAGAAAGTGATGATGTATATTTAATAGGGATAGGAATTTTATTCCCTTTAATTGTTACAGGTAGCTTATAATCATTAGATGAAATTTCTGCTCCACTTTGCCCTAAAGGTACAAGCACTCTTTTCATTGGTCTAGCACTTAAAGAAACATCTCCTGTAAATGATACAGTTATATCACAACCTGAAACCAAACCCATTAAAAGTCTTACTCCTGTTCCAGAATTGCCTAAATCAAGTATTTGACTTGGATTTCTTAGGCTACCCAGTCCATTTCCTCGAATTTCCCAAAAATTCTGATATTTTTTTATATATACTCCAAGTAACTTTAAAGCATTTAAAGTTGCAAAAACATCTTCACTTTCTAACAAATTTTCAATTGTTGTTTTACCGACTGCGCATGCGCCAAGTATTAATGCTCTATGAGATATCGATTTGTCACCAGGGACAGAAATTTCACCATTTAGCTTTTCTGATTTAATAGAAAATATAGAAACCATTTGATTTTTATTCTTAAAGCGTTAAAGAATAAAAATCAAAAGCTATTTTAATTTATTTATTATTAAGTTTGCTAGCCTATTTAAACAATATGGAGATTAAAACATGTCTAATCCAGAATGGGGTATTAAAAGAGTTTGTCCGTCATGTAGTATTAAATATTACGATTTTAATAAAAATCCTATAACTTGTCCTAAATGTGAATTTGAGTTTGATCCAGATTTGTTGTTAAAAAGCAGGAAAGGTAGAGGTATAGCTTTGAAAATTGAAGATGATACAGCTTCTAATAACCCTAAAAAAGAAAATGAGACATTTGAAGAAGATATTCATTCAATTGAAAATAATGAAGAAATCTTAGAAATTGATGATGATAGTGATATTGAAGATATTAATAATGATTTGGAAAAAAATGTCAGTAGTAAAAGTGATGATATTGAAATTACTGATGATGCCTTAGATCAGAAAGATAATTTTTCAATAGAAATCGTTGATGAAATTGATAACAACGGTGAAGATAAAGATTAAATAAATGGGGCTATAGCTCAGCTGGGAGAGCGCTACACTGGCAGTGTAGAGGTCAGGGGTTCGAGCCCCCTTAGCTCCACCAAAATTCTTCATTATAATATTTCAATTAGAATATTTTTTTAATAAATTTGAAGAAACTTCGCATATATATCTTCATAAAATAACTTCTAAACTAGACTTTAGATTAATAATAAATATTAGTTCAATAAAATTTTAATTATGTATAATTAACTTATGAAAAAAGTTTTGTTTTATCAAAAAGGTACTCCGAAAAACCAAATTGAATTATGGAATATTAATTTAAAAAAATGGCATCAAGATTTCAAATTAATTCACTTAGATGACCCTCAAGCGCACGAGGCTCTGATAGCATTATTATGGAAAGCACCAATGGAAATAATTTCTAAATATAAAAATTTAAAAGCACTTATATCTTTAGGGCAAGGTGTTGACCATATTATCAATGATATTAATTTTGTTAAAAACATGTCTGTTTATAGAATTGTTGATCCTTATATGGCAAAATCAATGAGTCATTGGATGATTTTATCAATATTAAACTTCATAAGAGATTATGAAGGTTATAGAGTACAACAAATTAAAAAAATTTATAAATCAAGAAATTGTTTAGATTTCAAAAAAATTAAAATAGGTATTTATGGAGTAGGAGAAATAGGAAAAGTTGTTGCAAAAGATCTTAACTCACTAGGATTTAATATTTTAGGATGGAGTAGGGTACAAAAGGATTTTAAGTTTTTTAAAAGCTATCATTCTAAAGATGGGTTTAATTACATGATTGAAAATTGTGATATACATATATGTTTATTGCCTCTTACAAGAAACACGAAAAATATATTTAATAAAGATGTTTTTTTTAAAATGAAAAACGGAGTTTGTTTTATAAATGCAGGAAGAGGCGAGCATATAGATGAAAAAGACTTAATTTATTTTTGTGGTAATAAAATAAAATTAGCAATTTTAGATGTCTTCAGAGTTGAACCATTACCTAAAACTCATCCATTTTGGAGATGTAAAAATATTGTTATTTGGCCACATGTCTCCGCTGAAACGAATGTTGAAACAGCTGCTAAACAAGTGGCAAAAGCTATAAAATTAATTCATGCTGGTAAAATACCAAAAAATAAAATTAATTTTGACTTAGGTTATTAACAATTAGAGGGCCAATTTTATGATTGAGGATCTAAAAAAAAAGTTTTTAAATAGAATGCCAATTAAAGGTGCCATGATATTTGATTTTTTTTCACCTGGTATACCTTACGTGATTAAGAATTCAGGTTGTGAATTTGTGATTTATGATATGGAACATGGAGGACTTACTTTAGATAAGTTTAAAGAATTATCATTGATTTCAAAAGGCATAGGATTGAACCCTATGATTAGAATTCCTGAAATTAGTTATAATTATATATCCAGATCGTTAGATTTAGGTGCACATGGAATTATGATACCAATGGTTAACGACCAAAAAGAGGTGTTAGAAATTGTAAAGTTTTCTAAATATCCACCATTAGGAAGGCGTGGTGCTGGATTTGGTTTTGCACATAACCAATATAAAAAAGAAAATCCGATTGAGGTAATGGAACAAGCAAATAAAACACTTATTAATATCATTCAGATAGAAAATAAAACTGGTTTGGAGAATTTAGAAGAAATTGCAAAAATTAAGGATGTAGATTGTTTATGGGTTGGTCATTTTGATCTTAGCAATTTTTTAAAAGTTCCTGGTCAATTTGAGTCTAAATTGTATTTAGATTCTATTAATACAATTGTTAAAATTGGAAAAAAATATCAAAAATCTCTAGGTATAATGGTATCTACAAGACAAGAGATGAATTTTTATTCTAATTTAGGATTTAATGTTATAGCAGTTGGTACAGAAATGAGTCTTTTAACAGACAAAATTTCAAATTTAATAAAAAATGAAGGTTAACTTAATGCAATTTACTTTAGGAATATCAGGTGACTTATTAACTAGTGATGGTAATCCATGTTTTGGAGAAGAGCCTTTAGAGGTTATATATAAAGAAAAACAAATTCTTTGTGAATGGATGGAACCTAGCATTCAAACTTTATCAGAAAAAGAAACTTCAAAATATGACGCAATTTTATTAAATTCACCAAAAATAACAAGAAATAGTATTAACCCAAAAAATAATAAACTTAAAATAGTTTCAAGATTTGGTGTTGGATATGATTCGGTAGATTTAGACGTTTTAAAAAAAAATAAAATTATACTTACTAACACCCCTCATGCTGTTAGAAGGCCAGTCGCTGTAGCTTCTTTAACTATGATTTTATCATTAGCAGGAAAAATTATAATTAAAGATAATTTGCTAAGGAGGGGTCGTTGGAGTGAAAGAACAAATTATATGGGAGTTGGGTTAATAAATAAAACACTTGGTATAATTGGCTTAGGTGGAATTGGAAAAGAGTTTGTTAAAATTTCAAAAGATCTATTTAAAAGAGTTGTATGTTATGATCCTTTTGTTAGTAGAGATGAAATGAAAACTTTAAGTGTTGATAAGGTAGAGTTTGATGAAATAGCAAATCTAAGTGATTTTATAGTTATTTTATGTGACCTTAACGAAAATACGAGAGGAATGATTGATATTAATTTTTTCAACAAAATGAAAAGTAGTTCGTATTTAATTAACATGTCAAGAGGCCCTGTTGTAAATGAAAATGACCTCATTACTGCATTAAAACAAAATAAAATTGCAGGTGCTGGATTAGATGTTATGAAGAATGAACCGATAGAAAAGAATAATGAACTCATTAATTTAAAAAATACAATATTAACACCTCATTCATTGTGTTGGACTGATGAGTGTTTTAATTCAATAGCTAAAGAGGCAATTTCTTCAATTATAAATTTTTATTATAACAAAAGAATCTTAAATATAGTAATTTAAGCTGCTTTATCCTTAAGATGTTGTGAGATGATGGCAAATGCACTTTCCTCTGATTTACACCCTCTTAATTTATCAGTTATGTCAGAGTTCCGTAAGAGTCTAGACACTTGAGCTAGAATTTGCAAATTTTCAGATTTACTTACCTCAGGAAGTATCAAAAAAACGACAAGATCTACAGGATTGTTATCTAAAGCATCAAAATCAAGACCTTTTGAAAGTATTGCAACAATACAAGACGGTTTAAATATTTTACTACTTTGGACATGAGGAATTGCTATTCCATTACCTATAGAAGTTGCACCTATTTTTTCTCTTTTAATCAGATTGTTAAGTAATAGATTTTTTTCAATATTGTATTTTTCAAAAGCTTTGATGCAAATTTTGTCAAAAACCATTTTTTTACTAGTTGGTTTATCAATCATCAAAAATGAATTCGTATTTAATAATTCTTTTAGATCTAACATTACTTAACTCGTAATGTATACCTAACTATGCTTATTATTTTGTCAAGTTATATTTCGCTACACAGAGAATGATTTACCTAAATATACACTTTTAACCTTTTGATCATTCTTTATTTCAAAAGGATTGCCTTTAAGTATAATTTTTCCATCATATAAAACATATGCTCTATCAACTATATCTAACGTATCTTTCACATTATGATCAGTAATTAAAACTCCTATTTTTCTTTGTTTTAAGTACATTATCAGATTTTTTAAATCTTGAATGGCTATTGGATCAATACCAGAAAATGGTTCATCTAGTAAAATATGCGTCGGATTAGAAGCTATGCATCTTGCTATTTCAACTCTTCTTCTTTCTCCTCCAGATAAAGTAATTCCGAGTGAAGATCTAATTTTTGTAATATTGAATTCAACAAGTAAATCTTCGAGTATTTGGTATCTTTTATGGTTATCAAATTCTTTGGTTTCAATAATTGATAAAAGGTTATCTTCAACAGACAAACCTTTAAAGATAGACATTTCCTGCGGAAGATAACCTAAACCAATTCTTGCTCGTTCAAAAACTGGATAGCCAGTAATATCAGTTTTTCCAATATTTACTTTTCCATTATCGGGTTTAATTAAACCTACAATAATATAAAAACATGTAGTTTTACCAGCTCCATTCGGCCCTAATAAGCCTACAACTTCTCCAATATCTACATCAATACTGGCATTATCAAGAACGTTAATTTTTTTATAAGTCTTACTTAAGTTTCTAGCAACTAACCTTTTATCAGAATATTGAGTTTTAATTTTTTTTATAGGTTGAATTGTTTGTATTTGTTTTAAAAATTCAAGTTGTTCTTTTAAAGTTGTCAGTTTTGTCTCCTAATCTTCATTATTGATTGCTGAAAAAACACCCTTTACTCTTTTCGAGTTACTGCTTTCAATTTTACTTTTACGTGTAATTAAATTCATATACCCTTTTTCGCCAGTCAATACACTTTTTTCACTCTTAATAACTACATTACCTTTTAGAGAAATTAAATTAGTTTTATTATTATATTTAGCGAAATTACAAGTAACTGTCTCTGATTTAGTTTTTATTTTTACATTACCTCTCGCAAATGCTGAAATTAAGGCATTATTTTTTTTATCAAAATTAGCATTAATTCTATGTGAAAAAATAGTTACAGGCCCGTTTAATAGAAGTTTCACATCTCCTTCACTAGAAGCAATTTTATTAATATCATCAAAAGTTATGATTTTTTTTGATTGTATTGTAAATTTTTTTGATTTTATAGATAAAGTATTACCTTTTAAAACAATAAATTTTTTTTTAAAATTATATCTAGCAAAGTCAGATTTTGCTCTGGTATCTTGATTACTAATAATTACGTCACCGCTTGCTTCTATATCTGTAATATTTGAATGTTTTGTTTTGCTCATAAATGCTGTAATTTTTTCAGCTTTTACTAACAGGTTACCTTTTGATGCTATAGCATTGCCTGATGCAACGTAAATTTTTTGTTTTTCAAAATACTCAATTGATTTATTTGCTTCAACTTTAAATTGATTAATATTTTCACTAGATAATGCTGTTTCGAAATTAATTATTATTAAAAAATAAAAAATTTTTTTCTTATCAATTATTTTCATATCAATATATTATTAGTTTAGCTTTACCAAATACTTTAACGTATTCTCCATAATTTTTAAGAGTTAAACTAGACCCTATTATTTTTGAATTACTAATTTGGATGTTTACCGGCGAATTTGTATGCATGTCACCCGTATTAAATATTCCTGAAAGCTCCTCAGTTTTTAATTCAAATTTTTTTTTACTATTATGAATATTAACATTTTTATTAAGTTTAAACCTTGAGTAATTATTTTCAATGTACCCATATTTTGAAGTAATCTTTGTTACATCACTTTTTTTTGTGATTTTAGTAATTGGGTTTATCAATTTTATAATTTTCTTCTCTTTATTTTCTTCCATTAAATCTGCAAAAATTTCAATTTTTTCACCATTTGGTTGATTCTGTTCAATATTAACACCAACTGTTTTGCCTTCTTTGGATGTATCAATAGTTTTAATATTATCTGAGTTAATTTGTTTGTTTCTATTAATAAAATTAAATGCAAGAATAGCTGTCATTAAAATGATCAAAATAATAAAAATAAATTTCACATTAAATTTAAATTCCATCTTAATGAGCAAAAATATCTAATTCTTGAAAACCTTCTAGGTCTAATTTGACGCGGATTTTCAGGCTTTCAAAGCATTCAATTGCTAGATCTAATTTACCTTCTCTGAGTAGTATTTCATCTAATTTAAGTTTTAATTTATGTAGAAATAAAACATCCTGTGCTGCATAGGACAATTGACCTTTAGATAATTCTTTAGCCCCCCAATCAGAGGTTTGATTAAACTTATCAAGTTCAATATTTAGCAGGTCTTTACACAAATCCTTTAAACTATGTTTTGCGCCGAATGTTCTAGCTAATTTAGAAGCTATTTTTGTACAATATATTGGGCCATTAACTGAACATATATTCTTATTTAATATAGCTAAATCAAATCTTCCATAATGAAAGACTTTCGTGATATTTTTATCTTGTAGTAGCTTTATCAAATTTGTAGGTTTTTTTTTAGAATTCTTTGAGAATTGTATTAAATGAGCAACATTGTCACCAAAACAAATTTGAACTAGACAAAGTCTATCTCTATTAAGATTTAGACCCATAGTTTCAGTATCAATTGCAACAATTTTTTTAAAATTTAATGTTGCTGGAAAATCATTTTTGTATAATTTATAATTCATTGCAATATGATTAATATAAATTAGAGTAAATTTGAATGCAAAACTTTCTTAAAAATAAAAAATTCTTAATTCTTGGTGGGTCTGGTTTCGTTGGCAAATCGATTACAAAGAAACTCTTAACTCACGGAGCTAGGGTGGTTATATTAACAAGGAACTCAAACAAAATTAAGTCTTTAAAAGTTTCCGGGTATCCTGGACAATTAGAAATAATATCTGGAAATATTTTTGAAGACGGTTTGTTAGAATTATTAATTGAAGATAAATTCGCAGTAATAAATTTATGTGGAGTATTATACGAAAAAAATAAAAATGAATTTGATACAATTCATAATTTTTTGCCTGAGATGATAAGTAAATTATGCAAAAAATATAATACAAAAAAATTTGTTCACATTTCAGCACTTGGTGTAACAAAAGATTCATCTAGTGTTTACTCATCCACAAAAGCACTTGGAGAAGAAAATATAAGGAGAAATTTTAAATCCTCTATAATATTAAGACCCTCTATTATTTATGGAAATGGCGATAATTTTTTTGGCCTTTTTTCAAAGATATCTAAGTTTGCACCAATTATACCAATAATTGGTCCTAGTACTATGTTTCAACCTGTTTATGTAGATGATGTTTCATTAGCAGTTATTGAAACACTTAAAATTAACGAAAATAATTCTAAAACTTTCAATATTTATGGTCCAAAACAATATTCTTTTTATGAATTGATTAAAATTTTATTATCTTTTTTAGAAAGAAAAAGAATTTTGATTAAGGTAAGCCCAAAATTAATGATGTTACCAGGTTTGTTTTTACAGAATTTGCCAAACCCTCCATTTACTTATGATCAAATGAAACTTCTTTTAAAAGACAATATATCAGATGGACTTTTTCCAAATTTAGAGGATTTAAATATTAAACCAGTTTTGTTAGAGACTAAACTGAAAGAATTAATAAAATTTTACAGTTAATTTAAATATGCAAAAAATAAGATCACTAAACCTAGAAAAATTCTATATACAACGAATATATTTAGAGACATTTTTTCTATATAATTCATGAATAATTTAATTGTAGTTAGCGCAATAAGAAAAGTTAGAACAATTCCAATAAAATATTCTTCAATAAAAATAAAATCTTCTCTAATTGATAATTGAACTGTTTCTAAAATAGTTGCCGAAATAATAACTGGAATAGATAGAAATAGAGAAAATTTGGAAGAATTAAAGCGATTATATCCGAGAAATCTTCCAGCAGTAATTGCCGCTCCTGAACGACTAACACCAGGTATTATTGCTAATGCTTGAAATACGCCTATTAAAAAGGCATCTTTTAAATTAATTTCTTTTTTTGTTATTTTTTTAAAATCAGATAAACCTAATAAAACTCCAAATATAAGAGTTGTCCATCCTATTAAAATAATTGCATTGCCGAAATCTAGTTTTATTAAAGTTATGAATGTACCAAAAACTATGACTGGAATGGTACCTATTAACATCAATTTTATAAACATTATGCTTAAAGATTTGTTTTTAATATGAAAAAGATTTTTCATATAAAAAATTAAATCTTTTTTTAAATAATATAAAACAGCTAAAAGACATCCGAAATGTAAGCAGACATCAAAAGATCTTCCTTGATAAGGATTTTCATAAAAAAATGGAATTAATATCAAATGTGCACTAGATGATATAGGAAGAAACTCTGTGATTCCTTGAATTACTGATAATATGATTAAAAAAGTTAGGGACATAAACTTTATTTTTCCATTAAAATATGATATTAGAATAAATTCTTCATTATGAAATTATTAATATAATAAATCTTGATATTAAAGTTTAAATTATTAACTGAATTGTAGATGTATGAAAAAAGAAATATTTAAAAGAATTGGTTTCCCAGAAAAAAAAGGTCTTTACGATCCATCTTTTGAAAAAGATGCCTGTGGTTTTGGATTTATTGCTGATATCAATAATGAACCAAAACATGAAATTGTTCATCAAGCCCTTGATATCGTCCACAAATTAGATCATCGTGGAGCAATTGGTGCCGATCCGTTAGCTGGTGATGGAGCAGGAATTCTTATACAATTACCCGATAAATTTTTTAGAGATTATTTTAAGAGTCAGAAAATTTCTTTACCTGAGTTAGGTAATTATGCTGTTGGTATGGTTTTTCTACCAAATGACATAACAAGATCAAGTATTGCTCAAAAAGCTGTTGAACAAGCCATATCAGATGAAGGTCAAATATTTATTGGTTGGAGGGATGTACCAACTGAAGATACTGTTCTAGGTAATTCTGTTATAAATAATAAACCTATCATTAAACAATTTTTTATTCAAAGAAGCAGCAAATGTAAAGATGAGAAGCATTTTCAAAGAAAGCTGTATGTAATAAGAAAAACTGTTCATAAAAAAATTCATCAAAGTAATTTGTTAGAATGGGAAGATTTCTACATCGTATCACTCTCAACTAGAACTATTGTATTTAAGGGAATGGTTTTAGCTCCAAATTTATCTAAATTTTATGTTGATTTTCAAGACACTAAATTTGAAACTGCAATAGCTCTGTTTCATCAAAGATTTTCAACAAATACTTTTCCATCTTGGCGTTTGGCTCAACCATTTAGATTTTTATGCCATAATGGTGAGATTAATACTGTTAAAGGAAACATCAATTGGATGAATTCTAGAAAACACAGTATGAAATCAAAAACACTTGGAGATGATTTAGATAAACTTTGGCCTATTATTGAAAATTCACCATCTGATTCTTCAACATTTGATAATGCTCTAGAATTATTAGTTATGGGTGGATACTCTCTACCACACGCTATGATGCTTATGATTCCTGAAGCTTGGAAAGATAATGCCTCTATGGACGCTGAGAGAAAAGCTTTTTATGAGTATTATTCAGCACTTATTGAACCATGGGATGGTCCAGCTGCAATGGCATTTACCGATGGAAAACAAATTGCTGCGACCTTAGATAGAAACGGATTAAGACCTGCGAGATATATAGTTACTGATGATAATTTGATTATTATGGCATCTGAAGTAGGTGTCCTTCCCGAAATCCCAGAAGAAAAGATTGTAAAAAAATGGAGATTACAACCAGGAAAAATGCTCTTGGTGGATTTAGAAAAAAATAAAATAATATCTGATGAAGACTTAAAAGATGATCTGAAAAGAAAACATCCATATACAGAATGGCTTAAATCTAACCAAATATTACTCTCTGATGTTCCTAAAGAAATTGGACCAATGACACCAGATGAGAAATCACTTTTAAATTTACAAAAAGCTTTTGGTTATACACAAGAAGACTTAAAATTTTTTCTTGAGCCTATGATTAAATCTGGAGAAGATCCAATTGGGTCAATGGGTAGAGATATTCCATTAGCTGCATTATCTAACAAGAGTAGGTTATTATATGATTATTTTTTTCAAAATTTCGCTCAAGTAACTAATCCACCTATTGATCCCATTAGAGAAGAGCTTGTTATGTCTTTGGTCAGTTTTATTGGCCCTAGACCTAATTTACTTGATCTAACATCTGGTGGTAAACAAAAAAGATTAGAAGTTGATCAACCCATATTAACGAATACAGATCTAGAGAGAATTAGAAGAATTGAAAATCATTTAAGCGGATCATTTAAAACATTAACCTTGAGTATTTGCTATAAAAAAGACAAAAATACAGGTAATATTGATAGTATAATTTCTTCTTTATGTAGCAAGGCTGAAAAAGCAGTTAGTGAAAATGACTATAATATTTTAATTCTGTCAGATAGAAAGGTTGATGAAGATCACATTGCATTACCTGCTTTATTAGCAACTGGAGCTGTTCATCATCACCTTATAAAAAAAGGTTTAAGAACAGACGTAGGTATTGTAGTTGAAACTGGTGAGGCTCGAAGGGTTCATGATATTTGTCTTCTTGCTGGATATGGAGCTGAAGCTATAAATCCATATCTTGCTTTTTACACTTTATCAAACATCATTTCAAAAAGTAAAATTAATGTTTTAGAAGATGAGGCATCCAAAAAATATATTAAGGCTCTTAATAAAGGCATGCTTAAAGTTATGTCTAAAATGGGGATATCTACATTTCAATCTTATTGTGGTGCTCAAATTTTTGATGCAGTAGGACTTAGTTCGAATGTAGTAGAAAAATTTTTTACTGGTACTGCAACCAGAATTGAGGGTGTAAACCTTAGAGAAATTCAAAGTGAAACTGAAGATAGACATTTTAACGCATTTAAAGATAATTTTGAATATGATAATATTTTAAATATAGGTGGTGATCTTAGTTTTAGACTAAACGGTGAAAACCATGTATGGACACCAGAAACAATTGGAATGCTTCAACATGCAGTTAGAAGTGCTGATTATTCTATTTTTAAAAAATATTCTAATAAGATTAATAATCAAACAGAAAATTTTAAAAGTCTCAGGGGTTTATTCAAGTTTAAAAATATAAACAAACCAATACACATAGATGAGGTTGAACCAACATCTGAAATTGTAAAAAGATTCGCAACTGGTGCTATGTCTTTAGGCTCTATTTCTACAGAAGCACATTCTACTCTTGCGATCGCTATGAATAGATTAGGTGGGAGATCAAATACTGGAGAAGGCGGTGAAGAACCATCAAGATTTAAAGAACTACCAAATGGTGATTCAATGAAATCAAGAATTAAGCAGGTTGCATCCGGTAGATTCGGCGTGACAACTGAGTATTTGGTTAATGCCACGGATATTCAAATTAAAATGGCTCAAGGAGCTAAGCCTGGTGAAGGAGGTCAATTGCCAGGACATAAAGTTGATAAATTTATCGCTAAAGTTAGACATTCAACTCCTGGTGTTGGACTGATTTCACCACCGCCTCATCATGATATTTATTCAATTGAAGATTTAGCTCAACTTATATTTGATTTAAAAAATGTAAATCCTGAAGCCAGAATTTCTGTAAAGCTTGTCTCTGAGGTAGGTGTTGGCACTGTAGCGGCTGGAGTAAGTAAAGCACATGCTGATCATGTTACAATTTCAGGGCATGATGGTGGAACTGGAGCCAGCCCGTTAACCTCAGTTTTAAATGCTGGAGGTCCTTGGGAGATAGGCTTATCAGAAACTCATCAAACTTTAGTAACAAATGGTTTAAGAGGTAGAATAGCAGTTCAAGTTGATGGTGGATTGAGAACAGGTAGAGACGTTGTGATTGGAGCAATTCTGGGTGCTGATGAATTTGGTTTTGCTACTGCGGCATTAATATCCGAGGGATGTATAATGATGAGAAAATGTCATCTAAATACTTGTCCAGTAGGGGTTGCAACTCAAGATCCTGAATTAAGAAAAAATTTTACAGGTCAACCTGATCATGTCGTTAACTTTTTTGTATTTATAGCTGATGAAGTCAGAGAAATTATGGCAGACCTTGGAGTTAAAAAATTTGATGACCTAATTGGACATAGAAAATACTTAGATTTTGAAGTAGCAAAAAACCACTGGAAAGCCCATAATCTTGACTTATCTGATGTCATTTTTGAAATAGAAAATAAAGAGAATGTAAGTATTTATAATAATGAGAAACAAGATCACAGCCTTGAGAAAGTTTTAGATCATACTCTCATTAGAGATTCCAAAGATGCTTTAGAAAATAAAAAAAGAGTTAATTTAAAATATAACATTTTTAATATAGACAGAACTGTTGGAGGAATGTTGTCAGGACAAGTTGCTTTAAAATATGGTTATGAAGGGTTACCAAAAAATACCATAAATATAGATTTTTCTGGTAATGCGGGTCAAAGTTTTGGCGCTTGGTTAGCCAAAGGAATAACATTAAATTTATCTGGTGATGCCAATGACTATGTTGGCAAGGGATTGTCAGGTGGGATTATATCAATCAAAAAAAATATAAATAGCAAATTAGTTTCTGATCAAAATATTATTGCTGGAAACACTCTGCTTTATGGTGCTATTTCAGGTGAGTGTTATATTAATGGCGTAGTTGGTGAAAGATTTGCCGTGAGAAATTCTGGAGCAACTGCCATTGTTGAAGGTTGTGGTGATCATGGTGCAGAGTACATGACAGGTGGTGTAGTTGTTATTTTAGGTCAAACTGGAAGAAATTTTGCAGCTGGAATGTCTGGAGGAATTGCATATATATATGATAAAGACAATGAATTTATTAAAAAATGCAATATGGCAATGGTAGAAGTAGATATATTAAAGAGAGCAAATTTAAATGATGATTTTAATGAGGAATTAATTGATAAAAACTTGTTAGATTTTGATGAGATTAGATTAAAAAAAATAATACAAAATCATGTTAAGATGACATGTAGCGAAAAAGGTGAGAATATTTTAAGTAATTGGGATAAGGAGGTTTCTAATTTTAAAAAAGTTATGCCAACTGAATTTAAACGTGTTCTTACAAGTTATAAAAAAGAAAATATGAGTAAGGTTGTAGGAGAATAAAATGGGTAATCCAACAGGATTTTTAGAAATTGATAAAAAAGAGAGAAATTATGAAGATCCCAAAGATCGACTTAAACATTTTAAGGAGTTTATTGTTCCTTTAACTAATGAAGAAGTTTCTAAACAGGGTTCTAGATGCATGGACTGTGGCATACCCTATTGTCATCAAGGGTGTCCAGTTAACAATCTTATACCTGATTGGAATGATTTAGTTTATAAGCATGAATGGAAAAAGGCATTAGACACATTACATTCAACCAATAATTTTCCAGAATTTACTGGCAGAATTTGTCCTGCTCCATGCGAAGCTGCATGCACCCTTAATTTGACAGATAATCCTGTATCAATAAAAACTATTGAATGTTCAATTGTAGACTATGGATGGGAAAAAGGTTGGATAAAGCCCCAACTCCCAAAAAAACATACTGATAAAAAAGTAGCAATTATTGGTTCTGGACCAGCTGGATTAGCATGTGCACAGCAATTAGCAAGATTAGGACATGGTGTTGTAGTATATGAAAAAAATGAAAGAATTGGTGGTCTTCTTAGAATAGGGATCCCTGATTTTAAAATGGAAAAGACATTAATTGATAGAAGAATGGCACAAATGCAATCAGAGGGCGTTCAATTCAAAACTAACAGTGAAATAGGTAATAATATTTCTACTAATCACATAATTGATAATTTTGATGCAGTCTCCATATGTATTGGCAGTGAAGTTCCAAGAGATTTAGAAGTTAAAGGTCGAAATTTAAAGGGTATTCATTTTGCAATGGATTTTCTATCTCAACAAAATGATATAGTGTCTGGAAAAACAATTTCAAAAGATACGCTTATTTCAGCAAAAGGAAAAAAAGTACTTGTTATTGGTGGAGGTGATACTGGTTCTGACTGTGTTGGTACTTCAAATAGACAAGGTGCAACATCTGTTCATCAGTTAGAATTGTTACCTCAACCTCCAATTAACGAAAATAAACAATTAACATGGCCTAATTGGCCTATGAAATTAAGAACCTCTAGTTCTCATCAAGAAGGTTGTGAAAGACAATGGTCAATTTTAACCAAATCATTTGAAGGTAATAAAAGTGGTGAGGTCTCCAAACTTCTTTGTGTAGAAGTTGAATGGAAAAAAGGCGAAGACGGATCGATGAAAATGATTGAAGTAGAAGACTCTGAATTTATAATTGAAGCCGATCTTGTTCTGCTTGCAATGGGATTTGTTCACCCAATACATGAAGGTTTAGTCAATAATTTAAGTTTAAAACTAGACCAGAGAGGTAATGTTGAAGCTGATGAGACAAGTTTTAAAACATCATCTGATAAAGTTTTTGTTGCAGGTGATTGTAGAAGGGGACAATCACTAGTCGTTTGGGCTATTAGTGAAGGACGGAAATGCGCAGAACGAATAGATAATTTTCTTAAAGAGAAATAAACTATCTTTCACAAATGAATAAATTATTTCACTATTTCTTATGTCCTTCATCAAGGTTTGTAAGAATTGTACTATATGAAAAAAAAGTAGATTTTGATTTATTTATTGAAAATTTTTCTGATCCAAGCGAAAGTTATCTATTAAAGAACCCCGGTGGGTTTTTTCCAACTTTAAATACATCTTTTAATGAGAATGTAGTTGGGTCATTAGTAATTGTAGAGTATCTTCAAAATTTGATGCTTCCACCAAAATTAATGATTAGAGAGAATGAAAATGAAATTAGAAGACTACTTTTTTGGTTTGAGACTAATTTTAAAAATGAAGTTATAATTCCATTATTAAAAGAAAAAGTCTTTAAGAGATTTGAAAAAAACTCCATACCCAGTAGTCAATTAATTAGAAATGCTAGATTAAATCTAAAATATCATATGCAATATTTTAATTTTATAATTAAAGATAATGATTTTTTTGTTGATGATAATTTAAGTTACGTAGATTTATTTTATGGGGCTAGTTTGACAGTTTTAGACTATATAGATGAATTAAATTTTTTTGACTTTGAAAAATTGAAAAATTTATATTCAATTGTTAAATCAAGGCCAAGTTTTAAAAAAATACTAGCAGATAGGATTGTAGGATTAAATCCTCATTCCGATTATCTGAAACTAGATTATTAATTATTTGAAATTTGATTTAAAAGTGATTTGATTGTTTCTATTTCTTTGACTTTTGACAATCTATGTTCCCCATATTTTTCAAGGATTAATTTAACATCATTTGAAATAGTTATTTTATCTAAAACTTGTTCACTAAGTTTAAATGGTACTTCATTATCCATCATTCCATGATATAGATAAATACTACCCTCAAATTCAATTGGAGAGTTTAACACAAGGTTATTTTCTCCATCTTGAATAAATTTGTAACTAATTTCTAAATCTTCATTTAATGAGAACTTATTATTGTAAATGACTTCTTCTTTTTTTTGTGGCGATAAAGTATCCCAAACTAGGGTTTTTGTAAAATCTGGTGCTACTGCAAGGCCAATTAAAGAGTGGATATTAACTGATCTATTTTTGGCTAAAGCTAACATAATCCATCCGCCCATAGAAGAACCAATTAGTATTTGTGGACCGTTTGTTAACTTAGTAATTACAGTTTTAGCATCAAGTATCCAGTCACTTATTACAAAATCTTTAAATTCACCAGAGGAAAATCCGTGACCTGAGTAATCAAATCTTAGGAATGAGTGATTATTTTCTATTGCCCATTCTTCTAGAGCAATAGCTTTTTGACCAGTCATGTCCGATTTTAATCCTGATAAGAAAACTATTCCTAATTTCTTTCCATTAACTTTATTGTATGCAATGGTTCGATTATAATTTGTTTTTAAAAATTTTGTCATGTATATAGATTGCATAGAATATGTTAAATAACAAAGTAATATTACAAATAGTTCCTGCGCTCAACAATGGTGGAGTCGAAAGAGGAGTTATTGAAACATCAAAATTTCTTGTAAAAAATAAGAATAAATCAATTGTAATTTCTTCTGGTGGAATTTATGAACATTTAATCTCAAGATATGGAGGAATTTTATATAAAGTAGATATTCATGTAAAGAATCCTCTGAAATGGAAAAAAATAAGAATAAAAGTAGAAGAAATTATTAATGAAGAAAAAGTTGATTTGATTCATGTCTGTTCAAGGGTTCCAGCTTGGATTACATATCCAATAGCAGAGAATTTAAAAATTCCATTCGTTACATCTGTACATGGTAGATTTAGGAATCAGAATTTTTTAAAAAATTATTATAATAGTATTTTAATCAAAGGTGATGTGATAATAGCAATCTCAAAACACATTAAGGATAATATTGTAAATATTTTTCCTAATATAAAAGATAAAGTGGTGATTGTATATAGAGGTGTTGATTTGGAAAACTTTAATCTAAATAATATTTCAAATACTAGAATAGTGAACCAAGCTAAGTTATTAGGAGTTCGAGATGGCAGTCCTGTAATTTTAATGGCCTCAAGACCTAAAGCTTGGAAAGGGCATTTAATATTTATCAAAGCTTTATCAAAAGTCAAAATAGATTATCAATGTTTTCTGGTAGGTGCTCTAGATGGGGATGAAAGCTTCAAAAGAGATATTTATAAACAAATATCCAAACTTAATCTTGGAAATAAAGTAAAATTAACAAAATCTACAAATGATATTCAATCAGCTTTTGTGTTAAGTGACATTGTGGTAGTGCCATCTATTGATCCAGAACCGTTCGGCAGAATAATAATAGAGGCTCAAGCTTTAAAAAAAATAGCAATAGGCTTTGATCATGGAGGTATATCTGAGAGTATTATTGATAATGAAACAGGCCTTTTAGCAAAACCCTTAGACGTAAATGAGTTAGGAAAAAAAATTGAAACTGCATTACAATTGAATAAAACTCAACGTAAAATCATAAATAATAAAGCAATAAAAATTTTAAAAGAAAAATTTAGTTTAGATAAAATGTGTACTGATACTTTAAATTTGTATAAAAATTGCATAGATAATTACAATTAATTATGACAAATAATATTAATATTAAATTACCAAGTGGGGATATTAAATCATACCCTAATAAAATCACTCCATCTGATATTGCCGGAGAGATATCAATATCCTTAAAAAAAAATGCTATTCTGTCTAAGGTTAATAACCAATTATGGGATTTGGACAGATCAATTGATTTTGATTGTGATTTGGAAATAATTACAAAAGGCAATAAAGATTTACTTCAAGTTTTAAGACACGATGCTGCTCACGTGATGGCAGAAGCAGTTTTAGAATTATATCCAGATACTCAAATAACTATTGGCCCAGCTATTGATAATGGTTTTTATTATGATTTTTACAAAAAAGAAAATTTTACTCCAAAAGATTTAGAACTAATTGAAAAAAGAATGCATGAAATTGTTGATCGAAATGAAGAAATTATTCGAGAAGTTTGGACACGAGAAGAGGCAGTTAATTTTTTTAAAAAAAATAAAGAAAAATTTAAATTAGAATTAATTAAAGATATACCAGATGGTCAAGAGATATCATTTTACAAGCAAGGAAATTTTATTGATTTATGCAGAGGGCCACATTTTAAATCCACCAAAATGCTTGGACATGCATTCAAATTAACTAAATTAGCTGGGGCATATTGGAGAGGTGACAGTAATAAAGAGACACTTCAAAGAATTTATGGAACTGCTTTTTTTACTCAAAACGATTTAGATAACTATTTGCTAATGTTAGAAGAAGCTGAGAAAAGAGATCATCGTAAATTAGGAAAAAAACTTCAATTATTCCATATGCAGGAAGAGGCTGCTGGATCAGTGTTTTGGCATCCAAAAGGGTGGTCAATATATCTTGAAATTGAAGCATATATGAGAAGAAAACTTGCTACTCATAATTATAACGAAGTTAAAACACCACAAGTGATTGATAGAGCATTGTGGGAAAAATCTGGTCATTGGGATAAATTTAAAGAAAACATGTTTATGGTTGAAGGTGAGAGTAATAAAGTCTTAGCTCTAAAACCTATGAATTGCCCGGGACATGTCCAAATTTTCAAACAAGGTTTAAAATCATATAAAGATTTGCCAATTAGAATGTCAGAATTTGGTTCATGTCACAGAAATGAACCCTCAGGAGCACTCCATGGAATTATGAGAGTAAGACAGTTCACTCAAGATGATGCTCACATTTTTTGTACTGATGAACAAATAACAGATGAATCACTAATTTTTTGTGATTTATTAAGAGATATTTATAAAGACTTTGGTTTTGATCAATTAAAAGTAAAGTTTTCTGATAGGCCTAAAGTAAGAGCTGGTAGTGATAAAGTTTGGGACAAAGCCGAAAAGGCTCTTATAGAAGCTGTTAATAAAGCACAATTAGATTATGATTTAAATCCTGGTGAAGGGGCATTTTATGGTCCGAAATTAGAGTTCGTTTTAATTGACGCGATTGGAAGAGAGTGGCAATGTGGAACATTACAAATGGATTTTGTTTTACCTGAAAGACTTGGCGCCACTTATATTGATCAAACAGGAGAGAAGAAAAATCCAGTAATGTTACATAGAGCTATTTTAGGTTCTATGGAAAGATGGTTAGGTATATTAATAGAACAGTACTCTGGTAGATTTCCACTATGGTTGACGCCTATTCAAGTTTTAGTATGTACAATAACTGAAAAAGCAAATGATTATGCTTTGGGATTAATAAATGACTTAGAAACTAATAAAATAAGATGTGATGTTGATCTTAGAAATGAAAAAATTGGATATAAAATTCGAGAACATTCTGAAAATGGTTGTCCAATTATATTAATTGTAGGTGAAAAGGAAAAAAATAGTAAAACAGTTGCAATACGAAGACTAGGATCAAAAAAACAAGATTTTAAATTATTTAAAGATTTAATTGAAGAAATTAAGGTAGAGGCAAGACCTCCAGATTTAATTTGAAAATTTTTTTAAAAAGTATATTTTATAGTATAATTAATAGGAGAAATTAGTATAAACGACTCAAAACCTAGCTTTTCAGCTAAAAATGGACCAAGAATAAATCAATTAATTTCAGCCCAACATGTCCGATGTATAGATTCCCAAGGTAAACAATTAGGTATATTATCAATAACTGATGCATTAAAAGCAGCAAGTTCAATTGGACTTGATTTAGTTGAAATACAGCCAAATGTCTCACCACCTGTATGTAAAATATTAGACTATGGTAAATACAAATATGAATCGCAAAAAAGAAAAAATGAAGCTAGAAAAAAACAAAAGACCATAGATGTTAAAGAGATAAAGTTGCGTCCTAATATAGATTCTCATGATTTTAATGTAAAAATTAAATCAGTTAAAAAATTTCTTGAAAATGGCGACAAAGTCAAAATCACTTTAAGGTTTAGAGGTCGAGAAATGGTTCATCAAGAACTTGGTAGTAATGTTCTTAACAGAGTAAAAGATGAAACTGATGCATTTAGTAAAATTGAGGCATTACCAAAGTTGGAAGGAAGACAAATGGTTATGGTTTTAGCTCCTAAATAAAAATTTGTATATTTATTGTTGATTAGTTTATTACCATTGTATATAAGCAAATTGGAGAGTTATTTATGTCTAAATTGAAAACAAAAAGTGGTGCAAAAAAAAGGTTTAAAGTTACATCTTCTGGTAAAATAAAATCTGGTGCAGCATTTTTAAGTCATAATCTTAGAAGAAGGTCTCCAAAAATGAAGAGGCAAGCGAGAGGAACAATGATTCTTAGTGATGCTGACACAAAAATAGTAAAACAATTCTTACCTTATTCTTAATGGAGTTATTCAATGTCAAGAGTTAAAAGAGGTGTTACTAAGCACGCTAGACATAAAAAAGTTTTAAAGGCCGCAAAAGGTTATTATGGTGCCCGTAGAAAATTGTTTGGTGTTGCTCTGCAAGCTGTAGAAAAGGCCAGCGCTTATGCATATAGAGATAGAAGAGTTAATAAAAGAAATTTCAGATCTCTCTGGATACAAAGAATAAACGCAGGTGTAAGACAGTTCGATATGAAATATTCTATATTTATAAATGGTTTAAAAAAGAAAGGTATTGAGCTTGACAGAAAAGTACTTTCAGAATTAGCTGTAAACGAACCAGATGCATTCAAATTATTGGTAGATCAAGTTAAAAAGTAACTTTTATTTAATCATATATTTTTATGAGTGATGATATAAAAGATAAAATTGAAATACTTGCTGAAGAATCTATTTCTAAAATCAGCAAATCAAAAAACATAAATGAATTAGAGGAACTCAGAGTTTTTTATCTGGGAAAAAAAGGGATAATTACATCTTTTTTAAAACAAATGAAAGATTTTGATCAATCTGAAAAGATTGAAATTGGAAAAAAACTAAATGTAGTTAAAAAAAAATTAATTGATCAAATTGAAGAAAAAAAATTTTTTTTAAATAATAAATTAATACAACAAAAACTTTTAAATGAAAAAATAGATATTACGCTAGAGAATGATAATGATCAATATGGTACATTACACCCCTTATCTAAGACTATTGATGAAATATCGGCTATTTTTGCGAATATGGGTTTTTATATAGAAGAAGGCCCTGATATCGAAACTGATTATTATAATTTTACAGCTTTAAATATTCCTTTTGAACATCCTGCAAGACAAGAACATGACACATTCTATCTTCAACCAAATTCAAAAGGTATACGAAAAGTATTAAGAACGCATACTAGTCCTGTTCAAATAAGAACTTTAGAAAAAATTAAAATTGATAAAGAAAAAGAAATTCGCGTAATTGTTCCTGGAAGGACTTACAGATCTGATCACGATGCTACACATTCTCCAATGTTTCACCAATGTGAAGGATTAGTAATAGGAGAAAATATAAATATGAGTCATTTAAAAGGAACTTTAATTGAATTTTTAAAAGTCTATTTTAATAGTAATGACCTTTCTGTTAGATTTAGACCAAGTTTCTTTCCGTTTACTGAGCCATCAGCTGAAGTTGATATAGGTTATAAAAAACTCTCTGATGGAACACTTGACATTGGACAAGGAGATGCCTGGCTTGAAGTATTAGGATCAGGAATGGTACACCCAAAGGTTCTAGAGGGTGTAGGTATTGAACCGAGTAAATATCAAGGATTTGCTTTTGGAATGGGTTTGGAACGACTAACAATGTTAAAATATAATATACCAGACTTAAGGCCTTTTTATGATAGTGACTTAAGATGGTTAAAACATTACGGGTTCCTTGGTATTAATGAAGTAAATTTACATTCTGGCTTAAATGGTATATTTTCATGAAATTTACTTTTTCATGGTTAAAAGATCATTTGAATACATCAGCGAATGTAAATGAAATAGTTGATTGTTTAAATAAAATTGGATTGGAAGTTAGTAATCTCAAAACCTATAAAACAGATGTCAATAAATTAAAAGTTGCAAAGATAATTGATGTAAAAAAACATCCAAATGCCGATAAACTGAATGTTTGTACCATTGAATTTGATGAAGCACAAACGCAAGTTGTTTGTGGAGCACCAAATGTTAATGTAAATAAAAAATATGTTTTTGCTCCATCAGGGACTTTTATTGGTGGTATAGATTTAACTTTAAAAAAAGCAGTTATCAGGGACGTTGAGTCTAATGGAATGCTTTGTTCTGAAAAAGAATTAGAGATTTCAGATGATCATAATGGAATTATTGAACTACCTGACAACATAGATTTAAATGACAATGTTTCTAATTACTTGGGTATTGATGATCCTGTAATTGAAATTGAAATTACTCCAAATAGAGGAGATTGCCTAGGTGTTAGAGGAATAGCAAGAGACTTATCAGCTTTGGGTGTCGGAGAATTAATACCTTTAAAGTTAAATAATTTAAATGATGAATTTAATTCTTCTATAAATTGGGAAGTTAACCTTCCTGATGAAAAAAATAACTTATGTCCTTCAATATTTGGAAGATGTTTCAGACATGTAAAAAACATAAAATCCCCTCGTTGGATGGTTAATAGATTACTTGCTGTAGGTTTAAGGCCAATTTCTTCTATAGTAGATGTAACAAATTATGTGATGATGGATATTGGCCGTCCTTTGCATGCTTATGATGCTAAAAAAATTAATGGTAACACTCTTACTGTTAGAAATTCTAAAAAAGGAGAAAAGTTCTACGCACTTAATGGAAAAACTTATGATCTAGATAATTCAATGTTAGTTATTTGTGATAAAAAAGGGGTAGATGATCTTGCAGGCATTATGGGTGGTTTGAGAACGGGTGTTGACGAAAATACTACTGAATTTTTTTTGGAAGCAGCAATTTTTTGTCCAATTTCTATTGCTAAAACAGGACGGTATCTTAATATTAATTCTGATGCAAGGTATAGATTTGAAAGAGGATTAGATTTTAATTCTCCTGAAGTTGGAATAATTTATGCATCTAAACTCATTAATGACATATGTGGAGGATCTTGTAGTAATATAGTTTCTATTGCTCAAAAAAAAATAAATAAAGAAATATTATTTGATTATAAAATTGTAAAAAAACTTACGGGTATTGATATTGATGAGAGTAATGTTGAAATTATTCTGAAAAAACTTGGGTTTAAAGTTAAAAAAAATAATAAAAATTGGATGGTTTGTGTTCCTTTATGGAGAAATGATGTTGAAAGAAGTGAAGATCTTGTTGAAGAAATCATAAGAATTTTTGGATATGAAAAAATACCTACAAATGTTTTGCCAATTAAAAATTATATTACAAAACCAAGTTTAGGTTTTAAACAGAGATTAGGTCTTTATTCAAGAAAATGTTTTTCAACAAGAGGTTTTAATGAAGTAATTACTTTCTCATTTCTAGATAAATTAAATGCCAAACGATTTAGTGGTGGTGGAGAAAATTTAAATTTAGTTAACCCTATTTCATCAGAATTATCAGATTTAAGACCTTCTATTATTCCAAATCTAATAAAAGCATGTAATGAAAATATAAAAAGAGGATTTAATAATTTATCTTTGTTTGAAGTTGGTCCAATATTTAAAGGTGATAACTATGAAGATCAATATAATGTCGTTACTGGTATAAGATGTGGTAACAAAACTAACAAAAATTGGAAAAATAAAGAGGTAAAATTTGATTTTTATGACATCAAATCTGATATTATAGCCTTACTAAATATTCTTGAGTTTCCAGTATCGCGATTAAGAATATATAGTGAAGCACCTGATTATTTTCATCCTGGAAGAAGTGCTTTATTTAAATTAGGCAATGTGATTATAGCTTCTTTTGGTCAGATTAATCCTGTTTGTTTAGATACTAAAGACAAAAAAACCGAATTTTTTGCTTTTGAAATATTTTTAGATAATATACCTTCTCCTAAGAAAAAGGTACTTTCAAAATCATTACTTAAATTGAACCATTTACAATCTTTATCAAGAGACTTTTCTTTTTTAATAAATGAAGAATTAAATGTTGAGGATCTTATAAATAAAATTAAATCAGTTGATAAAATATTAATTCAAAAGATTTCAGTTTTTGATGTTTACAAAGGCAATAATATTCCTAAGGATAAAAAATCTGTTTCATTATCTATAACAATTCAACCTGTTGAAAAATCATTGACTGATAATGATTTAGAGAATTTAAGTTCAAAAATTATTGATAGTGTTTTTAAGAAATTTGGAGCAGAAATAAGATCTTTATAAACTTAAAGTGTTTTTGGTGCCGCCAACTGGATTTGAACCAGTGACCTCGTCATTACCAATGACGCGCTCTACCGCTGGAGCTATGGCGGCTTATTTTGACTTGATCTAGACATAATTCTAGGACTTTATTATTATATAGTAAATTATTATTAAATATGTCAAAAAAAACTATCAAAAAAAATGAAAAACTTTCTTTAGCATTAAAAGAAAATTTAAAACTTAGAAAAAAACAAATTAATAAACGTAATGAAAAAAATATTAGAGGGAAAAGACTTTCAAAAGTTGGTTATTCTACTCTTCTGCATGAAAAATTAAATAATGAGTAATGATAGATTAATTATACAAGGAGGTAAACCTCTTTTTGGTGATGTTAAAATAAGTGGTGCAAAAAATGCAGTTTTACCTCTTATTTCTATTTCTTTGTTATTTGATAAAAGTTTTACATTAAAAAATGTGCCTGATTTAGCAGATACAAGATTAATGATAAAATTAATTAATGCTTTAGGTGTGATGACAAAATTCTATAATGGTGTTGTTGATTTTCATGGTGAACCACAAAATATTGAAGCACCAAAAGAATTGGTTTCAAAAATGAGAGCTTCAATTTTAGTATTAGCTCCTCTCTTGGCTAAAAGACATAATGCTCTAATTCCATTGCCTGGAGGTTGTGAAATTGGAGAACGCCCAATCAACTTTCATTTAGATGCGCTAAATCAACTTGGAGCTGAAACAAATTTTCAGAATGGATTTTTAAAAGCTACTTTACCATATGGGAAATTTATTGGAAATGATATAAAATTTCCTAAAATATCTGTTGGAGCTACAGAATGTGCAATTATGGGAGCAACTTTAGCAATAGGTAAAACAAAAATTTATAATGCTGCTAAAGAGCCGGAAATTGTTGATTTAGGTAATTGTCTTAATTCAGCAGGTGCTAAAATTACAGGTTTAGGTACAGATATAATTGAAATAGAGGGAGTTTCTAAATTAAACCCAACTACGTATTCAGTTATACCTGACCGAATTGAAGCTGGTTCATTTGCTATAATTGCAGCAATTACGAGGGGAGAATTGAATTTACTTAATTCAAATCCAAAGGATTTAAAAGCTTTTTTTAAAAAATTAAAACAATCAAATGTAAAAGTTGAATTCTATAATAATACTGTAAAAGTAAAAGGTGTTAATGAAATAAATTCTGTAAATATTCAAACGGAACCCCATCCAGGATTCCCAACAGATTTACAAGCTCAATTTATGAGTTTAATGTGCATAGCAAATGGGAAATCAGTGATTGAAGAAAATATTTTTGAGAATAGATTTATGCATATTCCTGAGTTGTCTAGAATGAAGGCATCTATTAAAATAGATGGAAATAAGGCTTGGGTTAATGGTTTAAAACAATTACAAGGTGCTTCTGTTAAAGCCACTGATTTAAGAGCTTCGATGTCTTTAATTGCAGCAGGTTTAAATGCAAATGGTGAGAGCATTGTTAATGACTTATCTCATTTAAAAAGAGGTTATGAAAATTTTGAAGAAAAATTATTTAATATTGGGGCAAACATAAGATAAAAATGAAATTTGAAGATAAAAAAAATATTTCCGAGCATACAGATGAATATGATTCTCAAAAACTAAAATTAAAATTTTTAGATAAAGATGAAATAAAAATTTTTTCTACATTATGTCAAGATGGTATATTTTCTATTGATGAAATTATTTATAATAAAAGTGATAAAGTTTTAATTGCAACCTTTTCAAGGTTTTGCTGGGAGTTAGTTGAAAAACAAATAAAAAACAAAACTTTTTATAGAGTTGTTTCTGGAATAAGAATTTGTAATGTAAATAAGATAAATTATGTAAATAAAGATAAAATTGACACCTCAAAGTTCATAAATTTACTATCAGTCAACAATGAAGAAAATGAAATATCACTAAATTTTTCTTTAAATATAACAATTAAACTTTTAATAGAAAGATTAGAAATTTATCTAGATGATCTTGACATGCCCTGGCCAACTGGTAAAAAACCAATGCATAAATAGATCAATTGATATGAATGATAAAGATATAATTATAGCTCTTCCAAAAGGAAGAATATTAAAACAGGCTTTACCAATGTTTAATAAAATTGGTATTATTCCAGAAAAATCTTTTTTTAACGAAAAGGATAGGAAATTAAAATTTGAAACTAACATTCCTAATATAAAATTAATTATTGTCAGATCTTTTGATGTGGCAACATTCCTGATTTATGGAGCTGCTCACATGGCTATGATAGGAAGTGATGTTTTAGAGGAATTTAATCATTCTGAAATCTATTCACCTATTGATCTTAATATTGGTTTATGTAGATTAGTTGTAGCTACTACCAAAGAAATTTTAAATGATGAAGATCCTTTGACGTGGAGTTATGTTAGAGTGGCAACAAAATATCCTAATTTAACTAGTGAGCATTTTAAAAAAAGGGGTGTACATGCCGACTGTATAAAATTAAATGGTGCTATGGAACTGGCTCCATCTATGGGATTGTGTAGAAGAATTGTAGATCTTTCTGAAAGTGGTGAAACATTAAAAGCTAATGGTTTAATTGAAATTGAAGAGATAATGAAAGTTTCTACAAGACTAGCAATCAATAGAAATGCATATAAAACAAATTTTAAAGAGATAAATAAAATTTTAAAAAAATTTGATGAGTGTTTAAATGGTTAATCATAAAGTTACATATCTTTTTTCTAAAGAAAATAATTTTGTCTTAAAACTGAATAAATTTTTAGAGATGAGAAATACTTATAATGTTGATATAGAAAAAAATGTTTTAGATATTATCAATCAAGTAAATATACATGGTGATAGTGCACTTATTACCATGATAAATAAACATGATAAAATTAAATGTTCTAATTTAGAAAATATTAAAATTGAAAATAAATTATTAAAAAAAGCTTTTGATGATCTCCCAATTGATCTAAAAAATGCTATGAAATTAGCTTCTAATAGAATCAAAGCATTTCATGAAAAACAAAAAATATGTGGGTTTGATTATGAAGATGAACTTGGTGTCAACCTAGGGATAAAATATTCTCCCATAAAAAGAGTTGGATTTTATACTCCAGGAGGGAAAGCTATTTACCCATCCTCAGTTTTAATGAATGTTGTACCAGCCTTGGTTGCTGGAGTTGATGAAAGAGTTTTAGTATCGCCAATTAATATTGATAAAAAATCAGAGATATTATTAGCAGCAGCATATTTAGCAGAAGTGACAGAATTCTATAGAATGGGTGGTGCCCAAGCTATAGCTGCACTGGCCTTCGGGACAAAAAAATTAAAAAAAGTAGATAAAATAGTTGGACCAGGGAATGCTTATGTTGCAGAAGCTAAAAGACAGTTATTTGGTAAAGTGGGCATTGATTCAGTTGCGGGCCCTTCAGAAGTTTTAATAGTAGCAGATAAATTTAATAAACCAGAGTGGATTGCACTAGATTTATTGTCTCAAGCTGAACATGATGAAAACGCTCAGTCTATTTTAATAACTAATGATAAGAAATTTGGTGAGCTTGTAGAAGATAATATTATGAAATTACTAGAAACATTACCTAGAAAAAAAATTGCTTCAAATTCTTGGTATAAAAATGGTTTAATAATAATAGTAGAACACATATATGAGTGTACAAACATAATTAATCAAATTGCTCCTGAACATTTAGAACTTTGTATAAAAAATCCTAAAGTTTATTTGGATAAAATTAAAAATGCTGGCTCAATTTTCTTAGGTAAGTATACACCTGAAGCAATTGGAGATTATATTGCTGGCCCAAATCATGTTTTGCCAACAGGTGGTACAGCTAGGTTTTCAAGTGGCCTTGGTACTAATGATTTTTTACGGAGAACAACGTTTGTTCTATGTAATGAACACAATTTAAATGAACTGGGCAAACATGCAGAAATTTTAGCTAATGCAGAAGGATTAGATGCTCATAAAATGTCAATAAACATTCGAAGAAAGCTTTATTAAAATTTAATTATTAAATTATTTGATTTTACAATTTATTATTTAGATTATATAACTGTTCTATGGCAAAAGAAGGTGTAATAGAATTTTCTGGAATTGTTGAAGAATTACTTCCAAACGCAATGTTTAGAGTAAAACTAGATAATGATCATGAAATACTAGCTCATACCAGTGGAAAAATGAGAAAAAATAGAATTAGAGTGTTATTAGGTGATAAAGTTACTGTTGAGATGACACCATATGATCTTACTAAAGGTAGAATTACTTTTAGGTATAAATAAACCAACATTTTAATGTTGTCTTACCCCAAAAATTTAAAATTTATATTAGGTTCTGCTTCACCGAGAAGATTTGAATTGTTAAAACAAATTAATCTATACCCAAATGAAGTATACAAACCTCAGATAAATGAGGAGCCAAAAAAAAAAGAACTTCCAATTTTTTATGTAAAAAGAATGGCTCAGGAAAAAATGAAAATTGTTCAGAAAAAGTTTCCAAATGATTTAATTTTAACTGCAGATACAATTGTTTATGTTGGCAGAAGAATAATTGATAAAACTGATGAAAAATCAAAAGCAATAAAATTTTTAAAGCTTTTATCTGGTAGAAGGCATAAAGTTTCAACAGCTTTCAATTTATATTGTAAAGATAAGATAGACTCTTTAAGGGTTGTAACTTCGATAGTGAAAATGAAAAGATTAACTGAACATGAAATTAAATCTTATATTGAAACAAATGAATGGAAGGGAATGGCAGGAGCCTATGGGATACAAGGATCTGCAGAAAAATTTATTCAGTTTATTTCTGGTTCATATACTAATATTGTTGGATTACCTTTAAATCAAGTTTATGGATCATTAGATTCAATTGGATATTTCAATGACAAATAAGTGTATTAATTGTTCAAAAGAGATTGATAAGCAGGATAAATATTTCCCTTTTTGTTCAGACAAATGTAGTAAAATAGATTTATTCAGATGGTTGGATAATAGATATGTAATATCTAAAGACATAGATTTTGATAATTAATTATTTTCTATTGTAGACAATTTAACTTGATATATGTATAGATTATTGTAATGCCCAGGTAGCTCAGTAGGTAGAGCAGAGGACTGAAAATCCTCGTGTCGGTGGTTCGAATCCGCCCCTGGGCACCACATCTTAAGAATTAAATACATTGTATCTCGAGACTACACTTCTTCAAATATATTATGAATATCAAATTCAATTTTATTGACTTAAGTATTACTATTGGTATCTTTAACCCTTTAACAAAATTTTGATAAATGATTATAACGCTTGTAACATTTGCATTTTTTTTTGGTATATTAATTAGCCGTATTGGACTACCTCCAATGGTAGGTTTTTTGGTTGCTGGATTTGCTTATAATTTTGCTGGTTTAGAAGTTCCGAAAGGTTTGCAAACCATTGCAGATTTAGGAGTAACACTCTTACTATTTTCAATTGGTTTAAAACTGAAATTAAAAGATTTGTCGACTTTAGAAGTTTGGGGAACTTCGGTAATTCATATATTAGCTTCAACATTTTTTTTTACTATTATTATTTTACTAGGGAACATATTATTTACTGTTTCGTTATTTGAATTATCTTTAACAGGCACCATTATTTTAGCTTTTGGTCTCTCTTTTTCTAGCACTGTGTATGCAGTTAAAGTTTTAGAAGATAAAGGTGATATGGGTGCATTTTATGGGAAAATTGCAATTGGTATTTTAGTTATGCAAGATATATTTGCGGTTGTTTTTTTAGCAGTGAGTGAAGGTAAATATCCAAGTATATATGCTTTATCTGTGTTTTTACTATTTTTACCACCGGTTAAAAAAGTTATTTATAAATTAATTGATCAAGCAGGTCATGGAGAACTATTAGTAGTTAGTGGATTATTTTTTGCATTAGGAGCAGGATATGAGTTTTTCTACTCTGTTGACTTAAAAGGTGATTTAGGGGCTTTAATATTAGGTATTCTAATTTCAAATCATACAAAATCAAAAGCTTTGGCGAAATCATTGTTAAGTTTTAAAGAATTGATGTTAGTAGGGTTTTTTCTGTCAGTTGGGATGCAAGGGTTACCAAATCTATTAATTATATTTACTGCTATTGGCTTAGTTTTATTATTACCCATCAAAACTTGGTTATATTTTTTCATTACATCGCGCTTTGGTTTAAGAGCAAGAACAAGTTTATTCAATTCTATTACATTAGGAAATTTTTCTGAATTTGGTTTAATAGTAGCAGCTCTTGGTGTAACACAAGGGTTTTTATCTGTTGAATGGTTATTAATCATTGCAATTGCTGTCAGTATAAGCTTTGCTGCAGCATCACCATTTAGCTTAAAAGCAGAACAAACATATCAAAAGTATAAAAGTCATTGGGACAAATATCAAAAAGATAAACTTCACCCTAAAGATAAAATTCTTGACACTGGGAAAGCAACAATTTTAATTATTGGAATGGGAAGAGTTGGTACAGGAGCTTACAAAATTTTAGAAACAGCACGTCCAAAAAAAGTTCTTGGAATTGAGTTAAATGACGAACGCGCTTCTAAATTAAGAGATAAAGGCTTTAATGTAGAAGTCGCTGATGCAACAGATACTGATTTTTGGAATATGGTTCATCTCTCAAAACCTGATGAAGAAATGATTTTACTGGCAATGCCTAATCACAAGAGTAACGTCTATGCTGCAGAGCGTATTCAAGCTAGTGGACTTGATTGTAAAATTGTAGCAATAGCTAAACATGAAAGTGAAGTTAAAGATTTGACAAGCATGGGCATACCATCCTTTAATTTATACAGAGAGGCTGGTGAAGGTCTTGCTCGTGAAGCTTTAAATGTAATAAATTAATAAGGTAATATTTAGATGGAAATAAATCAAATTGAATGGTTAAGAAGAGAAAATTATTTTTTAAGAGAACAAAATAAAAAGTTAAAAAACGAATTAAATGAAACAAAAAAATACCTAGAAGAAATTTTAATCAAATTTAAAGAAATTAATAAAAGTAATTAATTTTTCTTAACAAGTATGTTATCAAGTGTATTTAGTTCTCTTCTCATGATTTTTCCAGAGCTAGTTTTGGGAACATCATAGACAAATATTACTTTTCTAGGACATTTGTAGGCTGCTAAATGTTTACGACAAAAATTAATTAATTCATCTTCAGTTGTTTTAAAATTTTCTTTTAAAACCACATAAGCTTTAGCTATTTCTCCTTTTAGTTTATCCTCTTCTTTTCCTACAGCTGCAATGGACACGCTTGGATGTTTAGCTAACACTCTTTCTATTTCTGCAGGATAAACATTGTAACCAGCAGTCAGGATCATATCTTTTTTCCTGTCTACTATATAAAAATAACCATCTTCATCCATTTTTGCCAGATCACCAGAATGAAGCCATCCGTCATTTTCTAATGTCTCTTTTGTTCTCTTTTCATCTCCAAAATATCCCATCATAGTTATTGGACCTTTAACCATTAATTCTCCTACTTCGCCTACAGGCATATTATTTTTACGTTGTCTACATCCACAATTTTTAGTTCACAAAATGGTAAAGCGCAACCAATTGATCCATGTTTATTTTTGCCGTAAAGTGGATGTGTTGAACCGAGGCCAGCAATTTCTGTCATTCCCCACAATTCTATTAAAGGAACTTTAAATTTTTTTTCTACATTTTCCATTATTGCCACTGGCATTGTTTGCCCACCTACGTAACATCTTGTTAAACTTTTAAGATTTGCTTTTTCAAAATCAGGATGATCAATCATGTACATAAACATTGTTGGAACTCCATCAAAAATTGTTGCCTTATGTTTTTTAATATCTTTAAAAATTGAAGAAGCATCAAAAACCCTATGAAGCACCAATTTTGTCCCAAACATCATCATGCCTGTCATAACAACATTTCCGTAAACGTGAGGGCAGGGTAAGGCACTAATTACTATATCCTTGTTATTGCGCATATGCATTTGACTAGTCATAGAGCCATTTAAAATTACGGCTCTATGTGATTGCATTGCTCCTTTTGGATGTCCTGTTGTACCAGATGTATAACCAATTGTAGATAGATCTTCTGATGATACATTGGGCATATCAATCTCAGACGTTCTTTTACTAACTAAATCATTGAATGATATTGAGCCTTCAATAGTGTCACCAAAAGAAATTATAAAATTAATTTGACCTTCTTCTTTTAAATCAGTTATCTGAGACACTTTTTCTGAAGAAGTTATAATAGCTTTTGCTTTGCAATCATTCACTACATATTTTATTTCAGTTGGCGTTAACATTGTATTTACTGGGTTTATTACAGCACCAACTCTTGCAATTGCAAAATAACTAATAATCCATTCCCAAGAATTAGATGCATATAATGTGATTACATCTTTTTCCTTAATACCAAGAGTTTTTAAATTTGATGCTAAATTTTCAACTAATGAGTTTATTTCAATAAAAGAAAATGAACGATTTTCAAAATTTAAAGCTTCCTTATTACCAAAATTTTTTGCAGCAAAGTTCGGCAATTGTCCTAGATGATCAAGTATATTAACCTCATTCAATAAAGATAATATTAGAAAAATTCTAATAAAATGACAAATAAAGTTTAAATATAAAAAACTTACTAAAATTTAAGATGAGTTTTTTTTGATAATTTCTTTTATCTCTCTAAGTTCATTTTCTATAGATAAAATTTTTTTTTCTAAATTTATTTGAGAGTTTTGATTATCTTTACTTTCATCTTCAATTGTTTGATGTTGCATAGCATCAACAATTATACCTATAAATAAGTTTAACACAGCAAAAGTTGTTATTAATATAAATGGGACAAAAAAAGCCCAAGCATAAGGATATTCTTCCATTACGGGTCTGACGATACCCATTGACCAGCTCTCAAGAGTCATAATTTGAAAAAGTGAGTACATTGAATCACCAATAGTTCCAAACCAATTTTCAAATTTGTTACCAAAAAAATTTGTAACAAGAACTGCTGATATATAAAAAATCAAAAGTATTATAGTACCTACCGAAGCAATGCCTGGTATAGCATAAAACATGGCTTGAATAACTTTTTTCATTGAAGGTATCATTGACAATAATCGAAGTGCACGAAAAATTCTAAATGCTCTTAGTATTGACAATGGACCAGAGGAAGGAATAAGAGCAATTGTCACAATTATAAAATCAAAAACATTCCAACCACTTTTAAAAAAATTGAGTCTATATACAAATAATTTTATTAATAATTCAATCACAAAGATTGATAAGGATATTTTATCTATGTAAATTAAAATATTTCCAATTTTAGAAACTAATTTTTCACTTGTTTCAAGGCCAAGAGTTACTGCATTAATTAAAATTACAAATGTTATGAAAACATTAATAATTTTTGATTCTATAAAGCTTTTTAGTAATTTAGAAAATTGCATGATATTAATATTTTATTTATAAAATTTTAATATAATTAGTCAAAGTAAAATAAAGTTTTTGTCTAATTTATAGAACTTAAAATTAAATCTGAACCTTTTTCAGCTATCATATTTGTAGCTGCGTATGTATTTCCAGAGACCATATCAGGCATTATGGATGCATCTATTACTCTAAGGTTTTTAATCCCTCTAACTTTTAAGTCAAGATCTACTACTGAATTGGGATCATTTCCCATTCTACAAGTACCTATTGGATGGTAGACAGTTGAGCCAAATTTCCTAGCATAGTCTATAATTTGATCATTAGTGGAAATTTGTTTTCCTGGTATAGTTTCTTCTCTACAAAAATCAGAAATTGGTTTTGAAGAACAAATTTTCCGAACTAATTTAACTCCATTTATTAATGTTTCCTTATCAAAATCGTTGTCTAAATATTTAGGATTAATTATTGGTGGTTCATATATATTATTTGATTTAATTTCTACATATCCTTTACTACTTGGTCTAAGTTGAGTTATCCCACAAGTAATTCCATCTAATCTTTCAAGACCTGAAGTTCCGGCATTCTCATTTTCAAAACTTGCTGGTGCAAAAAGCATTTGTATATCTGGAGAGCTTAATTCTTTTTTTGTTTTTGCAAAAACACCAGCAGTGGAAACAGGATTTGTCAAAAGACCTTTTTTAAAAAAATAATAGTTAAAAATTTCTTTTAAGAGACTTAAACCTTTTGACTCAGTATTAAATGTACTTATATTTTTAGTCCTCATAGCAATTCGTATCGCATAATGATCTTTTAAATTTTGTCCTACTTCAGGTATATTTTGTATACACTCAATGCCCAGTTCTTTTAATTTTAATTGATTGCCAATTCCATTATTTTGTAATATTTGAGGTGAGTTTATTGCACCGGCTGAAAGTATCAACTCCTTATTTATTAAAATTTTTTTAAAATTTAAACCTTGTTTAATTATTACACTTTTAATTTTTTTATTTTTAAAAATTATTTTATGTAAATATGTATGAATTAATAATTTAAAATTGTTCTTAGATAAAATTGGTTTTAGATATGCATCAGATGCACTCCATCTCATACTATTTTTAATCATCGTTTGATACAAAAAAGATCCTTCTTGATTACCTGAATTATAATCCATATTTTTTTTTATTCCTATACCATGTGCTGTTTCAATAAATAATTTAGCAGCTGGGTGAGGGCTTGTAAGGTCTGAAATATAAAGTGGTCCCTTATTGCCCCTGTAATTTTTATTACCTGTAGGTCTTGTTTCGGCTTTCATGAAATAGGGTAGAACGTCTGTCCAACTCCAGCCAGTACATCCTTTTTGTGCCCAACCATCATAATCACGTGCTTGACCTCTCACATATAAATGTCCATTGATTGAACTAGAACCTCCTAAAACTTTACCTCTTGGAAATCTAATTTTTCTATTAGCAGTATTTTCTGTTTCTTCTGTAAAATACGGCCAATTAATTTTATCATTATAAACAGTTTTAGAAAAACCAGCGGGTATCTTGATGAAAAAGTTAGTGTCTTTTCCACCAGCTTCAATGCATATTACACTATTATTTGAATTATGTGAGAGCCTGTTTGACAACACACATCCAGCAGCGCCTGCACCGACAATTAAATAATCACAATATAATTCTTTCACAGATTTTTTCCAATTAGAGGTAAGTACCCGTAGACATTGTATCAGAAACTGTGGCTCTAACTAAATATCTTGGTTCAGTAATATCGTAAGGTTGTCCTCTATGTAACATTGAACGATTATCCCAAATAATCAAATCAAAATTATCCCATTTATGTGAATAAATATAATCTTCATTATTAATGAAATCGTTTAAATATTTAAGTAATTTTGAGCTTTCATCACCATCTAAGTTTTTAATTGATTTTGTGTGAGATCCAAAATAAACAGCTTTCTTATTATTGACTGGATTGATTTTTACCATTGGATGAATTACTGGTGGGAATTTATCTAATTCAATTTGACTGACCATAGATGAATCAATTTTAGATCTAGAATGCGCAAAGTGATGAATTGCATCTAAATTATCAAGTTGTTTTTGGATAGATTGATCAAGTCTTTTGTATATGTTTCTCATGCATATAAATTGAGTGCTTCCTCCAATTTTAGGTGTTGTTCTTCCATTTAGAATTGAGGCATGTGCCGGATGTATTTTAAAAGAGCTATCACTATGCCATTGTTGATTTGCTCTATCATTTTTCGCTTGTTTATGTGAATGATCAACTACTTTACCTTTTTCATCCATATTAGTTAAAATAACTAAATTTGAATTTGAACCAATTGTTCCTGGTTTTGTTACTTCTAATTCACCAAAGTTTTTAGCGAAATCAAGTTGTTCTTCATTAGTTATTTTTTGATTTTTTAAAACAATTAGTGAATACTCTTCAAATAGATTTAGAATTTCAGTTATTTCCTTATGATTTATTTTGTTAATTTTTATGTCTTTAATTTCAATTCCAAAATCTGGATGAACTTTTTTGAAATTCATTACTCTTTCCTTTCAAATTATTCATTAACCATATAATATTAAATAAATTCATTTAAGGATGTCAATTTATGAGTTCAAATAAATATAAAGTTTTAGTTGTACAAGGTCTGCATGAACAAGGATTAAAAATGCTAAAAAATAGAACTGATATTGAATTTAATGTTTTGATGAGTGATGATGAAAACAAGATATTAGAGGCGGCAAAAGATGTTAGTGGCATCACTGTAAGAACAGCAAAAATTTCTAGTAAAATCATAGAAGCGGCAAATAAATTACAAGTAGTATCTAGACATGGTGTAGGTTATGATTCAATTGATTTAGTATCACTAAATAATAAAAAAATTCCTCTGACTATAGCTGCGCATTCAAATATGATTTCAGTTTCAGAACAAGCAATGTTTTTTTTATTAGCCTTAAGCAAAAATGTATTTTATTACGATGATTTTACTAGAAAAGGGGATTGGACCAATAGATGGGATGTTAAAGCTTGGGATTTAGCAAAAAAAAATGTTTTAGTTATAGGTTTTGGTAGAATTGGATCAAACTTTGTAAAAAGAGCATTGGCTTTTGACATGAATGTCTATGTTTATGATCCATATGTTGAAAAAGAGAAGGTCAAAATCTCAGGTGCTATTCCAGTTGACAATATTAGTGAGAATTTACCAAAGATGGATGCCGTTACTCTTCATTGTCCAAAGAATGATGAAACTACAGATTTATTCACAAAACAAGAATTTGATCTTATGAAAAAAAGTTCATTTATTATTAATTGTGCAAGAGGTGGCATTTTAAATGAAGAAGATTTATATGAAGCTCTTACAAATAAGAAAATAGCTGGAGCCGGTTTAGATGTTTTTGATGTTGAGCCAACACCCTCATCTAATCCTTTATTTAAATTAAATAATGTAATTTTATCACCTCATATCGCTGGTGTGACAGTAGAGTCAACTATAAGAATGGCAACAGAGACTGTTCAAAATGTTCTAGATGTTTTAGATGATAAAATAAATCAATCAGTTGTTGTTAATAATAAAGAAATAGGTATGTAATGAAAAAATTAAGTTTAAAAAAACGATGGGATCAAAATAAAAGCGTAGTAAATGGATGGTGCTCAATACCGTCTACTGTAACTACAGAAATTATGTCTTTAAATAATTTTCATTCATTGACTGTAGATTTACAACATGGACTTGTAGATTATCAACAGGCACTAAATATGATTCAATCTATGGGTTCTGGAGAAATAACTCCTTTAGCCAGAGTGCCTTGGAATGAACCAGGTATAATTATGAAACTTCTAGATGCAGGATTTCTTGGAATTATTTGTCCAATGATTAATAATGAAAATGACTGTAAGCAATTTGTCCAAACAACAAAATATGTTCCTCAAGGTTTTAGAAGTTCAGGTCCTACCAGAGCTGCTTTAATTCATGGATCTAATTATCATGATGAAGCAAACGATCATATTATTACCCTTGCTATGATTGAAACGGAGGAAGGACTAGATAATGTTGAAAAAATCTCATCAGTAGAAGATTTGTCTGGAGTTTATATTGGCCCTTCTGATTTAAGTGTTTCATTGGGATTAAAACCTGGTTTAGATAGAACAGAAGAAGTAATGATCAATGCAATCGAAAAAATAAAAATAGCATGTAAGAAAAATAATAAAAAAATTGGGATTCATTGTCTTTCTCCAAATTATTTAAATCAAAAATTTCAGGAAGGTTTTGATTTGGCTACTATCGGAACAGATTTAAGGTTTTTCGTTGAAATTGTCGGAAAGAAGCTTTCAGAAATTAATTATGAGTGAATTTTGGCTTTAGATAATTTTTCTTATTACTTAATAATTATAGCTTCTTTTATTTTGGCTGGAGTATTAAAAGGTGCAACTGGCGCAGGTGCACCAATTATAACAATTCCCGTTATATCTGCATTTTACGATGTTAGATTGGCTGTTGTATTAATGGTTGTTCCAAATTTTTTATCTAACATTCAGCAGCTTTATTATTTTAGAAAATCTATATTGCCCTTATTCGCTACATTTTCATTTGCTTTGGGTGGAGGTGGGGGTGCATTTTTAGGAACAATATTTCTTGCTAATTTATCTCTTGATATCCTTTCATTTGGAGTTGGTATCATAGTTATAATTTTTATCTTATTTAAGTTTTTTGTTCCAACGTGGAAATTAGAATATAAAAAATCAAAAAACCTTTTTTTCCCTTTTGGTTTTTTTGGAGGAATTTTTCAAGGTGCGGCTGGAATTTCGGCACCTATATCGATAACATTTTTAAACTCTTTTAAACTCGATAGAAAAACATTTATCCCAACTATATCAGTGTATTTTATGATGATGTCAGCATTTCAAGCTCCTGCATTAATTCATTATAAATTTATGAATTTTGAAATATTTGTGATAAGTCTTATTTGTACTGGCATATTGATTATTAGTATGCCTATAGGAAATAAAATTGCTAAAAGTGTTTCTGTAGAGTTGTTTGATAAACTCATTTTAATATTATTAGGACTTATATCTTTAAAAATATTTTTTGATTTTGGAATTAAATTCTATTTATAACCACAAACTAATTTTTTTCCATTTTGTATGCACGTGAATGAATAATTTTTATTTGTATCAATAATTTTTTTGTTTGTTAAACAATTAATTATCAAGGGATCTTTTAAAATATTACTCACTTTAGTTTCTTTAAGTTTTGCATTATATTTGTATTCGGTATTGTTTTTTAAATTAACAGTTTGCTTAGAATAAAATGGTTTGTAACTTAAACCAAAAAAACTTCTAACTATAAATTTATTTTTATTAAACTGATTTATGTAAACCTTATCTTTAACACCAAAAATAAACTTCTTGTATATACTAATTTCAACTTTTAAGCTTTTATTTTTAATTTTATTTACTAATAAATTCCCTGTAATATGTTCTAAAATAACATTTTTACTTTTAATTTCTCTAAATTTTATGGAACTATTTTTAGCTAAACAAATCTTAACATTGTTAAAAATAAAATATGAATTTTGATTTTTACTTTTAAAAAAGTCACCATTTTTGATTATATAATTTTTATTTAAAATAAATTTGTTGCCGTAAACATCTACGTTTTCAATTTTATTTTTAATTTCTGAAATTATTAATTCTTTTGCAATTAGAGTGTTATTAAAAAATAAAATGAGTATAAAAAAAAATAAATGTTTCAATTTGAAAAAAGGCAAGCGATGGAATAAACATCGCTTGCTTAATTTTATCTTTATTTTGGAACTTTACCTGTGACGCCCTCAAGGTAATAATTCATACCCCATAAGGCCCCATCATCTAAAGTTTTTCCAGCACCAATAATTTCTTTACCATCATTGGTTTTTAATGGGCCAGCAAAAATCTTTAATTTTCCACTTTTAATTCCATCATGAGCTGCTTGTGCTTTTTTGGCAACATCAGTCGGCATATTAGAAAAATTTGATAATGTTAACATGTTTGTGGACAATCCACCCCATGTGTTTCCTGCCCAGTGATCAGGACCATCTCCAGTATTCCACTTACCATCTTTTAACTGCTTTATTTTTTTAATATAATAAGGCCCCCAATTATTTACTGAAGCAAATAATTGAGCTTTTGGAGCAAAAGCACCCATATCAGTGGATTGTCCAAAGCCTAAAGCACCATTTTTTTCAGCAATTTGAAGCATAGCAGGTGAATCTGTATGTTGTGCTAAAATATCAGCACCCTCTGCTATATGAACTTTAGCTGCGTCAGCTTCTTTTACGGGATCATACCAAGTATTAGCCCATATTACAGAAATTGTAGCTTTTTTATTTACCGATCTTAATCCTTGAGCGAATGCATTTATTCCCATAATTACTTCTGATATTGGATAAGCACCGATATAACCAATTTTGTTAGTTTTTGTCATTAATCCAGCAACAACACCTTGGACATATCTACCTTCATAAAATCGTATATTACCAGTAGCTACATTTTTTGTTCTTTTGTAGCCTGTCATATGTTCAAATTTTACATTTGGAAATTCTTTAGCAACTTTTAAAGTTGGCTCCATATAACCAAAAGATGTTGTGAAGATTATTTGATTACCTTGTTTTGCTAATTCTCTAATTACTCTTGTTGCATCAGGTCCTTCAGGAACATTCTCTACAATGCTAATTTCAACATCGTTTCCAAACTCCTTTTTAACCATCTGTTTACCTAGTTCATGCGCATAAGTCCAACCATGATCTCCTGGAGTTGTTAAATAAACAAACCCTACTTTAGTTTTTGCATATGCTGAAGTTAATAAAAAAGGTGAAACAAGAATACTTAAAAAAGTTATAATTTTTAAAAAATTCTTATACATTTTCGACTCCATAAAATGATAATTTTAAGGTTTAAATTTAATTAAACAATGATTTTTTAATTTAGGGTAAATTTTTATTATTTATTGCCTAAAAAATGTTTTCCTAGGCAAGCTGGGGCATAATTATTATGTCTTAATTTCAATGATATTAACGCTAAGGCTAAAATAGTGGCAAGATAAGGTAACATATTTAA
Source organism: uncultured SAR116 cluster alpha proteobacterium (assembly GCA_902616005.1). GTDB lineage: Bacteria > Pseudomonadota > Alphaproteobacteria > Puniceispirillales > Marisalimonadaceae > TMED54. The sequence continues at coordinate 92,460 of CACMRG010000003.1, forward strand.
AAATTGTGATGGAACATCCCAACCTCTTGCTTGAGCGACGAATTGTAAAATTGTTATACCACCAAATATTAATGCGCCAATTAATAACCTTATAGGCATCCAAGAAGCAAAAACGACCAAAGCTAATGCTATCCAACCTTTCCCTGCGGTCATTCCTTCAGACCAATGTGGTGTCAATGCCAATGGTATATAAGCACCACCCATTCCAGCACACATACCACCAAATGAAGTACTTATCCATCTCACTAACTTTACAGAGTAACCAATAGAATGTGCGCTATCATGATTGTCTCCTACAGCTCTTATAATGATACCTATTTTTGTATTTTGAAATCCAAAATGGATAAAAAATATTAAAAATATTGCAAAATATACAAGTATATCATTAGAAAATAAAATTTTACCTATGTAAGGTATATCAGATAGAAAAATAATTTCTAATTTGGGTAGTGAGGCTGCTGTTTTCCCTACAAAAGGTTCGCCAATTAAACCTGTTAGAGCTGTAGCAAAAATAGTAAGACCTAGTCCTGTAGCAACCTGGTTTGTCATAAGGGTTATTGTAAAAAAAGAAAAAACGGTACTTATTAATATTCCGGCAATAGCTCCAAATAAAATTCCTATGTATGGATTACCAAAAATTAAAACAGAACCAAGTGCAGCAACTGCTCCACATAACATCATTCCTTCAACGCCAAGATTTAAAACACCACTTTTTTCAGTTACAAGTTCTCCCAATCCTGCTAATAAAATTGGTATTGACGTTAGAAGTATTGTAATTAATAAGTTTTCCATTAGTTATCTTTCCTAATAGATATTTTATATTTTTGAATAGTCTCACCTGCTAGAAGAAAAAATAATAACATACCTTCAAAAATACCAGTAACTACTTTTGGAATTCCTAAAACCATTTGAGCATTATCGGCTCCAAGTTTTGCTGTTGCAATTATGATACCTGCAATAACTACTCCATATGGATTTAAACGGCCTAAAAAGGCAACAATTATTGCTGTAAAGCCATATCCAAAAGATACTTCTGGTTGAAGTCTTCCCATATTAGCAGAAACCTCTATTACTCCTGCAACACCGGATAATCCACCAGATACAAGTAAAACATAAAATGTTATTTTATTTTTATTAAACCCTGCAAATTCTGAAGCTCTTGTAGATGAACCAAAGATTTTTATTTGAAATCCTGGTAAAGTTTTATTGATGAACAACCAAATTAATGGACATAAAATTAAAATAATAAAAATACCATAATGAAACTGACCTAAGAAACCAATAAACGGAAAGTCTACTTTACTAATTATTGCTCCGTCAGGATAAACTTTTGATAAAGGAAAGCCAAAACTCATTGGATCACGTAAAGGACCTCTAACAATAAAATCAATAAATAGCATTGCGACGTAAACAAGCATTAAACTTACTAAAATCTCATTTACATTCAATCTCACCTTTAAAATTGCAGGTATTGATGCCCAAATTGCACCACCTATAAAACCGATGATAAACATTGAAAATAACAACATGTAAGTTTTTGTCTCAGGAAATAGTAATGCAAATGATCCTGCGCATAAAGTACCGAGAATAAATTGACCCTCCGCTCCAATGTTCCAAATATTTGCTTTAAAACAAAATATCAAACCAAGACCAATAATAATAAGAGGACAAGCTTTAACAAATATATCTGCAATTCTGTCAGGTCTAGAAAATGGAGAAACAAAAACTTGATACAAAGATTCCATAACTGGATAACTCAACATTTTGAAAATTAATGACCCAATAAAAATTGTCATGCCTATTGAAATTATGGGACTCAAAATAGCCCAAAAACTTGATTGGATTTTTCTTGGCGTAAATTCTATCATCTGAGCATTATCTAATTTATTCCCATCAAAATACCAATATCCTTAGCGGAAATTTTTGATGTGATTTTTGGTTTTGAAAGGGATCCATTATTTATTACACAAATATTATTTGAGATTTCATAAATTTCATCTAAATCCTGACTTATAAGTATGATAGCTTTTCCCGATTTAGCTAATAGTAAAAGTTTACTTCTAATTTCACTAGCTGCACCAATATCAACACCCCATGTTGGTTGTGAAATAATCAATACTTTTGGGTTAGCTTTTAATGATCTACCTACAATAAATTTTTGTAAGTTTCCTCCTGATAATTGATCAGCTAATGGATTTGAATATGGGCATCTTACATCGTTGTCATTTATAATTGATATAGAGTCATTTGATGACATATTGGAACTTAACAATATATCATCAAGAAAATTATTATTTTTTGAATAAGTATTATAAAAGGTTAAAAAAGTATTTTCTGTAAGAGTTATATCAGGAACTGTTGCGTGACCATTTCTTTCTTCAGGAACAAACTCAAGTCCCAAACTTCTTCTGAATTTAATATTAGTATTTCCAATTTTTTTATCTTCGAAAATAATTTCATCTGGATCTCCTAATGTTTCTCCACTTAATGCATTCATTAGTTCAACTTGTCCATTACCAGCAACTCCAGCAATGCCAAGAATTTCACCATATTTAACATTGAAACTTATGTTTTTTAATTCTGTGCCAAATTGAGATATTTTTTTTCGATTCAAATTATTGATTGAAATAGCAGTTAGTGAATTTAAAAAACTATTTTTAGAAAATTTAGTTATTTTTTTTACTTTCTTACCAATCATTTTTTCAGCCATACTTGTAGTTGATATTTTAGAAGTACTGGTTGAAGAGATAACCTTTCCACTTCTCAGAATTGTTACCTTGGAAGCAATTTGTTTAATTTCATTTAATTTGTGGCTTATGTACAAAATACTACATCCTGAATTAGCTAATTTTCTTAATACTTTAAATAATTGATTTATTTCTTGAGGTGATAATACCGATGTTGGTTCGTCCATAATAAGGAGTTTTGGATTTTGCAATAAACATCTAATAATTTCAACTCTCTGTTGTTCACCGACTGATAAGTCTAAAACTTTTTTTGTAGGTTCAATCGGAAGGCCCCATTGTTTACCAATTATTGATATTTTATCTTCTAAATGTTTTTTTGTTATTTTTTCATCAAGTGATATTAATATATTTTCAGAGACAGTTAGCGCTGGAAATAATGAAAAATGTTGAAAAACCATCCCAATGCCACAACTTCGAGCTTCTCTAGGATTATTAATTGTTACATGATTACCATTAATCAAAATTTGGCCATCTGTAGGTTTTACAACTCCGTATAAACATTTAACTAAGGTAGATTTTCCAGCACCATTTTCCCCTAATAATGCATGAATCTCTCCATTTTTTATAGTTAAAGATATAGAATCATTAGCTAAAAATTGATCAAAAGTTTTTGACAAATTTTTAACTTCAATAAATTTCATCGCATTTAAATTATTTGTCATTGATTTTAATTTTATTTTTTGATTTCAATATAAAAAATAACAAAAGGGCGCTTACTATAAAAACAATTGTTATAAATAAGTTAAAATAACTCACATGTAAATGTCTCAACCCCAATGAAAAAATAATTAAGCTTGAAATAAATAGTGCTAGCCAGAATGTTTTAGGTCCTTTGAAAATATTCTTCATTTCACATGTCCTAATTTAATTTTACCTTGAATAAAATAAACGAATATTAAAATTACAAGTCCAACTCCATTTAAAAGAAAACCAGAGACGCCATAAAAAATTGAAAGGGGAGGCAATAAAAGTAAAATTGAACTTACAAAAGCAATTATTCTAGTATAAACATTTAGAGGTTTATTTAAATAGCCTTCTAAGCCTAAAGTCATACTCCAGTATGCTAACAAAACACTTAATAAGCTATATAGACTTATCAAATAAGAACCTTCCATAAGAAGAGAAGGGTTATAAATAAATGCGAATGGAACAATATATTTTGCAATTCCAACTTTACTTGATTCAACTGCTGTAGCCATAGGAGGTGATTTTGCTATTGCAGCACCAGCAAATGAGGCTAAAGCAACAGGAGGTGTAATAGTTGAAACAACTCCGAAATAAAAAGCAAACATGTGTGCAGCAATTGGTGTTACACCAGCTTGTATTAGAGAAGGAACAATTAAAGCAGCAACTGTTATGTAAACTGCCGTAGTAGTCATTCCCATACCTAAGATTATAGCTGAAATCGCTGTTAGACATAATAATGGAAACAGCATTCCACCAGATAAGTCTATGACTGATTGAGTGAATTTCAGTCCTAAACCTGATACAAAAACTGATCCGATAATTATACCAGCGCATGCACATGCAATTGTTACTGGAACAGTTGATTTTATTCCACTTTCAAACGCACCTAAAAGATCAACTACAGACATTCGAGTGTTACTTTTAAAAAAACTTAAAAAAATAACAGAAATTATAGCCCAAAATCCTGCTTTCATCGCAGTATATCCATATATAAGAAGAGCTATCAATACTACCAAAGAAAGTAGCATGTGCCATCCACTTTTTAACACATCAATTACATTTGGAAGCATAGATTTATTAATTTTTTCTATCCCATGTTTTTCTGCTTCTACATGAACCATGAAATAAATTGTTACAAAATATAAAAAAGCTGGGATTATAGCTGCTAAAATAACATATGAGTAAGGAGCTTCCAAAAATTCTGCCATTATAAAAGCAGCTGCACCCATTATAGGAGGTGTTATTTGACCCCCAGAAGAAGCACAAGCTTCCACTGCAGCAGCAAATCTTGGCCTATAACCATAATTTTTCATTAATGGAATTGTGAAAGATCCAGTTGTTACAACATTTGCCACAGCAGACCCGTAAACAGTTCCGGTCATTCCAGAAGCTACAACAGCAGCTTTAGCTGGGCCGCCAGTCCTGTGACCTGTAAGTGAAATAGCAAGGTCAACAAAAAATCTTCCGACACCAGAGCGAATTAAAATAGCACCAAAAATGATAAATAAAACTATGTATGTGGATGCTACATATAAAGGTATTCCATATATTCCATCAGATGTCATAAATAAAGTATCTATATATTTTGCAAGTCTTGTTGGTGGTCCATAAAAAAAACCAAAAAATTTGTGAGCATATAATGCATGCAACATAAAGAAACCAGCTACAAATACCATTGCCCAACCAACTGCTCTTCTAGTGCCATCTAAAACTAAAAATATTAGAATTGAACCTACTATTATATCTCCTATATACTTATCTCCATATCGCATCATGAATGTTTCAACATCCCAAGTCGTCCATAATTGGACAAAGATTATTGAAATAATTATTAGCAAGTCATAAACACTTCCCAGTAATCTTAAAAAATTACCTTTTTCATCATTGGGTAAAATTATTTTATCATTAATACTTTTACGAAATACAGGATATATAAATACAGCTAGTATCATCATTACAGACAAATGTACTGATCGAAAGGATCTTCCTTCTGGCGTGCCATAAACTGCAACAAATAAATGATAAAACGCTAAACCAATAGATAACCATGAGCAAATTATAATGATCCAGTAATAGAGTGATTTATTTTTACTCCATTGGATAAGTTCATCAAGAAAGCTTATTTCTTTTACTTCATTATATACAAGTTTTTTTGAAGAAGACTGCATAAAATATTTTTAGATAAGAAGGTGCTTGTTAAAGCACCTTCTAAATGTAGTTACATTATGCCTTTTTCTTTATAAAATTTTGCAGCTCCTGGATGAACTGGGACTGCAGCTCCGTTTACAGCATCTTTCATTAAAACTTTTTTCCAGACGCTCTTTACTTTAACGAATTCACTATGATTATCCCAAAAAACTTTAGCCATTTTGTAAACTAAATCTGTTGGTAAATCTTTATGAACAATCATAGAAGTTACTATACCTAGCGTAGGAATATCCTTATTAAGAGATTTGTATGCACTAGCTGGTATTTTACCGTAAATATAACCTGGGTTATTTTTAACAATCCTATCAATTCTCTCTTTTGGTAAACCAATAAATCTTATTCCAGGGCTATTTTCTAATTCAATAAAACTAGCTTGTGGAACTGAAGTAGCTGCCATAAAAACATCAGCTTGACCATCTTTCATTAAAGCAACTGATTCTTTGTAGCTTACCATATGGACAACACCGCCATTTTTTTTGATGGTTTCAAAATTAAAACCATAATCTTTAATTATTGATTCACAAAAGGCTGTACCAGTCCACTTTGGTTTGCCAGGACTTATATTTGCATTTTTCATGTCCTCAAAACCTTTAATTTTAGAATCAGCTCTTACTGCCACCTGAAAAGCAGCTGGATACAAAGTTGCAAAATATCTTACGTTTTTATGATTTTTTTTAAATTTACCTTTTGCATTCCAACCATTAGCAACAGTATGAGCATAAGACCATCCAATTTCAGCATCACCACCATTCACAGACATAACATTTGATATACCGCCACCAGACGTATTAGATGTTGAAATTCCTTTAATATTACTTTCAAGTGTTTGCATTACCTTTGCACCTAGGGGATACCACGAACCTCCAGAAGGACCTGATACCATTCTAACAAATTGGTCAGCATTTGCTATAGTGGCTACAATACTCATTGAAGACACAAGAGCAAAAGTTTTTAAAAACTTTTTCATAATTATTTCCTCCAAAATTTTTTATTTATATAGTTCACTAATAATTTCTGACTGAGTCAACATTTAAGAATAATATTAGTGAAAATTTTTAAAATTTTATTAATATATGAATTATCGGAGGGTTGATATGGATTTAGGTGTTAAGGAAGTAGTTTTAACTGAAGTTGGAACGCGAGATGGTTTCCAATCTGAAAAAAAAATAGTAAGTACAAATGATAAAATTATGCTTATCAATGATCTTGTTAAAGCAGGATTTAAAAGAATTGAATTTTCTTCCTTTGTGTCTCCAAAAGCTATACCTCAATTAGCAGATGCAGCTGAAGTCATTAAAGGAGTTGACCGAAATAATGATGTTACATTTACTGCTTTGGTTCCAAATTTAAGAGGGGCTATAAGAGCTTTAGAATGTCAAATTGATGAAATAGTCGTTTTTTTATCAGCTTCAGAAAGTCATAACCAAAAAAATCTTAACAGGTCAATAAATGAATCTTTAACTGGTTTTGAGGAAGTTGTTAAGTTGGCAAATGATAACAATATTCCTGTACATGGCGATATATCGACAGCTTTTGGATGTCCTTTTGAAGGAAATGTTCAATATAGAAAACTTGTAGAAATTTCAAAGCAATATAAAGCGCTTGGTTTCAAAGGAGTAACGTTAGGAGATACTACAGGTATGGCAACACCTCCAATTGTAAAAGCTGCAATTAGAGAAATTCAAGATAACATAACAGATTTTGATATTACTTTACACTTTCATAACACTAGAGGTGTTGGACTAGCAAATGTTTTGATTGGATTAAACGAGGGTATATATTTATATGAAAGTTGTTTTGGAGGAATAGGTGGTTGTCCATTTGCACCAGATGCAACAGGTAATATTTGTTCAGAAGATCTTGTGTATATGATGAATGAAATGAATATTAAGACAGGAATAGACATTAACCAATTAATTAAAATCGCGAAAAAAGCCGAAAAAATTTTAGATTATAAATTACCTGGTCAAGTTATGCATGCAGGTGAAAGATTAAAAAAATATTCACTCGAAGATGTTAAAACTGCAAAAGGTAATTAATTAATGATTAAAGAAGGCGCTTTATCTGGAATAAAAGTCATTGATTTGACAAGAGTAATTTCAGGTCCATTTTGTACTTTATTATTGGCAGACATGGGAGCCGAAGTAATAAAAATTGAACCACCTAAGGGAGATAATGTAAGAAATCAAGGTGAATTTGTAGATGGTTATAGCGCATATTTTGCTCAATTTAATAGAAATAAAAAATCTGTAGTTTTAGATTTATATCAAAGTGAAGATAAAGAAAAATTAAAAAAATTATTGAAAAATGCAGATGTAATTGTTGATAATTTTAGGCCTGGCGTTCTTGCTAAAATGGGATTTGACAGCAATACTTTAAGCTCTATAAACCCTAGACTTGTACAAGCATCAGTTAATGGTTTTGGTAGTGAAGGAGAATATAGTCAACGACCTGCTTTTGATTTTATTGCTCAGGCGATTTCAGGATTTATGTCATTAAATGGATCTGAAAAAACTGGACCTGTTAGAACTGCTGCTCCCATTTCTGATTTGATTGCTGGTCTATATTGTGCTTTTGGAATAGTTTCTGCAATAAATGCAAGGCATAACACCAAAAAGGGACAAGTAGTCGAAACAAGTTTAACTTCAGGTTTGATATCACTTATGGCGTACCTATCTGCCGAGTATTTTGTAACAAATGAAACGCCGAAAAAGAGTGGTAATGATCATCCAATTTTGTCACCTTATGGTTTGTTTAAAACAAAGGATGGTAATATTGCTATTGCTCCTGCAAATGATAAATTATGTTATGTTTTTTTAAAAACATTAAAATTAGAATATTTACTTGAAGATGATTTATATAAAACTAACTCTTTGAGAATGATCAATAGAGATAAATTAAATGAGATTATTAACAAAACGACAGTATTAAATACTACTAACTATTGGATTGAAAAATTGAATCAAAGTGGTTGTCCTGCTGGAAAAGTGTTAGATATGAAAGAGGCTTTGAATGATCAGTTGGTAAAAGATACAGATATGGTGATTTTATCAGATGGTCCTGATAATAGAAAAATTAAGATGACAGGATTCCCCGTAAAATTATCTGAAACACCAGCACAATTATTTAGGTCTCCTCCAAAATTAGGAGAACATACTGAAGAAATATTGTCTAAGATTAATAATTAATTTTTGGAGTAATAAATGAATTTAAAATTTGAAACTATTAATTTTGAAATTATTGAAAACATAGCCATTATTCGTCTCAATAGGCCAAATAGTTATAACTCTTTAAACGCTAAAATGGCAAAAGAACTTTTAGAAATTTCTTATGAATGTGACACAAATAAAAAAATTAGAGCGATTATATTAACTGGGGAGGGTGATAAAGCATTCTGTGCTGGTGGTGATTTAAAATCTTTTCATGAAACAGGTAATGTTGCAAAACATTTAAAAATGGTCACCCATGATCTTCATGGTGCTATAACAAAGTTTTCAAGAATGAATTCTCCATTAATTGTTGCTGTAAATGGAGTTGCTGCTGGTGCAGGATTATCATTTGTTGGTTTTGCTGATCTAGCTATTGCAAAATCTAGTGCAACTTTTGTTTCTGCATACACTAAAGCAGGACTCACACCAGATGGTTCTTCAAGTTATTATTTGCCAAGAATAATTGGCATTAGAAAATATCTCGAATTAGTTATGACTAATAAAGTTTTATCTTCCGAGGATGCTCTTTCGTGGGGACTCTTAAATTATGTTCATGACGATAAAAACTTTTGGGGTGAAACTCTAAAATTAGCTGATAATTTATCAAAAGGCCCTACATTAGCTTATGGAAAAACTAAAAGATTAATTCATAATTCACTAAACTCCACATTAGAAACCCAAATGGAACTTGAAACAAAAATGATCGCTGAATCAGCTGAAACAAATGATGGTCAAGTAGGTATAAAAGCATTCCTTAGTAAAGAAAAACCTAAATTTGAAGGTAAATAATTATTGATGAAAATTTTAGCTTTGAAAGGGGATGGCATTGGCCCGGAAATTGTGGATTGTACAATAAAGGTTTTAAACAAAATTTCTAAAAAATTTAAATTTAATTTAGATATTATATATTCAGATATTGGATTTTCTGCTCTTGAAAAAAATAAAACTACTTTTCCTAATATAATTTTAAAACTATGTGAAGAAGTGGATGGAATTATTTTAGGACCTGTTGATCATAATAACTATCCACCTGAAAGAGAAGGAGGATTAAATCCATCTGGATTGTTAAGAACAAAACTAAATTTATTTTCAAATATCCGACCAGCCAAATCATTTAAAGGTACTAAATGTATTCTAGACAAAATTGACTTAGTAATTGTTAGAGAGAATACAGAAGGTTTCTATGCTGACAGAAATATGTTTAGTGGAAATGGCGAATTTGAAATTGAAGAGGGAATTGGAATATCAATTAGAAAAATTACAAGAAAAGCATCAGAAAAAATTGCGAAAAGGGGCTTTGAAATAGCAAAACAAATGAATAAAAACAAAAAAATTAATGTTCACGCTATTCATAAGGCTAATGTTTTAAGATTAACTGATGGAATATTTCTAAAAGCATGTAGAAAAATTTCTAAACATTATCCCGAGATTGAATATCACGAAATGTTAGTTGATGCTGCAACCGCTCATATGGTTAGAAAACCAGAACAATTTGATGTTTTGATAACAACCAACATGTTTGGAGATATTTTGTCAGATTTAGCTTCAGAGCTATCAGGTTCACTTGGACTTTCTGGTTCTCTAAATGTAGGAGATAAAATACCTATGGCGCAAGCCCAGCATGGAGCAGCAATTGATATTATGAACAAAGGTATTGCAAATCCAATTTCCTTAATTTTTTCTGTAGCAATGTTATTGAAATGGCTTGGAAAACAAAAGTGTCAAATGGACTATATTAGGGCGAACGAATTAGTTTTTAAAGTCATTGAAAATATTTTAGAAGAGAATAAGTATTTAACTCCTGATTTAGGAGGAAGATCATCTTCGCAAACATTAACTGATCATATAATAGATAAGATTGAAAATTATGAATGATTTAAGATCTATACCAGCATACTTGATGAGAGGAGGTACCTCAAAAGGATTAATTTTTCATAAAAAGGATTTACCTAGTGATAGAAATTTATTAACTGAATATTTATTAAAAATAATGGGTTCTCCTGACGTAAGACAAATTAATGGGTTAGGTGGAGGAACATCAGTAACAAGCAAAGTTTGTATAATATCTAAAAGTTTAGAAAAAGACGTAGACGTAGATTATTTTTTTGCACAAGTAGAAGTAGATAGAAACCATGTTGATTATGCTCCTACATGCGGAAATATGTTGTCAGCTCTAGGTCCTTTTGCAATTGAAGAAGAGTTGGTAAAAACCAGTAATGAAATTACAAAAGTTAATGTTAAGTCAATAAATACTAACGCTTTAATAACTTTAGATGTTCCAACTCCAAATGGAAAATTAAAATATTCAGGTGATTTTAAAATTGATGGTGTACCAGGAACTGGTTCTCAAATTTTGATGAATTTTAAAAATTTAGAAGGTAAAACCACAGGAAATTTATTTCCAACAGGTAACACAATAGATACTTTTGATGGAATAAATGTCACATGCCTTGATCTTGCAACTTCTATGATGATATGTGATGCAAAAGAATTCAATATATTAGGAAACGAAAATTCAAAAGAATTAAATAATAATAAAAAACTTTTAGATAGAATTGAACAAATTAGATTACTTGCTGGTAAGAAAATGGGAATGGGCGATGTTAGAGGAAAAGTTTTGCCAAAAGTGTCATTATTATCAAAAAGTAGTAATGAAAATTCTATAATTTCAAGATATTTTACTCCATACTCATGCCATGAAACTCATGCTGTTACTGGAACATGCTGTGTTGCTTCTTCTTGTTTAATTCCTGGCACAGTTGGATTTAGATTATACAATAAAAAGAAAAGTTTAAATTTAAATTTAGAAATTATAAAGATTGATCATCCTATGGGAACTATAGATTGTGCAATTATGTTAAATCCAAATTTTAAAAAAAATTTAGTTTCAAAAAAAGATTTGATAATATCATGTGGAATTTATAGAACATCGAGAATTTTAATGAAGGGTCAAGTTTATTTCTAAGCATTTTAATTTATATTGGTAAATAATATGCAATATTTATTTAGCATATTTTTAGCAGTATTTGGAGGCCTTATAGCTTATAATATTGGTATTCCTCTTCCATGGTTGTTAGGACCTCTATTTCTTATAGGTTTTTTTTGTGCTTTTAAGGTTGAAATAAAAATTCCCAAAAAACCACTTCCGTTAGTCAGAGCTTTACTTGGATGTGTAATAGGTACGAATTTTACTAGTGAGATTTTTGCTAATATTAATCAATTTAGCAAGTCATTGTTTCTTCTGCCTTTTTTTGTTGTTCTGATGATTTTGTGTACTTATTTTGTTTTAAAAAAAATTATGAATTATGACAAAAAAACTTCTGTAATTGGATCTATGCCAGGAGGATTAAATGAAATGGTTTTACTAGTATCTGAGATTGGTGGAAATGAGAGAATTGTAACTTTATTGAATACAACAAGAATTATTATGGTAGTTACAATTGCATCAATTTTAACTGATCTACTTACTAAAGATAATATAAATGAAACTTCTGAAGTTTTATATTTTTCTCATTTAGAAGATTTACATTTTATTTTTATAATTTCCATTATTGGTTTTTTTATAGGAAAAATTTTATCTATCCCAGGCTATTCTATAATTGGTTCTATGCTACTTTCAAGTTTTTTACATGCTTTTGGTTTTGTAAACGTAACACCAAATATTCTTTTGATTATTGTCATACAAATTTATCTAGGTTCAAATTTAGGTTTATATTTTAAAGGTATCAAGTTACAAGAATTTTTAGGACCTATTAAAGCTGGATTTTTAAGTACTTTGATATCTTTTATACCACTCTGCTTATTTTTATATATTTTGAGCTTTTTTGGGTTTGATCTATTATCTTCAATTTTATCTTACGCACCAGGCGGTCAAGCAGAGATGTGTATTCTTACATTATCTATTGGAGGAGATATAGTGTTTGTCAGCATTCATCACGTATTTAGAGTTTTTTTTGTGATAATTTTGGCAAGTATATTGAAAAAACATCTATTAAAAAATTAGCCTTGTTTTATAACAAATGTTTTAAAAACAGCATTAAATATTATAGGATCTTCTTCCTTGCTGATTAAGAATTCATTCATTGAGTCTCTTACTGCGTTTAGAAATTTATTTCTATTATCGTAACCCAAAAATTCATCAGTTTTTCTTTTTTCAATTTCTTTCATAATAATATTGCGAAAGTCTGGATCATATTCCTTTAAAAAATCGCCTAATTTCTCACCTTCATATGATGAGAAAGCAATCTCCATACTTAAATAATTATCAGATCCAGTAATATTAGAAACAAACGATTTATTTGAGTTTGGTCCCATTCCACCAATATCATAATATGTTAAGGAGGGTACAATAACTTTCCCATCTGGACCAATTTTAGGAACTTCTTTGTCGCTTTCTATTCTTCCTAATTTTATAGCTTCATCTTTTGCAACTTCATAAATATCTATTTTTTCTTTTTTTGGTTCAATTTTAAAAAATAGTGAATTAAAGAAGTAAAAAAATAAAAAGGTGAATATACTTGAAATTAAACCTAATCCTCCAAGTAAGAGGTATCTTTTTTGTGTGATTAATAAAATTAGATTTTTAAAATTCATATTATATTTGTTAATCTTTTATAGATTTATATATATCTCTTTCAATCCAATATTTTTCAGCTAAATCGTTAGCATCACCGATTCTTAAAGATAATCCCCTAATTATAGCCGATAAAAGTGGGTCTGATTCATTCATTTTTTTTATTAATACATTTTCATGTATTATTTTAATCAAGCTTTTTTTTGTTGCAATAGCAGAAACAGTTCTTGGTGTTTTAATTATGTGTCCAACCTCTCCAAATATTTCGCCTTCTTGAAGTAATCCTAGTTGTAGGCCATTTTTACTTAATATTTTAACTTCTCCACTTTCAATTAAGTATATAAAATCAGATAAATCATTATGAGAATAAATGATATCACCTTCAGCAAAGGTCTTTGTTTCCATAATAGACTTTCTAATCATATTTTATACCATTGATAACTTTTTTATTTTACGACTAAAATAACATTATTATTACAAATTTTTTAAAAAATTCATTTTTAATTAAATTTTTTTTTAAATAAGCCGTGATATTTATATGGAAAAAAATATTGAAAATGAGAAAAATGAAGCATTTTTAGAAATCCTACAAAATGAAGAAAGTTTTAATTCTAAAATTGATCAAAAAATCTTATTCATTACAACTGATAATTGGTTAGCTCAATTAGGATCAAGAAAAAATAATTAATTATTTTTTTGAAAATGGAACTACATTTAAATTATTTTTACCATCATGATAAATTTTATCTAGTTCGCCCTTTACAACAAATTTGTTTACAAAATCTCCGAATCTACCAAAATCTTCACTAGCATTATGACCATTATCAATTTTATAATTTCCATTATAAAAATGTCTGACACTAGCTAAGTCTCTTATCGCTGGCCCAATAACAACATCGTGATTTGAGAGTCTTTTTGCCATAGTAGAGTAATCTTTCTGACCGAATGGAATTTTATTTGGACATACTACTAAATGCGGATAAATTTGGTTATATCTAGCTTTAACTTTATCCATACTTTTAATAAAACTCTCAGTAGGAGCTAAATCAGCATTACTTAAAGATGTAGGTATCAAAACACAGTAGCTTTCTGCAACTAAATTCCACAAACGTTGAGATGTACCAGCTGGTGTATCAATTATAACAATATGACCATTTTTAAAGCTATTTTGTTTTATAAATTGTTGTAAAAGTCCAATATTTGTATTTTCAAAAGCAGGAGTGATTGGAACAAACTCAATATTAATTTCAGGATTACTTGCTGATAAAAATTCTGTTGTTGTTCTTTGTAGATCAGTATCAATTACGGTAATATTTTGAGGAGGTAAATTAGATGCTAGAGCTCGTGCTAACATAATACTAAGGGTACTCTTCCCAACTCCGCCTTTGACATTAGCAATGAATATGGATTTTGCTGTATCTTTATTTGTATAACTAGTCATTTATCAAACATTTTTTAATGACGTAATTAAACTTATTGCTTTATCATACATTTCTTTTTCTTGTTGAATATTTGTTAATTTTTTATCTAAATTATTTTTTCTAACTTCAAAATCTTTCATTAATTCATTCAATTCATTAATCAAAATATTTTTTTCATTTTCAACAGCTTTAAGTTTTTTAATTATACTGCTGACTTCAGTAAAATTTTTAAACAAATTGTTGTTAAAATCTTCAGGATGATGGCTATCTAAAGCATCCTCAGTCACGTTGATATTAAGGTTGTCGGAGTTTTTAAATTTTAATTTTTCGTCTTGATCAGAGTTATTTGAATTAAACTCTTCTTTATTAGTAACAACCTCTTGTGGCAATTTTTTCCATCCACCTTTTCTGGTTAATACATTTACTTCATAATTATCCATAACCACAATTTATACTATACTATTGAATTTGTCTATAAGTAATTGAAATCATATCATAATTAAAAGAATATTTTTATTATTTAATTTTGATCTTCTCTTTTGCATTTGAAACTAGTTTGACATTGTGGAGATGGTTGCATTACTGTTACATCTTTACCCTTTAATTGTCTTTTAAATATACATTTATATCCGTCTTTTTTTCCGTCTTTTAGGTTAACTTCAACTTTTTTTAATCTACATGTTTCATATTTCTTATATTCTCTACTAATTGTCTGAGATTTACCATAAATCTTGCCACTACCAAAACTTAATTTTGAATAAAACATTGATAAAATTAATAAAATTAAAGTCAAATATTTATGTATCATTTTTTTCATCTTTCCCAGGTAAATAAGCTTTACCTTGAATTGCTTTTGCTCCAATTTTGTCAAAGAAATCAGAATTTTCAGATAAAAACTTTTTAATTTTGGAATTTATTACATTTTCAGCATCTTCCTGATTTTTTTCATTTACATTTGCGATACCATCAATAATCCAATGAACTTTATACATACTTAACCTCCGAGATTTTTGATTTTATTGAAAATTTTAATGGATTCTTTTTGAATTTCAAATAATCTTTGATTTTCAATATTTTTCAACATTTCATCCCTTTTAACTTTTGCAGATTTTATGCCTAGGGCTACGGCGATGTTATACCATTTGTAAGCATTTTCGTAATTTGGTTCAGGTGAAAATTCTAAGTTCCATTTAGCAATTTGAACTATTGCTAGCTTATTTCCTGAAAGAGCAAGCTTTTCAAGATAGATTTTAATTTTTTCATTAATTTTAATTTTATTTTCATCATCAATTAAATTATTTAATTTATCTAAAACACCAGAACTCTTTTTCAATCCACCTAATTTGGATGTACTTGCCCAAAAATAAGACATTTCAAAATCTTGAGTGGTAATTTCTCCAGAATAAAGTATTTTTGAGTAAAGTAATTGTGCCTTTGGTTTATTTGTTTTTGAAAGAGTTTCAAGTTCTTTTATTGCTTCAGAAAATTGTTTATTTCTCAGGTGTTCATATACATTATTAATATTACTATTGTGATTATTTCCATATGAAATAGTATTAAATATTAAAAAATTAATGGCTAATATAAACAAAAATATGATTTGATTAAATTTCAAAGATTTATCTCCCAGCCATCATTATTAATTGAAGTTGAACAACTCTAACTTTAAAATTTGATTTACCTTTTTTCTCGTATACAACAATTTTTGGTCTTTTTGTGTCGGGCTTTTGAAATTCTAAAAACATTTCCTCAGGTAAAAACACACCATTATCCGATAAAGTTTTTAGAGGATCTTTTTTGAAAATTTCCTTAAAATTTTCATCTATCCAAGTTCTTGCCAAAACTCTTCCTAGTATTTCTGGTAAATATTTTTTAACTTCATTTCTATTTTCTAAAAAAATTTCATTATCTACCAAATCTAAAATCGAGCTATCATTATATTTAACTGGCAATTTTTCTTTTGCTTTTGTTGATATAATAAGATCTTTGCTTTTGGATATCGAAGTCATCATTATTATTATTATTTCATATTTAAAATTTTTTCAAATTATGTTTAAGCTTTATCTTGGTATGTTTATTGCAACAAAGCTATATGCTAAATATCATAAAATCATCATTGAACGCAAATATGAGAGGAATCTCACTTATTTCAAACAATATTGCTAATAGTAATACGACCGCATTTAAAAAAAGTTATAGTAATTTTTCAGACATATATTCTAAAAATATAAGTGACAATCCAATGGGATTTTCGGGTATGGGAGTAATCAACGATACTCCTAGAAAACAAATGTTTCAAGGGCCCCTCAAACAAACTGATGGTGCATTAGATCTAGCTGTAAGTGGCTTAGGTTTTTTAACGTTAGCTAGTACAAATAACACTGAAAATAGGTTCTATACAAGAGACGGAAGTTTGGGATTATCTAGTAATGGTGAGGTTGTAAATCAGCAGGGTTTAAATCTTCTTGCTCACCCAGTTGAAGCCAATGCTACTTATAATCCAGCTATATTAGAAAAAGTAATTATTCCACCTAATATAACAGATAATTTAGGTAAAAAAAGAATTCTAACAAATGTAAATGTATCATCATCAGGTGTTTTAAAAGCCATATACGGATTAGATGAAGAAGTTGTAATTGCAAAAATACCACTTACTTCTTTTGAAAATATTGAATCTTTGCAATCTCGAGGGAATAATCTTTTTAAACCTACAACAAAATCAGGTGCACCTATTGTTGGAATAGCGTTAGAAAAAAATATGGGTGAAATTATACCTGGCTTTTTAGAGGGTTCTAATGTCGAAATAACAGATGAGTTAGTTAAGATGCTGAAATACCAACAAGCTTATTCAGGAAATTCTAGGTTATTACAAACTGAGATTGATATAACTAAAAGACTTATAGAGAGTTAAATTATAACAATGGTAAATAAATTTTATAATTGTTAATTTTTGTAATTATTTCATTTTGGATTTCTAATATACCTTGATTATTAATTTTTAGATCTTCACAAACATACAGTACTATTTTACCGGGCTTTTCAAATCTCATAGAAAATAAAGTGTGGAATTTTTCAAAAAAATCATCTTGAGCAATTATATTTCCTTCCATAATTGCCCTATTATGTTTTATTAAAAGCTCTTGTTTTAAATGAGTTTTTGAACTTACTAAAAATAGATCACATCTACCTTTATAGATGTTTAACAAACTGCATGACAAGTTATAATACATAATATTAGGATTGTTTTCATATCTTACATCTACAGACTGAATTTGCATTTCTAATTTATTCATAATTTGAATTTAATTCATCCTTAATTTTTGATCTAATTTGTTTCAAAGCTGATGATTTGATTTGTGAAACTCTTCCCGTAGAAATATTTAAAATCCTAGATATTTCATAAATATTTAATTCCTCTACATAATAAAGTTGAATAAGCATAGTTTGTTTTTCATTAAGGCTAGTTAGGGACATTTTTAAAATTTTTTTTAATTCTTTATTATTTATATTCTGTTCAGGATCATCATCTCTGCTTGCAAACCAATAGGAAAATTCATCATAAATATCATCAATATTTTTAATTGTACTAGCTTGAAAAGCAGCTTCCCATTCTAAATATTTACTATGATCTATATTAATTTCTTTTGCAATTTCAACGCTATCAGGATCTCTGCCAAGTTTTTTATTTAAATTTTCAACAGCATTTTCAGTTAATTTTTTCATCTTAATAGTAGATCTACATAAACTTGAATTTTTTCTTAAATAATCTACGATTTCTCCTCTGATTCTTAGACTAGCGTAAGAACTAAAAGAAGCATCTTTCACTGGAGCATAATTTTGAGCAGCAGAAATTAACCCTATCATTCCAATTTGAATTAAATCTTCAATATCAATGATTGATTGAACTCTTCCATGAAGATGCCATGCGATTTTTTTTACAAGTTGGTAATTGTTTTTAATTAAATCCTCAACTTTAGGAGCAACAATTGTTTGATAATTATTCATTTTATTCTTCAAAAAATTTAATATTTTTATTCTTATTAGATTTAAGATTTTGTAAGTTTTTACAAATTTTTTCAAAACATTCTGTTTCTCTTATATTTTGTTTACCAATTATTGGTTCTCTTGATAATATTGATTGTTTGATCAATTTTGAGTTATATAAAGAACCCAAATATGTTAATTTTACATCTAAAAATTTGGTAGAAATCGTTCTAAATTTTTCAAAATGATTTTTAGCTTGAAAATCATTATTACTCATATTCCAAACAATGCCAAAATTATCTAGTTTTTCATCTAAATAACTTGCCTTTACTAAACTATATGCATCTGCAAAGCTAGTTGGTTCACTAACTAAAACAGCAATTATTTTGTTCGCAGCTGACATAAACGAAATTGAAGAAGTATCAGCACCAGCACCTATATCAATTATCATATAATCATAAGTTTTTTTGATATCATTAAAGCTTTTGATTATATTATATCTCTCAGTGTTTTCAAGATTCAGTAGTGAATGTACAGCACTTCCACCAGATATAAAATCTAAATTTTTATTAATTTTGTAAGAAATTTTACTAATAGGAATTTTTTTATTAATAAAATCATCTAAGCTTTTTTCTGGATTAACTCCTAATACTAAATGTGCATTTGCCATTCCTAAATCTGCATCTAAAAGCAAAGTCTTATTTCCATTTTTTGCTAATGTTAAAGCAACATTAACTGCAATAGTTGTTTTACCAACTCCACCTTTCCCACTAGATACAGCAATACTCTCAGTCATAAATTTACCTTTTATTAAGTATTTATTAATTTTCTTTCATATATTGTGCCAAAATCAGGCTATTTGCAAAAGCAATTGAATCAATTATATTATTTGTTCCAGATAATAAGCCCAATTTACAATTTAAGTCATGATACATTGAGAAATCGTATGAATTTACCATTATTTCATCTAGTTTAGTTAAAACATTGATAGGGCTAAGTCCATCAAAATAAAACATCTGTTTTTCTAAACTGTTATAATTTATGCCGGATTGAATAACATTTAAAAGAAGTTTTTTGTTATCAGAAAGAGTGATGTTTAAATAATTATTAAAATGTTTGTTAACTAAAAATTCTTTAGAAATATCAATTATTATTATTTTATTTTGATTTTCTAACAAGTATTTATTTAAATCTTCAATTTTTGAAAAAGAATGAACATTTAGATTTAATACTCTTCCAAAATTAAATAAATTAGAGATCTTATTTGGTGATGTTTTGCCAAAATTGATTAATGTAATATTATCTTTATTATGAGATGATATTGATTGATCTAAGAGATATGAGGCAATTTTTGCACAAATTGTAGATTTTCCTACTCCTGTCAAACCTGCAACAAAAATAGTTTTAGAATTTAATAACTTGCCTTTTAAATCATAAGTAAGTGTATTTGACAATTCACTGTAAAAATTACTTATTGATCTTGAAATTTCTTTTTTATTTAAGTTTTCAAAGACATTGTTTACTGTTTTTTTAGAATATCCTTCCTTCAAAAGTTTTATAAAATTTGTGTTATCAATATGACTATTTAATGAAGTTAAATCAGTAATGATACTATTGTCTAAAATTGATTTGATCTCACTTTTAAAATTTTCTAAATCTTTCATAGAAATGTAATTTTGTTCAACTGATAATTCATCATTATTTTTCATAATGGAATTAATCTTATTATTAGTGGGATTTTTAGATAAGGGCACTTGTGAAAAAAGTTCTTTAAAATTAGATTTTTTTTGATTTTTTTTATTTGATTTTAAAATATCTTTGATATCATTTGAACCAATAATTTCTATTTTTTCACCTATTTTTTTTGTAGATAAAATTACAGCATCTTTACCAAGCACTTTTGCAATTTCATCCATTGCAGTCATGCTATCTTCTGATAAGACTTTATGTTGTGTCATTTTGTTTCTCCTTAATTTAATTTTTATCTTCTTGATCAAGGTTAATCGTTGCTACTACTTCAATTTTTTTGTCATCTGGAATTTCTGTAAAGGAAAGTACATCTACATTATCAATGTGCTGTCTTAACATTAATGAAATTTCTTTTCTAATTGCTGGGGCAGTTATTAACACAGGCTTTTTGTTATCATTTTGTAATTTTTCTACAGCATTATTTATTGAACTTACTATGTTTTGAATTAGATTCGGTTCTAATATCAAGCCATTTTCTCCAGATTGATTAGCAATATTTAAAATCATTTGTTCAAGATTTCCTGAGAATGTAATTATTGGCAATGCTTGATTCAATGGAGCTAATTGCTGAATAAGTAAGCCTACTACCGATGGCCTTACAATTTCAGCCAGCTCATAAGGAGATAAATTTTTATTATTTATTGTTGATAATTTTTCTAAAATTTTCCTTAAGTCACTTATTGGTATTCTTTCTGATAATAAAGATTTAAGGACAGTTGTTAAAATATTTAAAGGAAAAATTTTAGGAACTGTCAAAGACACTAACTGAGGTGACGACTTGCTTAGATTGTCAAGTAGTGATTGTACATCATCTTGTCCAATTAATTCACTAGAATACTTATTTAACAATTGATTAAGATGTGTTGCAATTACTGCCTCTGGTTCAACCACCATGTATCCTAGGCTTTCAGCTTTTGCAATTTCATGATTTTCTATCCAAGTAGAATCCATTTTGAAACTAGGATCTTTAACATTAATACCATCAATTTTTGTTTGTGAACTATCACTTGGAATAGCTAATAGTAAATTAGGATAAATTTTGTCTTCGCCAACAATAGTTTGGCCAACTCTGATTCTATACGTATTTGAATCTAGTGTTAAATCATCTCTCACTCTGACTTGTGGAACAACAAAGCCAAGTTCCTTAGATAATTGTTTTCTAACTCCAGTTATTCTAGAAATTAAAGGCCCTTCATTATTATCATCAACTAATTGTATAAGTCCATAACCTAGTTGCATGGAAATCTGAGAACTGTCAGAGATTTCATCAAGGTCTATTATATTGTTTTCAGATTGATCTAAAACTGGTTTTCCATCCTCTAGTGAAATTTCTTCTTTATTTTCTTTGTCTGATTTATTTTTATATAAATAATACCACACCAAGAGTGATAAAATTGAGGCAATTAAAAACAAAAAATTTGGCATTCCAGGTATCATGCCAATTAGAAATAGGACCGCAGAACTTGGTAACCAAGCCTCCTTAATACCAATTTGTGAACCTATTTGTTCTGATAAATCATGATTTGAAGAAATTCTTGTAACGATTATTGCTGTTGATATTGCTAACAATAATGATGGAATTTGAGCAACTAACCCATCACCAACTGATAAAATTATATAATTTTCGGCGGCAGTTGATAGTGGTAAATCATGTTGAGCTAAACCAATGGTAAGGCCACCAATAATATTAATTAACAAAATTAAAATCCCTGCTATTGCATCTCCTTTTACAAATTTCGATGCGCCGTCCATAGCACCATAAAAATCAGCTTCTTTGGCAATTTCCTCTCTTCTATTTTTTGCATCTTCACTTGTCAGTAAACCTGCATTCAAATCAGCATCAATCGCCATTTGTTTTCCTGGCATAGCATCTAAAGTAAATCTTGCAGAAACTTCAGAAACTCTTCCAGCACCTTTAGTTACAACAACTAAATTAATTATAATTAAAATAGCAAATACAAATATTCCTACAACATAATTACCAGCAATAACGAATGAGCCAAATGCTTCAATTACTTTTCCAGCAGCATCTGGGCCAGTATGACCTTGGCTTAATACTATTCTGGTGGAAGCTACGTTTAGGCCTAATCTTAATATTGTTGCAAATAATAGAACAGTAGGAAAACTAGAAAAATCTAATGGTCTAAATGTGTGTAATGCGACCATTAATATTAGTAGTGATAATAATATATTACTTGTAAAAAAAACATCAAGAAGGTAAGAAGGTAAAGGTATTACCATCATAACAATTAAAACTAAAATTCCTAAAGGTAAAGCTAGTGACTTGAGCTTAGTAATTGTCAAAAATTGTTGCGATATTTTTTGAGTTGTCAAATTCATGACACTTCTTGACTAAATTTATTAATTAAAAACATATTTTATATCTCACAAGTTTATAATTTCGAATCGTGATATATGAAGCAAGAATAATGCCAATCAAATTAAATTAAATTATTTTCAAAACCAGTTTTATAAATCGTTGTTGGCATAAAATATGCAAACTTAATTCAAATTAGGAGATTATGATGAAATTTTTTAACCATATGAAAATTTTAATTCCGCTTTGTTTTTTATCATTAACTGGTTGTATACAAAGCTTTGATGATTTAAAAATGTCAAAAAACAATTCTATTAATATTGATAAGAATACTAATGGTATAGTTGCATTAAAAGAGGTTTTTGATAGTTCAGTTGAAAAAATACCAACTTTGACAGCAGTAGGTTATGCTGTTGTTTCAAGTCA
This sequence comes from uncultured SAR116 cluster alpha proteobacterium, assembly GCA_902616005.1. Classification (GTDB taxonomy): domain Bacteria; phylum Pseudomonadota; class Alphaproteobacteria; order Puniceispirillales; family Marisalimonadaceae; genus TMED54. The sequence continues at coordinate 115,781 of CACMRG010000003.1, forward strand.
ACCAGGTAGAACTCAAGCTCAAAAAAGATTAATGGCAATTAGGTCTTCTAGAATGTCAGCCATGAGAGAATTAGCTGAACAAATTCACGGAATTCAAGTTGACTCTAATACTACTGTAATCGATTTAATGGTTCAAAATGATACCTTCAGAGCTGTTGTTAAGGGTGTTATTAGAGGAGCAAAAACTGTTAGAATAAATCCAACTGGAAACGATACTTACGAAACAGTTCTTGAAATTGACAGGGAAATGATGATGGCTTTATTAAAAAACGCGAGAAGATCATAATTTATGGCTAAATTTATTAAATCATATTTTTTTTTACAGTTGATATTTTTATCTTTTCAAGCATTTTCTTATAATGATCTAAATATTCTAAAGGCTGAAGTTACGGGAAGATCAGTCATCTTAAATAATGATATTGATAAAGCCAGAAGATTAGCACTGGAGGACGCTCTATATTTAGCATCATTAAAAGGTGGAGCTGTTGTTGATGGTTTCTCAAGTGTATCAGAAAATACAATTTTAAATGATCAGTCATTAATTAAATCTGATTCTAAAATTTTAGATTTTAAGATTTTAGCAGAAAATAAAAATCAGGATCATTATGAGATTAAATTGCTTGCTATAATTGGGAGCCAAAATAATACATTAGAATGTAAAGAGAAACCAATTAATATTTCAATGTTCAAGCCGAAAATAATTCATCATTACTCACTTCCTTCTTTTGTAATAAGATCAATGCACGAGTGGAATAATTTTTTTATAGATAATATGTCAAGAGATAATCAAATAATTCTAAAAAAATATGATAATTTTGAGTTAGATGAAATTTTAAAATCTATAGATAACGTTGAGTTTGATTACTTATCAAATATAAATGGAATTCCTTCAATTGAGGAAGGTGATTATCTAGTTGCACCAGTTTTTAAAGTTGAACCTGTTAATTCTTACAAGCAGGCAAAAAGTCCTTATGATATAGCAAAATATTCAATAGTATTAAATTTTTTTAGAGGACCTAATTATAAATTTTTCAAAACTTTTATTATTGATAAAAAATTTCAAAATAGATATCCAAGTAATTTTAAACTCATCTCTGCTTTAGTAAGTAAAAGTAAAGAAGAGGTAAGCGCTGACGTTATTTCAGGTATCATTGATGGAATAATTAAAATGAAAAAAAACTTTAATTGTATGCCAATTGAAGCAAATCTTAAATTGATAAACGATGCAATATACATTGATTTAGGTGAAAAACACGGTTTAAGAAATAGACAGATTGGAATTATTAAAAAAAATTTTCAAAATGGTTTAAAGTCAAATTTAGAAACAACTGTTTTATTTATTTCTGAAATAAATGCAAATAGCAGTAAATTAACGCCTTTGAATGAAAAAGTTAAGATATCTGAATTAGATCGAATGAAAATACAATTTATAGAGTAAAATATGAAAAAATATATTATATTTTTATTAATAGTCACAATTCTGCAACTTTCAGCAAAAACTGCTTTAAGTGAACCATTTATTGTACTGGAATATAGAAATAACCAAGTAAAATCATTAGCAAATTCTGACAACCCGTTTCTAAATGATCAAAACTTTTCAAAGAAGTATAAGGTAAAAAAAAATGAAACTTTATCAGACATAATTTTAAAGACTTACGGAGTCAAACATTTTAATAGAGATGTTTTAAGTTTATCAATTATTCATTTTAATAAACATGCATTTGTTAGAAAAAATCCAAATTTCTTATTCGCAGACAAAATTCTTCATCTTCCAAGCGTATTAGAAATAAAAGATCTAATTATTAAAACTAAACCTAAAAATAAAGTTTATTCAAGAGATGAAAAACATATTTATTTTTTTGGAGGATAAATTGAGTACAAAATTTTTAACAATTAAATTAATTATATTAATGACTTTTTGTTTTCTAAAATTTGCGCATGCTTTATCCGGAAAAGATATTAACAATCACATAAAAGAATGGCTGGAAACTAAGGGTATAAAAAGTAACCCTAAATTTTCCCCAAAGAAAAAGCTTCCTAATTGTGATCAAAATATATCATATGAGAAATACTATAATAGTTTTAAATTAATCAAAGTAACGTGTGAATCAAAAAATTCTTGGACAATTTTTGTTAAAACTAATGTTAATAACCAAAAACAAAACAAAACAAAATCTTTAAAACTCAATAAGATACTTGTTTTAAATAAATCAATTGAAAAAGGTCATTACATAAAAAAAAATGATCTTGTTTTTATAGAAAGTCCAAAAAAGAATATTTTTTACAATAATAAATATGATTTGATTGGCAGAAAAGTTAAACAGAATATCAGGAAAGGTCAATATATTCAACCTCGGCATCTTTTTGGAAAATACTCAGTTAATGAGGGTGATCCTGTTATTATTATTTCAAAATTTAAGAATG
>CACMRG010000004.1 GCA_902616005.1 uncultured SAR116 cluster alpha proteobacterium
GGTGTAGGAAAAAAACTAAACTGTACCCTGCTACTTTTCATCATCCCTATGGAAATAAAAAACATACCAAAAACCGTTACCATAGTTAAATATCTATAGTCATAACAGTAAGTTATTATTTTTTTAAAAATACCTTGTTGAAAATTTTTAAACTTATTATCAAACCAATTTCTGAATTTTCCAGGTGAATAAGTGCCCTTATCAAAATGAGCTAAATGTGCTGGCAAAACCAAAAAACATTCAATCAAACTTGCTATTAGAACAGCACAAATAACCATAGGAATTGCAATGATTATTTGACCTATTATTCCTTTAATTAAAAATAAAGGTAGGAACGCGCCTACAGTCGTTAACATAGCACAAATTACTGGAGCAGACATTCTTGTGGCTGCTACTATAGGTGCATCATTATAATTAAGATTTCTGTTTTCTCTTAAATGATTAGAATGTTCACCTACTACAATGGCATCATCAACTACTATACCTAAAGCCATTATTAATCCAAATAATGAAATCATATTTATTGACTGACCAGAAAAAAACATGACGCCAAATGTTGCTAAAAACGCAATTGGAATGCCTAATGCCACCCATACAGCAGTTTTCCAAGCAAGAAAGACAAACAAAACAATTAAAACAATAATTAATCCTGAAATTCCATTTTTAACTAATAAAGATATTCTTTCTTTAATTAAATTTGAGGCTGTATTGTAAGTCATCACCTCTATAAAGTTTGATTTTTCTTTTTTAAACTTAATTAATTCTTGATCAACGATTGCAGCTGTATTAAGGGCATCACTTGTTTTACTTCTACGAACTGAAATTTCAACAGCCGGATTTCCGTTTACATATTGTAATATACTTGAATCATCAAAAGTTTCCTTAATTTCTGCAATATCTTTTAGAATTATTTTTCCACCATCATTAAAACTTTTGATTTGCAAATTTTCAAAATGTTCTACTAACCTTTTATCACCTGAAGTTCTAATACGTAATGAGCCATCTGCAAAACTTCCTCCTGGTATGTCTTTAGATTGCATAGAGATTAGTTTTGAAATTTCATTTAAAGATAATTTAAATTTTGATATCTCACTTTGAGGAATCTCAATAAGTATCTCTTCATCTGGAAGACCGATTAAATCAACTTTATCAACTCCAGCATTTAATAAATTTTCTTTAAATATTTTTGCTTCATTTCTGAGTTGGGATAAGTTTATATTACCTGATAAAACTATTCTGGTAACAGTATCGTAAAACTCTGCTTTAGTAATTTTAGGTTTTTTTGTGTCATCAGGAAAATCAATTCTTGAAATTGCATTTTCTACATCAGACATTGCTTTTTGCATATCTGTTCCAAAGTTAAATTCTATGATTGAATAACCAAGCCCTTCAACTGATTTAGATATCACCTTTTTAACGCCAGATATTGGACGTAAGTCAGGTTCTAATAGTTGAACAATGTTGTTATCAACTTCTTCTGCAGTTGCTCCAGGCCATTCTATAGAAACAGATATTGTTTCAACATCAAAATTTGGAAAAAATTGTCTATTTAATTTATTTATTGATAAAAAACCAGCTAATAACATCAAAAACATAATAATGTTTGCTGCAGTTTTATGTTTTACAAAAAAAGCTAGAATCGAAGATTGAGGAAATTTAATCAAGTTTTACTCGTTAAAAATTAATTTAGTTTTATTTTAGTTCCTTCAATATTTGAAGAAAATCTGTTCAAGATGATATCTACTCCATCCAAATTATCATTTTTTAATAAATAATATCCTGTATTAGAATGAACAACATTTACTTTAATTTTATTTGCTCTTCCGTTTTTAATTACAAATATATATTGCTTATTAAACAGTGCTGTTTCAGGAATTTTTATAACTGATTCAAATCTTTCTAATGGGTAAATAATTTTGACAAAGCTATCAAGCGGAATCAATTCATTAGTATTATCATTAAATTTTGCAAAAATTTTTCCTCCTCCACTATCATCATTTATTATACCTTGAAACCTAGTTATTATTGCATTTTTTCTGATTAATTTTTCACTGCCTGTTTCCCATAAGACCTCAATTTTTTTTCCAATTAATTTTTCTGAAATAGAGAAAATTCTTGCGGGGACAATAAATTCAATTTCAACATGATCTAGAGATCTAAAAGTTCCTAACATTGAAGTGCTTGAAACAAGTAAACCCTCATGAGCATTTACATCTGATATTATTCCATTGTTTTTTGCAATTAATGTTGCGTCCTTCAAATCTTTTTCTGCTAAACCAAGATTTATTCTTGAATTATTTAAAGTTTGTAGACTCTGTGAATATTTTATTAACTCTTCGTCATAAACAGATGGACTAATAACTTTTTTTTCTAACATTATTTTATTTCTATCAAGTTGTTTTTTTCTTAAGAAAATTTGTTTTGTTAATTCCTTAATATCTGTTTGAAGTCTCTGAACAATTAGGATAAATTTTTCTTCATTTAATTTACCTAAAACCTCACCTTTTTTAACCTTTCCACCATTTACAAATTTTTCTGATAAATAAGAAATTGTTCCAGGAACTCCAAAACTAAGGTTTCCTGTCCTTTGGGTTTTTACTCTTCCAAAAGCTGAGAGAAAAGGTTCATGATCTTCAATTTTTGCAACTAATGAATTAACAATTATTTCATTTTCTTTTTGAACTTTAACCTTAGGCACTGGTTTTGTCATTTGTAGATAAAAATTTATTAAGAAAATAATTATTACAACAACGACTATAATTATTATTTTGAAACTATTTTTTTTTAGCCAATTTAACATTAATAAAGTCCTAATTTGTTAAGTTCATTGTTAAATTCATCATTAAATCCATCATTAAATCCATCATCTGTTATGTCAGGTGGAACGTCTTCATTTTCAAAATATCTCCAACCTTGAAATGGTTTCATAGGTGTAGGTCTAACTCTAATTATTTTATTTTCAAGTAAAATACCAGCAAACAATTTATTATCATCTCCAACTATTTGTTTAATATTTAAAATCTTTTGCCTTACTAAAACTCTTCTATTTATAACCCAATACAAAGAACCTCCATTGCACAATTCTTCTGATCTTTTTGGTTTATTCCTTGTAATGTGAATAAGTTCACCATTTTTTTCTATATTGTACTTTAATCTTACTTCAAGATCTTCTATTGATCGGATGCCTACTGCCAATTTTTTTAGATTTACTGTACTCATTTTGTATTTTACTATTAATATATATAATCAATTTACAAAATTACCCAAGCAGCAAGACCTAAAAATGTAAAAAAACCTATCACATCTGTTGCAGTAGTAAGCAAAATTGTACTTGAAATTGCAGGATCAATTTTAAACTTATTTAAAGAAAGAGGGATCAATGTTCCTAAAATACCTGCTAACAAAAGATTTATGACCATAGATGCAGACATAATTATTGCAATTTGAAAATCATTAAACCAAAGATAAGCTAAAATAGAAGAAAATATTGCAAAAAGAACACCATTAAACATGCCAACCCATGACTCTCTTAGTACAAACTTTTGTAAATTAATGTAACTTAGCTGCCTAGTAGCTAAAGCTCTGACTGCCACTGTTACAGTTTGGGTTCCAGCATTACCTCCCATTGAAGCTACAATTGGCATTAATACAGCTAATGCTACAATTTTTTCTATTTCTTCCTGAAATAAACCAATAACCGTAGAAGCTATTATTGCGGTCACTAAATTTACTAATAACCATGAAAACCTATCTTTTAATGTTTTAAATATAGATGTGCGTATAGAACCGTCACTAACTCCACCTAACCCAAAAAAATCTTCTTCTGCTTCTTCTTTGATAACGTCAACAATATCATCAAATATTATTACACCAATTATTCTATCTGCTTTATCTGTAACAGCCAAATCAACAAGAGCATATTGCTGAAACAATAAAGCTATTTCTTCTTGATCTTTCTCAACATCAACTGATTGAAAATTGCTATTCATTATATCTTTTAATCTAATAGACCTTTTATTTGAAAGAAGTTTACTAAGAGATAATACGCCTAATAATCTTTGTCCCGGATCGATTATAAATATTGAATAAAAATTTTCATCTTCAACAAATTCTTTATTCCTCATATGATCTATTGTTTGCCCAACAGTCCAATAATCAGGAAAAGATAAAAACTCTCTTTGCATCAAACGTCCAGCAGAATTTTCTGGATATGTAAATGCTTCTTCAACAAGTATTCTGTCAGCTTTTGGTAATTTCTTGATGATTGTGTCTCTTTGATCTTCTTGAAGATTTTCTAAAATTTCGACTTCATCATCAGTATTTAACTCTGGTAGAGCCTTAGCAATTGCATTAGGCCCAATTCCTTTAATCACGTCCTCTTGAACTGTATCCTCAAGATAAACTAAAGTTTCAGGATCAAGTCTCTTTGATAATAATCTTAAACAATTATCAAGTTGATCTTTTGAGAGCCTTTCCAACATATCTGCTTGATCAGCTGGATGTAACAAATCAAAAAGAAAAACAAGTCTTTTTTTACGATTATTTTTAATACAGAATTTTATTTCTGTTTCTACTTCAGAGGTTAGTCCAAAAAGATTATTAATAGTATCTTCTTTAGTTGAATCTATTGTTGAAACATCATTTTCGTTTTGAATAGACATAACTCTCCTAAAAAAGATTTAAATAACATTTACTATTTTATGTTCTTAACTCTGAAAATTGTTAAAAAAAAGACAATCAGAATTTAAATATTTAATTCTTTGAATACTTTTCTAGCTATTCTCATTGAATCAATACCTGCAGGAGCGCCACAATAAACAGTTACTTGCAGAAAAATATCTTTTATTTGCTCTTTAGTCAGTCCATTATTTAAAGCACCTTTAATATGTAATTCTAACTCATGAGGTCTATTTAAAGCTGAAATCATTCCTAAATTAATCATAGATCTTTCTTTATCTGACAATGCTTCCTTATTCCAAACTTCACCCCATGCATATTCAGTAATTAGTTTTTGAAGATCTGCTCCAAATTCGTCAGCTGTAGCAAGAGCCTTATCAACATATTCATCACCAAGAACTTTTCTTCTTTTGCTAAGGCCTTTATTAAACATTTCACTATTCATAATTTTCTCCTAAAAATATCCTTTTATAAATAAATTTATACCACATAAGAATAACGCCATGTGCGTAACATGATAAAATATTTTATCTGATAACTTTAAATTTAACCATTTACCAAAAAATATTCCAATAGGAATTATAGGAATTAACAAAATAGTTATAGCAATTGTCTCTATTGTAAAAATATCTAATTCCCAAAAAAATGGGATTTTAGTAAAATTCACAAAAAAGAAATAAAAACTCATTATACTTACAAAATTCTCTCTCTTTAATTTTAAGGGTAGTAAAAAAATATGAGCAGGTATTGCACCTGATAACGCAATAAAACTTGAAAAACCTGATAACGAAGACCAAGCAACACCTTTCTTGTAATTAACTTTCACTTTTGTTTCATTAGCGACCTTTTTTTTATATAAATTTTTAAAATATCTTAATGATGTTATTATGGCTAATGATGCAATTATATATAAAATGGTTTGATCATCTAAATATTTAAAAAAATACCAACCAGCGATTTGTCCAATGAACCCTCCAAGACACATTATTAAAATAATTTTATAAATTGGAAATTTTCGCCAAACATAAATTACCCATAAATCCATCAAAACAATAAGAGGTAAAAATACAGCTAAAACTATTTTTGCAGGAAGTATAAACAACATTATCGGCACGCCCAATCCCCCTAAGCCACCCCCAAACCCAGATTTAGATATAGCTACAACTGAGACAGATAAAAATGCGGTTAAATAAAATAAGACTGAATAATCAAAGTTAGAATAAGTTGTAAATAAATTTTCTAAAAAATTTTCCATGATGAAAACTTATTTATATTTAATTTATTTTATTTATTCTATATAAAAAAAGTATGACTATAAGACCAATTAAACAAACTTCAATTTCTAAACCAACACTTGAGGGCGCTGGAGTTAAACTGAATAGAGTATTTGGATTTGGAGATACATCAATATCAGACCCTTTTTTACTGTTAGATGATTTTAGAAATAATATAAAAGAAGATTATATGAATGGATTTCCGTGGCATCCCCATAGAGGAATAGAAACAATAACATATATTTTAAAAGGTAATGTTGAACACGGCGATAGTTTGGGAAATGTAGGAACTTTAAAAACTGGAGACGTTCAGTGGATGACTGCAGGCTCAGGTATTCTTCATCAAGAAATGCCAAAAGGAAACGAAAAAGGTGAAATGCATGGATTTCAATTGTGGGCAAATCTTCCATCTTCATTAAAGATGACTTCACCAAACTACCAAGATATCCCATCTAATGAAATTAAAAAAATTCATGATGATGATGGATCAATAATTAGAATTATAATTGGAAATTACAGGGGATATTCTGGTCCTGTTAAAGGAATATCATCTGACCCAACTTATTTGGATATTTTTATTCCAGCTAATAAAATTAAATCGATACCTATCGAAGTTAATAAAAATGTGCTTGCCTATATCTTTGAGGGTTCGGCAAATTTTGAATATGCATCAAAACCACAAGGAGTAATGGTTGAAAAAATGATTAATGGACAGGAAGTTAACATACAGGATATGACTGGAAACAGAACATTGATTAATTTTGATAGAGGCGATGAGATTAATATTAAAACCTCAAGTGATGGTGTACGTTTCCTTCTTATTGGAGGTACACCTATACAAGAACCAGTTGCTTGGCACGGACCAATTGTTATGAATACAAATGAAGAATTAATGCAAGCAATGAAAGAACTTAACAATGGGACTTTTATTAAAAAATAATTAGGAGAATGACATGAAAGTTAGCGTGATAGGCACTGGTGCAATGGGATCTATTTATGGATCCTTTTTTGCTAAAAATAATTTTGATGTCTTATGTTATGATGTTTGGGATGAACATGTTGATGCCATAAACAATAAAGGTTTAAGAGTTTCTGGTATAAGTGGAGATCATACTGAAAAAAAAATTAGAGCAACAACCAATTTTAACGAACTCAAGGATAGAGACCTTTATATCATTGCTACAAAAGGTGATGCAGTTGGATCAGTAGCCTCAAAACTCGCTGACTTTGATTTAAGTAGTGCTATTGTTTTGACAATACAAAATGGCTTAGGTGCAGCTAAAAGAATAGAAAAATTCATGCCAACTGAAAATGTTCTCTTAGGAGTTGCTCAGGGTTTTGGCGCATCAATCAAAGCTCCTGGCCATGCTCATCATAACGGAATGAGCATGATTAGAGTAGGCGAAATAAACGGTGGTTTAACCGATAGATTGACAACAATAGTTAATGCCTGGAAAGAAGCCGGTTTTACTTCTAAAGGATTTGAAGATATTCAACAATTAATTTGGGAAAAATTTATTTGTAATGTAGCTTATAGTGGACCTTGTTCTGTTTTTAAAAAAACCATTGGTGAAATTTTAAATGATAAAGACATGACAGAAGTATCAATTCAATGTGCACTTGAAGCAAGAAAATTAGGTGATCTAAAAAAAATTAATTTTTCATTTGATAATACTGAAAAATATATTATCGATTTTGGAAATAAAATGCCTTTATCTAAACCTTCAATGCTTCAAGATGTTGAGGCAAAAAGAAAATGCGAACTTAGCTCCATCAATGGAATGGTTGTAACTTTAGGAAAAGAGTTAAATGTCAAAACACCTTACAATTCAGTTGTTAGTAACATCATTTCAGCAAGAGAAAAAGAATATTTACAGTAAAAAATACTATGGATAAAATCGAGCTAATTGGTAAGCCGAATTACAAAAAATTAACTGAAGACTATAATTTTTTTAGGCTTTTTAAAAAAATTGAAAAAAAATTTGATACTTGTTTTCTCTTTGAATCGCTCGGAGAAGAAAGTTATATTTCAAGATATCATATTTTAGGATTTGACCCTAAATACATAATTTATCCAACTCATGAAAATCTAATTATAGAAAATAAAAATGGTAAGATTGATAAAATACGATGTAAAAACCCTTACTATAAAATTAGAGATGTAATCCCAAGTAATATTATTTCGAAAAAATATGCTGGAGGATTAATCGGTTACTTAGGTTATGATTGCGTTAATTATTTTGAACCAAGTTTAAATATAAAAAATAATGATGACTTCGAATCATTTAAATTTGGAGTTTTTTTAGATGGCCTTGTATATGATCAAGTTACAGGTGAGATATTTTACTATTATTATGATGAAGACAGATATGATCTGATTGAAAAAATTTTAAATGAAAACTTTGAAGATAATTCTAAATTGTTTTGTAGCTTTCTAAACAACTCAATGACTAACGATGAACATAAGCAGCATGTAAAACAAGTTAAAGAAAAAATAATTGATGGCTATATATTTCAATGTGAAGTTGGATTTAAAAGTTTTTATAAATTGGATGGTGACACTACTAAAATTTATGAAAAGCTTAGAATTGTTAATCCATCTCCACATATGTATTATCTAAAATTTAAAGATCAAAAAATTATTGGCGCTTCTCCCGAACTTTTATTTAGATTAAAAAATGGCGAAATGGAAACCTATCCATTAGCAGGAACAACAAAAAGAGGGAAGAATTCTCAAGAGGATACCCAGCTTGCACGTGAATTACTCAATGACCCTAAAGAGATTGCAGAGCATAACATGCTTGTTGATCTCCATAGAAATGATATTGGAAAAGTTGCAAAGTTTGGAACTGTAAAAGTTAGAAATTTAATGGACATAAAACGTTATTCTCATGTTCAACATATATCTTCTGAAATTGTTGGAATTATTGATGATAAAAATGATATGTTTTCTGCATTGGCATCAAATTTTCCAGCTGGAACTTTAACTGGTGCACCAAAAATTGAAGCAATGAAGATTATCAATGAAATTGAAACCTCTGGTCGAGGTCCATATGGAGGTGCCATTGGTCAATTTGGATTTAATGGTGATTGTACTTTTGCAATTCCTATAAGATCAATTTTCATTAAAGGCAAAAATGGTTTTATTCAAACATGTGGTGGTATAGTCCATGACTCTATTCCTGAAAATGAACTACTTGAAATTGAAAGAAAACTTGCTGCAATGAAATCAGTTTTAGAAAGTTTTTAACATGAAAGTGTTAATAATTGATAATTATGATTCATTCACTTTTAATCTTTATCAACTCACTGGTGAAGTTTTGTATGAAGAATTTTCTAATGAGATAAACGACATTATTGTAAAAAGAAATGATGAAGTTAGTTTATCTGAAATTAAAAAAAATAATTTCGATAAAATAATTATTTCACCTGGCCCAGGATCACCTGTTGATGATAGTTATTTTGGAATTTGTAAAGAAGTAATAAAAGAACTTGGGAATGAAAATATTCCTATTTTAGGGATATGTCTAGGAATGCAAGGAATAGTTCATGTTTTAGGAGGTGAAATTGTACATTCTAAATCTCCAATGCATGGAAAATCTTCTTTTCTTATTCACAATGAAGAAGGAATTCATGCTGAGATCCCTCAAAGAATTGAAATCATGAGATATCATTCATTAATTGTCGATTGTTTAAAACTACCCAAAAGTTTAAAAGTTACTGCTTTTTGTAAAAACGAAGACAGTTATTTCACATTAAAAGATTTTAACCCAAATGAAGATGAAATCATGGCAGTTGAACATGAGAGTAGACCAATTTTTGGAATTCAGTATCATCCAGAGTCTTTTGCAACAGAAGGTGGAAAAAAAATAATTTTAAATTTTCTAAAATTAACTTAAAATTTCAATATGAAAACTAAATCAATAAGAATATATGAACAGGGTTCATATGATGTTTTGAAAATTGAAGAAACAAATATACCAATCCTAAAATCAAATGAAGTGTTAATCAAACATCATTATTTAGGTTTAAATTACATAGATATAAATCAAAGAAATGGCTCTTATAAAATTAAAGAGTTACCAACCAATGTTGGTATGGAAGCTTCAGGTATAATCGAAGAAGTGGGAAAGGATGTTAAAAGATTTAAAGTTGGTGATAAAATTACACATTGTATGAATTTAGGTTCATTCACTGAGTATTTTGTTCTAAATGAAAATCGTCTGGTTAAACTGAAAAACATTATTGATTTAAAACTTGCTGCTGCATCAACATTACAAGGTTTGACTGCTCAATATTTAACTCAAAAATCATGGGAAGTAAAAAATCAAGATTATGTTCTTATTCATGCCGCCTCTGGAGGAGTAGGGCAAATTTTAACGCAATGGTCTAAAATTATAGGAGCAACTGTAATAGGAACAGTTGGCAATGATTATAAAGCTTCAATTGCAAAAAATAATGGTTGTGATTTTGTGATAAATTATTCAAATGAAAACTTTGAAAGTAAAGTAAAAGAATATACTAACAACTATGGTGCTGATGTAATTTATGATGCCGTAGGAAAAAATACTTTTGAAAAAGGATTAAATTGCCTTGCAAAGCGTGGACGAATAGTCAGTTATGGAATATCCTCTGGTAAAATTGATCCAATAGATATCAATAAGTTAAGACCATTATCTGCGTCAATTGCTACTGGAGGTCTTCTTGAATATACAAAAAATATAGATGAATATCAAAAAAATGCTGATGATTTATTTGATCTTGTTCATAAATCAAAAATTAAAATTCAAATACATAAAGAATATAACTTTGATGAAATTCAAAATGCGCATGTTGAACTTGAACAAAGAAAAAGCGTTGGTAAAATTATAATCAATTTGGGATAGTGAATTAATGTTAAAACTTGGAATTTTCATGATGCCAATACATCCAGCTAATAAAAATTTAGTTGATTGTTTGGAAGAAGATAGAAATCTTGTAATAAAAGCAGATAAATTAAATTATTCTGAAGCTTGGATGGGAGAACATTATAGCTCTTCAGCTGAACCAGTGCCATCACCATTTATATTTAATGCAAGTTTAATTTCAGAAACCAAAAATATTAAGTTTGGAACAGGTGTTATATCACTTCCTCAACAACACCCAGCTATTGTAGCTGGCCATGCAGCTTTATTTGATAATCTGTCAAAAGGAAGATTTTTGTTTGGTGTAGGAGCAGGAGGATTAGTAAGTGACTGGGAACTTTTTGATAATCTTGATGGAAAAACAAGGGCTCTTAAAATGCTAGACAGCATTGATGCAATTTTAAGTATATGGAACAGTAATGAATCACTTAATTATAAAAGTGATTTCATAAACTTTAAAGTTGAAAATAACTATATACCAGAACTTGGAATTGGAACATTTATAAAACCATTTCAAAAACCTCATCCACCCATAGCAGTTTCTCTAAAAAATGCAAATTCGATGACCGCTAAATTTGCTGGTAAAAGGGGGTGGATGCCTATTTCGGGAAATTTTGTTCCTGCTGAAGATATTGCAACTCACTGGCCAACATATCTTGAAGGCGCTAGAGAAAGTGGAAAAAAAGGTGATTATGATTTATGGAGAGTTGGAAGAAGTGTTCTTATAACTGAAACATCACAACAAGCTCATGAAATCTTAGATGACTCTGAAGGTATTTTTACAGACTATTTTTTATACTTAAATACTGTAGGAAAACTTGCTTCAGGAATTTCAAAAAATGAAATTAACATTGAGGAAGAAAAAAAAGCGTCGATTGTAAAAGCTAAGGAATTGATAATTATTGGCACTGAAAAAGAAGTTTTAGAAAAACTTATTAACTTTATTGATATTGTTGGACCTTTTGGAACATTACTTCTTACCGGTCATGATCATTATGGTTGGAAAGAATTATGGTCTAATACATTAGTGCAAATGTCTGAAAATGTAAGGCCCAAATTAGATAACTACATAAGAAATCTAAAAACTCTCCCAGCGGCTGAATAATTTTATTTTGGCATAATTTCTTGAAATGGAAATTTGTAGGTTTTTAACGTAAACTCATTATTTCTAGAACGCTTATCTCTGTCCCCTTCTTTTTTTGGAATAACTTCACCCATTTGAGGAATACCAAATTGTTCTTGATTTCTTCTAGCTTGATCTAAACTATCTTCGTTTTCTTCAGTCCATGGAAATTTGTATAATCTATTTTCTTTATTTTGAAGTGCCCATAATATAATCCATCTTTCACCTTTTTCGTAAATTACACTATGATACTGGTAAACAAATTTTGAAGGTGGTCTCTCATAAAGTGGTTTTCCAATAAAGTCATAATTTGTTATGAAACTTATATATATTGATAGAAATATAATTGGAACAGTTACAAAATATTGCCATCTTTTTTTAATAAAAAAAGGAAGACAACAAATAGCTCCAGCAAATGCCCATATTAACATTAACTGACCGCCACTAATTGAAAAATCTAACAATTAGGCACCCTCTTTCCTAATAATTTCATCTTTAATTATCAATTCTTCGGTTGGTTTAACATGAACACTTTGATTATAATCTATTCTAAATGTCATTGCAGGCAATTCTTGTCCCTCTTGACTGAAAAAAAGTTTTTTGTGGAACTCTTCTCTATAAGGGTTAATTTTTATAAGCTTTACGGATGCATGAATTAAGGGTGCAGGATTTTTTCTAGCATTGTAAAAGTGAACTGTGACAAGGTAAGATCTAGGATCATTAGTCCTAATAGCAACAGTTTCTCTATTTTCTTTTAAATAAACTAATTTACCATCAGCATCATAATAAGTGTCATTAATCGTACCCAAATCATCTCTCTCTAGATGGATTAAAGCATCATCTGGTCGTCTAAAACTAACAACATGTCCTAAATTGTCTTTTACCCACAAATCTAAATCATAAGGTTTTTCACCATCCCATTCTAATATTATAAAGTACTCTGCTTTAGGTTTAATTGTTTCTTTTTTTGCTACTGGATTTATCAACATGAAAGCCAACATGAATAAAAAAACAAATCCTATAAGAAGATTAAATAATAAATCTATAAATCCAAAAGATGATCTATATCTTGGATCATTCATGATTGTTATTCTCTAAGATTACCATTTGAATTTTTGTTAATACACTTGATACTAGACCGACAAGAGTAGTACACAGAGCTGTACTCATTCCTAAAGACATATCTGTAATAACTTCTTGAACATTCTCAACATTTTTAACATCAAGATTATCGAAAGCTGAACTTAACATTAAAAGAAAACCAGCAACGGTTCCAATCAAACCCAAAGTAACCATGGTTTCAGAAGAAAACCAAACATAATTGGATAGAACGTTTCTATTAGATAGGTTTTTGTAGCTTAAAACACCTACAGTTAATGTAGCTCCGATAAATACAATTATTATTAAAAAACTTATTTTTGTTTGATCTGCATCATAAAGTGCTTCAAACCAGTTAAAAGTATATATAAAAAAGGATGCAAATGAAATGGTAACAATTTGTATCCACCACAATAAAAATGGTTTTGTTATTTTCATTAAATTCTCCTTATCATAATAATTACAACATTTAATAGTCAAATTAAACAAGCGTTAAATAATTTTAAAATGAATATTTTAAATTTTGATTAATATTTTCCCAAATACTATTTCTTCTAAATTAGAAATAATATATCTAATATTTATAAATAGTTTCCAAAATAGAAATAATTATTTTCTATTATTGTGTATTCTCTTTTATACAAGCAACAATTATAAATATCAAATAATCAAAAGGAACAGGCATGACTAATAATAAGTTTATAAATACTATAACTTCTATTTTCGAAAAAATTGCGATTAATAGAACAAGACAAGCTTTGGCATTCTTATCAGACAATGAGCTTGAAGCAATGGGAATAACTAGAACTTCTTTAGATACAGGTGATTTCTACAATTACAAAGAAGTAGCAAATTTTCCAACTAAGAAAATAAGTAGAATTAAATCTACAAAATCTAAAGCTGCTTAACTACAATTTTTTTTTCTAGATATATATTCCTCCTCCTCTTCTTATCTAGATTAAATAAAAAAAGGGTGAATAACTTCACCCTTTTTTATTGCATTGAACTTAAATAAATATAATTTTATTAGATGAATTCTATTATCAAATTGTTTGAAGTTTCATCAAATAGATCAAAAGGTTTCTTTTTAATAGTAGCTACATACTTCATTTTTTCAATTATGGAACTTATAGCTAAAGACTTAGGTCAACGTTATGATCCTCTTTTTATTGTATTCACAAGATATATATCTCAGTTAATTTTTTTAATATTATTATTTAATAAAGATTTTAGTAAATTTTTAAAATCAGACATGCCTAAATTACAACTAGGCAGAGGTGCTCTTTTAATGCTAACAACATGTTGTATGTTTGCTGGATTAGCAACTCTTCCTTTTGCAGATCACATAGCAATTTATATGATAGGACCAATATTGACTATGATCCTAGCAATTATTTTTTTAAAAGAAAAAGTTTCAAACAAACAAATATTTCTGATTATTATAGGTTTAGTTGGAGCTATAATTATTGCAAATCCTGGTTCTAAAATTTTTAATCTATATATAATTTTTCCTTTTTTAGCAGCATTATTTTTTGCATTATTTACAATTTCAACAAAATACTTAAATAAAAATGATAAGTCATCCACTACTTTAATTTATACAGCAATTTCAGGATCTTTTTTAGCAATCCCTTTTGGGGTTTATTTTTTTGAAATCCCTTCTTTTTTTGATCTTTGTTTAATGATACTTATGGGGGTCTTAGTTACTTTAGGACATTTTTTCTTTATTAAATCATTGAATTATATTAACGCCTCAGTTGCTTCACCATTTGTAAATATAACCCTTATACTAGCTGCATTTTGGGGATATGTAATTTATGATGAAGTTCCAGAAAACTCAACAATTCTAGGATCTATACTGATAGTTGTTTCGGGATATTATCTTACAAAGTTAAAAAATATATCTAATTAATTATTTAATCCTGCATTAAATTTAAAACCAACATCTTCAAATTTTTTAGACAAATTTAATTCAATTTTTTCCATTTGATCTTTTGCAACTTTTGTAAAAGCTATATCATTCATATCGTGAACACCTCCAGAAATTATAACTTGAAGCAACCCTTCTTCATTTGAAATATTTTTAAAAGATCTGCAGACACCAGGAGGAATTGAAATTGTGTCTAATTCATTTAATATAATTTCTTCTGACCCATCATCATTCCAAGCAATTAAAAATTTACCTTTTAAAACTGTAAAAGTTTCAAAAGTAGCCTGATGATTATGTAAACCTGGCCCTTGATTAGGTGGACATTTTGCAATTGTCATTGTAATTCCAGCAGCTCCTTTTATTGGAGCATTTTTATTAATTGGCGTATTGTGTGAATTATTCTCTAAGCCAATTATTGAAAGTAATTCTCTGGCATAAACAATATCTTTACCTTCTTGAGGAATATTTTTATCAAGTTGAATTGGCAAAGGCTTTAAGTCCTTAAAAACAGATACTCTTTTTAACATTTCTTCTTTTGAAATTTTAAGTGTCTTCATAAATTTACCTCCTAAAAAAATGTTCAAACCATTTTATAATTTCTTTTGGGTTTTCTTCTTGGATGTAATGCCCTCCATTTATACTACTTCCAACAACTTTATTAGTACAATATTTTCTCCAAGTTTCTAAAACATTGCCATCAGAAACTTCTGTATGACTTTTCTTACCCCACAAAACTAACAAAGGACAATCAACGTGGTTATTATTTTCAAAATCCTTATTCTCCATATCTAAATCACAAGTTGGTGAGGCTCTATAATCCTCACATGAAGCACAAATAGTTTTCCAATTAAAACATCTCACATATTCCTTAAATGTTTTTTTACAAAAATGTAGACCCACCCCCGGTTTTGATAGTTTTTTCTTCATAAAATAGGAGGGTGAAACACTACTCATTAACTTTTCCGGAAAATCATAAGGTTGCAACATAAATACCCAGTGCCAATAAGCCATTGACCAATCTTTATTTACATTTCTCCATAAATGTCGATTTGGCAATATGTCAATGACTGCAGCTTTAGTGATATTATTTTTATAATCTAAACATAATCTATGAGTTACCCGAGCGCCTCTATCATGACCAGCCACGTAGAATTTATCGAACCCTAGCTTTTCCATGATAAATTTGAAGTCATCACCCATAGCTCTAAAAGAATAATTAATATGGTTTTCTCCACCTGCTTTTGGCCCTTCACTGTCGCCATAACCACGAATATCTACAGCTACAATATAAAAATTTTTTATAAGATCTGGTAAAATTTTGTGCCATGTTAGTTGACACATTGGGTTGCCATGAATTAGCAATAAAGGTGAGCCATTCCCACCATGGCTTGTATAAATTTTTGACTTGCCAAAACCTCTATCGGGAACATTTATAAACTCAGACTTCAATTTTGGGTGTAGTCTCATTATTTAGTTACATCTCCAGATTCCACTAAAATTAAATCAACTAATCCAGATCCATTTTTTCTAAACGATGAAGCTTCTTGATATTCTTTTGATGACCAACATTTTTCCTCATCCTCAAATGAGGGGGATTCTATAATCACAAATCTATGGAATTGATCGGTGCCTTCTAGAACTTTAAAATAACCTCCACGGGCCAAAATTTTACCGTTATATTTTTTAATTATATTGGGAACTAAATCTGTATATTTTTTATAATTTACTTTATTTATAATTTTAGATCTGGCTACCCAATAGGCCTTCATTCTTGGTTTTTAAGCCTTACTTAACTTTACTGCTGATATTTTACCATTCTCACCAGTTTCAAGCTCATAAGTCAATTTATCACCTTCATCTAAATTAAATAATCCAGCTTCCTTGACTGCTGAAATATGAACAAATACATCTTTTTCATTTTCAGTTTCAGGTTCTATAAAACCATAACCTTTTTTTTTGTTAAACCATTTTACGGTACCGTTAGGCATAAAAACTCCTTTACATGTTTATGCTAAACTTAAGACTAGTTTGAACAAAAAACTTGAGCAAGTTAGTCTCATAGAGATATTCTCTATTTAATTTAGTATATATTTAAAATATAAAATTAAATTTAATTATGCAATTTTTTTATATGTTTTTATGCTCTTAAACAACTTTTAATTTCCAAAACATCTGGAAACATTTTTTTTAACCTATACTCTGCCTCTTTATTTGATAAAGAAGGTATAAATGCAATGCCACTAGAATGTTCTATTTCAAAACTTATGTCAGAATTATCTTCTCCTCTTACCAGGGAACACAATTTTGGAAGCTTGAACTCTAATTTCCATAGAGGGACTTTTCTTGGATAACCTAGGTATCTAGTTGTATTAGAAGAATCAATTGATAGTTTTTCTACAGTATTAATTTTTATAATTTCCATATAAGAAGCGATGATATATAAATTATTAATATATAATTAATTTTTGAGGATACAATGCTTTTAGATATTAGAACTTATAGATGCAAACCAGGAACTATAAAAAAACATTTAGAACTTTATGAAAAAATGGGAAAAAAGCCACAATCTAGAAATCTAGGACAACCCCTATTGTTTGCAATATGTGAAACAGGTGATCCTAATGAGTATACTCATATTTGGGTTTATGTAAATGCCGATGATAGAGAAAAGAAGAGAGCACAAATGTGGTTAGATCCAGATTGGATAAATTATACACAAGAAAGTGCTAAGTTAGGAGCATTAGAATCTCAAAAAAATAAGCTAGTAAAAACTGTTGATTTTTATGATTTTAAAAACCCTAATAACTGATTAAGCTGGTTTTGCAGATCTGTCGAGGTAATCGTCTCTTCTACTTAAGAAAAAAGAGTAACTATCTGGCAAAAAATCTTTAGAATTAGATAAACCAAACTTCGTTGCTGCTTTATAAACCCATTGCGTGTCAGCAAGAAGTTCTCGACCTATTGCTATTAAATCAGCTCTACCATTAGTTATTATTTCTTCAGCTTGATCTGGTTCAATTATTGCTCCAACTGCCATCGTATTAATATTAGCTTCTTTCTTAATTCTTTCTGAATAAGGCACTTGAAAGCCTGGAATAATTTTAGATTTTGTTAAAACAGGTGAGCCTCCGATACCCCCTGAAGAACAGTCGATAATATCAACACCAGCTTTTTTAAGTTCTCTTGCGTAAGATATATTTTCTTCAAACTTTGTTCCATTTTCAGCACCATCCACAGAGGATATTCTAAAAAATAATGGAATATTATCAGGTAAAATTGACTTTATTAATTGTACAACCTCTAATCCAAAACGCATTCTATTTTCCAGACTTCCTCCATAGTTGTCAGTTCTTTTATTTGATAATGGAGAGAAAAATGAATGTAATAAATATCCATGCGCACCATGAATTTCTATCATGTCAAAGCCAGCTTTAATAGATCTTATAGCTGCATTTTTAAAATCTTCTTTAACTCTGTTGATATCGTCTAAACTCATTTCCAAAGGTGTTGGAGTATCAGTATTTACTGCAATAGCACTAGGTCCAATTGTCTGCCATTTACTTTCATCACCATCATTTGTTTCAATTGGTTTAGCTCCATCCCATGGTCTTAAAAAACTTGCTTTTCTCCCTGCATGAGCCAATTGTATTCCACTTCTACAATTATATTCTCTAAAAATTTTGGTTATTTTTTTTAATCCTTCAATATGGTCATCATTCCATATACCTGTACAACCATAACCTATTCTACCTTCAGATGAGACTGCTGTTGCTTCAATAAACGCGCCTCCCAAACCAGAGAAAGCAAATCTAGAATAATGTTGTAAATGCCATTCATCTATAAAACCATTATTGGCTTTATACTGACACATTGGTGATAGTATAATTCTATTTCTAAAAATTTTATTATTTAGACTAAAAGCTGAAAATAAATTCGATTCCATCATATATCTAACCTTTATTTTTTAAATTATTTAAACGGTCCTCAGCACCTTTTACTAGAAAAGATAAATCTGATCCAGATAATATAAACTTCATTCCTAAATCGATGTATTCATACATTAAAGTCTCATCATAAACACCACCCATTCCTGGTAGAATATTATTATTGTCACAAGCTTGAATAACTTTTTTATACGCTTCTTTAACGTCATTATGATTAAACTCACCAGGGATTCCCATTTCCATACAAAGATCATTTGTTCCCACTAGTAATACATCAATTCCAGGAACAGATGCAATTTCTTCCACATTAAGTATTGCTTTAGGTGTCTCTAGCATTACTACAATAATTATATCGTCGTTGATTATTTTGGATACTTCACCAACAGGATATTTTTTAAAATCTAACTGAGGCAGTAATCCTGTCATTGATCTATGACCTTTTGGAGGAAAAAGGCAATTAGAGACTAAACGTTCTGCTGTTTCTTTGTCATCTACATGAGGAAAAACTATACCTTGTGAACCACAATCTAAAACTCTTGTTGCATGATGATGAGCAAAATCAGGCACTCTTACAATAGGGGTAATGCCAGTATCTTGCGCGGCCATAGAAATCTGAGTTGCCATGTCAATATCCATACTATTATGCTCTAAATCAATAAACAGCCAATCGTATCCACATGTTTTCATGATTTTTCCAATATCAACAGTTCTTGCTTGCCTTATACCAACACCAAAAGATATTTCTTTGTTCAGTATTTTTGATTTTGTAATATTTTTAAGCTTCATCGCAATTCCTCCACAAAAAGCTTATACAGTTAAACTTTCATATCAAGCTTATTTATTTAATATTTGCACGATTTTTATATTTTTAATAAAATTAAATTATGAAAGAGGAAAATAAAAATTCAAATAGTCTAATATCCCTATTTGAAACTAAAAAATCCTTAACTATCACTTTACTAAGAGCCCGTGAATCTTTAATGATGTCATTTCGGCCACTTTTAGCAAAACATAATTTTACCGAACAGCAATGGAGAGTCCTTAGAGTGTTGGGTGAAAAAGGACCTTGCGATGCAGGTCAATTAGCTGCAGAAGCATGTATATTATCACCGAGTTTGTCTAGAATCATAAATACACTTATTGAAAATAAATTTATCATCAAAAAAGAAGATAAATTAGATAAAAGAAAAATTATTCTTGAGATTTCAGATGAAGGTAAATTAAAACTAGAATCCATCAAACCTGAATATCTTGCGATTTTGAAATCAATTCAAAAAAGATATGGTGAGGATAAAATAAACAAAATACTTGATCTTCTCACAGAAGTGATAGAATGGAGATCTAGATAATAAAATTAAAACTTTTCATCAAATCTTGTACTTAACTTTTTCATTGAAGATTTAGTTACCTTACTTAAAAAAATTCCATTTTTCAGAGCTTCTTGTCTTTTCTTTAAAGCTCGCTCTCCTGGTATATAAATAGTTTTTCCAGAAATGGGTTTATTTGCTTTTGCTTTTGAGACAGTATGTGACATTTGTTTTTTGAATTCATTTAAGCCAGAGAAAAATTCAGGATCTATAATTTGTATAAATGTTGATAAATTCATGCTTTTAGGATTATCTACTCTTCCAAATCCAGACAAACCTTGGGATAAAGCTTCAATGCCTAAAGCCAGGCCATATCCCTTATGCCCATACTCCATCCCTCCCACAGGAAGAACTGTTCCACTTTTATCTCTAACTTCTAATGGATCATTACTTGGAATTCCTTCAGATGTTAATAAGCAATTGAAATCAAATTTTTGTCCATTTGCAATCTTTTCTGCAATCATATTATTTGTTGTTATAGATGCACTTATATCAATAATTACAGGCAAATTATTTGTTGGGAAACCTATTGCCATTGGATTTGGAGTAAAAAGAGGTTCAGTGCCACCGAAAGGTGCAACTGTTGAATTTGAAGGAACAGAACTTTTTATAATTGCAATGAAACCTTTATCTACAATATTTTTTAAATATGCTGCAAGTGCTCCATTGTGATGACTATTTCCAATTGTTACAGTTGAGACACCAAAGTCTTTAGCTTTCTCAATTCCAATTTTTAATCCCTCTTGGGTTAGCCAAATTCCTGGTAGTAATTTTCCATCTATTCTTAAATTTGAATTTTTTTCAGAAATAATTTTGTAATTACCATTGACCTTCATTATCCCTTTTTCAATATCACTGACATAGTTCGGTAAAAGTCTAACTCCGTGAGTACTATGTCCCATCATATCAGCTTCAACTAGTATCTCAGAGGTGGTATGAGCTTTATCAGAATCCATATTTAATTTTATTAAAATATTTTTACAGAATTTTATTAAATTTTCTTTTTGCATAATTTTTATTTGAAAACATTAGTCTAATTTTTATTAAATGGTTTTGTAGCTGCTATAAAAATACTTGAAACAATGAAAATGACAGCAACTATATCAAAATTTGTTAAAAACACTCCCATGAAAAAAAAATCTATTAAGATTGCTAAAACAGGAACCATCATAACAGAAATAGATGTAACATTAACTGAAAATTTTTGTAAAACCGTAAAATAAGCCCAATAGGTATATGCACTTGAAAAAAATATTGCATAAAAAATTATTAGGTAATGAATATAATGAGGATTTCCAAAGTTATTTAAGTCAAAATAAAGAGCAAAGGGAATTAATGGTAATACACCAATAAGTTGTTGCCAACCAGCTACCAACATGCCATCTGATTTGAATCCACCATATTTTACTATCATGGTACCAATGCCCCATGATAAACCTGCTAATAATGTTAAAAATAATCCTAAAATATTATCTACAACACCAATTCCTATAGATAATGAAAAAATTCCTAACATTCCAAAAATTAAAGCAAGAGTTACTGATAAATTGATTTTTTCATAACCAATTAGTCCAGCTGATATTGTAGCCCAAACGGGCATAGTGTAGGCGAGAACTGCTGCCCTTCCTCCACCAAGTAAGGACAAACCATAGAGCATTAAAACTTGCCATAATGTAACATTGAAAAAACTTATAAGTAATAAAGATCTCCAGTTTTCTCTGGGGATAAATAAAGATTTTTTTTTATTCAAAACAAAAACAAATAATAAAAAACCTGCAGGCACTCCTGTCATTACCCTAAAACTTAATGGTGGAATTTCTTCAAGTGCTATTTTGAATAAAGACCAAACAGAACTCCAAACAATTATCAAAAAAATTAATAAGATAACCGTTAATAAGTTTTTATTATTTTTAATTTTATTTTTTATCACACAGGTATCTAGAAATGGAACTATTTACTGCCATAACAAAAGAAAGTTGTCCATTATCTAGTACTGTAATATCTTGAAAATGCACCCAAGCTCTTTCAGGTGAAAAAGCAAAAGCTCTACCTCCTGCTTCATATAATTTATACTTCATATCATTAGTTTCTAAAAAACCTTTATATATAGAAAGTAATACAGGTTTTTCATTACCTTTAATTTTAAAAGTTTGTATGCCATTAGAACGAATAGCTGCAGCATGCTTTGGCTTACAAGAGTATTGATCTTTATTTTCAGAAGCAATTAAGCTATTATTAGAAAAAAAAGTTAATAAAATAGTTGTTAGCAAGTAAATAATTTTTTTCATTTTTATCCTATCTCAATATTTAATTTTACAAATTCTTTTTCTAGACTTTTAGAGGTATTAATTTTTTTATCAATAACATATTTTTCATGATTTATCTCAACCTCTTCCAAATTATATAAATAATTGACCATAAAACCCAAAGATTGTTCTAATCCTTTTTCAGAAGTGTCAGATAGAAAATTAATTCTTTCTAAAATTGCTCCATTTCCTATATGAAATCTTGCAACAGGATCATTTGGCAAATAATCTAATCTATTGGAGATAAAGAAATATTTTAAAATACTTTCGTTCAATATAATGTCATTTTTTTGAATTTTAGTAGTAGATAATTTATTATGCATTTTATCAAACAAAGTCGTATCATTCGATTTTAACCAATTACTAAATCCTGGGACTGGTGACAAGGTCACAAATTTAGATAAATTTTCAAAATTATTTTGTAAATCTTTGGCAACCTGCTTTATTAAAAAATTGCCAAATGAAATTCCTTGTAAACCTTTTTGGCAGTTGGAAATTGAATAAAAAACAGCTGTTGTCGCTTCTTCACTATTAATCATTGTCCTATCTGGATTAAGAATTTGATTTATTTTTTCAGGTATATCTTTAGTTAAAGCGACTTCTATAAATATTAAAGGTTCATCTTCCATAGCTGGATGAAAGAATGCAAAGCACTTTCTGTCTTGTGGCTCTAACCTAGATCTTAACTCGTCCCAAGATTTTATTTGATGAACAGCTTCATATTCAATAATTTTTTCTAAAATATTAGCAGGTGTCTCCCAATCAATTGGTTTTAATATCAAAAAACCTCTATTAAACCAATCTTTGAATAAAGATGATAAATCAAAATCAATTTTTTGAAAATTTGGATGTTTATCTAAAAGTTCAAGCAACTTTTCTCTTAATCTTACTAGGTTGATCGTTCCATGTTGAGTTGAATTCAAACGTCGGAATATCTCTGAGCGTTTTGATTCAGAAATCTTTTTTATGTCTTTGTAAAAGTTGTATTCTTTTTTCTTGTTATAATTTTTTAAAACTTCTTCTATTGAATTAATTTCTAAATCATAATCTTTTTCCAAATATTCAAAAAAACTAATTAAAGTCTTTAGATCACATTTACTTAAAATGTCCAATAGTTCTTCTGAATAATTTAATGCAGAAATCTCTCCTTTAGCATCATTGACATTTTCTATATATTCTAAAAGAGACTTATTTTGTTTTTTTTCAAAAAGAGAACTAAAATTTTTTTTTCTATTCTTTTTATCAAATAAAGTATTTACTAAATCGCTAAAAAAACTAAATTTACTCATATTTATAAATTTTCTTTTAAGTACTCTCTTGCCTTTTCAACTCCAGCTTCTCTAATAGGTATTTGTATTAAATCTAAACCCATTTCGACTCCACTTAATGTTCCTAAAAGACTTATATCATTAAAGTCACCTAGATGACCAATTCTAAAGACTTTACCTTTTAGTTTGGATAATCCATTTCCCAAGGACATATTAAAATTTTCTAATATAATTTTTCTTAACTGATCAGCATCTTTATTTTCAGGTACTAATACTGCAGTTAACACATCAGAAAAACTTTTGTAATTTTGACAATAAACTTCTAAACCCCATGCCTCAACAGCTATTCTAGTAGCTTTTGAATACCTTGCATGTCTTTTAAAAACATTATTAAGTCCCTCTTCATGAAGCATATCAATAGCTTCTTTGAGTCCAAACAGCAGATTTGTAGCGGGAGTGTATGGAAAAAAACCTGTCTTATTAAATTCTAGATGTTCATTCCAATCCCAATAAGATTTTTTAAGAGTTGATTTGTTTGAGACTTTAATTGCTTTTTCAGAAATTGCATTAAATGATAGCCCAGGTGGCAGCATTAATCCCTTTTGAGATCCTGAAATAGTAATATCAACACCCCATTCATCATGTTCATAATTTATAGATCCTAAACCGGAAATTGTGTCAACCATTAATAATGCATCATGGTTTAAATCATCTAAAATATCCCTAACAGCTTTTACATTAGCAATACATCCTGTTGAAGTTTCATTATGAACTATACAAACAGCTTTAATTTTATTATCAATATCAAGTCTTAATCTTTTTTCTATTTCGTTAGGATCTAAACCTTGTCTCCAATCTGTCTTCAAAAGTTCTACCTGAAGACCTAATTTTAGTGCCATATTGTTCCAAAGAGATGCGAAATGTCCAGTTTCAACCATTAAAACGTTATCTCCATCATTTAATGTGTTAACTAAAGCAGCTTCCCAAGCTCCTGTTCCTGATGCTGGAAAAATAATAACAGGGTTCTCTGTTTTAAAGATTGTTTTGATACCACCAAGACATTTCAATGCTAACTCTGAAAACTCTGGACCTCTGTGATCAATTGTAGGATAACACATAGCATTCAAAATTCTATCTGGTACATTAGATGGTCCAGGCAATTGTAAAAAGTGTTTACCAGGTTTGTATTTTCGATCACTCATTATTAATCCTTGTTAAATCTTTAATATTATAAGAATATATATATATTTATTAAATACAAATAACACCTTTTTTAAAACATAAGATTTTAAATGCCAAAAGATTTCGCACCAGTACCTCTTTCTGAATTAAAAACCCTTACCAATGGAGAATTTTATGATGACGAATTTTCAAAAGGAAGGTATTCAACAGATGCATCAATTTATCAAATTCAACCCTTAGCTGTATTTATTCCTAAATCTAAAGATGATGTAATTAAAGCAGTTAATTTTTGTCTTAATAATAATATTTCAATTCTTCCACGTGGAGGGGGCACTTCACAATGTGGTCAAACAGTTAATCGTTCACTTGTAATTGATAATTCAAAATATTTTAATAAGATTATTGATTTTAATGAAAAAAATAAAACTTGTACTGTCGAACCAGGAATTGTTTTAGATGAACTTAACAAATTTTTAAAACCCTTTGGTCTTTGGTTTCCAGTAGATGTATCAACATCTAGTAGAGCTACCATTGGAGGAATGGCTGGAAATAATAGCTGTGGTGGAAGATCTCTTAAATACGGAATGATGAGAGATAATGTATTGTCAATTCAAGCAATACTAAATGACGGAAAAGAATATTGTTTTGATGATATAGATATTGATAAACTAAGAAATAATTCTGATTTGAATGTCTTTAACAAAAACATTTTTAAATTGTGTGAACAGGTAAAGAAAAATAAGAATGTAATTTTAAATGATTTCCCAAAAGTATTACGAAGAGTCGCAGGATATAATGTAGATGCTCTTTTGCCAGATGCTATGTCCTACAGACCAAATGGTAAAAAAGGTGATGGTATAAACCTATCTCATTTTCTAGTTGGATCTGAAGGGACCTTGGGATACTTCACAAAAATTAAACTTAAATTGTCAGAATTACCTAGTAAAAAAGTAATGGGAGTATGTCATTTTCCTTCATTTTATGAGTCAATGGACGCTGCTCAGCATATTGTAAAATTGAATCCAGTTTCCGTAGAATTAATAGATGACACAATGTTAAAATTGGCCAATGATATTCAAATTTTTAAACAAACTGTTAAAGATATTGTCGTGGGAAATCCAGCATCATTACTCGTTGTTGAGTTTGCGGATAAAAATCAAACTAAAAACTTAGATAAATTAAATGAATTAGAAAAAATGATGCAAGACCTTGGTTTTAGTTGGGATAGTAAAGCTAAAACTGGCGGAGTTGTAAAAATACTAAATGACAAAGATCAATCTCGCCTCACAGAAATGAGAAAATCTGGATTGAATATAATGATGTCTATGAAAAGTGAAGGTAAACCCGTTTCTTTTGTAGAAGATTGTGCTGTAAATCTTGAGAACCTAGCTGAATATACCGATGGTTTAACGAAAATTTTTAAAAAATACAATGTGCACGGCACTTGGTACGCTCACGCTTCAGTAGGATGTTTGCACGTCCGCCCTGTTTTAAATATGAAAATTAATGAAGATGTTAAAAAAATGAGAATGATTGCAGAAGAAGCTTGTACATTAGTTAAAAAATTTGGAGGCTCTTTTTCAGGTGAGCATGGAGATGGGATTGTCAGATCAGAATTCATTGAAAAAATGTTTGATAAAAAAGTTAATAATATTTTTAGACAGGCAAAAGATTTATTTGACCCTAATAGAATTTTTAATCCAGAAAAAATAATAGATGCACCAAACATGGATGATAGAAATTTATTTCGATATTCTCCTGCTTACTCAGCCTTGGACATAAAAACGGTTATGGATTGGTCTTCATGGCCAGGAAAATCTGATGGTTTTCAAGGCGCTATTGAAATGTGTAATAATAATGGTTCATGCCGTAAATTAGAAAATGGAGTTATGTGTCCTTCGTACAGAGTGACTAAAGATGAAAAAGATTCACCACGAGGAAGAGCTAACACTCTTAGATTAGCTTTAACTGGTCAGTTTAAAAATGATGCACTTACTTCAAAAGAAATGTTTGAAACTATGAAACTTTGTGTTTCATGCAAAGCATGTAAGAAAGAATGTCCTACGAGTGTTGACATTTCAAAAATGAAAATTGAAATAGAAAGACTACGTCACGAAAAATATGGGCTTTCTTTATCACAAAAATTGGTAGCATACTTACCAAAATACAGTAAATACCTGAGTTATTTTTATCCAATTTTAAAACTTTTACAGAAGTTAAAAATTTTAAATTTTATTAATGAGGCTTTCTTAAATATTTCAGCAAAAAGAGATATTCCTTTAACTAAAATGAATTATTTTAAAGATAATGAATTAAATTCTGAACTTGATAAAAACATGACAAATCCTGTAATTGTTTTTCCAGATAGTTTTAATAGGTTCCATGAACCTGAAAATATAAGAGCTGCAATAAGGGTTCTAAAGAAATTGGGTTTTAGTCCATTTCTTCCAAAAATTAATTATAAAAATTTATGTTGCGGTAGAACTTTTCTAACTTATGGATTAATAGACAAAACAAAAAATGAATACGAAAATATTTTAAAAACATTTTTGCCTTTTTTAAAAAAAGGCATTCCAGTTGTTGGATTAGAACCATCTTGCATTTTATCTTTCAGAGACGAGTTGCCCTCTTTGATTAAAAGTAAAGAAGCGCTTTTACTTTCACAAAATAGTTTCACATTTGAAGAACTCTTATTTAAAAAAATACCCAACTTCAATTTTAAACCATACAATAATAAAGTTTTACTTCATGGACATTGTCACCAAAAAGCCTTTGATGTTGTAAATCCAATTGTAGAAATTTTGAAAAAAATTCCTAAAATTCAGTTGGAAAATATAGAAACAAGCTGTTGTGGAATGGCCGGTTCATTTGGGTACAATAAAGAAACTTATGAGGTATCAATAAAGATGGCAATGGCGAAGCTAATACCTTCTATTTTAAAGTATAAAAATCCAACTGTTATAGCTGATGGTACTTCGTGCCGAGCTCAAATCAAAGACCAATCTGCAATTAAAGCTGTTCATATAGCAAACTTTTTAGAACCATTAATTATAGAAAAATAAATTAATTATGAAAATTAAAACAACAAGTGCTCATTGGGGAAGTTATTACCCTCAAGTAAAAAATAATAAGCTTATATCTCTTGATCCTTACGAAAAAGATGAAAACCCCTCTTTAATTTCAGAAGGCATGATTGATGCTGTAAATGATAAATTAAGAATTCAAAATCCTTGCGTTAGAGCTGGTTGGTATCATGATTATTTAAATGAAAGTGAAAATAATAATATAGCCTCTAATAGAGCAAGAGAAACAAGAGGAAATGATGAATTTATTGAGATTTCATGGGCAGAGGCTATAGATATAGTTTCAAAAGAATTAAATAGAGTTAAAACTAGTTTTACTAATAAATCTATTTTTGCAGGATCTTATGGTTGGGCATCGGCAGGAAGATTTCATCATGCTCAAAGTCAATTACACCGTTTTTTTAATTGTTTTGGTGGTTATGTTAAATCCGTAACCACGTATTCTTATGCAGCAAGTGAAACAATTATTCCACACGTGATAGGAATGTCTTATAGAAAATTTTTAGATCAACATACTGATTGGAATAGTATTTCAAAGAATACAGACGTTATCTTAATGTTTGGTAGTTTGCCATTAAAAAACTCTCAAGTGACTTCAGGAGGTGTAGGCTTTCATACAACAAAAACTTTTTTAAAAAAATGTAAAAAGAGAAATGTAAAATTTTTTAATATAAGTCCTACAAATTTTGAGGCTGATAAATTAGTTAATGCTGAGTGGTTAAAGATCAGACCAGGCACCGATACAGCCTTTATGCTTGGTCTTGCTTATTTATTAGAAAAAAAAAATCTATGTAATAGAGAATTTTTAAAAACACATTGTCATGGTTATGATAAATTTAAAGATTATCTTCTTGGCAGTAATGATAGTATCAAAAAGGACCCTCAATGGGCTCAAACAATAACAGGACTTGATAAAACAGTTTTTTACAAGATTATTGATATAATTCAAAATAAAAAAGTTCTTATTTCTGGCTCATGGTCACTTCAGAGACAACAATATGGTGAACAACCACATTGGATGATAGTTGTTTTAGCAGCAATGATAGGACAAATTGGTCAACCTGGTGGTGGTTTTGGTTTAGGTTATAGTGCTGAAAATGGAATTGGAAATCCCGTTGAACATTTTAAATGGCCTGCATTGGATC
The DNA here is from genome assembly GCA_902616005.1 of uncultured SAR116 cluster alpha proteobacterium. Taxonomy (GTDB): domain Bacteria; phylum Pseudomonadota; class Alphaproteobacteria; order Puniceispirillales; family Marisalimonadaceae; genus TMED54. The sequence goes on from CACMRG010000004.1 coordinate 29,302, forward strand.
AATTCAAAAATAAGATAACAGATTTCATCCCTGTCGCAAGATATTCAGATATGTTACTCAATCCTGGAAAAAACTTTACATTTAACGGTCAAACATATCAATATCCAAATATAAAATTAGTTTACTGGGCTGGAGGTAACCCATTCCATCATCAAATGAACTTATCAAAATTAAGAAAAGCTACATTTAAACCTGATACAATTATTACAAATGAAATATGGTGGAATAGCCTTGCAAGACATGCTGATATAATATTACCAACTACAACAACACTTGAAAGAAATGATATTGGTTTCAGACATTGGGAACAAACTGTTTCCCCAATGCATAAGGCAATAGATCCTATAGGAAATTCAAGAAATGATTTTGATATATTTTCTTTAATTTCAAAAAAACTAGGTTTTAAAGAGCAATTTACAGAAAATAAAAATGAAGAAGAATGGCTCAAGACTTTGTGGGACGAGGCAAAGGAAAATGCAAAAGAAAATAATTTTTACCTTCCTGATTTTGATGAATTTTGGAATGGAGGATTCTTTGAAGTTTTAAAACCTACACATGAACAAATATTAATGGAAGATTTTGTTAAAAAGCCTGAAAAATTTCCTTTATCAAATCATTCTAAAAAAATTGAAATTTTTTCAGATGAGGTAGATAGCTTTAATTACTCTGATTGCCCTGGTCATCCTAAATGGTTAGAACCAAAGGAGTGGTTAGGCTCAAATATAACAAAAAAATATCCATTGCATCTAATTTCCGGCCAACCTGAAAATAGACTACATAGTCAACTTGATAACGGTAAACATAGTAAAAAATCTAAAATCCATGGAAGAGAACCACTTTTAATAAATCCAAATGACGCAAAAATAAGAAATTTAAAAAATGATGATATTGTTAAAGTTTTTAATGATAGAGGCTCATGCCTGGCAGGTATAAAAATTACTGATGATGTAATGGAAGGAATTGTATTTCTTCCAGTTGGTGCTTGGTATAATCCTGCAACTGATGATGACACATTTTGTATTCATGGCAACCCTAATGTTCTGACTGATGATATTGGTTGCTCATCTTTAAGTCAGGGTCCATCGGCTCATTCTACTCTAGTTGAAATATATAAATGGGAAAAAGATTTGCCTTCTATTACAATATTTGATGCACCAAAATTAAAAAAACTAAAGCTCTAGAGCATCCAGTCTAATTTTAGCAATTTTATGAACTTCATTAATTGCAGTCAAAAATTCTTCCTCATAATTATTATTAACTCTTTTTTTCATTGATTTAATTATATCTAGTCTATTTAGTCCTTTAACTGCTATAATAAATGGAAACATAAACTTTTCTTTATATAATTTGTTAAGTGATTTAATTTCCTTATATTCTTCTTCTGAACACTGATCTAAGCCAGCAGATTTTTGTTCTTCTTGCGATGATTCTGTAAGGCTAGATAACTGATTTTTTTTAATTCCAAGTTCTGGATGAGCTCTTAGTAACTTTAGTTTTAAAATATCAGGGCTTTTATTTACTACTTTTTTCATAGCTGATCTAAGCTCATTTATAGTATTTGGAATATTAGATTTATCCTCAATAATGCTTTTAATTACCCAATCAGAATGTTCGTATATCGATTCAAATAAAGATACAAATTTTGATTTTCTAAAATTTATATTTTCAAAATTAATAATTTCATTTTCCATTTGTTTGCCTCAACATATATGATATAAAAATTTATGGCTGGGTTAACTACACATGTATTGGATACAAGCATTGGTAAACCTGCACATAATATTTTAATAGAATTATTTTTTTTAAACAATGAAGTTAAAAATAAAATTTTAGAATGTACTACAAATAAAGATGGTCGTGTTGACAGACCTTTAATTTCGAATGAAAATTTTAAGTTTGGGAATTACCAACTTGTGTTCCATGTAAAAGATTATTTTTTAAAAAATGAGATTGTAAATTCCGACTATTCTTTCTACGACAAAATTAGTATCGATTTTTCTATTTACGATCAAAGTCATTATCATATTCCTTTGTTAGTTTCTCCATTTGGTTATAGTACATATAGAGGAAGCTAAAGTGTCTTATATTTTAATTGAATGGACTGAATTTTTAGTTAGGTGGCTACATGTTATTGCAGGAATAGCATGGATTGGATCAAGTTTTTATTTTATTGCTTTAGATTTAAGTTTACTAAAGAGAAAAGATATTCCTAAAGAAGCTCATGGTGAAGCTTGGCAAGTTCATGGTGGAGGCTTCTACCAAATAGTAAAATATCTTGTAGCCCCAGATAAACTTCCATCTCAACTAACGTGGTTTAAATGGGAGGCGTACGCCACTTGGATTTCTGGATTTTTACTTTTAATTCTGATTTATTATATTAGTGCTGATCTTTATATGATTGAAATTGAAAAATTTGATCTTTCAAATTTAGAAGCAATCTCACTTTCATTAATTGGAATTGTTTTAGGATGGGTTTTTTACAATTATATTTGTAAGAAAACAGTAAATAAAAATAATATAATGCTATCAATCTTTATACTTCTAGTATTTACATTTTTTAGTTGGTTATATTTTCAAGTTTTTTCACACCGAGGTGCTTACATGCAAATTGGTTCAATGTTAGGAACTATAATGGTAGCTAATGTTTTAATGATTATAATTCCTGGACAAAAGAAAGTGGTGCAGAGTTTACTAGAAAATAAAAAACCTGATTCGATTCACGGTATAACTGCGAAACAAAGATCTTTACATAATAATTATTTAACTCTTCCTGTGATATTTATAATGATAAGTAATCACTACCCAACAATATACGCTACTGATTATTCCTGGATAACAATTTCATTAATAATAATTACTGGTGCATTGATTAGACAATTTTTCAATATAAAACATTCTGGAAAGAAACCTCCTTACTTACTCTGGGTTCCTGTATTAATGATAATTCTATTTTCAGTTTATTTGTCTGAAAAAGGTAAGCCAAACCTTCCAAATAATAATGAAAGAGCAAATGCAATCATAGAACAAATTCCAAAAGATCTAATATTGGCATCAGAAGAAATAATTGTTTCTAAATGTTCTATGTGTCATGCACAAGAACCACTCTGGGAAAATATGACACACGCTCCAAAGAAAATTCATCTTGAAAATGCAAACGATATAATAAAACATATTGACAATATCTATTCACAAGCAATTGTATCTTATGCAATGCCTCCAGGAAACATTACTGGCTTAGAAAACTCTGAAAGAAAAATATTATCGAAGCTACATAGATTTGTAAAAAATCTTTAGTCTAAGTAATTATAATTTTTTAATAAATTTTTGTAATTTATATTCTAAATTATTTCATATTTATGACAATAAATGAATTTGGTTCTTATCCCACTGAACATTAACGTTTTGACCAATTTCCAACTTTTCTTTATAAAATTTTTTATCCTTTATAAGAATTTGTAACTTACTTGTCTTATTTGAACATATTAATTTTACATTTTCACCCTGAAATTCTAAATCATCAACTACCATAGTGTTATTATTTATTATGGAAGTTTTAGAAATTTGGATTTGATCCATTCTAATTGCAAATTTTTTCTTGTTTTGAGAAATAACGTTATGACTACCTACAAAATTAGCTACAAATTCATTCTTTGGTTTGTTAAAAATTGTATAAGGTGAATCATTCTGTTCAATCAGTCCATTATTCATAACAACAACTATATCAGCCAATGCCAATGCTTCTTCTTGAGAGTGAGTTACATGAATAAAAGTAATACCAAGTTTTTTTTGAATATTTTTGAGTTCTGATCGCATTTTAACCCTTAAAAAGGGATCTAACGCAGATAGGGGCTCATCTAACAATAAAATTGATGGACTTGTTATCAGAGAACGAGCAAGAGCTACTCTTTGTTGTTGACCTCCTGAAAGTTGGTGTGGATATCGCATTAAATACTCATCCATTTGAACCATGTTTAAAATTTTTTCAGCACTCTCATGTCTTTGCTTTTTTGTTTCTCCTTTTATTTTTAATGGAAAGGCAACATTATCAAGACAATGTAAATGCGGGAAAAGAGCGTAATTTTGAAACATCATTGATGTACCTCTTTTAGATGGAGGTAAACCATTTATAATTGTATTACCTAATAGTATATCACCATCTGTAATTTCTTCATGACCAGCAATCATTCGAAGAGTTGAAGTTTTTCCACATCCTGAAGGTCCCAACAAACAACAATATGATCCAGCTTTAATTTTTAAATCAATGTTATTAACTGCCGTGGTGTTATCATATTTCTTTAGCAGTTTTGCTAATTCTAAATCTAGAGGTTGAGACATGATTATTTATAACCGATTCGAAAATGTAGTCTTAAAATTTTTTTTATGAACATTAATAGATCTTATTATAATCATAACTTAATTTTATTAAACTATTTATGCAAAAAAATTAATCAATTAGTAAAAAAAATCTGTAAGAACCTCGTTAATGATTAAATTAGTGTCAACATGTAATATATTTAAACTTTACAAAGGAGTTGATATGTCTAAAAAAATGAACAAAAAAATAACTAGAAGGAGCATGCTTAAGTCAACAACTGCATTGGCTGGAGCAGCTCTTGGTTCTGGCTTAATAACTGGATTTCCAGCAATACATGCTTCTGGTACTCCTACTATTCGATATTTGGGTACCGCTGTAAACATGGGATCAGAACCTGAAAAAAAATTATTTGAGGATACTGGAATCAAAGTTAAATACATTTCTAAAACTACCGATGAAGTTGTTAAAACAATTCTTACACAACCAAACAGCTTCGATATTGTTGATTCTGAATATTTTAGCATGCCCAAACTTGTACCATCAGGAAGTCTTTTAGGTATGGATACAAATAGGATTAAGGAATGGAGTAATGTAGTAACTGCATTCACCGAAGGAAAAGTAAATGGAAAAACTATTGGTGATCAGGGAACAGCTCCAAAGAAAGTTTTATACCTTAAAGGTCCAAATTCAACAGAATTTTCTAAAGAACCTACTAGATACGCAACTTTAATACCAACTGTATATAACGCTGATACTCTAGGTATAAGACCAGATCTTATTAAAAGACCAATAAATACTTGGGCTGAACTATTAAACCCAGAATTTAAAGGTAAAGCTTGTATTCTTAATATTCCATCAATTGGAATTATGGATGCAGCAATGGTAGTTGAAGCTATGGGTGAATATACTTATCCAGATAAAGGTAATATGACAAAGGCTGAAATTGACTTAACTATGAAAATTTTCACTGAAGCAAAAAAGGCTGGTCAATTTAGAGCATTTTGGAGCGACTTTAATGAAAGTGTTAATTTAATGGCATCAGGAGAGGTCGTAATTCAATCAATGTGGTCTCCAGCAATCACAGCTGTAAGATCACAAGGTATTCCATGTATTTATCAACCACTTAAGGAAGGTTATAGAGCGTGGGCAGCTGGTTTTGCACTACCTTCAACTGCTAAAGGAAGACAAGCTGACATATGTTATGAGTACATTAATTGGTTTTTATCAGGATGGATGGGAGCTTATTTAAACAGACAAGGTTATTACTCTGCTGTTTTATCAACTGCAGAGAAAAATATGAAAGCATATGAGTGGGATTATTGGATGAACGGCAAACCTGCCGCTCAGGATATACTTTCACCGACTGGAAAAAAGCTTGCATCTAAAGGTGAGATAAGAGACGGTGGATCTTATAATGACCGAATGGGTGCAGTTGCATGTTGGAACGCTACCATGGATGAAAACAAATACATGGTCAGAAAATGGAATGAGATGATAGCTTCCTAATTTTAAATGTAGAGAGTGATTTAATCATTGCTCTCTACATAATTTCCATCTAAAAATTAGATATGAAAATTAACAAACACTTTTTACTGGCTTTGCCATTTTATCTAATTTTCATATTTTTTTTTATAATACCTCTTATCTTAACTATTATAGTAAGTTTTTGGGATTATACTGAGTACTCCATAATTCCTGATTTTATTTTTGATAATTATAAATATATTTTCAATAAATGCTTTAAATTTTCAACCGACCTTTGCGTTACTTTCAAAACTTATTTATCAACTTTTTATTTTTGTTTTATGGCATGGTTTTTTACATTAATTATTGGATTCACCGTTGCTTATTTTTTAGTATTTCATGTCAGATCTGTAGGAATGCAAATCGTCTTATTTTTAATTTGTACAATTCCATTTTGGACTTCAAATGTAATAAGAATGATTTCATGGATACCACTTCTTGGAAGAAATGGTTTATTCAATTCTTTTTTGATCTCAACTGGTGTGATTGATGAGCCTCAAGAGTGGTTTTTATATTCTCATTTTTCTGTCATTTTAGCTTTTGTACACCTTTATACATTATTTATGATTGTGCCGATATTTAACTCCTTAATAAGAATAGACAAATCTCTTATCGAAGCAGCTTATGATTCTGGTGCAAATGGTTTCCAAATTTTGACAAATATTATTATTCCACTATGTAAACCTGGCATTATAATTGGATCAATTTTTGTAATAACTGTTGTAATGGGTGATTTCTTAACCATTGGAATAATGGGAGGACAGCAAATAGCTTCAATTGGAAAAATCATTCAAGTAGAAATGAGTTATTTACAATTGCCCTCTGCAGCCGCTAATGCTGTAATTCTTTTAATAATTACACTACTTTTAATTTGGACTATGACCAAATTCATAGATATTAGAAAAGAATTATAAATGTTAAATAAAAAAGGAAAATCTTACTATTTTTGTTGGGGCTTTTTTTTAGCTTTTGTAATTTTCTTGTATGGACCTACTTTTACTATTGTGGTTCTCAGCTTTCAAGGTCCCGAAGGAGGATTAACTTTTCCTATGAATGGGTTCTCATTCCATTGGTTTCATAAGCTTTGGGAAGGAGGAGGTTATGTCGATATTGGCTCAGCATTCAGGAGATCAATATTGCTAGGTCTAATTTTAATGGTTCTAACAGTCTTACTTTCTGTATCCGCTGGAATGGCTTTTAGAAAAAAATTTTTTGGAGCAAATTTTTTATTTCTTATAACAGTTTCAAGTTTAATCGTCCCATCAATTATATTAAGTCTTGGTATTGCGCTAGAATTTAGACTTCTTGACGAAACCTTAAAATTTTTAGGAGATAAATATAGTATTCAATGGATAATCAATGATTTCCAAACAACATTAAATATGTATTCTAGCGGGCTTGGAGCACAACTTACTTGGACACTACCTTTTGGTTTATTAATTATGTTTGCGATTTTTAATAGATTTGATAAATCATTTGAGGAAGCATCAATGGATCTTGGTGCATCGTCTTGGCAAACGTTTAAATTTGTTGTTTTGCCTATCATAGCACCTAGTGTAATTGGAATAGCGCTTTTTGGTTTTACATTATCGTATGATGAATTGGCTCGTTCATCACAAGTTATGGGAGCAACAAACACATTGCCACTAGAATTAAAAGGTCTTACAACGACAGTTACTACTCCTGTTATTTATGCACTAGGCACTTTAACAACAGGAATTTCTTTTCTTGCAATATTCATAGCAATAATTTTATTTATGATTATGAGAAAAAAATAAAAGAGAGATTATTATTTTGAAAAAAATTTGCGTAATAAATCCAAATACATCAAATTTGATGACAAACAATATCGATAAGGTTGCAAAATCTTTTGCATCAAATAATACAAAAATATTTTCAATTAATCCTAAATTTGGTCCCGAAAGCATTGAAGGTTACTATGATGAAGCCTTTTGCATTCCAGGTATTATATCTGAAATAAGAGCTAATCCTGAATATGACGCATACATTGTCGCATGTTTTGATGACACGGGATTAGATGCATGCAGAACCATTACAGACAAACCAGTTATTGGCATAGGCGAAGCCTCTTATCATGCCGCAAATATGTTAGGTGGTCATTTTTCAGTAATTACAACTCTAAAAAGATCAATACCAGCATTAAAAAAGAATTTAAAAAATTATGGACTTTATGATAATTGTGTTTCTTTAAGTTCCGTTGATATACCAGTTTTAGAATTAGAGAGTAATTTGAATTTAACTGAGCAAAAGATTGAAGAAAAAATTAAAGAAATTTTAGATAATTCTGATACTGAAATTTTTGTTCTAGGATGTGCTGGAATGGCTGATTTTGCTATTAAAATGAAAAAAAAATATAATATTCCTGTTATTGAAGGTATTTCAGTTGCAGTTAAATTCGCAGAATCATTTATTGATTTAGATTTAAAAACATCCTCTCGAAATAGCTTTGCAACGCCAAGAAGTAAGAAATTTACTGGTATATTTAAAAATTTTGAAGTTTAAATTATTATGAATGTTACAGTTTTAGATCATCCATTAATCAATCACTTTATGACTATTATTCGAAATAAAAATACATCGAGTAGTGAATTTAAATCTTTAGCTAAAAAAGTTTCTGTTTTGATGGGATTTGAAGTGTTTAAGGAATTATTGGTAAATAATCATAAAATTGAAACACCAATTGAAAATTATAGAGGTATAAAAATTCATGAGCCATACCCATGCCTTGTATCTATCTTAAGAGCAGGCTCAATTATAGTTGATGGTTTATCTGAAATTTTTCCATATTGTTCAACGGGTTATATAGGTATTTTTAGAGATGAAAAATCATTAAGACCTCAAACTTATTTCGAAAAATTTCCAAAGAATATATCAAAAAGAAAAGTATTTTTATGTGATCCAATGCTTGCTACTGGAGGAAGTATTATTAAATCCATCCAAATTTTAAATAGTTATGATTGTAATGACATATCTATAGTTACTCTTTTATCAAGTGAAATTGGTATAAAAAATGTTGTTACAAAATATCCTAATTATAGGATTTATACTGCACAGAAAGACTTTGATTTAAATGATAAAGGTTTTATTGTTCCTGGATTGGGTGATGCTGGCGATAGATTGTATGATACTTAATTAAAAACAATTCAAACCACCTTCTAATTCTAAAAACTTTGAAACTTCTTCTATACCAACTTTATTCTTCATTTGACCGAAAATATAAGGTAAACCATCTCTAGTCTTTTCAACATCAGTTTTCATTTCTTCAAGATTAACATCTACATATGGTGCCAAATCAGTTTTATTTATGATTAAAAGATCAGATTTTTTTAAGGCAAGACCTCCTTTTCTTGGAATATCACCTCCCATTCCAACATCAATAACATAGATAGTTAAATCTACAAGTTCCGGACTAAATGTTGCTGCTAAGTTGTCGCCTCCAGATTCTATCAAAATCAAATCTAGATCTGGAAATTTATTTTTCATTTCATCAACTGCTAACAAGTTTATTGATGCATCTTCTCTTATTGCAGTATGAGGACATCCACCAGTTTCAACGCCTTTTATTCTTTCAATAGGCAAGGCTTGTTTTTTCATTAAGTATTCTGCATCCTCAACGGTATAAATATCATTTGAAATTACAGCCATAGATATCTTATTTGATAATGCATTACATAAGCCCTCAGTTAAACTAGTCTTACCAGCTCCTACTGGGCCTCCAATACCTATCCTCAATGGACCATTGAAACTTTTCATGAAATATAAATCCTTGATGTTAATTTTTCATGATGAATACTATGTAAATCTAAATTAAAAGTTATCCCACCGATATCTTTTAATTTTAATTTTTTAGAATTTTTAAAAAAATTTTCAACAATAGATGTTGATTTTAATAGGCAGTCCTGTCCAATTTTTTGTCCTAATGGGATATGCTTTACACAAATATTTATTAAATTTGAAATAAATGACTGAAAATAAAACGTAATAAGTTTATCAAAAGGGATCTTAAAATATAAACCAGCTTTTCCAATACATATTGGATAAGATAAATTTGGTTCTAAATCAAAACCCCACGTTTCCTTGAGTATTTTACTAAAAGATTTGCCTAAAGAAATTGTTTCAAAATATCTCTCTTTGCTCGCTGCATTAGCTAGAACGATATCATTTAATTCATAGCCTTCATACGTTTCTTTTATATAAATAAAATCATTTTTTAAAGTGCCGTGATTAGTCAGTACATCAATACATTTCAAAATATCTTTTTCATCTTTAATATATTTATTATTTATCATAGCTTCTATTCCGTGAGAATAGGCAAATGATCCTATTGGAAAAGATGATGAAAACCATATCTGTAATATTTGATTCTGTTTGATATCATCTGAAAAATTAGTGTCTATGGCCATGTGTTCTTCCAATTCCGTAGGCTCCTCCCTCAGGATCAAATGCTTCTAGAACTACTTTTGTTTGCCCATTTAACCTCAATATCATTTCTTCAATGACTTTATCATTCTGAATTAAAATTCTATTTTCTTCAATTTGACATGGAATATGTCTATTTCCAATATGCCAGATTAAATGCATTAAATTATTACCCTTAATTTCTAAAAGTTCTTCTATTTTATATCTAACATTTATAAGTAAACCACTATCTAGCTTGAACATATCGTCTTTTTTAAGTGATATTGTATTTTTTAAATCTACAAGAAATTCAATACCATTATAAGATATTAATTTTTTTCTTCTTAAAAATCTCTCATCATAAGAAAGTTCAATAAAATCTTTATGACTAGCAACGCCTGTATTATGTAAAATTGAATTACAAATTTCCATGACTTAATACATAAAATATCTTTGTGCCATTGGTAAAATGTTAGCAGGTTCACATGTAATTAATTTTCCGTCAGCCTTAACTTCATATGTTTCTGGATTAACCTCGATTTTTGGACATGTGTTATTAAAAACCATATCTTTTTTTGATATGTTTCTGGTATTTTTTACTGCTACAAATTCTTTCTTGGTATCATTATTTTTCAGAATATCGTTTTCTAAAGATAATTCACTAGTAAATATAACTGAAGATTTTTCTAATGATCTTCCAAAAGATCCAAACATTGGACGCGTATATACCGGTTGAGGTGTTGGTATAGAAGCATTAGGATCTCCCATTTGCGCACATGCTATACTGCCTCCAATTAAAACCATTTCTGGTTTTACTCCAAAAAATGCAGGATCCCACAATACTAAATCACCTCTTTTTTTCTCTTCAACACTCCCAATATACTTTGAAATTCCATGTGTAATTGCTGGATTAATTGTATATTTGGCAATATATCTTTTAACCCTAAAGTTATCATTGTCTCCTTGTTCTTCAGGCAATTTGCCTCTTTGTACTTTCATTTTATGAGCAGTTTGCCATGTTCTTATAATTACTTCACCTACTCGGCCCATTGCTTGACTGTCTGACGCAATTATTGAAAATGCGCCCATATCGTGAAGAATATCTTCCGCAGCAATCGTTTCTTTTCGAATTCTGCTTTCTGCGAATGCAACATCTTCAGGTATAGATTTGTCAAGGTGATGACAAACCATAAGCATATCTAAATGCTCTTCTATTGTATTAACAGTATATGGTCTTGTTGGGTTGGTAGACGATGGTATAATATTTTCTTCACCACATACTTTTATAATATCTGGAGCATGCCCACCACCTGCGCCCTCAGTATGAAAGGCGTGAATAATTCTTTTATTGATTGCTTTAAGTGTATTTTCAACAAAACCACTCTCATTTAAGGTATCAGTATGTATCATTACTTGTATATCAAATTTATCGGCCATCGATAGACAATTATCAATTGCTCCTGGAGTGGTACCCCAATCTTCATGAAGTTTTAGAGCACAAGCACCTGCCATGATTTGTTCCTTCAAACCCTCTGGCAATGATGAGTTACCTTTACCAGCAAAACCTAAATTCATTGGGAAAGCATCTGAGGCTTGAATCATTCTTTGAATATGCCATGGACCTGGAGTACACGTTGTTGCAAGAGTTCCATGAGCTGGTCCAGTTCCGCCCCCTAACATAGTAGTTAATCCTGAATGCAAAGCATCATCTATTTGTTGTGGGCATATAAAATGTATATGACTATCAAATCCTCCAGCAGTTAAAATTTTACCTTCACCTGCAATAACTTCTGTGCCAGGACCAACGACTATATCAACATTTGGTTGAGTATCTGGGTTTCCACCTTTACCAATTTTATTTATTTTTCCGTCTTTTAACCCTACATCTGCTTTATAAATTCCTGTTACATCTACAATCAGAGCATTAGTGATAATTGTATCTACAGCGCCATCTTTATTAGTTACTTGAGATTGCCCCATTCCATCTCGAATTACTTTTCCACCACCAAATTTTACTTCCTCGCCATATGTTGTAAGATCTTTTTCAACTTCTATAAATAGTTCTGTATCTGCTAACCTTATTTTATCACCGGTAGTTGGTCCATACATATCAGAATAAGATTGTCTGGTAATTTTCTTCATTTTAAAGAGCCCATTATTTTTTTATTAAATCCATAAATATTTCGACCTCCGAGGAAATCGATTAACTCAACATCCCTAGTTTGTCCTGGTTCAAATCGAACAGCTGTACCCGATGGAATGTTTAGTCTTTTTCCTCTTGATTTAAGTCTGTCAAATTCTAAAAATTCGTTTACTTCTTCAAAATGATAATGACTTCCAACTTGAATAGGTCTGTCGCCTTTATTAGAAACTTTAATTGTAATAGAATTTGATATTTTATTTAACTCTATAAAACCTTCTTTATTTATAATTTCACCTGGTTTCATTTATAAATCCTTATCGTATTGGATGATGAACAGTTACCAATTTAGTGCCATCAGGGAATGTTGCTTCTACCTGAACTTCATGTATCATATCCTTAATTCCCTCCATACACTGATCTATCTTAACGACATGAGCACCCTCTTCCATTAAATCAGCTACTGATTTGCCATCTCGTGCTCCTTCAATAACAAAATCTGAGATGATGGCAATAGCCTCTGGGTAATTAAGTTTTACACCTCTCTTAAGCCTGTCTTTAGCTACCATGGCAGCCAAACTAACTAATAACTTTTCTTTTTCTCTAGGTGACAATTTCATTTAAAATTTCCACATTTTTGGTAATTCATTATTATAAAAATAAGGTAATATTTTTTGAAGAGCAATTCTTAAATCGTAATTATCTTCAGAAACCGATCTTATGATGAATTTTTCATCCCAAATTGAAATAGCCATATCAGTATTTTCATGATTAAGTAAATTCTTATCAATTGTTTCTGCTTTATTAATAAGTGATTCTCCATAACCAAATATAAAATTAAAAGCACAATTATTTGAAAGGGCTGATTTGTTTTTAAAATAATCTCTTAAAACGCCTTTAAAATTAACAGTTTCAAAATGCTTAATTTTATCATTAATTTTAATTTCCCATTGATCAGAAATTAAAATATTTTCTATATTTTCATTCATTGATCTTCTTCCAAAAATGATGGTTTCACAAATGAGTAAATTTGAATTAGTTTTTAAATCAAAATATGAATGTCTTTCTAACTTCGAGTTATTAAATAATATTAACTCTTGAGGCATCCAAAATAGTGTACTTGAATCATCAACAATTACTTTATTTTCTACTCTTGCAGGATAACCATAACCAGAATATATTTTTTCAGCTGCTTGGGTTGAAATACAAATCTTTGAGTTATTTAATTTAAAATTAGTTACAAAATTATCACCCGATGTTAAACCTCCCGCTGTATTTAATGTTACTAATTCAGTAGTTGAATTATCATTTTTAGGAATAAAAGATTTTGCACAGCCCTTTTGAAAAAATTTTTTTAATTCGTTATTTTTTACTTCTACATCAAGTTTTCCAAACGACTTTTGTGAATTATTATCATGCATTAAAATAATTTTTCCTTTGCATTTAAAATTATATCAAAACATGTTAACCTTATATATCTTTATAACAATCTTTATATTGAGTGATAAATGAATAATTTAGATACGCTAATTGAAAATGGTTTAGTTGTTACTGAAAATGAAATTGGTCACCTTAATATTGGAATTAAAGATGGTGAAATAGCTTATCTTGGTGATGAAAATCTAAATGCAAAATTTAAAATCAATGCCAGTGATCTAATTGTTTTACCTGGAGGCATTGACCCTCATGTCCATGTAGATCAGCCATCAGGAGATGATGTCATTATGGCTGACAATTTTCAATCAGCAACAAAATCTGCAGCTGCAGGTGGAAATACAACTATTTTACCTTTTGCCATGCAAATAAAAGGACAATCCTTACGAAAATGTGTTGAGGATTACCATAAAAAGGCTCAAGGGAATATGTATATAGATACCTCTTTTCATTTGATAATTAGCGACCCAACTCCTCAAGTTTTAGGTCAAGAGTTACCGGCCCTGTCAAAAGATGGCTATACGTCTTTTAAAGTATTTATGACATACGATGATTTAGTTTTAAACGACAAAGAATTAATTGAAGTTTTTGACGTTGCAAAACAATTAAAAACCTTAGTGATGGTTCATGCAGAAGGCTATGATTCTATAAAATATTTATCAGATAAGTTTGAAAAAGAAGGAAAAACAGCGCCTTATTATCATGCTCCTACCAGACCTCAAATTGTTGAAAGAGAAGCTACACACAGAGCTATAAGTCATGCTCAAATAGTTGATATTCCTCTTATGATTGTTCATGTTTCAGGAGAAGAAGCGCTAAACCAAATTAGATGGGCAAAAGATAAAGGTATAAAAGTTTTTTCAGAAACATGTCCTCAATACATTTGTCTAACTGAAGATGACCTCAAAGGTTTAAATATGGACTTTGAAGGTGCAAAATATGTTTGCTCTCCTCCGCCAAGAGATAAAAAAAGTCAAGAAGCCATTTGGTCAGGGTTAATCGATGGTACATTTGAAATATTCTCCTCAGATCACTGCCCATTTAGATTTAAAGATAAACAAGGGAAAGATAGACCTGGTGCAAGAACTTCATTTAAATGGGTACCAAATGGAATTCCTGGAGTAGAGACAAGAATGCCCATTTTGTTTTCAGAAGGTGTTACAAAAAACAAAATTGATCTAAAAAGATTTGTAGAATTAACTTCTACAAACCCTGCTAAGATGTATGGTATGTACCCTCAAAAAGGGGTTATAAAAGTTGGTTCAGATGCGGATCTTACATTTTGGGATCCAAATTTAAAAAAGAAAATTTCTCAAAATGATCTTAATCATGGTTCTGACTATACCCCATATGAAGGATTAGAAATAACAGGATGGCCAGTTCAAACTTGGTTACGTGGTAATAAAATTTTTGATAATGGAGAGTTTACTACAGTAAACAATCTTGGCAAATATATGAGCAGAGATTTCTCATCATTTTAAGGAATTAGTTATGAATGAAAATATTTTAAAACTTGTAAATCTAGCATCACCAAAATTAGGTACTAAAATCATCGATTTTTCTGATGATTTTTTTGGTGATGTTTCAAGAATGCTCAATGATAAAGAACCTGTTTTTATTGAAGATAAATATGATGACCATGGCAAATGGATGGATGGATGGGAAAGTAGAAGAAAAAGAACTGAAGGGAATGATTGGTGTATTATTAAATTAGGTTCACCTGGAAAAATCAGTGAAATAGAAATTGATACAGCATATTTCACTGGAAATTTTCCTCCTTATGCTTCCTTAGAGGGTATTTATTCAAGTGAAAATCCAAACTTTGATGATAATTGGATATCTATTTTAAAAAAATCTGAATTAAAAGGAGACCACTCTCAAAAATTTGAAGTAGTATCAGAGATAGTCAATTATGTAAGATTTCAAATTTTTCCTGATGGCGGTGTTGCAAGGTTAAGGCTTAATGGAGAAGTAATTTACAACTTTGATATAAACAAAAAAAATAACTACGAACTTTCTTCTCTAAATTTAGGTGGAAAAATAATAACTTACAATAATGCTCATTATGGGGATGTATCTGCTTTACTTTCTAGTGGAAGAGGTAAAACCATGGGTGATGGATGGGAGACAAGAAGGCGAAGAACTCCTGGAAATGATTGGATTATTATTAAACTAGCTCACGTTGGTATCATAAATAAAATAGAGATTGATACTGCACATTTCAAAGGAAATTATCCTGATAGAGCTTCAGTGCAATGTGCTTTAGTTAAAGATAAAATGACTGATGATGAGATAATTGATAATTCTTCAAATTGGACAGAAATTTTGTCTTCACAAAAATTAGAGGCAGATAAAATCCACACTTATTTAGACTTAAATCAATGCGGCCCAGTAAATTATGTTAAGCTAAATATTTATCCAGATGGAGGTGTATCCAGACTTAGAATTTTTGGAGATTTGTCAAGTTGAATGAACTGCCAATAGAAACTGTTAACCAAGAAGCATTTTTACCTTTTGGAGATATAATAGAAAAAACAAATTCAAACAAAAAACTTACTATTAATCAAGGTACAACTATTAGACATAGTGAAATTTCGAAATTAAATCTTAATACAAATAATGGTGAGAGTTATATTTCAATTTTTTCTGGCGAACCAAGAAAATTTCCAATTGAAATAAAAATATTAGAAAAACATCCCTTAGCAACACAAACTTTTTTGCCTATTCAAAATTTTGATTGGTTAGTCGTTGTAGCAGAAGAAAAAAATAATGCTCCAAACCTTGAGAGTTTAAGGTGTTTTAAAATTAATTCTGAATTTGGCGTAACTTATAGAACAAATGTATGGCACCATCCTCTTTTAGTTCTTAAAAAGCAGGATTTTTGGATAGTTGATCGTATTAATAATAAAGAAAGTAACAATGAAAATTTAATTGAATTTAATTTTAATGAAAATGATTATGCGTACATAAATTTAAATACTTAGCAATCTTTTACTTGCTAATTTATGATCTTCAAGTGAAATGTTTAAATCAAAATTTTTCATATGTCCAGTTTCAGCTATTATCGAGCCATTACATATTGTGTATTTTGTTTTAATTGGGCCACAAAATATTAATGCAGCTATTGGATCAGATAATGTTCCAGACATATCAATCTGATTTAAATCATAGATAGCAAAATCTGCTGCTTTTCCAACTGAAATTTCCCCAATATCTCTTCTGCACAATGTTTCTGCACCACCTTTAGTAGCTATTTTAAGAGCCTCTCTTGCTGAAAAACTTTCAGCACCATGTTTTACTCTTTGAAGAAGCATAGTTTGTCTTGCTTCAGCAAGTAGATGTCCGCTGTCATTTGAACTAGATCCATCTACACCTAACCCCACTTTTACTCCTAAATCTATCCAATTTCTCACAGGTGCAATTCCACTAGCTAATCTCATATTCGAAGTTGGACAATGAGAAATACCTGTACAAGTTTTTGAAAATAATTTTGATTCTGATCTACTTAACTTTACACAATGCGCATGCCATACATCATCTCCTAACCATCCTAAATCTTTCGCATATTCTCCAGGAGATTTATTAAAATGTTTCATAGAATATTCAATGTCTTCATCATTTTCAGCTAAATGGGTGTGAAGTGTAACATTATAACTTCTTGCCATTTCAGCTGTTATTTTCATTAGATTTTCACTCACTGAAAATGGTGAACATGGAGCAAGTACAACTCTTAGCATAGAAAAGGGATCAGGATTATTAAACTCTTCAACTACCCTTTGACAATCTTTCATAATAAAGTTTTCATTCTCAGTTAGGCTATCCGGAGGTAATCCTCCTTTACTTTCTCCCACACTCATAAAGCCTCTGGCAGCATGAAAACGACACCCCACTAATTTTGCTGCTTCAATCTGATCTTCTAATTTACTTCCATTGGGAAATAAATATAAATGATCACTTGTTGTTGTACACCCTGTTAAAACCATTTCTGAAATTCCAATTAAAGAAGAAATGTAAATATCAGAGGGAATTATATTTTGCCATATTGGATACAAACTTGTAAGCCAACTAAACAAAGGCTTATTTTGAGCTGGTTTATACACTCTTGTAAGATTTTGAAAAAGATGATGATGTGTATTTATAAGACCAGGAATTACTATTAAATCATTTGCATCAATTACTTTATCTATATTTTTAACAATATTTTTACAATTACCTACTTCTTTAATAACCCCATTTTCACAAAAAATTGAAACATCTCTAAGTTCATTTTCATTTTTGTCCATTGTAGCTACAAAGGAAGCATTTTTGATCAGTAAGGTACTCATAAATTAAATTTTAAAATTTAAAAACTATTAATCATACTTGATAAGTCATTGATTGAATACTTTTAAAAGTTCCATCGGGGTGATTGGACTATTTAAAGTTGAAGTATTTGATTTTTTCCCAGAATTTTCTATTGCATTTTTTATAGCTAAAAATTGAGATATAGCTAAAAGTAAAGGTGGTTCTCCGACCGCTTTTGACCTAAATATTGTTTTTTCTTCATTTGGACTATTTTTAAGAAGTCTGACTTTAAATTCCAGTGGTATATCTCTACTTCCTGGAATTTTATATGTTGAAGGCCCAATAGTAAGATTTTTTCCATCTTCATTTGAATATAATTCTTCGCAGGTTAGCCATCCTAGTCCTTGTATAAACCCTCCTTCAATCTGACCAATATCAATTGACTGATTAAGGGATTCTCCGCAATCTTCTATTATATGAGCTTTTAAAATTCTATTTTCTCCAGTGTCTATATCTATTAAAGCTTCGGAAATTGCAGCTCCCCATGTATAATAAAAATATGGCCTACCTTTTAATTTAACTTGGTCCCAAAATATTTTAGGAGTTTTGTAAAATCCAGTTGATGATAATGAAACCCTATTTTCCCAACATTTAAAACAAAGCTCTTTAAAAGAAACGCTTTTATTACCATAAAAAACAAGATTATCTCTAAACAATATATTGTTTCTTTTAACATTAAATAACTTTATAACTAAATCTTCCATTCTATTTTTTATTACTTTAGATGCATTCCACGCTGCCATACCATTAAGATCCGATCCAGATGATGCAGCGGTTGCAGATGTATTTGGAATCTCTGAAGTGTTGGTTGGGCTTAGGAAGACCTTGTCTAAAGTTACACCAAAACATTCCGCAACAACTTGGGCTACTTTAATAAACAAACCTTGACCCATTTCAGTTCCACCATGGTTTAATCTTATTGACCCATCCATATATACATTAACAAGAGCACCTGCCTGGTTTAAAGATGGTTTATTAAAAGAAATTCCAAATTTAGCTGGCATCATTGCTATCCCTTTTCTAAGAGATTTTCCATTTTTAATTTGGTGTTCATTAAATGTTTGTATTTCTTTAAATCGTGAAGAAAAATTACTAAATTTTTCGATCTCATTTAATATTTTTTGCAACTTTGAATTTTTAACTAATTGCCCATATGGTGTTTTAAGACCATTTTTTTTGTTATAATAATTTATTGCTCTGACATCGTTTAGCGGCTTTTTAAGATATTTTGAAATTTCGTCTAAAATATTTTCAATTGCAAGCATACCTTGAGGACCACCAAAACCTCTAAAAGCAGTATTTGAAACTGTATTTGTTTTACAAATATATCCTTTTGCAAAAAAGTTTTTAAATGAATAACAGTTATCTAGGTGAGTTAAAGCTCTAGTCATAACTGGACCAGACAAATCTAATACATTTCCACCATTACTTAATAAAATAATTTTTATTCCATTAATTTTTCCATTTTCAGAAAAACCCACATTATATCTAACTTGAAAGTCATGTCTTTTACCACTAACCGTCATGTCTGTTTTTCTGTCTAATCTTAATTTTACAGGGTGTTTTAATTTATAAGTTGCCAAAGCACTTATACAAGCAAAAATTGTCGCCTGACTTTCTTTGCCGCCAAATCCGCCACCTAATCTTCTAGTTTTTGATTCAACTTTAGCATAAGGGATATTTAATACTTTACTTACACCATGTTGGACCTCGGTTGGATGTTGAGTACTTGACCAAACAGTTAATTCGTCATTTTCACCGATTGATGATATAGCAACATGTGTTTCAAGATAAAAATGATCTTGCCCACCAATTGTGAATACTCCTTTTAGTTTGTTAGAGGAGTTTTTTATACTTTTATCTGCATCTCCATTTTCAATTACTTGAGGTTTGGCAAGAAAGGACTTTTTTTTAAAAGCATCATTTACATTTAAAATTGGCTTATTATTTTTTTTTGTTTTAACTTTAACTAATTTCGAAGCATATTTAGCTTTTTGGAAACTGTCAGCAACAACAACTCCAATCGGTTGACCATAATAGCTAATTTCTTTTTCTGCTAATATAGGTTCTCCAGAAAAAATAGGCCCTACATCATTTTTTCCTGGAATATCGTTTGCGGTAATGAAGTAAGTTTTAAAAGGTAACTCTTTTAACTTAGAAATGTCAATCTTCAAAATAGTTCCACAAGCTATGTCAGACGTGACGAGTGATGCATGCATCAATTCAGAATTTTTAATCATGTCATCTATATAAATAGCCTCACCTGAGACTTGCAAGGAAGCCGAATCATGATGAAAATCTTTACCAACATTTATTTTTTTTTGATAATTCATTAAATTTTAATCCATTATAGATTGTAAATTAACTTTATTAATTAAATGATTTTTGAGTTTTATAAAAACACCTTTGAAGGTGTTGATTCTATATTCAGAAGATCCTCTTAAATCCGAAATTGGATTGATATATTGTTTTATATCAGCAATTAAAGTTTCAAAAGATGTATCTATACTTTTTCCTATTATTTGCCTTGATATATTTTTTAATAAGACAGGTTTTTCAGCAATTCCCCCAGCAGCAATTTGAAACTCTTTTATTATATTATTCTCTAACACATATAAAATACATACTGATAAGGTTGATATATCCTGATCATATCTTTTAGAAAACTTCCAACTTAACAATTTTTGATTTTTTTTTGGTAAATGAATAATTATTTTTTCAATAATTTCATCTTTGTATAATATATTTTTTCTATAACTTTTGAAAAATTTTTCTATTGGTATTTTTCGTTGTCCTTTTGTGCTAAATGTTATTATTTCTGAACTTAAAGTTAATAATATTGGAGCTATATCTCCAATCGGGCTTGAAGTGCAAATATTTCCACCGATAGTTGCTTGATTTCTTATCAAAGGAGAACCAAATCTTTTTATAATTTCAGTTATTTGTGGAATTTTATGTTTTGCAATTTTCAAAAATTCCTCTAGAGAAACACATGAGCCTAAAATTATCTTATTTTTATCGATCGAAACCTTTTTCAATTCATTGACATTTTCAAGACAAACGAGATTACTTTCCTTTAAATCATAAATTTCTCTTTCTAAATTAAGATCTGTACCTCCAGCAATAAATTGAAAATGATCTAAATTAAATAAAATATTTTTTAACTCTTTTAGATTTTTAGGATGAAAATAAGTGCTATTTCCTATCTTTATCTTTGGTGAAGTTATTACATCATTATAGATTAGTTTTGGAGGAACAAAATTTTTTACATCCATTAAAGCTCTTATTATAGGCACATATCCTGTACATCTACATAAATTTCCAGATAAAGCATCATGAATGGTTTCATAATCTATTTTCTCATTTTCATAAAAAATTGAAGTCCCAGCAACCACAAATCCTGGGGTACAATAACCACATTGAGAAGCGTGATTTTTTACAAAAGATTTTTGAACAGGGTTAAGTTTCTTTGAAGAACCAAGTCCTTCAACTGTTATAACATTTTTTTTGTAAAGTTGACCTAAGCGAACTAAACAAGAGTTGATAGGTTTAGGGAACTTATCGTTTTTATCATAAACTAAAACAGAACAAGCACCACAATCCCCCTCATTACATCCTTCTTTTGTTCCTTTAAAAGGGGTATTATCTCTTATCCAATCAAGTAGATTTATATCACAATCTAAACTATCAACTTTGTATGTAATATTGTTGACCGAAATTTCATTATGATTTTTAATTTCCAAAATTTTTCTTGCTCCATGCGCTTTATGATCCAAATTGAGATCGATGAGCCCAAAATGTAAACTTTTTCTCTATTAAAGCCATAATAGCATACATACCAATTCCCTCAATAGCTAGTGCAACTAGGCCTGCGAAAACTAAAGGAACCTCAAAATTTGATTGTGCAGTTAACATCATGTGGCCTATTCCAGAATTAGCAGCTACAGTTTCTGAAATAACTGATCCAACAAAAGCTAGTGTAATAGCAATTTTTAAAGATCCAAAAAAATATGGTAATGATCTGGGTATACCGACTTTGGTCATGATTTGGTAACGATTAGCACCTAAAGCTCTTAGTACATCTTCCAGTTCAGGTTCAATTGTAGCTAGACCAGTTGCAACATTAACAACTATTGGAAAAAAAGAAATTAAAAATGCAGTTAAAACTGCTGGAACATCTCCAATACCAAACCATAAAACTAGTATTGGTACGACTGCAACTTTTGGAATGGAGTTAAAACCAACCATTATAGGGTATAGACCTGCATAAATATTATTAGACCATCCAATTAATATGCCTATCATTAATCCAAATATAATTGCCATTCCAAAACCAACGAAAGTCGTATAGAAAGTTTGAATTGAGTTCTCAATTATTGCCTCTGAAAATTCACTAAATGCGTCAATAATATCTATCGGACTTGGCAAAAAATAAACTGGTATTTTAAAGATAAAACAAGATATTTCCCAAAATAAAAAGAATATGATCATATAAATGGTTGGATAGTAAATTTGTTTTTGGGATTGTGATAAATTTTTCATGATCTGTTATTTGATATTTCTTTTCTAAGATTTTGAGTTAGCTTTACAAATTTTTCACTATAAGTAATTTTTAAATCTCTTTTATGTTTAAAATTTACATTATGAACATTAGTAATTTTTCCTGGTCTTGCACTCATCACAAATATCTTATCTGCTAAAAAAGCAGCTTCTCTTAGATCATGTGTCACTAGAAGAGTA
Organism: uncultured SAR116 cluster alpha proteobacterium; assembly: GCA_902616005.1. Classification (GTDB taxonomy): domain Bacteria; phylum Pseudomonadota; class Alphaproteobacteria; order Puniceispirillales; family Marisalimonadaceae; genus TMED54. The sequence goes on from CACMRG010000004.1 coordinate 52,218, forward strand.
GTGAATTTATGATCTATCCACAAATCTCTTAAAACACACCATAATTCTTCTCTTGTAAATGCATCAAGAGCAGCGAAAGGTTCATCTAAAACTAATAATTTAGGTTTGTGAACTAAAGCTCTACATAAAGAAGCTCTTTGTTGCATTCCGCCAGACAGTTGCCAAGGATAAGAATCAATAAAATCACCTAAACCTACAATTTTTAAAAGTTTAATTGCTTCTTCAATATTCTCTTTTTTTGATTTATTTTGTTTTAAAATTTCAAATGGTATTAAGACATTTTCTAATGTTTTTCTCCATGGCATCATAACAGGGTTTTGAAAAGCCATACCAACAAAATTTTGCGGTCCAGTAACTTCAAAGTTATTAATTTTTACATTTCCAGTTGTTGGTTTTATCAAACCTGATAAAATTTTCATTAATGTAGATTTTCCGCACCCTGAAGGGCCAACAACAGCTGAGAAAGAACCGGACTTAATTTTCATATCAAGTCCGGATACTGCTAATAAATTGTTTATTTCATAATTTACTGAAACATCATTAATTTCAATAAATTCATTTGTCATTTAGATTATAGCTTTCTTTTAAAACTATCTGGTAAGTAACTGTCATCAAACACTTTAGATCCATCCATTTTAGTTTTAAAGCTATATGTCTCGCTTAATTGTTTGATGCTTTCATTTAGTCTGTTCATGTCAACACTTCCAATTCCATTAGCTTTAACTGCATCAGTTACAATATTATCTCTAATCGCCATTTTCAATCTTGTAGTTTCAGTTTTTGCTTTTGCAATTTTGTTATATTTTAAAACATATGGAATTGTTGAAGCTGGATCAGCAATCATTTCTTTCATTCCTTTAATAGTTGTAGAAAGAAAGGTTTTTACAATATTTGGCTTTGCTTTAGCAAAATCTGTATTGACAATCACTGCATTGCCATACAATTTTAATCCATAGTCAGCCATTAACATTAAACTAATATCATCTTCAGATACACCTTTACTTGCCAAATTTATATATGAAGAGAAAGAAAAACCAGTAATTGCTTGAACTTTTCCAGAAGCTAACATTGGTTCTCGAACTGGAAAGCCAACATTTTCAATTTTAACTTTACTAGCATTTATATTGTTAGCTTTTACAAAGGATTTCCATTGGGCATAAGCACCATCTGGAGCAGGAGCTCCAAGAATTTTACCTTCAAGGTCTTTTGGCTTTACCACACCAAGACTTTTTCTACCTATAATTGCAAATGGAGGTCTATCATATACCATCATAATAGCTTTTACTTTAGCTTTTGGGTTTTGGTCTAAAAATTTAATTACAGAATTAATATCTGCAAATCCTAATGGATATGTTCCTGATGCTACTTTCGGAATTGCGTCTCTACTTCCTTTTCCAGAATCAATTGTTACATCTAAACCTGAACTTTTATAATATCCTCTTTCTTTACTCGTTAGAAAAATTGCTGATGGTCCCTCAAATTTCCAATCAAGTGAAAATTTTATCTTCTCATTTGCATTAGCTAAACTGGAGATAAAAAAGATTAAAGTTGAAATAAATATATTAAATGCTTTCATAACATTCTCCTTTCATAGGATAATTCTATAATTAAGAGATTACTATAACACCATAAATCTAAATTGAAAAAACAAATGGTTAAAAATTGATCAAATTAATAATTACGAAATTTATTTTGATTTGAATAACAAACTTAACTATGCCTTCGGTATCCATGTATTTGTAGTCTTTATTTCACTAAATGTTTGAGCATCTTGATTAATTTCAATTTCAACACTTTTTGGTTTGTTATCAAATTCACCCTGAATTTTTACAATATCTTGTGGGCACGATGAAAATACAACATAACAATCCATCTCTGCTCTTAAAGTAATTTTATCACCTGGACTGGTTACTGTAGGTAAAGTTTTTAATGTTTTTTTATCCTCTTGCACCTCTATATTCATAAATATATTAAATGATGCAAGTATAGGTTTATTACAATTAATTTCATATTCTTTAAGGGCTTCAACAAGATTATCGCAGCAATTTCTATGATATTTTTTTACACCTAATAATTTATATCTTTTTTCATCGCATGCTGCCATGAAAGTATCATGAATGCCAGGAGATGTATCTTCAACAATTGTAAGAATTTTATTTCTATTATTGGTGACAAACGTGTCACCTAGTATAGGATTTAATCTTTGAGACCAGACCCTGCTAGCTTCCATTGACATGTATTCATTTGTATTCGCTTTATTAAAAGCCCAACAATCAACAACTTGTGTTCCATATGTATTAATAACAGATATAGTTTGTGATTTATTTAAAATGAATGCTTTGCCATGACCAGCTGGTATTGTTGTTTTTTCTATCATAAGTATGCCTAATCTAAATTAATAGATTAGGCTATATTTTTCAAATTTATAATGATGGCAACGGTGGTAAATCTTGACCTAACCATTTATTAGATATTTTGTTAAGATCTCCACCTAATTTTTTATGAAGTATAAAAACATTTACCCATCTTAAAAGATCTTCGTTTCCTTTTTTTACTCCGATAAAACAAGGGCTATCTTTAATAATAAACTTTCTTTGCAAATCAAAGTTGGGATCACTTTCTGTTATAGATGCTGCCGCTGTATTACCAGAAACTAATACCTGAACTTGCTTTGACTTTATAGCGCTTAAAGTTGCAGCATTATCTCCAAATCTAGTGATTTTTGTTCCTTTAGGAGCTCGTTTAGTCAATTCTAAGTCTTCTAAGGTTCCACCTGTAACTCCTACAGTTAAACCGTCTAAATCTGCATATGAATTGATCTTAATGGAGGACGGTGCAAATACACCAGAGTAAAAAGGAGCATAAGCACTTGAAAAATTTATTGATTTTGCTCTCTTTGGATTGGCACCCATTGTGGATATAACTAAATCAACTTTATCAGTTTCTAAAAAAGGGATTCTTTGTTTAGATACAACTGGAACTATCTTTAACTTCACACCCAAATCTTTTGCGATTAACTTGGCAACGTCGACATCATAACCTTCATGCTCGCCAGATTTTCCAACAGCACCAAATGGAGGAAAAGCTTCAGGTACTGCAATTTTTACCTCACCTTTTTTTAATATATCACTTAAATCTGCAAATGCAGAACTTAAAGTAAATGTGAGGAATACAAAAAATAATTTAATTAATTTTAACATAATTTCTCCTTTCACTAATTTAATTATTTATTAATATTTTTTTCTCTAAATGCTTCGCATAAACAGCTAGAGGATAACAAAGACAGAAATACATTACTGCCATAATTGGAAAGATTATAAAAGGTTCTGATCCTGGAACAGGAGCATTTGCCCATCTCTTTCCTAATAACATAAGATCTTGAAATCCTATGATATAAGCTAAAGAAGTTCCTTTAATTATCTGTATTAAAAAACTTATAGTTGGTGCTACACTATATTTAAAAGCTTGAGGTATAATTATCAAAACTAAGCTTAGTGTAAAATTTAAATTTATACTTTTTGCTGCTTCCCATTGACCTTGAGATACAGCGATAATTGAACCTCTCCAAACTTCAGATAGATAGGCTGATGTGAAAATAACTAAGGATAATGTGGCAGCTATCCAAGGATCTATATCATACCCAAGCAATCTAGGAACTCCTAAACCTGACAAAAATAAAAGCATTAAAAGCGGAACAGATTGAAACAACCAAACATAAGAAAAACTTAATTTGTTTAAGAGCTTATTTGGAATTATTCTTAAAAAAGTAATCAAAATTCCTAAAATTCCACCACCTACAAAAGCAATTAGTGATAAGTATATCGTAAATCTACAAGCTGCAATTAATTGGGATATAATGATGCCTTCAGGCTTACCTAAAATGTTTATTAATAAACCTTCCATTATAAAGCTCTTTTACCAAGTGAAATTTTAAAAATTATTTCTAAACATGATTTGTAAACTAGAGACATAATTATATAGAGAAAAGTAAGTACAATAAATATTTCAAATGATCGAAAAATCCTACTGTCTATAAAAAGTCCAGCGTGTGTTAAATCTGTAACTCCTATCTCGGATATTATACCTGTTGTTAGAAAAATAAATATGAATTGGCTAGATAATGATGGAAACATTTTAATAATAGTTTGTGGCAATATTATTTTTCTAAAAACTATATTTTTGTTTAGATTTAAAGCAGAAGCAGCTTCAATTTGTCCTTTAGGTGTTGACTCGTAACCACTTCTTAATATTTCTGCAAAATATCCTGAAAAATTAATTGTTAAAGCTAATAAAGCGTGACACCAAAAAGGCCATACATAACCAAAAAGAGCTGGTAGGCCAAAAGTTATAAAAAATATTTGTACAATCAATGGAGTATTTCTTATGAAATCAACATAACAAGTACTTATAAAACTTATGCCGAAAACTCTCCAATAAATTAAAGCTGCTAATATAAAAGCAATAACAAATCCGAATATACCGCCAAATATTGTTAGAGCTGTGCTTACCAAGATGCCATCAAGTAATAGAGATAAGTACTCTTGAGATCGATAAATTTCAAAAAATCTTAACTCAAACATAAGCAAACCAAATAGGTCATTCTAATGTATAATGATGTTAATGTGATTGCTTTTTATTCAACATTTTAATTATTTTAATTATTAAATCGTTTTTGATTAAATTTTAATCAATAATATTTGCTAAAGTTAACAATTTATAAAATAGCATTTTGAAATCTATTTAAATCTTCAACACCTAAACTTTTTGCTCTTAACGTAATTAAATTCCATGCTTCTTGAGCAATAGGAATTCCGTTTTGCATTCTATCTTTATAGATTTTTTTTTCGTTATCACCAGGTATCATAACTTTTTCAACACCTTCAGCTGGAGGTGATGATCTTACAAAGTTAGAATAAGCCTGAACTTCTTTTGAGAAATAATCTACATCAACAAACTTTTCGACATCTATGTAAATAGAAAGCATACCGTTTGCAAATGGTCTAATATATTTATGATCTATTGCACAAGTATCATTACTTGTGAGTGCCCCACCTAAAATCTCCATCATAAAATTAATACCTGAACCTTTATGCATACCAAATGCTGTTATTGCACCATCTCCTTTATCTGGATTTGGAACGTCATCTGGTCCAATTTTACCGTATAAAGCTTCTGTATTATTTGTAAGATTTCCTAAGTTGTCGATTAAAGCACTCATAGGTAATTTTTTACCACCTTTTTGAGCAACTAAAGCTTTGCCCTCAGCAACAGTAGATGTTGCCATATCTAAAATTACATGTTCTTTTCCTTTTACAGGAATTCCAATTGATAGTGGAGATGTACTTCCTCGTCTATCTGAACCACCATAAGGAGCTACTAACAAACTACCTCTTACATTAACAAAATGTAAAGAAACACAATTTTTGTCAGCAGCTAATTCTGACCAATCGCCAATTCTGCCAAGGTGACCTGAATTTTTCAATCCAATGAGAGCGATTCCATGATTTTTTGCTCTATTAGTACCCTCCTGAACAGATTTTTCACCCATGATTTGACCAAAACCCTGATTAGCGTCTATCAAAGCAAGAGATCCAGAATCTAAAATTAAAGAATGTTGTTTATTAGGAAAAACTTTCCCTTCATCAACCCAATCACAATATCGAGGAACTCTTACAATCCCGTGACTATCGTGGCCTTTTAGGTTTGAAAGGCATAATCTTTTAGAAATAAGATTTGCTTCTTCTTTAACACAACCTTTTTTTTCAAAAATCTCAGATATTAATATTTCGGCATCCCTGACATTTACTCTAAATTGATTATCCATTTAACGAATTCTTTCCATTTAATTTTTTTTTAATTATGTTACTTAATAACCTTCCGTTAATAACTTAGAGAAATAAAATATTAACATCAATAAAATATATATTATACACACTACTTATTGGCTTTATTGGCGGAAGTATTTTTAACTATTTATTACTTCCTCTACCATGGGTTTTAGGGCCTGCGTTTTTAGTAGCAATCTTTGCTTTATTTAAAGTCAATGTTTTAATACCACCAAAATTTAGAAATCCATTTATTGGTATCCTTGGAGTTTGGTTGGGAGGATCTTTTGATTCCTCAATTCTTGATAATGTAGAAACCTGGTTTTTCACCCTATTATTGTTAGCTCTATATATACCTTTTGCATTTTTTATAACATTTCTAGTACTTCATAAAATTAGAAAAATTGAAAAACCAGAAGCATTTTTTATTGCTTCACCTGGTGGACTTCTCGAAATGGTTTTGGGAGCTGAAGAATGTGGCGCAGATTCTAAACAAGTCGGGATAATACATATGATTAGAATTTTCTTAACAGTATTTACAATTCCATCATTAATTTTGATATCGTTTCCAGGGACTTTTAAAAGAGAAGCTATTTGGCCAATAATGGATTTAGATCTAATTAATTTAATCATTTTATTCGTAATTGTTTATTTAGGTATTTTTATTGGTAGGCTTATAAAATTACCTGGCCCTAGATTATTTGGACCACTCTTGTTAAGTGCAATTATAAGTATTTTTGAAATTTACAAAATTGAGATGTCTATAACAGTGGTAATTTTTGCACAGTTGGTATCTGGAAGTTTCTTTGGTAGCAATTTCAACGGATTAAGTTGGAAAGTTGCTGGAAAATATATTGGTCATTCAGTTTCAGTAGTAATAACTTTAATTATATCATTATTACCTTTCATCTTGATTGTAAAATTAATTTCAGAAATAACTCCAGCTGCAATTTTTCTAGCATTTGCTCCTGGTGGTGTAAATGAAATGGGGCTACTAGCTTTTCTATTAAATATTGAGCCAGCATTTGTAATTACACACCATTTATTTAGATTGTCAGTTGTAGTTGTAATTTTAGGATTGGCACAAAAATTTTTGTATCCAAAATTTAAATTAATGGTAAAACAAAGGAAATAACATCTAGGAGGTATCTTTGATAAAAGGATTAATTGCACCCATTCTATCACCATTTGATAATGACTTAAAATTTAATCAAAACATGTATAATGACCTTGCTCAAGATTTACTTGAAAACGGATGCTCTGGATTAGCTCCTTTTGGTACAACTGGTGAAGCTTTATCTTTGAGTAATAAAGAAAGGATGAATGCACTAGAAGGGTTGTTAAATAGTGGTATTAAAGCTGATCAACTAATTCCTGGCACAGGTTTATGTAATTTTCCAGATACTGTAATGATTAGTAAACATGCACTAGATCTAGGTTGCCATGGTGTTATGACATTACCACCTTTTTATTTCAAAGGCATGAGTGATGAAGGTCTATTTGATTATTTTGAAAAATTAATTGAAGAAATTAATCACAACAAACTAAAGATTTATTTATACCATATACCTCAAGTTTCCGGAGTTGGACTTTCAATTGATTTAGTATCAAAACTTAAAAAAACTTATCCTGACATTGTTGTTGGAATTAAAGACAGTTCAGGCGACTGGGAAAATACAAAATCTCTATTAGGGATAGATGACCTTATTGTTTATCCAGGTGCAGAGCTACCAGTAATTCAAGCAATAAAGCTTGGAGCTCCAGGATGTATATCAGCTACTGCAAATTTAAACGGGGGTGATATATCAAAAGTTATAAATTTTTGTCATAGTAATGAATGGGAAAAAGCTGAAGATTTACATAAAAAAGTTACAAAAGTAAGGTTGTTGTTTCAAGATTATGCTCCTATACCTGCACAAAAAGGTCTCTTAGCTAAAAAAACAAAAATTAGTGCGTGGTTAAATGTTAGACCACCGTTGAAATCTATCAATGATGATAAAGTATCAGAACTTGCTAATACGTTAAATAATGAGTTTGGTTATTCATATTAGCTTAGGAAATCTTTATGACTAAAAATCAAATTAAAGGTCAATGTCATTGTGGAAAAGTAAAGTTTACTATTAATTGTGAATTAAAAGAACTTAGAAGATGTAATTGCTCTCATTGCCGAAGAAAAGGTTATGTAATGACAACTGTCAATAAAGACGAATTTAATTTAGAAAGTGGAAAAGATTATTTGAGTATTTATCAATGGAACACAAAAATTGCTAAACATTTTTTTTGTAAAATCTGTGGCATAAATACTCATAATAAAAGAAGAACAAATCCTAATGCTTTCGGAGTTAATGTTGGTTGTTTAGACGGATTTGATATGTCTTGGATTAAAAATGTTTCTGATTTTACAAATGGACAAGAGTTCACACTTGAAAATCAAAAGCAAGGAGAAGCTTCATTACAGAAAAAATAAATTTTAAAATTTTGAATAATCAACCTTTTTATTTTTGTCAATATAAGAGTTTACATCAGATAGTGGATACTTAAGACCAGACGCACAGTTAAACAAAACAACTTTTTCATTACTAGAAACTAGTCCTTGTTTTAAAGATTTTTTAAGAGCTGAAAAAGTAGCAGCACCTTCGGGACACATTAAAAGTCCATCTTGCTTAGATATAAAATCTCGGTCATTTAATATTTCTTCATCAGACACTGTGATAGAAAATCCATTACTTTCATTTAAAGCTCTAATAATTAGAAAATCTCCAACTGCTATTGGAACTCTAATTCCGGAAGCTACTGTTTTTGGATTTTCCCAGAGATCTGCAAATTCTTTATTTTCTTTCCATGCTTTATAAATTGGTGCACATCCATCTGATTGAACAGCAACCATTCTTGGTTTTTTTGAGATCCATCCAAGTTCCTCTAATTCATTAAATGCTTTCCACATACCTATTAAACCAGTTCCTCCACCAGTTGGATAAAAAATTACATCAGGTAACTTCCAGTTAAATTGTTCTGCAAGCTCAAGTCCCATAGTTTTTTTTCCTTCTATTCTGTAGGGCTCTTTTAAAGTTGATACATCAAACCACCCAGTTTCTTCCTTTCCTTCAAAAACTATTTTCCCACACTCATTAATAAAACCATTAACTAGATAAGTATCAGCTCCAAGCGCATTAATTTCTCTAACATTTATTTCAGGAGTATCCTCAGGACAAAATACAGTACATTTAATATTTGCTCTTGCGCAATATGCAGCTAATGCTGCGCCAGCATTTCCATTTGTTGGTATGGCCATATGTTTAATGCCAAGCTGTTTAGCCATAGAAACTGCTAAACAAAGTCCTCTAGCCTTAAAGGAGGCTGTTGGCAAATAACTCTCATCTTTAACAATAAGATCACCGCTGAAATCAATCTTCTTTTTTACGTTATTCAGGGTTACCAAAGGAGTTAAAACTTCATTTAGTGATACTCTATTTTCTTTTTCAACAGGTAGTAAAAAACTATATTTCCATAATCCATTTAAATTTGTTTGACTAATTTCTGGTTTGGTAATTCTCTCTTTAATTTGGTCTAAATGATAATTTACTAAAAGTGGTTTACCTACTTTAGAAAGGTTATGTATCTCACTTGCATCATATTTTTCTCCAGTTAAAGAGCAAGATAAATGACTAACAAATGTTTGATTTAAATCCATTATTTGATCATAATTATCTTGATTAAAATTACTACCAATTAATAACTTTTCAATATATACATATAACAAATTCTAAGATATATGAGATGAATATTGCAAAATAAATACTATCTAAATGCGAACAATTTATTAATAAATAAATGGTTATTTATTAATATATTATTTTCTATATTTATTTTATGTCCAATAATATTTCTAATAACTAATTCATTTGCAAATACTTTAGATGTTTGGATTCACCTTAAAAATACTAAGTTATTTTTATACATTTATAACACTATAATACTAGTGTTTGGAGTTGGCATTTTGTCAACATTTTTGGGAGTATCATCAGCTTGGTTGACTACACAATATAATTTTTATTTCAAAAAATATATTGAGTGGCTTTTAATTTTACCATTAGCTATCCCAGGATATATTGTGGCCTATGCTTATACAGATTTTCTTGAATACAGTGGTGCTTTTCAAACTTTTATAAGATCATTATTTGGATTTTCTAATCCAAGTGAATATTATTTTCCATCTATTAGATCTCTAGGAGGAGCAATTTTTATATTATCTTTTTCTTTATATCCTTATGTTTATCTCCTGGTAAAATTTGCATTTAATACTACTCCAAAAAATCTAATAGAAACTTCTTTATTAAATCAGAAAAATCCTTTTTATAATGTCATTTTACCTTTATCAAGGCCTGCAATTATTGCTGGATCAGCATTAGTCATAATGGAAACCATATCAGACTTTGGTACTGTCGATTACTTTGCTGTAGAAACACTGACATTAGCAATGTTTAATCTCTGGTTAGGTATGAACAATTTAGAAGCCGCCTCACAAATTTCATTAATAATTTTTTCATTTGTAATAATTATTCTTTCTATTGAGTTAATAAATAGAAGAAATAAAAGATTTGATAGTAATGTTATTAGTAATGAATATGAATTTTCTAAAAAAATATCTCGTTCTCAAAAACTTTTAATTTTATTTCTTTGTTTAATTCCCATTATTATTGGTTTCATTATACCTGTTTTAATTTTGTTAAATTTAACTCTCTCCAATTTTGATTTTGATGAATTATTATACTCTCTTATAATAACAAAAAACTCTTTTCTAATTGGTTTTTTAGGTGGAGCAAGTATTGTCATATCTTCATTATATTTTTGTTTATACAAATTGTATGACAACTCCAGAGTATCTAATTTTCTACTACCCATTCTAGGTTCTGGATATGCTTTTCCAGGGGTTGTTATAGCTCTTGGAACTCTTTTCTTTTTAGGAAATTTACAGTTTCAAATTAATAGTTTTCTTGATTTTTTTGAATTTAATTTAAATTTTTCATTTATTGGTGGTTTTTTTGGTTTAATTTTAGCTCTTACTGTAAGATTTAATTCTATTGGTCTTGGTTCTATAAATACCGGTTTGTCTAGAATTCCTAAAAATTTAATTGAAGCTAATCTTACGCTTGGCCAATCATTTATTCATGGAACAAAGAAAATTTTATTACCTTTACTTAAATCATCTATTTTAATCGGCTTTATACTTACATTTATTGACATTATCAAAGAATTACCAATTACCTTATTGCTAAGGCCTTTTAACTTCGAAACCCTTACAACTCATATTTATCAATATGCTAGTGATGAAATGCTTGAAAAAGCTGCTTTACCATCCCTAATAATTATAATTGCTAGTTTATTACCCGTTTTTATAATTTATAAAACTTTTATTAAAAAATAATTTGTCATTATAATTTATTTAATGTTGATTAATTCTATTGTATAAAAAAACATGGCTGAATTGTACGATAAATGCTTAAAAGTTGGACTAAGAATGACTTTACCTAGAAAAGTTATTCTTGAAGTCATTGAAGCTTCAGAAGATCATCCAGATGTAGAAGAACTTTACAGAAGAGCTGTTGAAAAAGACAGATCCATCTCAATTGCCACTGTTTACAGAACAATTAAATTGTTTGAAGAAGCTGGTATAATTGAAAAACTTGATATAGGCGATGGAAGAGCGCGATATGAGGAAGCTGGTGAACATCATGAACATCTCATTGATGTTGAAACTGGTGAGATTATAGAATTTCAAAATGAAGAATTAGAAGAAATGAAGCGTCAAGTTGCATTAAATATGGGTTATGAATTAGTTGATCATAGACTTGAATTGTTTGGAAAAAAAATAAAAAAATAAAACAGTTTTTATCAATTTAAAAAATAGGTTAAAAGAGATCCACCAATTATTAGCCAGATTATTCCTTTAATTAAAAAAAATAAAAATGCTCCTATACCTATGTATTTAAGATTTCCTTTAATATTAAACAGTCTGTCCACCATTTATTTGGATTTCTGTTCCGTTAACGTATGAAAAAGATTCTGAACACATTGAGAATATTACAGAAGCTACTTCTTCGGGCTTTCCAAATCTACCCATTGGAATTTGTTTAATCAAATGTTGAGAATTTTTTGCAATCATACTAGTTTCAATTTCCCCAGGAGCAATAGCATTTACTCTAATATTATATTGGCTTAAATCAGATGCCATTTCTCTAGTCAATGATTTAAGTGCTGCTTTTGAGGTGGCGTAGGCTGGACCTGCAAATTCATGCACCATATCACTTGCAATCGACGTAATATTTATAATTACTCCATTTGCTGATTGAAGATTAGGAATTAAACTCTTAGATAAAATTATAGGTGAAAAGAAATTTACATTAAATACTTTTTGCCACAAATTTACATCAGTTTCGTCAAAATTAAGTCTATTGTTTTTTTCATTTTTAGGGGAAATAGCCGCATTATTTATTAATGCTTTAACAGGTTTGCCTTTTAGTAAGGCTTGTAAATCCTTAACTTTTTTTCGTAAATCATCTAAATCTTCTAAATCTATTTGAAAATGATCTGTTTTATTTTTTTCCCATGGACATTGAGGGGCAACTTCAGTTCTTGAGCAGGTGATAACCCTCCATCCTTCTTCCCAAAACTTTTTTGAGGTAGCATGACCTATACCTCTGCTACCACCTGTCAGAATAATTATATTTTCGTTCATATAAATATACTATAAATGGTTATCATAATGATATGATAACCTTTTTTTTTAAAATTACCAACCTACTTTATCTATAATTTCTTGTGCTTTTGGTGCATTTTTAGAGATAGTAGTAATATTAATTTCATCTGATTTGAAAGAGCCCCATATTGTAATTTTTCCTGATGGTTTAATATTTTTATTAACAGGATATTCATAGTTTATTTCAGAATATATTTTTTGTGCCTTTTCACTTGTTAACCATTCTAAAAACTTTAAACTTTCTTTTGAATTTTTAGAATGCTTTGATATTGCACCTGCTGAAACATTAATATGCTGCCCCCTATCATTCTGATTAAAAAATATGATATCAGTTGCATCTGCCCATTTTTGTTGTTCAGGGTTTTTTGTATTAAATTTCATCAATCCAAAATAGTATGTATTCATTAAAACAATATCACATTCTCCAGAAAAAATTGCTTTTGCCTGAGCTCTATCGTTACCTTGTGGCTTTCTAGCAAAATTATTTACTAAACCCTTAGCCCATGTTAAAGCTTTTTCATATCCATTGTGACTTATGATAGAGGATAGCAAAGCTCTATTATATGGATGACTCCCTTTTCTTGTGCATATTTTATTTTTAAATTGAGGATTAGCTAAATCTTCAATTCTTTTAATTTCATCTTTATTAACTCTGCTTTTTGATACACCTATTATCCTAGCTCTAGTTGATAAAGCTACCCATTTATTATCACTATCAACCAAATGGTCTGGAACATTATTATTTATCACTTTTGAATTGATAGATTTTAACAGATCATAATCTTTTAATTCTGTTATTCTTGATATATCTACTGTTAATATTATATCTGCTTTTGTATTTTTTCCCTCAGAAAGTAATCTTTGAGCCATCCCTTTTTTTAAATGTAGAACATTAAATTTGATATTAGTTTTTTTGGAATATTCATCGAGAAATGGTTTTAATAAAAATGGTTTTCTATATGAATAAATATTAAGTTCATTTGCAATGGCAAAAGATGAACCTAACAACATAAAAAGTGAATTGATTATTATAAATAATTTAAACATAAAGTTATCTTTGATAATAGTTATCGTTATGAGAATCATTATCATTATCATTATTAATATCATTTTGTCAAATAAATTAAAAAGCGCCTATCAAAATTCCTGTAGAAAGCACTAATCCTCCTCCAAAAACAACTTGAAAAATTGCTTTAGAAAAGCTTATTTTCATATACTTGTTTTGTATCCACGCTATTAACCACAGTTCAAAAAATACTATAAAAATTGCCATAACTGTCGCAGTGTAAAAATCATTTATCAAATATGGTAAAGCATGACCTAACCCACCTAAAGTTGTCATTATTCCTGAGGCAAGCCCCCTTTTTAAAGGTGAACCCCTACCTGATATAACTCCATCATCATGAACAGCTTCAGTGAAGCCCATAGATATGCCAGCTCCTACTGAAGCTGCAAGACCAACAAGCAGTGTTGTATGAGAATTCATGGTTGCAAAAGCAGTTGCAAATATCGGAGCTAAAGTTGAAACTGAACCATCCATTAAACCGGCAAGACCAGGCTGAACCCATGTTAATATAAATTGTTTTTTATCTTTTTCTAATTCATTGATGGCAGATTTATTAGAGTCTAACTTTCTTGCTCTCTCTATAGCTTTACCTTCATGCTTAGATTCAATAACTGCCAAATCACCAAGCAATTTCCTTATACTTGGATCTGACGTTCTTTGAGCAGCGTCAAAATAAAATTTCGAAGCATCATTTTCCATTTTTCTAATTTCATCTCTAGCAGTATCTAGTTTTAAATTTTCAATTAACCAAATTGGTTTTCTTTTATAAAATCCAGATACGTGCTCTCTTTTTACTATTGGAATACTACTTCCAAATTTTTTTTTATATAAATCAATTAATAGTTTTCGATGCTCGTTTTCTTCCTTTCCCATTTCATCAAATAACTTAGCTGTTTCAGGAAATTCTTTTTTAAAAGTATTAGCAAAATAAAAATAAATCTTAGAATCCTCTTCTTCAGCATAAATTGCTAAAGCAAGCACATGTTTGTCAGACAATTTGGAAAAATGTGTTTTATTAAATTTAAATTTGAACATAATAAGAAATCAAATAACTCGATATCATTGTTATATCATATAATATAAAATTTAATTTATAAAATAGGTTAAAATAATGAGCATAACTTTAAATATTGCAACATTTCAAGGTGATGGTATAGGACCTGATGTTATTAATTCTGCAATAGAAATAATTGAAAAGGCATCTAATGCAGTTAGTGGCTTAAATTATGAATGGAATTATATCGAAGCTGGAGCTAGCTATTATCAAAAGACTGGAATGGATGTAGAGCCTGATGGAGAAAAAAAAGCATCTGAAGCAGATGCAATTTTTTTAGGTGCAATTGGATTACCAACTGTAAGAAAAAAAGATGGAACAGAAATAGCACCACATTTAAGATTTAGAGAAAAATTTAATCTCTATGCAGGAGTTAGACCTGTAAAAGCATATAAGAATACACCTCAACGATTAAGCAACAAAAATGCTGAAAAAATTGACTTTGTAGTATTAAGAGAATGTACTGAAGGTTTATTTTATACTGCTGCTGTTCATAATAGAAATAAAATTGCAAATAAAGATGAAGTCGAAGACATTATGAGAATAACAAGAAATACAACAACGAGACTACATAATTTTGCATTTAAGCTAGCTGAAAAAAGAAAACAAAAAGGAAAACTAGGAAAAGTAACATGCGTTGATAAGGCTAACGTCTTTAAATCTCAAGCATTATTTAGAAAAATATTTAATGAAATTAAAGATGATTTTCCAAACATAGAGGCTGACACTTGTTATGTAGATGCAATGGCTCTTAATCTGATCCGACAACCATGGGAATATGATGTTATGGTAATGGAAAATATATTTGGCGATATACTTTCAGACTTGGGTGGAGGCTTAGTTGGTGGTATGGGCATGGCATCTTGCGGAGAAATTGGGGATAATCACGGTCTATTTCAACCGGCCCATGGAAGTGCACCAGATATTATGGGTAAAAATAAAGCAAATCCACTTGCAACAATTTTAAGTGGATCAATGATGTTAGAATATCTTGCTGATAAAAAAAATTGCCCACAAGCAAATGAAGCTGCATTAATAATAGAAAATGCTATTGAAGAAGGATTTAATAAAAATTTGTTAAGACCATTCGAATTTGGAGGGGATATGTCCACTACTGAAATAACATTTCAAATTTTAGATTTAATTAAATAAAAGAAAGGTTTGATTAATATGTTTGTTATAACTGTAGACTTTGAAATTAAAAGTGAATTTGTAAATGAATTCAGAAATAGAGTTTTGCAACAAGCAAAAGATTCATTAAACAATGAAGAAAAGTGCTTTACATTCGATATAAGTTTTGATGAAAAAAATACAAACAAAGTCTTTCTTTATGAAATTTATCAAGATAAAGATGCTTTTGATTTTCACCTTAAAAGTGATCACTATTTAAGCTTTGATAAAGATGTAAAAAATTGGGTGACAAAGAAAACAGTTAATCAATTAATTAAACAAAACTAGTGAGGTTAAGATGCTTCTTGGGGTAATAGGTGATGATTTTACCGGCTCTTCAGATATAGCAAATAATTTAAAAAAAGCTGGAATGTCAGTTGGCATGTATTCAGGAGTGCCTGACAATAAAATGAAATTAAATAAGTATAATGCTGTTGTAATCGCTCTTAAGACAAGGACAATTCCAATAAAAAAAGCAATTTCAGAAAGTGTTAAAGCTTTAGAATGGTTGAAATCTAAAAAGTGCAAAAAAATAATTTTTAAATACTGCTCTACTTTTGACTCCACAAAAAAAGGTAATATAGGGCCTGTCATTGATGCAATTATGAAAAACTTAAATGTTGACTTTACTATTGCTTGTCCATCGTTTCCAGATGCAGGTAGAACATTATATCAAGGCCACATGTTTGTTAATGGTGTACCACTCAATGAATCAGGAATGGAAAACCATCCACTTACACCCATGACCGATCATAACCTTGTTAGATGGTTAAACTATCAAACAAAAGGAAAAGTAGATTTAATAAATTCCGTCACAATCAAAGAAGGTGCTGAATCAATAAAAAAAAGAATAACTGAGTTAAAAAAAAGTAATGTGAAATACGCAATTACTGATACTCTTGATAATCAAGATTTTGATTTAATTTGTAGTGGCACAGATAATTTAAAATTTCTAACAGGTGGCTCAGGTATAGCACTAGGTCTTCCAAAAGTTTTCAAGAAAAAAGGTATGCTTAAAAAAAGCAACTCTAAGTTACCTAATGTTAAAGGAAACACAATCATTCTTTCAGGCTCTTGTTCTTTGGCAACTAATGAGCAAGTAGAATTATATAAAAAAAATAATCCTTCTTTGTTTATTTCACCAGAGGAATTAATTAAAAACGAAAATTATCACAATGAGATTATTGAATGGATATTTAGACATAGTAAAAAAAGACCACTAATTTATTCAACAGCTCTTCCTAAAAAAGTATCTCTTTATCAGAAAAAGTTTGGTTCAAAGATTTCATCTAAAATAGAAACCCTTTTTCAAAAAATTATTAAAAATATTTATAAATATAATTTTAATAAAATTGTATGTGCTGGAGGTGAAACATCAGGCGCTATTGTTAAAGCATTAATGATTAAAGAACTTCAAATTGGTGAAGAAATTTCAGCAGGTGTGCCTGTTATGTGGGAGCCAGAAAAGAATATTAAAATCACTTTAAAATCAGGGAACTTTGGGCAAAGAGATTTTTTTTCTAGAGCTTTAAAAAAACTATAAAATTATATTTTTTTGAATTTTGAAAGCGCTTCTATAAATGTTAAACCTTTCTCCATTTCTAACATTGCTTGATTATCATCAGCGCTAAATTTTTCAGCATTTGAAATTACATTTTCTAATTCTTCCAGAGGAATACAAAGAACACCTGTTCCATCAGCTACAATTATATCACCTGTTCTCACCTTCACTCCAGAACAAATAATTGGTTCCCCAATCGATAAAACTTTTATCCTAGTTTTTCCTGGGGTTGGTACCATATGCTTTGAAAAGGCAGGGAAGTTAAACTTAATTATTTCTTCCCTATCTCTTATCCCTCCATCAACAACTAATCCACCAATACCTTTTAATTTTGCGGAATAAGAAGCCATACCTCCCCAAGTAGAAACTGGTGCACCATTATTTGCTACAACAATAACATCTCCTGAATTTGCTTTTTCGATCATATGACCCACTTTAAAATCTTCAGTTTTAAATGAACCAAAAGGTCCAGTTGTTTCTTGAACTGTGAGTGCCTCACCTACAACCCTCATTCCAAAACCTGCAGGTTGTAAATTATACATTATTCCTTCAAATCCAATATCATCCAATACATTTGCCAATGTTGGAGTTGCTAATTTTTCTAACCTTGATTTATGTTCTTTTGTAAATTTAACCATCGATTTAGTTTATGTGATTTAAACTTTAAAATCAATTAATCCACAATTTTACCCTAGTCATATTCAATAAATTATTTATATTATTATTATGACTTATTTTAATTTTCCACATATTGAAGAAGATGATAATCTTAAAAACCTAAGAAATGATGTAAAAAGTTTTTTAAAAACAACATTTAATTCTAATAATATTAAACCTCAAGCTGATGCCTGGATGTATTCTGCAAACCCAGAGTTTAGTAAAAAACTTGGTGAAAAAGGATGGCTTGGAATGTCATTCCCTAAAAAATATGGCGGTCGTGAAAAAACAATGTTGGAAAGATACGTTATTACTGAAGAACTTTTAGTTGCTGGAGCACCTGTTGCTGCTCATTGGATTGCAGATAGACAAAGTGGGTCACAAATTATTAGATACGGAACAGAAGAACAAAAGAAAGAAATCATTCCTAAAATTTCATCTGGTGAGTGTTTTTTTGCCATTGGGATGAGTGAACCTGATTCAGGTTCTGACCTTGCTTCAGTAAAAACTTTTGCAAAAAAAACTACCGATGGTTGGGAGTTAACAGGCAGAAAAATATGGTCAACAGGAGCCCATTTGTCACATTATATGATTGTTTTAGCTCGAACAGAAAAACTTGATGAGAAAAACAGACATTCAGGTCTATCTCAATTCTTAGTAAATTTAAAATTACCAGGTGTAGAAATTAATCCAATTGAAGATATGACTCACCAAAAGCACTTTAATGAAACAGTTTTTAATAATGTTAAATTAGGTAAAGATGCTCTTTTAGGTGAAGAAGGTTTGGGTTGGCAACAAGTTGTTGGAGAACTTGCTCTTGAGAGATCTGGGCCAGAAAGATTTTTATCTCATTATATTTTATTAGATAACTTTATTAGTGAATTCAGATATAAAATGTCTGAAATGGGTATTACATCATTAGGTAAAATCATATCGGAATTACAAACATTAAGAATGATGAGTTTTTCAATTGCTTGGATGATACAAGAAAAAAAATCACCAGATGTTCAAGCAGCTTTTGTTAAAGAAGCCGGCAACGTTTTTGAAAAAAAATTAATTGAAACAATTAGAGAAATGTCAAACTTGATTCCTTTTGAAGAATGGTCATCTAGTCTAAAAAGTTTATTTCAAGATGCTACTCTTAGAATACCAGCGAATTCATTAAGGGGAGGCACATCTGAAATCATGCGAGGTATAATCTCAAAACAACTTGGCTTAAGATGAAAGATGAAGTTAAAATAATCTTAGATATTTGTGACAAAATATTACTTAAAAATGTAGATCACCATCTCAGATTAAATCTAGAACCAAATTCAACTCAATTTAAAACTTTAAAAGATGAAATCATATCAAGTGAGTTAACAAAGTTACTTGTAAAAGAAGACTTAGGTGGTGCTGGCATGACACTGAATGATATTATTCCGATAGTACATTTGTCAGCTCAATATGGTACACCTGTACCTTTCATTGAAACAATAATAAGTAATTTTTTATTATCAGAATTAAATATAAAACCTGAAAACGATTTTATAACACTGACTAATAAAACTGAAAATATTATAATAAAGAAAGATAAAATATCTGGAAACTTTAAATCAATACCTTACTTAAATTTAGCTGAGAAAATCTTAGTAGAAACTGAAATTAATAATCAAAAATATATCATTTTGTTTAAAAAAGGTGGAAAATTTAAGCTGCAAAAAAATTTTTTATCAGAGCCAAAGTTTGATCTTGATGCCTCAGATTTAGAAATCATTTCTATGATGGAAAAACCTGAACAAATAGACGTACAAAATCTTTTAATAAATATAAGATCAATTCAATCATTTGGTGCTATGGAAAAAATTTTAAAACTTTGTATTGAATATTGCTCTCAAAGAAAACAATTTGGACGTACATTATCTAAATTTCAAATGATACAAAATCACATTAGCGAAATTGCTTTAGAGGTGGCAGCGAGTGGTGCGTCTCTATCTACATTAAAAAATAATAATAAAAATTTTTATAATCTCAAAAGTACAGCTATCCCTAAAATAAGAACTGGAATAGCATCAGGCAAAGTTATAGCCTTGTCTCATCAAGTTCATGGAGCAATGGGATTTACAAAAGAATATGAACTTAGCTATTTTACCAAGGCTTTAAATAGTTGGCGAAATGAGTTTGGTAATGAAATATATTGGCAAAATATTCTTGGCAAACTATTTCTAAATCAAAATAAAAACCTTTGGGAATTTTTAAATCATTAAAATTAAGTATTGGAGAAAATAAATGAGCAAATCAGTTTTATGTGAAGAAAAAGATAATATTTGTTTAATAACTCTTAATGAAGAAGATACTAGAAATGCCATTTCTCCAGACATAATAAACGAATTAGTAAATATTTTAGAAGAAATTGATAATAACAAAAATATATCATGCGCAATATTGACCGGAGCTGGAAAAAGCTTTTCCTCTGGTGGAAATTTACATGAAATCAATGAAATGACAGAAAATAACAACATGTCATTAAGAGATATTGAAAATTGGTATAGAAATGGAATTCAAAGAATTCCTATGACATTCAACAAAATAGATGTGCCAGTTATAGCAGCTGTTAATGGGCATGCAATAGGTGCAGGTAATGATCTCTGTACAATGTGTGACATCAGAATAGCATCAGAAAATGCCAAATTTTCTGAAAGTTTTTTAAGAATCGGAATTATACCTGGTGATGGAGGCTCATGGTTTTTACCAAAAATAATTGGCCTTTCTAGAGCTACAGAAATGATATTAACTTGTGAAGTGCTTGATGCACAAAAAGCTTTAGATTGGGGACTAGTTTCACATGTTGTCCCTCAAGAAGAATTACTAAATAAAGCATATGAAATAGCAAATAAAATTATTAAAAACCCGCCTCAATCAATTAGAAGAGCTAAAAGACTATTAAGATTATCTCAAAACATCAATTTAAGTACCGCTCTTGAAATGGCTGCCAGTCAACAAACCCTTCTTCAAATGACAAATGACCATAAAGAAGCCATTCAAGCATTAATTGAAAAAAGAGATCCAAATTATAAAAACTCATAGTCAATTCACATGAATTGTCTTGGAAAGATATACTCTTTTACCACACCATCTTTAAAGTTTGAATTAACATAATCTGAGCTTTCGTAATCAAAAATTATACAACCTGCCGTTACTAAATTATAAGGAAGTAATTTTTTGTTTTTAAAAGCCATGTCATAAATTAATTCACTGAGAACAGGATTATGTCCAATTACAACACCAGTTTGAATCCCTGAAAAATTTTGTTTTATCAAATTTAAAATATCAATTTTAGAACCACCATAGAGAATTTCTTCATTATAAGTTAATTGAAAAATACTTTTATTTTGAAACCATGAAAAAAATATTTCTTCGAAAGTGAGCTGAGCTCTTTTAGCTGGAGAAATAAGAAATTTATCAGGAAGATTTATTTTTTTTTTCAATTCTCGCGAAATTATTTCACAAGACCTATAACCTCTTTCATTAAGTCCCCTTTCAAAATCAGAGTTAAAAGAACTCCAATCAGACTTAGCATGTCTTATAATAATGATTTGAGGCAAATCTTTAGCTTTTTCTTTCTAAGATTGAAACATAATTAGCAACAGCAGAACCACCCATATTAAAAATACCACCTAATGATGCATCTTTTATTTGCATATCTTTTGCTTCACCTACTAGTTGCATGCAAGCCATAACATGCTGTGAAACACCAGTTGCACCTACAGGATGCCCTTTTGCTTTTAACCCACCAGATGGATTGATTGGTAATTTTCCATCTTTATAAACAGTACCTTCTTCTAAAACTTTATAGCCCTCTCCCCTTTGAGTTAATCCCATTGCTTCATATTCAATTAGTTCTGCAATTGTAAAACAATCGTGTGTCTCAACAAAAGAAAGGTCCATTAGATTTACTTGAGCGTCCGACAAAGCTTTCTTCCAGGAAAGTGAAGCTCCACGAAATTCAGTTTTATCTCTTTTACTCATTGGCATTAAATCATTCATTTGAACTCTGGCCTTAAAACTAATTGCTTTTTCCGCTTCTAAAGCTAACTCGTCATCTGCTATTATAAGTGCTGCTGCTCCATCTGAAATCATTGAACAATCACTTCTCTTTAAAGGTGGTGCAACTAAAGGATTTTTTTCTGACACTTTATTACAAAAATCAAAACCTAAATCTACTTGCATATGTGCGTACGGATTCACAGCACCATTTTTATGATTTTTTGCTGCAATCTTTGACAGATATTTAGTTTGATCTCCATATCTTTGAAAATAAGTATCAGTTATTTGTGCAAAAACACCTGCAAAACCACCATCTATTTTATCTTCTTCTTTTCTGTAACTAGCTCCAAGTAATATATCACCTGCTTCTTTTGTAGATCTATCAGTCATTTTCTCTACACCAACAACTAAATTTAACTTTGATCTTTTGGCTTCAATACTATTTAACGCAGTATGAATTGCAGCTGAACCTGTTGCACATGCATTTTCAACCCTAAGTGATGGTACATGCTTTAAAACTTCGCAATTAATTGCTGGTAGAGCGCCATGAAAATCCTGTTTTTGAAAACCATTATTAAAAGTACCTACAACAATATTATCAATGTCTTTTGGATCTACTTGTGCATGAGATATAGCCTCAGAAACTACTTCTGCAATCATATCTTCGGTAGATTGCGTTTCATTTCTACCAAATTTATTGTGTCCCCATCCAATTATATTTCCCATTTAAAAACCCCCTATTTTAATTGTTCTGCTAAAATCTTATAAAATAAATTAATAGTATCGTGAGGATGACTTATCATGCCATCATGACCTGCATTTAAATCATAAATTGGCCATCCAAAATCTTCCACCCTTTTTCTTGATAACTCCAATGGCTCATATAATGGATTTTTGCATCTTATATAACAAAGTGGTAGACCATTTCCAATTTTATTTTTTAAACTTAATTTCGATTGAAAAGAACTTAATGGCATTGGCGTCAATTTATCTCTGAGAAATAAAGATTGCTTAATATCAAAAATACCAAAACTTTCAGCACTAGGTTCTGGTATAGAAATTCCATTATCAAATTTTCCTGAAAGTTGAATTCTTTTTTTAACTATTTCTTTTGGTAAAGTATCAAAATGAGCCTCTCCATTTAATAAAATGATACTATCAAAATAAATTAAAAGTTTAATCTTATCTTTAAGTCTATCAGCTAAACCAGAAAGGATGCTTCCAGCGAAACTATGTCCTACTAAAACTAAATTTTCCAAATTTTCATAAATAATATGATTTTCAACATCTTTAATAAATGTATCAATAGTAATTTGATTAGAAATCAAATGCTTTCTTTCGCCTAATCCCGTCAAATTAGGACATGAAACTTTAAAATTTTTCTCAGACAACTTTGAACTAACATTCTCCCAAGCCCAACTTCCATGCCATGCTCCATGAATTAATAAAAAATGTAATTTATTTTCCATAAATATATTATACGTTGTTTAAAAAAAAATTATATGATTTAGTAATATAACTATATCATTTAAAGATGGATCAATTAAAAATAGCAATTTTTGGGAGTTCTGGTGCAATTGGGTCTGCCCTTTGTAAAAAATATATACAGCAAGAAAATGTCGAAAAAGTATATTGTTTTTCTAGGCAAACAACAGAAGTCAAACACGAAAAGGCTCACTGCTTTATTTTAGATTATCTAGACGAAGAAAATTTATCTACCATATCAAGTGAAATAAATTTTTCATTTGATATTATTTTAATTTCAATTGGAGCACTTTTAAATCCAGAGAAATCCATAAAAGACCTAAACGTAGAAAAATTTAATAATATGATTTCTGCTAATACCCTACCAACTTTATTAATTGGAAAATATTTCCTTCCAAAATTAAATAAAAATAGAATTTCTAAATTCGCATCTCTATCTGCTAGAGTTGGAAGTATCAGCGATAACTTTCTAGGTGGTTGGTATTCATATAGAGCATCTAAATCAGCTTTAAATATGATCATTAAGAATTTTTCAATTGAGATAAATAGAACAAATAAAAATAGTATAATTTTTGGTTTACATCCTGGAACAGTCACCTCAAAACTTTCAGATCCTTTTAAAAATAAAAATAAAAATTATTTCAGTCCTGAAACTTCAGCTGATTATCTTTACAATGTTATTGAAACAAAAACTAAGAATGATAGTGGGAAAATTTTTGATTGGAATAATCAAGAAATATTACCATAACTTTGCTTTGGAATATTTTCATTTACTAAATATTTCTTCCAAAAATCTTCAGAATAATTAGAAAATATTTTTAAAATCAAGTAAACACATAAAAGAGTTAAAATACATCTTAATAATAATGTAATAAATATGTTTGCGCCCATTAAACTTACTAATCCAGTATCTTCTATTACACTGTGCAACATTCCAATTAGAGTAATAACGCCGAAGACATCTTTATATTTTATTTTGCCGGATTTAACTTCCTGAATTAAAAGACCTCCTCCAAAACCAATACCAAGAGTTACTCCAACTACAGCAATGGTTGATGCTCTTTCACCAACTCCAATTAAATTAAGGAATGGCTTTAGTGATAATTCTATAAGCCTTTGGATGCCAATATATTTAAAAATTTCTATTAAGATGACAATCAAGACTATTATTATAAATATAATGAGAAGGGTTTTAATTTGATTAAATACCCAATCTAACAAAATGGGTGAAGGCTCAGAAAATGGAATAATTATAGTTGCTTGAGAACTTAATAAATTTGTAGCATTTAAAAATTGATGTAACATAACACAAAAAAGAAATCCTAAAATTAACCGCACAAATATAGTTGCTCTAATTCTGACGCCTGCTCTTCTGCATATTAATGCTTCTATAGGTAATGAATGAGCAAATAAAATTAACAATCCTAAAACACTTGCCTGAGCACTAGTTAAACCATTTTCTAGTGGCAAACCTGCTAAAACTGCTAAACCAGTATAAGGACTTGTAAGAATTGTTGTTGTAACAACTATACCAATTTCTTCAGGTAACCCTACTAAGAACATTAAAGGTGATAATAAATTATTTAAAATATCAACAAATCCAAGTTCTTGTAAGATTTTGACAATTATTAAAGTAGGTATCATTATACGAAAGAGTTCGTAAGTAATTTCAAAAATATTTTTAACAATATCTTTTGTTTTTTTTATACTTTTATCCAATTGAAATTGCCTTTCTATTCTGCCAGAAGTCTGACTTGTTAATGATATATATAACAATGATCAAATTAAATAAATTCCAAATTATACCATTCATAAATGCAAAATAATATGATGCTGTAATGTCAAAAATTTCTCCAGACATCCATCCTCCTAATGACATTCCTACAATTGTAGCACCTATAACAAGTCCAACTCTTAATCCAGCTTCATTGATTGGCAAATATTTTCTAATGATTATTGCATAAGCAGGAACAATTCCACCTTGTGATAATCCAAACATTAAAGAAACAACATATAAAGAAATTTCGGACGAAAACGGCAAGAAAAATGTTAACGAAACCATTTGTAAAAATGAGCCTAATAATAATGTTAAAACAGGTCCAATTCTGTCAGAAATCATTCCAAAAACAATTCTACTTATCATACCACTATAGAGCATGACAGCTAAAATTTCCGTGCCAACTTGAAGGCCAAAACCATTATCCACACACAAAGCGACCATATGAACTTGTGGCATAGCCATAGCAACACAACAACATATACCTGCAAGCATTAACAATACTTGTATTTGATTGTTTGAAAGATCTAGCCTTATATCTTTATACCTTTGCTTCATTTCATGAGATTTACTTTCATCTACTGAAGCATTTTTTAATAAAAGTATAAGTGGCATCATAATAAATAAACATATTGATATCCAAAAATGTGCAGCTCTCCAGTCAATGAATGTTAAAAAATAACCAATTAATAACGGCCATGTTGCTCCTGCTACATAATTAGCACTAGCAACGATGGATAGAGCAAAACCTCTTTGTTTATTAAAAAAATTTGATATATCTGCCATAGCAGGACCAAAAAAAGCCGATGCCGCAAAACCCATAAAAAATTGAAGAATTAGAAACTGCCAATAAAATGGAAAAATAGAATAAAAATAATAAGATGTAATTAGGACAAATGTAGCTAACAAAATTGGCTTTTTAATACCAAACTTATCGTAAACTTTGCCAATTACGACAGTACCAAAACCAAAACCAATCATAGTAAAGGCGTATAACAAACTTGAAGTTCCCCTATCAAGGCCAAATTCTTTTTCGATATCAGGAATAAAAACTACAACTGACCACATTCCAACTGTACCTATTAGAGCAAGAATAAATAATATTGTTGCCCTAAACCATGCACCTCTAGAATCAGAAACTATTAAATTGGGTTTAACTGAATTAATCATTGAATTTATTTATATTAAATAATGTTTTTGTCTTTAAGTGACTTAATTTGATCTTCGTCAAGGTTTAATTCGGTTTTTAAAATTTCGTTAGTATGTTCTCCAAGGAGCGGAGGTGCATATCTATACGAAACAGGTGTTTCATTCATTTTTATAGGATTTGAAATTAATTTTAGTGGTTTTTCTCCGGTTTTAGAGTGCTCCATTTCCATAACCATTTTTCTAGATATCACGTGAGGATCATTAAAAACATCTGAGAGATTGTTTATAGGACCACAACCAATTTTTGCTTTTTCTAGTTCACTTAACCATTCATTAGAAGTTTTTCGTTTTGTAACTTCGTTCAGTACTTTAGTAACATGTTCTCTATTTGATACCCTTGATGCATTTGTTTTAAAGCGATCATCTTCAAGTAATTTGGTTTCGCCAGCTAATTGGCAAAAACGTTCAAATGTTGGATCATTTCCAATTGATAATACAATATAGCCATCAGAAGTTGGCATGACTTGGTAAGGAACAATGTTAGGGTGTTGATTTCCTAATCTTTCAGGATTTTCATCTGTTGAAAGATAATTCATACCTTGGTTAGCTAACCAAGCTACATGTGTATCTAACATACCAATATCAATGAATTGTCCTTTTCCTGTTTCAGTTTGATGCCTAACAGCAGCTAAAACACCTACAGAAGCAAACATACCAGCCATTAAATCACCAATTGGAACTCCTACTTTCATTGGTTCACCATTAGGTTCACCTGTTAGAGCCATAACTCCGCCCATTGCCTGAATAAGACCATCATAGCCGGGTCTTGAAGCATATGGTCCAGTTTGACCAAAACCAGTTATTGAACAAAATATTAGTCTTGGAAATTCATTTTTAAGATCATCATAAGACAAACCATATTTAGCTAAAGTTCCTGTTTTAAAATTTTCAATTAGAATATCAGAATTTTTAAGAAGTTTACGAATAATATCTTGGCCTTCTTTTTCACTTAAATTTATTGTAATAGATCTTTTGTTTCTATTAGCACCGCAATAATAAGCACTTAGGTCAGTCTCATTTCCATTATCATCTTTTAAATAAGGTGGTGCAAAACCTCTGGTATCATCACCGGCGCCTGGTCTTTCGACTTTTATAATTTCAGCTCCTAAATCTCCTAGCATTTGTGTACAATAAGGGCCAGCTAAAACTCTTGTTAAATCTAATACTCTCAAACCTTTTAATGGACTATTCATAAAAATAACCTTTTAATCAAATTTTAATTTTCTATACTTTTTTACAATAATTAAGTATGTGTATAATCCATGAGCTCACAATTTCCTACAAAAACTTCAGAAATAAAAGAAAAATTTGATAAATTTATTAATAAAAATTTAATTGATTATAGTTCTAAACGAAATTTTGATTTGGGTTCACCTCATACAAATGTATCCACTCTTTCACCATATATAGGTAGAAGGTTAATGTCAGAAACAGATATTTTGGATATTGCGTTTCAAAAGTTTAAACCAAATAAAATAGAAAAATTTGTTCAAGAAATTTTTTGGAGAACCTATTGGAGAGGATGGCTTGAACTTCATCCAATAATCTGGAATAAATATGAAAAAAAAATACAAGATGTTGAACCTCCTAAAAAGACAGGCATAAAATGTTTTGATTATTGGACACAGGAATTAATTGAAACTGGCTATTTACACAATCATGCACGTATGTGGTATGCAAGCATATGGATCTTTACACTAAAAAAAGATTGGATTGATGGCGCGATTTTTTTTCAAAAAAATTTACTCGATTGGTGCCCTGCTGTAAATACATTGAGTTGGAGATGGGTGGCAGGATTACAGACTATTGGAAAAAATTACATCGCACGTGCAGATAATATTTATAAGTTTACAAACTATAAATTTAACCCTGTTAATGAACTAAATGAAACAGCTTCTCCCCTTGAAAGTCAATCAAGCTTTAATCAACAAATTATTAATAAAGAATTTGAAAAAATTTCCTTTAGTAATTTAGAGGATATTGGATTAATCATTAACAAAAATGATTTTTCTTTAGATTCGTTGTTAAAAAAAGATATTAATTTTAAAACATGCCTTTTTAAAAGTGATAATTCATTAATTGATCAAAGCGAACTAATTAAAAACTTTGAAAATAACTTATGTGATGAAATTATAAATAATAATACTCACATTTCATATGCATCAAGTGACGAGGCATTGATCAATTGGACAACAAAATTTAAAATAAAAAATTTGATAATTCCTTATGAGACTGAAGGCAAATGTTTGTTGAATAGAAAAAGTCTATTAAATAAATTTAAAAATAATAATGTTAATGTATTTTTTTATTTAAGGGAATGGGATAGGTTAGCTTTTCCATTTGCTAAAAAAGGTTTTTTCCCTTTTAAAAATAAAATCCCAGAATTATTAAAAAGACAAGGTTTAACGAACTAAGAGGCTTAAATTGACAAAACTAAATTATGAAATACCTAAGCATGGCGAATTTAATGAACTTAGGAAAGACCTATATTGGACGCAATTCGAACTTCCATTTCGTTTAAATCATGTAAATCTATTTTTTTTAAACACAAAAAATGGATGGATATTGATTGATAGTGGCCTGAGATCTGATCACTCAATTGAAATGTGGGAAAAGATACTCAATGGACCATTAAAATCAGAAAAAATTAATTCATTACTTATTACTCACTATCATCCAGATCATATTGGCATGGCAGGTTGGCTTCAAAAAAAATTAAATGTACCAGCATTTACATCATCTAAAGAATTAGAAGTGGCAAAAAAATTGTTAGTCATGCCTGATGAAGACTATTCAATTATGTTTGATAACATCTTTCAAAGATCAGGAATTCCAAGGGAACAAAAACAAGAAATGTTAGGAGCCACAAGATTATATAAAAACAAAGTTTTTAACTTACCAGATTTTAAAATAATATCTGAAGGTTTTGAAATTGAATCAAATGAGGGCATGTGGAAAGTTAGGACAGATGTAGGTCATTCACCTGAACACATTTCGTTGACAGACAAAAAGAGAAGTTTATATCTGGCTGGAGATTTCTTACTTCCTAGAATATCACCAAATATTTCAGACAATTTTTTTGATCCTTTTGATGATAGATTGGGGGGATATTTAAACTATTTAAATGACATTAAAAATATTAACTCTGAAGTTGAAGTATTCCCTTGTCATGATTGGCCTTTTAAAGACGGAGACAGCAGAGCTGTAGAACTTATAAATCATCATAATCAAAGATTAGATATTTTAAAAAATGAATTATTAAAAAGGAAAATTACCGTTTATGATTCTTTAAGTTTAATTTTTGATAGAAAAATAGGAAATGAACAAATGCATTTTGCTATTGGTGAAGCTAGATCACATCTCATAAATTTAGTAAAAACAGGATATGCAAAAAAAAATTCTGACACTAATAAAGTTGAATGGTTTAGCTTGAATAACTAATTAAAACTAAGCTATCTTTAATTCAGACTTATTATTTTTTATTTTAGGTAACATATAAGCCGAAATCACTACAAAAATAGCCAAACAAGACAAAATCGTTAATAAATCACTAAAAGTATATCCATAACCTAAAAACAATGAAACTAAAGGTAAAACAGAAGCGCCGGCGCAAAGATTTATTAAAAATTTTACTGATAGTATTCTTGCTCTCCACTGATCATCAACATATCTCACAAGAATTGCGTCTGTAATTGGAACTTGACCAAAAACAAAGAACATTGCCATTAACATTACAAAAAATAAAGCATAATCGATATATAAACTTGATAAATAAATTAAAAAAAACTGCCCTATTCCAACAAAACCTAATATTATTTTAGGCGAATATCTATCAATTAAATACCCAACACCAACTTGAGATAATGAAGCAATAGCATAAACAATTCCTGCCAATAAACCTGTTATTGCAATGTCAACAGAAATTCCTGACAAATTTACTTCAAATATTCGTGGTATCAAAAAAGTTAATGAACCGAATATGAACCCACCAGCTAAAGTAGTCATGGTAAGTGAAAGTAGAACAATTTTCCATCCTTCAACAAGACCATTTGATGCTTTTTGTTTAGTTTTTTCTTCTTTAATATCAATTTCTTTAAAACCTCTTAATTGAGCAATCCCAAATATTAAACAAATAAGTGAAGGAACTAAAAAGCTTAATTGCCAATTTGAATTTAAAATTATAAAGCCAGTTAAAACTGGAGCAGCAGCAACTCCCATATTACCCCAAACACCATTAACTCCTAACCTAACACCAACCTTATTTGAATCTCTTATCAACATCGCAATACCAACTGGATGAAAAATAGCGGCAAAAAAACCAATTACACCGATTGAAAAACCTAGCATAATTGGAGAAGAAGATAAAAAACATAAAAATGCACCTAATGATACGCCGAAAGGATAAATAATTATTATCAACGATCTTGAATATTTGTCTGCCAACCACCCGGCTAATGGGGCAGCAGCTCCAAATAGAAACAAACCTAAAGTTCCATAAATAATTATTTCATCATAACTAAGACCAAAATGAAGACCTGCATCAAATGCGGCTTTAGCAAATATCAACATCATAAAATGATCAAGGAAATGACCAATATTAATGTACATATCTGGCAACGTTAAATTTCTTGATGCCTCAATATTAAATAATTTCATAAAAACTAATCGATGAATGTTGAAAACTGGTCATGTTTTAACTTTTCAACTCTCAATTTATTTTCTGGTGCATCCTCATCTTCATAGCCCATTGATACACCACACACCAACATCTCATTTTCATCAAATTCTAATTCTTTGCTTAGTATTGTATGAAACTTTGTAAAAGCTACTTGACCACAAGTATGTAATCCTTCTCCTCTAGCACCTACCAAAATACTTTGTATAAACATTCCCAAATCAATAAAAGTGCCTTCTGCAAGCCTTCTATCCATGGTTATAAACATCCCTACAGGCGCACCAAAAAAATGGAAATTCTCCTGCATTTGTTTATTTCTAGCATCGTAATCATCTTTTGCTATGCCAAGTAATTTATAGAGTTCAAAACCTACAGCTCTTCTCCTTGAAATGTATGGTTCGTACCACTCAGTTGGATAATAATCAAATTCTTGCTTAAAATTTTTTGCTTCACCATTTTCAATTGAGTTTATAATTTCATACGTTATCTTTTTCTTTTTATCACCAGTTACAACATATACATGCCAAGGTTGAATATTATGGCCACTTGGTGCAAAGGCAGCACCTTCTAAAATCTTTTTTATTTTACTTTGATCCACTTCTTTTGAAAGAAAACGCCTTACTGATCTTCTTGAAATTAAAGAATTATATACATCCATATTTACACCATCATTTTTTCTGAATTAATTATTAATTTAATTATCAGATTGTTGCATAAAAATATTTCTAAAGTACATAATTTTTTTTATATTTTCATACAATCTAGGTTGAAAATTTTTAATATGAGTTTCTAAATTATCTAGTTTAGCAACTTTAATTTCTACTTGGTTTTTTATTTTTAAATTCCAGTTTGCTAAAACTTTTTGATGATATTTTAAATTTTTTTTGGGTTTAGATGAATGATATCTTTTTATAGCCTCATCCCAATTTCCAAAATTAGAATGCAATTCATATAAAAATGAAGTTGCGTAAGAAACATTTACCATTGGGTCCAATACATCCAATATATTTTTAAATTTTGATCCATGCCATTTTAAATTTATCTGCATACAGCCAACATCTAAATTATAGTTTTCTTTTTTTACTTCATTTATAACAAAGTTTTTCATTTGTATTTTATTATCAAAAAATAAACTTTTTTTACCTGTATTTATTGTCCAAGGCCAAATCACAACAGTCTTATCATTTTTAAATCTTCCAGATTCGGTTTTTCCAATTGCAGTCAGTAAACCTTTTGGAATATCAATTTGCTTTTCAATAATATTTATTTCTTTTTGACAAGTGTCAGAATAATTTAGTTTTGAAAAGGCAGATTTAGAAAATAATAATATTAGAATGAAAATTAGATTTTTTATTAATACCATTCATAACTAGAGCAAATAAAATGCCAAATTTATGATCTAAATTTTGAAAAATTAGGATTCCTTTTTTCTAGAAAAGCATCTATACCCTCCATGCTTTCTTTATCTCCTTGAGAATCTGCCATTAAATTCGCTTCTAATTTCATTTGTTCGTCAAAATTATTATCATAAGAATGATGAATTAATGTTTTTATTCTAAACATTGCATTTTGAGGTAAGTTTTTAAATTTTTCAGAAAACTTTAAAGCATCTGATTTAACTTCACCTGCATCTGAAATCAAATTTAAAAAACCTAGATCAAATAATCGTTTTGCAAAAATTCGATCTCCAATTAGTGCCATTTCTGACAAAATTTGTTTTGGCAAAACTTCAGCTAAAAGTTTTGTAACCCCCCCATCTGGAGTGAGCCCAATTTTTACATAAGCAAGAGATAAAAAACTCTTATCTGACATAATCAAAAAATCACATGCCATTGCAAGAGAAACACCTGCACCTGCTGCTCCACCTTCAACTGCTGCAATTGTAGGTTTGGAACACTCTTTAATTTTTTTTATTGTTCCGTTTAATTGTTCAAGAGTTTCTAATCTATCAGGTACTGTCATATCTCTTCTGGTTTTTAGACTATTAAGATCTCCTCCAGCACAAAAGAACCCACCTTCACCAAAAATTATTATAGAATTTATATCTTTTGAATTTTCAGCTTCATCAATTTTGCTTTGTAATTGAGGGTGAAAGCCAAGAACCATCGAGTTTTTTGATTTAGGATTATTTATAGAAATAAAAAAAGTATTATTAATCTTTTGTCCTTCAATAATTGACATATAAATTCCTCTTACTACGATTAAATTTAAATAATAAATCAGTTCAAGGTTAATACAATTTTTTTATGATTAAAAATAATAAACAACAATTATTTCTTATTATGAAAGAGGCAATCAACTCATCTAAACCCAATAATAAATTTCCAAAATTATTAGAAAAGCCAAAAGGTAATATTTATGTCTTAGGCGCTGGTAAAGCAGCAGGAAGTATGGCAAAAGCTTTTGAAGATGAATGTCCATTTGAATTAGAGGGTTTTGTTGTAACTAGATATGACCATTTTGTTAAAACAAAAAAAATTAAAGTAGTGGAAGCATCGCACCCAATTCCTGATTTAAATGGCTATAATGCTACAAAAAAAATAATACAAATTGCAAAACACACATCTAAAGATGATTTAGTAATATTCCTTATCTCAGGTGGAGCATCTGCTTTATTATGCTCTCCTCTTGCTGGAATAAATTTTGATGAAAAACAAAAAATTAATAATGAACTTCTTAAATCTGGAGCATCTATTGATGAAATGAATATTGTTAGACAATCTATTTCTGCAGTTAAAGGAGGAAGATTATTAGAATTAATAAAACCATCTAATTGTATTACTTATGGAATTTCTGATATTCCTGGAGATGATCCAAGTTTTATTGGATCTGGGCCAACAATATATTCTAATAATGACCCTAACAGGTTATTTGAAATTTTAGATAATTATCAAATAGAAATTTCAAAAGAAATTTTATCTATCATAAAAACTAATCTCCTGCCCAAGGGTATGAACGAAAATTTTCATTTAATAGCATCTCCAATGAAAGCGCTTAAAGCAGCATCAAATTTCGCAAAAAAAATAGGTTTTTTACCTATTATCCTCTCTGATAAACTAGAGGGTGATGCTTCAAAGGAAGGTGAACGAATGGCAAATCTTGCACTTAAAATAAAAAAAGAAAAACGCTATAAAAATATTTCCTTAGAAAAACCTATATTACTCCTTTCTGGTGGTGAAACTACAGTAAAGGTAAATGGTCTGGGGAAAGGTGGAAGAAATTCAGAGTTTGCCCTTTCTATGGTTAATACCTTAAATGGAAATAGAAATATTCTAGGACTATCGATAGATACTGATGGTATAGATGGAAGCGAAAATAATGCAGGTGCTTTTTTTTCTTACGAAACATTTTTAAATTGTCAAAAATTAAATTTAAATATTAAAAAATATATTGATGATAATGATGCATTTAGTTTTTTTGAAAAAACAAATGATCTTATTTATACTGGACCAACGCTAACGAATGTTAATGATTTTAGAGCTGTACTTATTCTGCCAAATTAAGAGGGGTCTTTTGGAAACGTTTCCTGATAACCAGGCAAAGAATCACTAACTTTTTTATGCCATGAATCTAAGTTTTTTGTTTTAATTTTCCAATCACAAATTTTTCTAAAATTTAAATAGTCAAGTGCAACGATTAAACCTATATGAGATATAAATAGGTTTGATGGATCAAAATTATTCAAAACATTTTTATCTAAATAATCTAAAGTATTTTCAATCTTAGTTAATTGAAAATTTTGCCAAACTTCTGATGGTTTTTGATCTCCTGCATATCTAATTGAATAGACATATAGAAGAGATGCATCTATAAGACCTTCCGCAAGCGCAGCATTAGTTAAAACTATTTTTTTATTATTGTCACTAGGATATAACTTACCAGATACATCATTCAATAATTCAATAATTACACGGCTATCAAAAACATACTGGTTATTCGGGGTCATTAAAACCGGTATCTTGCCTAATGGATTATTTGATTTCATTTTAATATGAATTTCATGACCTGGATTTAGTAGTTCAATCTGATCATTTAAACCACAAAGATAGCCTGCCAATCTAACTTTCCTAACATAAGGAGAGGCTGGACTATAAGTTAATTTATACATTTTTTTATCCTCTTAAATTTAATAATAATATACTACACAATATATTTGAATATAATCAACACAATGAGAGTTATAATTGTTACACAAACTTTCCCTCCACGTACTGGTGGAATGCAAAGTGTTATGTCAGCATTAGCAAAAAATTTTTCAAAAATAATTCCAACTTATGTTTTCCCAGATCATAATATACCAAAATCACATGCAATAAGAAGTTATAAAATTGAATTTAATTTTTCTAAATTTCCAAAAATATTTCGACCATTAATAAAAAAAATTAAATTAAAAAAGATTTTAAAAGAGGATGACATTATTATTTGTGATAGTTGGAAATCTCTTAATGCTTTGCCAAATATAAATAACAAAATTGTAATGCTCGCTCATGGACAAGAATTTTTGTCTAAATCTAAAAAAAATAAAATTAATAAACTCGTAAAAAAAGTAAGCATAGTTATTTCTTCTTCGAATTATACAAAAAATATGTTTTTAAAAATTTGCAAATTTCCTAAATCTAAAACTTACGTCATACCTCCAACCTATGAAATAGAAGATAATAAAATTAAAATTCAAAATAATTCATCTAATAAAAAAGATCTTATACTAACAACTATTTCAAGATTAGAAGAGAGAAAAGGCTTTTTACCTGTAATAAAGGCCCTAAAATACTTAATAAAAAACAAATTGATAAATAATTTTGTATGGTCAATTTATGGTGATGGCTATTTGAAAAAAACCATAAAAGAACAAATAAATTATTATAAATTAAATAAATATATAAAAATCAAAAATTTTGTTAATGAAAATTCAAAAGAAAAAATTTTAATGAATTCGGATTTGTTTATTATGCCATCTTATAAAGTTGAAAATTCTATTGAAGGTTTTGGAATTTCTTATATCGAAGCTGCAAAATATTCAGTGCCTTCAATATCTGGAGTAGATGGTGGTGTTGTAGATGCTGTTATACACAATGAAACAGGTTGGAATGTGAATACACTCAATCAAAAAGAATTAGAAAATGTAATTTTTGAAGCAATTAATAATCAAACTAAAAGAAATCAATTTGGTAAAAATGCAAGACAATTATTTATTAAAAAATTTGCCAGTGATAAAGTCTTGAGGAAATTCATGGCTGCCATCAGAAATTCTTCTTAGCTTAAAAAATCCTATCATCAATTGTTTTTTAAGATTTCCATAATAGTGTGGAAATAAATCATCATTTCTAGATTTTTCCCACTTTAAATTATTTCCCAAATCTTTAATTTTGAAATAAATTACAATTAAATTTTCTCTTCCAAAAAAATATTTCTTGCATGTTTCATATATTTGGTTCTTTGTAGAGAAATGAATAAAACCATCTTCTAAATCAATTAAAGACCCTTTAAATTCTTCTTCTTCATTAAACCATTCTTTATATTCCAAAATTTTGAAAACAAAGTCTATGTTCATTAATTATT
This sequence comes from uncultured SAR116 cluster alpha proteobacterium, assembly GCA_902616005.1. Taxonomy (GTDB): domain Bacteria; phylum Pseudomonadota; class Alphaproteobacteria; order Puniceispirillales; family Marisalimonadaceae; genus TMED54. Next base: position 89,039 of record CACMRG010000004.1, read on the forward strand.
ACTAACAAATGCCTTTATTAATTCAATAATTTTATATGGTTCATCTTCTTGAGAAAAATGACCAGCATTTTCTAATTTGGTTACTTTAGAATTAGGATATAAAGCTTTAAAATCTTTTATTGCATAGTCTGGGTCAATTGCTCTATCTTTCATTCCATAGACTAACTCAGAAGGAATTTCTAAAAAAGATTTCATATCTCCATTTTTCAAGCAATTAATTATAAATGGAATCATTCTTCCATGCAAAACATCAAGTGGAAAATTGATTGCTCCTAAACAACTATCCCTATTTGGAAATGGCGAAGCATATGCATTTATCCAATTATCATCAATTATAGAGCTATTTGTAAAATTCAATAATTTCATTATTGATAAAATAGTTGTATTTAATTCTCCTAATATTCCATCTAGAGTTCCATTTTCTTCATTTTTCTTTATCCATTTAAACCATGGGGTTAATTCATTAGGTTTTTCAGTTCTACTATACCCAAAAATTGTATTTATTAAAAACATACCTTTAGTGTTTGTTAAATTACGTAATGTATATGCTCCTAAAATTGGACCGCCCCAATCTTGCCCAACAAAATATATGTTTTTTAATTCTAAGTAATTAACTAAATTTTCCAAATTTTCAACATGTGTCTTTAGAGAATATTCTTTATTATTTGGTGTTTCAGATTTTCCAAAGCCCATTAAATCTGGAACTACTACTCTAAAATTTTTTGATAATTTTTGAATAAAATGTCTATATATATATCCCCATGTTGGCTCACCATGAAGACATAAAATTACTTTATTATTTTCTTTACCTTCATCCACATAATGTTGTTTAAAACCATTACCAGAAAAAAAATTAGGATTAAATGGCCATGTATTATTAAAATTTTCTTTAGCTTCAATCATTATTAGTTCTCTGTTAGAGTTGCTTCTTTTTCATATGTATATGCACAAACACCAACAAAATTATTTTCTTTAAAAGCCAAACTCTTTTTTAAATCTGAGATTATTTCTTCATAGTTAGTTTCAAATTTATTAAGCGCATTTGAGTTTTCAAATTTAATTGAAACATTAAGATCTCCTAACTGACTAATAAATATGTTAAGACCAATGATATTATAATCAGATATTTTTGAACCAAACTTTTCAGAACAGAATGAAGCTGCTAGCTTTGCCTCACTAACTGATGGAAATCTAAAATTTAAGATTTTCCCAAACATTAATTATTCCTAATTTCGTTAAATAAATTATCTAAATCATTTTCATTGTTTGATAAATTTTTTACTCTCTTTAATATACCCTTATCTAGAGATAGTTCACTTTTTAATTTATTGCCAAAATCTGTAATTTCAAATTCCTTAGCAGATACTTTAATTACTTTAATTTTTGACAAATAGTTTTTTTCAGTGTTATCAATAGTTTGATCTGAAAAAAATTTTAAAATTGTTTTTAAGCGAATAATATCTAAATTTTCTACATGCTGTGAAATTTTATCTATAATTTGAATTAAGTTTTCGGCACTTTTATTTCTAAAATTTTCTTGTATTTCTAATTGATAAGCCATTTTTCTAGACAAACTTTTAAGTGATTTGATTTGGTTTTTAGTTAGTTCGACCTCTTTATCACCACTTACACATAACGTTCCTAGAGTATAACCATCGGATGTTACTATTGGAAAAGCCGCATAAAATTTAACAATCCCTTCTTTAACTAATGGATGATTTTTAAAGGTTAAATCAGTTTTCATATTTTGTATTATTAAAGGCTCTGTTTTATCAAGAGCATATTGGCAAAAAGTTTGTTTTCTTGGTATTTTTTTTGATGTGTCTTCGGGAAATCCATCAGTTGCTAAACAATATTGATTTTCACTATCAATTAGGCCAGTCCAACTTACTGGACATCCTGTAATTTCTTTTGCTAAATAACAATATACATCATAAAGTTCATCTTGATCCAAATACATGGCACCTGTTCTTTTTACAGCTTCCAATCTTTGATTTTCATTACTGGCAATTGGAGCTGGCACATAATCTGAGGTATATTTATCATTACTCATACAAAAATATTAACAACATTTTGAATAAACAAAAAATTATTTATTTATTATTTTTAAAACCAAAAAATATTAGCCTCAAATATAAACAAATATAAGTAACTGACCATAAAAGCTGGTACTGCTGAATAAAGAGTTGCTATTAATGCGGCTTTTGGATGTATTGCAATAGCTGGAAATAATGCATCTCCATCATTTGAAATAGCATTACCTAATTGTGCAGATAATGGAATAACACCACTTAAATACATTGTTGTAACCAAAATTTGAGGTCCACAACCGGGAAGAAGTCCAATCAAAATTGAGATTAAAGGTACAAAATATAAATAAGTATTAAAAATAATTGATAAATCAATATTTGAAAAATGAACACTCAATTCAAATGCCAAAAAAGCCAAAATAACCCAACCAGTTACAAAGTTGGTATCACTTATAGTTCTATATTTTAAGGTATCATTATTATCTGAGATGTGGATTTTATATCCATGCAATAGAGGTAATAACCACATAAAAAAACAAAGAGAACCAGCAACAAATCCAAAAAGTGAAACTGGATCTTTTACAAAACGGTTTGTAAAAATAGAATTAAGATCAATCTGAAAAGCGCTTAAAATACCAATTAAAATGCCTGGTATCATAAAAAACAACCAAAGATTTTCTAAATTCCTGGATTGGTTAAATTTTTTTGAAGTTGATGCGTATCTTTTAATAACTTGGCATCCTGTTAATTTTAGAAAAAATTTACCGTGTAATAGATTTACCAAAATGCCTGAAAGAATACCAACAAAAAACCCAGTTGTGAGTACAAATAATCCAACTATTGGTTTTTTTGCAATGAGAAGAAATGCAGCATCACCCATTGTTGCTGTTAAAGTGGCTACAACAGATCCAAAAGATATTTTTCCTCTTGTATATTGTGTCATTACTATTATAGCTCCACCACAACCTGGCAAAGCACCAAGAAATGAGCAACCTACAATTTCTAATTTTGGGTGTTTTTTTAAAAAAACTCCAATATCAAAATTAAGAAACTTTTCTAATGAATAGAATATTAGTAAAGTGCCTGCCACAAAACTTGAAACCGCTATGTAGGCATCAGCTACAGAGCTTTGAATAATATTTAAGACCTCATTATCTGAGTTTAAATAAACAAGCACACAAAATAATAGCAACACGTAAGTAGCAATTAACTGATACTTAATTAAAAGTGGCTGGGTTAGCACGTTATACCTTGGATTTGAAATCGACATAATGTATATATTGGTCAAAGCTTACTAAAAGTCAATAAACTAATATTCTTAGCCTTAACTAACTTTTTTTATATATAAATTTGTAAATATTTACTCTATCATTAGAATAATGAAAATAGACAATGATACAAAAAAGTTTATAAAATTTAGACTTGAAAATAATGTACCTGAAGTCGAGGATCTTACTCCAATAGAATTAAGAGAAATGAGAGCTTCTATGGCTTCAGTTCCTCCCGAACATCAAGTTCAAATAAACCACATAAATGAAATTAAAATTAAAAGTGAAAATAGAAAAATAAAACTCAGGATATATTCAAATAATAATAATGATCAACCTTTAATTATTTTTTTTCATGGTGGTGGTTTTGTAATGGGAGATCTTGATAGTCATGATTTGCTATGCAGACATCTCACTAAAAAATCAAAATGTAAATTAATTGCTGTAGATTATTCTTTGGCACCAGAATATAAATTTCCTTGTTCTTTGGAAGATTCAATAAACGCTGTAAAATATATTTTTGAAAATAGTAAACAAATTAAATTTGATAAAAATAAAGTTGTGGTTTGTGGTGATAGTGCTGGAGGAAATTTAGCATTAATTATATCAATTCTTTCAAAAGAACAAAAACTTCCTAAGATTAGAGGACAAATACTTTTTTATCCTTGGATTGATTTTACAATGTCAAGACCATCCATGAACATAAAATTAGATGGATTAATTGTTAAAAAATCAACTTTAGATTATTTTGCAGATCATTATTTAAATGATAATGATGATGTTACTAATTGGAATATATCACCTTTGCTTTACTCAGATTTTTATGAAATGCCTACTACTTATATATATGGTGCAGGATTAGACCCCCTTATTGATGAAGGATATGCTTTAATGAAAAGATTAAAATCATTTAAAAATGAGGTGCATTACAAAGTTTATGAAGGACAAATGCATGCTTTTGTAAGCAATGTAGTAAGTTTACCAACATCAATTATGTGTATAAATGAAGCTAGTGATGCAATTAAACAAATAATAAGAAATGATTAATAATTGTTATGAGGCTTTTCAACATATAGATTTGACTTATCTAAATCTTCAACGTTTCTTCTTCCACAAAAAGCCATAGTTTTATCAAGTTCGCTTTTTATTATATCTAATGATTTAGTAACACCTTTTTTACCCAAAGCTCCCAAACCATAAAGAAATGCTCTTCCTATGTAGACGCCCTTTGCTCCTAAACACAATGCTTTAACAACATCTTGTCCACACCTTATACCACCGTCAATATGAATTTCTATTTTTCTTCCAACAACATCCACTATTTCAGGTAACACTTTAATAGATGAGGGCGCACCATCTAATTGTCGTCCACCATGATTAGAAACAATAATTGCATCGGCTCCTGTCTTAGATGCAATTATAGCGTCTTCACTATCTAAAATACCTTTAAGTATAAGTTTTTTCTTCCATTTTTTTCTAATCCATTCAATTTCATTCCAATCTAATTTGGGATCAAACTGTTCTGAAGTCCAAGAACCTAATGATCTTAAATCTGAAACACCATCAACGTGACCTACTATATTTCCAAATGATCTATTTTTGGTTTGCATCATTTCAAAACACCATTTTGGTCTAGTGATCATTTGATAGATATGCTTTGGAGTAAATTTAGGAGGTGTGGACAATCCATTACGTATGTCCTTATGTCTTTGTCCTAAAATTTGTAAATCTAGAGTTAAGACTAGTGCACTACATCCAGCTTTATCAGCTCTTTCAATCAGACTTTCCATAAATTTTTTGTCTCTCATTACATACAGCTGAAACCAAAAAGGTTTTTTTGTATGCTTGGCAACCTCTTCAATTGAACATACACTCATTGTTGATAAGGTATAAGGTATCCCAAATTCCTCACAGGCTTGAGCAGCTAATATTTCTCCATTTGCTCTTTGCATACCTGTTAGGCCTGTTGGAGCAATAGCTACTGGCATTGAAAAATCTTGATCAACTAATTTTGTATTTAATTTTCTATTAGTCATATCTACAGCAACTCTTTGCCTAAGTTTTATTCTAGAAAAGTCACTAACATTTTCTTTATATGTAGTTTCTGTCCATGAGCCTGAATTAACATAATCAAAAAACATTTTAGGCACTCTTTTTTTAGCTAATCTCTCAAGATCCTTAATTTCTAAAATATCCATATGTTTCTCATTGCTAAATTGTTATTTATAAATTATCTTATTTAAAACTCATTACAAGTTCAAATTAACTAAATTATAGAGGATGATATGGCGATCTATGAGCTAAGAACATATACTCTTTTTGTTGGCAAACTCCATGAAGCATCAGACGTATACAAAGAATTTGGAACTCCTTGGATTAAAAAATTTAAAAAAAATTTGGTAAATTATTATCTTGGAGATATTGGTGCTTTAAATCAAATTATTCATATTTGGAAGTTTAAGGATGATAATGAGAGAAGAGAGTTATGGAAACAAATTTTTTCAGATAAGGATTTTATTAAATTTGCTTCTAAATTTAGACCTTTGGTTTTAAATCAGGAAAATAAAATAATGACACAAGCTCCGTGGGTTGAAATATAATATAAATAGATGTTATGAAAAAAAATAGATTTAATATTGCCGTTATAGCAGGAGATGGAATTGGAAAAGAAGTAATGCCTGAAGGTATTAAAGTTCTTAAAAAAGTATCTGAAAAATTTGACATTAATTTAAATTTTGAAGAGTTTGACTTTAGCTCTTATGATTATTATCGAAATCATGGACAAATGATGCCTGACAATTGGAAGGATAAAATTTTAAATCATGACGCTATTTTTTTTGGAGCTGTAGGTTGGCCAGCTAAAATACCAGATCATGTTTCTTTATGGGGATCACTCTTAAAGTTCAGAAGAGAATTTGATCAATATGTTAATTTAAGACCTGTTAAATTAATGCCTGGAGTACCTTCTCCATTAGCTAATAAAACTCCAGGAGACATAGATTTCTATATCGTTAGAGAAAATACTGAAGGAGAATACTCTTCTATCGGAGGAAAAATGTTTCCTAATACTGAAAGAGAGTTTGTTGTCCAAGAAACCATAATGACCAAAATTGGAGTAGATAGAATTTTAAATTTTGCTTTCAATCTCGCAAAACAAACGAAAAGAAAACATTTAACTTCAGCTACAAAATCTAATGGTATTTCAATTACAATGCCTTACTGGGATGAAAGAGTTGAAGAAGTATCAAAAAACTTCCCTGAAGTTAAATTTGATAAATACCATATTGATATTTTATGCGCTCATTTTGTTTTAAATCCAGAAAAGTTTAATGTTGTTGTAGGATCTAACCTTTTTGGTGATATTTTATCTGATTTAGGACCAGCATGTACTGGTACAATAGGAATTGCCCCTTCAGGAAATATTAATCCAGAAAAAAATTTTCCATCTTTATTCGAGCCAGTTCATGGATCTGCACCTGATATTGCTGGACAAAATATTGCAAATCCTATTGGACAAATTTGGGCTGGCGCAATGATGTTAGACCATTTTGGATACAAAGATGCGCATGATCATATTATCAAGACAATTGAATCTACAATATCTAAACAGGAAAATAGAACTAGAGATTTAGGTGGCAATGCTAATACAAATGAATGTGGTGACGCTATTATGAAATCAATCTAAAATTATAATTGGTTAGATATTTCAATTAAATTAAAATCTGGATCTCTAATATATATAGATAAAATTGGACCTAATGCACCAGTTTTTTGCTCAGGTCCAATTTCAATATTAATTTCTTTTTTTTCTAGGTGATGCATCCAGTCATTAATCTTATTTTGTGAAATAAAACAGATATCCATTGATCCTGAGGACGGATTTAGTGCATTGGGTTTGAGAGGTTTGTTTTCTTCATGAATATTAATTTTTTGAGAACCAAAACTCACGGCGTATCTAATTTGATTATTTAAAGATGAAGAAAATTTTTCTAATTTCATCCCTAATGTATTTGTATAAAAATCAATGGTTTTATTTAAATCTTTGACCGTAATTACAACATGATCAATTTTTTCCAATTTCACTTATTATCCTCAATTTTTTGTTTCAGTTTTGCCATGCCACTTATCCATTTATCGTAGTTAGATGATTTTTTTTCTATATAATTTTGAACTTCTGGATGAGGTAATATTAAAAATTGTTTCTTATCTATCCCTTCTAGAATTTTTTCCACTAAAAAGTCAGGTTCTAACATACCATCCAAAGCAGCAACGTCTTTTTCTCTTCCTTTTGTCATATTTGTTCTCACAGCTTGAGGACAAATAACTGATACATCAAAATTATGTTTTTTATAATTTATTGCTATCCATTCTGCAAAAGCAATTGCACTATGTTTAGTTACAGAATAAGTTACTGAATCAATATGTGTCAAAAGGCCAGCAGCTGAGGATGTAATTAAAAAATAACCAAATTTTTGTTTTTTAAAAATAGGAATTAATTTTCTTGAAATAAAAACATGACTCATTAAATGTAAATTCCAATTTCTTTCCCAATCAACATTACTAGAATTTTCATCTCCTAGAGATAAAATACCCGCATTGGAAAAAAAATAATCAATCCTTTTATATTTCTTTAAAATAAATTGAAATAAACTATTTACACTATTTTCAGATTCAACATTACATTGTAAAAAGGTAAAATTTTTATCTTCAAAATCAGTATTGTTTTCTAAATCAGCGGATATGACAAAACATCCTTCCTTAAGATACTTTTTAATTAATGCTAGACCTATACCCCCTGAACCACCAGTAATAACTACAACTGAATTACTCATTATCTAAACCTAATTTTATCAATATTAGATAAAAGATTTACAAATCTATCAATTTCTTTTGGATTTAAGTTCTCCGTCATTTCTTTAGCTTTATCAATGTTAGGCATGTAAATGATTCCCTCTTTTTTAGTGTAAGATACCCATCCGTCATTAATTAATTTTTTTACATGTCTTCTTATAGTCTCAATGCTCAGACCAGTAAGATCAGAAACCAGAGAATATGTTAGTTTTTTATTAGGTTTTGTTTTAGATTTAGCACTTGCCTCCCAACTTTTTACAAAGTTTTTTCTATCTTGATTTTTGTTCTCTGACATTAAAACCAGACCATGATGCCAACTAATTACTTGTAAAATCAAGTATCCATTTGGGTTATTGTTCATAAACCTAACACAATCTCTGCTACGCATGACCTCAAAGTAAAGAAATTGAAACCAAATTTCAGAAAAATTATTTTCTATTAAGTTTTTGTATTCATATGGTTTATAAGGTTTGTTGTTAGTCATAAATATAATAATAGGTAATTATATAATAATATCACGAAACGTGAAACATTTTCAAATACATTATATTTATTTACTATAATATCATCTGATTAGTTAAGAGGCTTATATGGCTCAAAAGCAAGAAATTGATGTTGGTTTATCTATATATAACAAAGAAAATAATGATTTAACTTACACAATAGTTGATAAAAAAGAGATGAATGGAATTTTACATTATCTCATTGAATCTAGATCTAAAACAAATTCAGGATCAATATATTTAAGTGAATTTGCTATCAAAGAAAGATTTAATATTTTAAAAGAAAGTGACTTCGTTATTGAAACCAAGCCATCTGTCTCAAATCTATATTCAAAAATAACCGATTCAGTTAATAA